>JBDVOJ010000024.1:0-68066 GCA_039969155.1 Kangiellaceae bacterium
ATTTTAAATTGAGTTCGACTCGCTGACTGCTCGCTTGACGATTGAATACTTGAACGCCAATGTACACTTTGAGAATTACTAGGGATCACCACTTTCATGTTGTTATCCTTCACATAATCCGTCATTTCTAAGGGCTTCTCAAAGTCCAGTAGTGGGACATCGGCAGTAATGGTTCCTTGCAACGGAGCCTGTCGAGTCACATAGGTATCCATGGTCCATTGAGTTGCAAAATTCAATCGCCTAGTAACAAATAACAGATCCTCAATAGATTGCTCTTGGGCGCTAATATCAACGGCGACATTTTTATCTCCGCTTAACTGTGAACTCACGGATGCCTGAGCTGCTCGAGTCAACTGAATACTATTACTGACTAACCGATTATCATTAACACCCGATATTTCCCAACCACTTAACTTTGAAACAAACTCCTTGGGTCGCTCACCAAACTGCATGGTAATATTTGACTTGTTTTTCAAAGTGGCTTTAATCACGAGTTGCGAAAGTCCTTGTTCTAAGTTTACCCAAGAGCCAACATTGTTTTTCCAAAGATGGTCTAACGGCTTACCATTGATTGTCAGGGAATCTATGCGCCAATCTTCAGAACTTGGGATCATACCCGCTACTTTGGCACCACTATGGAAATCTAGAGTGAGTGTGAGTTCTTGTGCGGAAAGGGACAAGTTAGCCTTAGCCACGCTGACACAATCGGGCACACATTCTGGGATTGGATACAGTCTATTCTGCAACTCTTTGAGTAAGTCTGCATTTGGAATGTCATTAGCCTTCACCTCTGAAGTCAGTGGTAACAACAGGCATATCGCAAGTAATGCGGCGGTTGATTTAGTCCCAGCATTCGGTGCAATAACAGCGAGTAGTCTTTTACTGATACCACCATCTTTGTTTAACATTGATAACAGCCACAACACAGAAAATATAATCATCAAGATCCTAAACATTTTTACCGCATATTCAGGTAGCACAACTAAACGCACGGTTTCATCTCCTTTGATAGGTCCATTCCAACGATAACTGGCAGATTGCCAGTGCCAATCAGGACGGCCTTTACCCGCTTGAATAATCGCACCTTGCTCATAGTTACTCTGGAGAATTGAGCGCTTCAACCGACTGCCGGTTGCAACGACTTTCGGTTTTTTCTCCGCTACCGACGCAAGGGGGGCAGATAGAGCTTCTGTTACTGGCTCTGTTTCCAGAAAACTATCGCTCATTCGTCCGGAGGATTGTTGGTAGGCAACGGATTGATTAAGTTCCAACTGCGGATAAAGGGTAAAACGTATTTGCTCTGCTAAGAAGGGCAGTAACGCTAGCAGCAGTAGGCCAGTCGAGATCCACTTGTAACTATTTAGAACTTTGTTTAAATTAGGTCGATTAATTGTTTTCGCCAAACTTAAAGCAACGGTAAAATTAAACCAAAGAAACATCGGCATATTAAATTCGTGGTAACTAAGTAATAAAGTTAGTAACGCAAAAATGCTGGGCACTAGACCAAACAGTTTGAGAACTAATGCAAGAGTGATCAATATAAAAAATAAATCCATTAAGCTCCACTGGCTGACCCAATCACCATAGCTGCTATCAGCGCCTGAAATCGCGATCAATTTTCGACCGGGTGGAATATTAATATTGACATTAGAGCTTGCAAACTCTATATCCCAACCAGAAGCATGTTTCATATTACTAGCAGCAACTTCACCGCTGGCTTCAATGTTAATTTGTGGCGTTCTAATTTCTGCGCCTGTTCGATTGCGATCATCATAAGTAATCAATCTTTCTTGCCCATGATTACTTAATTGAGTTAAACGATATTCGGGTAAAGTGTTCACGCGCCAGTCTTTAGATTTTGAACCGCCAATAGAATCAAAGAAATAATAGGTTTGACTATCAAAACTTAGCCACATTTCGCGATTTAAGGAGAGGCTATCGCCATTGTGAGACAAGCCTCGATTTCTTTGTTTGATATTAAATGATTCACCACGACTTAACACATAATGAGGAAACTGTGACCAGCCAGAGACAAATCCTTGATTAGCATCGATCGGAGCGACTTGCTCGATTTGAGTTGAGCGTAGTCGTTCATTATTTTTATAAGCCCAAATTTCTTGTTGCGGCCAATGTTCGCCAGATTCGACTAAAGAAATTTCACTTGGAAAATCGTGAATTTTAAAAGCTAAATAGAGTTGATGACTTCCGGGTTTAACTTGGACGGTCAAAGTACCTTGATTATCGATCCGTGCATTAAGATTGGAGTTAATCGACTTTAACTGGATCTTACTTAGGTCAAACTGAGTTAAATTGATTTCTCGAGAGGCACCACCTACATCCAACTTTACCGCTACCGTCATTTCCATGGGATGATCATCTGCAATCAAGCGGTTCACCCAAACTTTAAGAAACTCTTGCTCTTCAACCTGTTGATTCTTTTCCCGGCCTATCCAAATTCTATCTTGACGACGCTCAACATGCGGTTGCTTAGTGCCGTCAATCATTAAATCCACGAGCGCCACTTGAGGAGGAATTAGTAATGAGTCAGGCTGAGTATTCCAATTTATTCTGCCCGTAATATTATGCTGCCCCTTGGATAATAAAACATAGGGGCGATTAGTTTGCTCTAAAACCGGCACAGCGGCTTGGTTAATGGTGACGGATTGTGGCCAATAGTTTTGCTCGCCGGGCAATGGAATTTTGCTTTCTTCTATCACCAACCACTGCTGGCTAAATTTAATTCCGGCAGAGTCTATCTCTAGTTTGAGTTGAGATGGCCAAGCGCAAAGATAGTTATTTTTTGAATTACCAGCTTGACCATTAATTAATGGGCAATTTTTGTGCTCCTGCTGATAAGCCACCCAATCTTGCCATTGCTTAAGGTCGTCCGGTATTTGTTCAGCACTTGTTGTAAATGAGAAAAATACGATAAATATCAATAGCAATCGATTAAACATATCCAGATCCTTTGCGCTTATTTATTAAACAAGACTATCAAAAACAGCCAAGAGTTCAAATTAAACCAATTAGACACCCATGTCTGATACTACTTCAAGTAAAGAATATGTAAACACCAAAGCAAAACAGATGTAGCTACCATCTGGTAATAAAACTTAAATATAACTGCAATATCTTTGAAACATGTTCCTCTTAGACTTTAAACGAAAACAAATTTTGACTTGATAGAAATTTTTCTTTTCAAACGTAAAACCTACACTTAAGAGGAACAGTACTCATGAAAAAATCAGCTATATTGGTTGCTAGTATTCTTGCAACTTCTAGTATCGCCTTTTCTGCGACAGCGGAATCAAATAGAAGTAAATCGGTACTACCCGATTATCAAAAAACAAATCCGTGGTTTATGGACGCTAAACGCGTGATTAAACGAAAAGGGGCTAATGGCGCTAAAGCTAAAAACGTCATTCTATTTGTTGGCGATGGAATGGGGGTATCTACAGTAACCGCTGCGCGTATCCTTGAAGGCCAATTGAAAGGTCTACAAGGCGAAGAAAATAATTTGGCTATGGACGTGTTCCCATACACCGGTTTAGCCAAGACTTATAATGTCGATGCACAAACACCTGATTCTGCAGGAACCATGACTGCTATGATGTCTGGCGTTAAAACCGATGTTGGAGTGATTGGCGTTGACGAAGACATAGAACGTGGCGATTGTGCAACTGTCGCTGGGAATGAGTTGGTAACGGCTCTCGAACTAGCGGAGATAGCAGGTAAATCAACAGGTGTATTGTCTACCGCTCGAATCACTCATGCGACTCCCGCGGCGACTTACGCTAAATCAGCTGACAGAAATTGGGAAGACGTTTCTGACATGCCCAGTGAGGCTGTTGACGGCGGTTGTGAAGATATTGCATCCCAATTGGTCAATTTTGAAACTAATCTTAAACAACGATTCCCCTTTGCCAGCAACATCGATGGCATTGAAGTGGTTATGGGAGGCGGACGTCGCCACTTTTTGCCCAAAGATGCCAGCTACAACAGCCCAGACGCTTCTAGCTCAGTAGAAGGTGATCGTACTGATGGCCGTGACTTAGTCAGCGAATGGCAACAAAACTATCCAGCCGGAACTTACGTTTATGACCAAGTTGGCTTTGACTCGATAGATACTGAATCGACCGAAAAGGTGTTTGGTTTGTTTAATGAATCTCATATGCAATATGAAGCCGATCGCGGAAATGACATTGCCGGTGAGCCTTCAATCGCTGACATGACTCGCAAAGCTATCGGCGTGCTAGATAATAATCCTGACGGTTACTTCTTAATGGTTGAGTCAGGAAGAATCGATCATGGTCACCATGCCGGTAGTGCATATAACGCTCTAACTGACACCATTGCTTTTTCGGATGCTATCAAGGCCGCAGTAGACTCTTCAAACATGAGTGAAACGCTGATAATTGTTACAGCTGACCATGGACATGTATTTACTATCGCAGGGTATCCTAAACGAGGTAATCCAATTTTAGGTCAAGTGGTAGCCGTTGGAAATGAGGAACCATCACTTGCTTCTGATGGTATGCCTTACACGACTTTGGGCTATACCAATGGACGCGGCTTTAGAGATTTAGGTGCAGAAACCAATGCTGATGCTACTTATGGTTATTCTGCTGATGCCGGTCGTAAAGATTTAAACGGTGTTGATACTGAGTCTTCAGGATATCACCAAGAAGTATTGGTCCCACTGTCTTCGGAAACTCATTCAGGTGAAGATGTCGCTATTTACGGACAAGGTCCTGGGGCTCATATGGTTAGCGGAACTAATGAACAAAGTATCATTTTTCATGCAATGAACGAAGCTGCTAAGCTTGAATACAAAGCTACTCGTTCGATGAAGAAAAATCGCTAATCTGTATCTTATTGTTTGCCGATACTTGTTAAGTTCTTTAGCAGAACTATTTGCAAGTAATAAAAAAGGAGCCTGACGGCTCCTTTTTTTCAATTAGCGTATTTATTAGGATGCATCTATTTTAGTTAAATTTTGATAGAGCTCCAACAAACGCTCGGAATGAAGTGGATAATAAAATAAATATCCCTGAAAATAATCACAGCCCAAATCTTTCAAATATTGAAGTTGCTGTTCATTCTCAACACCTTCAGCTATCACTTCTATTGACAACTCATGGGCTAAATTGATTAGTGAGTCCACAATTGTCTTACTTTGTTTATTATCCGGTAACTCACTAATAAAGCTTCTATCAATTTTTAACAGATCGGCTGGAAGATTCTTCAAGTAGCTTAACGAAGAATAGCCAGTACCAAAATCGTCAAGGGAGATCGAAACGCCTAATTTCCTGACATCTTGCAATTGTTTTATAACATCATCCATATCTTCCATAAAAGCACTCTCAGTCACTTCAAGTTCTAATTGACTTGGATTAACAGAGTACTTTGACAAGGCTTCTACGATATCATTGGCAATATTGGAAAACTTAAATTGCTTGGGAGAAACATTAATCCCAATTTTAACTTTAAGGTTATTGTTAGAAAATAGCATTAATGCACTGCAAGCTTCATCTATAACCCAACGACCGATCTCGATAATCAGTCCAGATTCCTCAGCGACTGGAATGAAATTATTCGGTTTAAGCGTACCGAGCGTGGGGTGGTTCCATCGGATTAAAGCTTCGGCACGATAGATATCTTTTTCACCGATACATATTTGAGGTTGAAAGACCAGTTCGAATTCTTGGTTCTTGATAGCTTTTCGAATGCCTTGTTCAATATGTAGTTTAGGGATACTTTCGGTAATATTATTTGGACCAAACAGCTGATATTGGTTTCGTCCCATCTCCTTGGCATGATACATCGCGAAGTCAGCACTTTTAACCACTTGTCGGGCGCTGTTTCCATGTTGCGGATAAATAGCAATGCCGACACTTGCAGAAACATTGAGTGTCATCTCATTAAATGAAACTTCACGATAAATTCCAGAGACGATACGCTCTGCAATCTTCTTTAGACAATCATTGTCTCTATAATCAGTAGTAATTACCGCAAACTCATCGGCCCCTAAATGAGCGACGAAATCCTTTTTCTTTAAATTTCGCTTGAGTCGAGTAGCGACTGTATTAAGTAAAAAATCGGCTTGCTCTGGTCCTAGGTTATCGTTAATTTGTTTAAAGTGATCGAGATCGACATAAAATAATCCTAGCTGCCCACCAACAAGTCTTTTTTGTTCTATTTGGTCACTCAGGAAGGTCCAAAAACTTCTTCTATTAGGTAGCTTAGTATTAGCGTCTACTTGTGTAATACGTTCTAATTCGCTTAAGGAAATTCGGCTCTCACTGATATCATTAGCGATACAAATATAATGCACAACATTTCGCTGGTCGTCGACAATAGGCGCTATCATCAATCTAATCCATTTTTTATTATTGAGATTGTCAGTGCTCTCAAATTCTCCTTCCCAATGCTCTCCAACTTCCAATACTCGATGGATCTCTGGATAGATTCGTTCTGCCTCTTTAACCCATTTTTCGAGAAGCGACTCCTTTTGCATTTCAAATTTATTGGTTAGTGAGTAGATATCAATTAGCGCTTTATTGTAGACCTCAACGCCGCCATCTTGCCGACAAATTAATACTGCGGATGATTCTTTCTCGATGTCTTTGGTAAGCTCGCCAAATGATGTACTTTGAGTACAATAACCTTCGAGTTGCTGCTGCAATTGTCTTTGATGCTTTTGAACGGTGTTTTCCAACTGCTCGTTTTTAAGTGCTAAATCTCTCGCGGCTTGAAAGACTTTGTGCCTTACATCAAAATGTGTGGTTTCGTTGGTGAATAATAAAACAGCTTGCCCATTAGCATTAATCGCTTCGGCTTCTAAATAAAGCTCTGTACCATCTTGAAGTTCCTCGGTCCATAGACCAGAGTAAAGACTATCGGATTCGACCTTGGACCAAACTTGTTCAGCATCGAAGAGAAAATTCTCGATAAATGGAAATGCCACCCCTAAGAAGTAGTGATCGTTTTCAGGATAAACAGTAAATTTATTTTTATAGAGCTGAGAGAACCATTCTGGCAAGTCAAATAGAGGCACAAAAAAACCATCGTCTTTAAGACGAAATCCGGCCACACCCATTTGTTGTAGAATAGTTTTTAGTACGACAATTTCATTATTCAATTAACTGTCCTCTTACTTGCCTATTTGCTTATTTTGAAATCAATTCTACGAGCCTTTCAAAAGCCAATTCGACGTTATTGTCATTTTTTGCGCTTGTTTTAAAGATGTTAGAATCTGCAATTCCTAAGGTTAGAGTATCTTCAATTTGAAATTGCCAACTAGTTTCCAAATCAGACTTATTGATTAAAAGTACGATTGGGATGTTGCCTAAGTGCTCTTTGATAATGCTGATGATTTCTTCAGCTGGTTCCAGAGTTTTACGACGAGTTCCATCTACAACTAGAATAATACCGCTTGAACCTCTTAAATAAGTTGGCTTTAAATTAGTAAAAACGTCAACTCCCTCAATATCCCAGATCATTAGTTGAACCGTGTTGCTTTCACTATCTTTTTCTATGACTTTCTTATCTATCTTTACTCCAATAGTCGTATGATATTTTTCATCAAAAATTCCTTCGACAAACTGTTTGACCAAACTCGTTTTGCCAACCGCAAAAGCACCTACCATACATATCTTTTTATTGAGCATGGCTAGTTGCTCCCTTAAGCTCATACAAAATTTCTATCCTTGCACGACGTTGATATTGACTTGGGACGCTACTCATATCAATCGCTCCGCCCCCCCAACTAATAACCAAACTATCGGAGATCTCATTTTCCAACAAAATTGATTTAATTAATTTGGCTCTTTGTTGACTCAAGTCGATATTGGTCGTTCGCGATCCTTGCGGATCAGCAAATCCGAATACGCCAATTTGAATTATTGTCGTTTCCGCTTGATTTTGTAGATCCAATATCCGTCTAATTTTTGTTATATTTTGGTTTAGCAAATTTTGGCTTTCTTCAGTTAATTCCGCCGAAGCCACTTGAAAGTAATATAATTGACTATTAATAGATTGAACTAGGTCAACAAAATCGCTTCTGCTTTTTTGTTGTACAGATAGACTAGGTTTAATAATCAACTTCGGAGATTTTTCTACCGAAAACACTGAATTGGCTAAAGAATCTTGCATTAGTCTTGCTAAATTATCTTCAGTGATTTCGCCGAGGATGATTAATTTATTTTGTTCTCCTCTTTCGACTGAAAGATTAGCTTGATATTTAGATGATAAGTAAGGCAAATAAATTTCAGGGTCGTCTATACTCGCGATCTTTTCATTAAAGACTATTTCATACTTACTAGGTTTCAGTGTATCGATTAGATCGTTTTGCGGGACTGACATTGCTGATCTTAAGACTTCTAACGTTAATAAATCATCCTGATAATTTCTTGATAAAACCTGGTAACCAGGCTCTTGATTCACTCGAACAACCGCTTGCTCTATTGAGCGCTGCAAAAGGTAATTTTGATAACTGTAATAACCCAGAACCAACAGTAATAAAGTTACAGCAATTATCGCGAACCAAGGTTTGCTTTCCTTTTTAGCCTTTTCCCTAGTTATTAGAGCTTCTTGCAGCATTGGGATGGCAGGCTCAAGAGGTTCAGTCGCACCATCAAAGTAGCGAAGCTCTTTGGCAAAATTGGAGTGCAGTGCTTCTATTAACTCGGTACTCACTTGCTGAACATCAGCATGCAATGTTCCTCTAATGGCCAACGCTAAAACAGCATGAGGTCCGGCTTCAATTAGGATGGTCAGGTCACCCATCTGGAGAGTCTCTAAACGAGCCTCTTCTTGTTCGAATGAATCCTTGGCGAAATCGGATATGGCAGACAGCATTGAAGAAACCAAATCAGGATCTTGATAGCTAACGCCTTCGGCTTGTACCGACTGAATGAGTAGACCTGATTCTCTATGTATTAAAAAGACTTGCTCAACTTGATAATGAATCGATTGAGTCAGTAAGTACTTTGCATAGGAAACTCCCAAGCGCCAAGCCTTAATCCTCCAGACTAACGATTTTACCGATAAGCTATTTTGTAAAACGTAATTCAAAGACTGCATTAAATCGGCAAGCGCTCTAGTTACTGCCTTTCTGACTGCAGGCCCTATAATTGGAAAAATGACATTGGTAATTCTTTCTGGATGGTTTTTGATTGACTCGTCAATCGCTGATTCAATAACTGGAGACATTTCAAGCGCTAGTGAATCATCTTCCGAATTTCTTTTTTTGAAAGCTTCCGTTAGAACGCTAGAAACCCGATACACGTTATCGTTTTCTAATCGGCTGGTGAGAATTGCTTCATAATCTTGCCCAAGCATCAAAGAACGAAGTCGTCGATACTCCTTATCTGGTATTTCGACTTCCCCGCCAGAATCATTTTGTTCTTTAAGGTCGGGCTTGCTCTCCAGCATAGCTTATGCCTGAGACTCTGTTAAATTAGTAGCCATACTTTCTAGTAAAGTAGCTAAGGTTTTTCTATCTGCCTTGTTGGTTCCAAGTTCGCTTGAGACTTTTTCGATTTGCTTAGATAGTTTGTCAACTTCAGCCTTGAGTGATTTGTTCATATCTGAGGTGTTTTTGGCGATCAAGTCATGTGTTTGCTTAAACTCTTTTTCAGCCTCTTGCTGATAGCTGTCTAACTGCCCACTTAGGCCTTCCAGTTTTTCTTCTAGGATACCTTCTTGACTAACATGTTCTAGTCGATTGGTTTCTAAGTCTTCGGCAATTTGCTGACTCAGTTTTTCCAGCTGCTTATTACTTTCGGTGTTGTTCTTATTAATTAGCTTCTCTAAATCATTAAGACGAGCATTAGTGTCGTCGTTAAGTTTTTTGATAGTTGCTTGCAAAGAAGAGACTTGTTCGCCAAATAATAAATTGCGAATTTCTGAGAGTTGTTGTTTAGGATTAAGGGTTTCAGCTTTAGTCTCACTCGACACTGCCGCTTTTGAAGATTTTGTTGCCTGCGAAGTCTTTGCCTTGCTCATTCCTCACTCCTTTTTATAGGTATTTGGCCTCAAGTTTTATACCAACCAACCTTATCCTTAATGACTAATACAAGCATTCGCTCAAACCGAATATAACCTATTGCAAGTAATCAGTATAAATTCAGACCTTCTTTTACTTAGTAAATGTAGCTCAATAAGTAGAATAATACCAGTAAACTCAAGAGTTTATTGTTATATCGTAGCAATGACTAATAGCTCAAAAAAGCCCTTTATAAGACACCATTGACGGACATAAATATGTCTCGATTTACGCTTTCGACCTGATGGTAAAGTATTCCTTGATTAGAAAGATCAAAAGAATGACTGTGATTGTGCAATATTAGCTGATTGGGGGTTTCAGCAGAGCTTTGTAAGGTTCGCCTCAGCAGTTGATACCCGGCGCTGTCAGAGATTTGCCAATACCAGTGATTTCCCAGCTTGGTAAGGTTAAATACCCGTCCAACGAGTGCATCAACTTGTCCCATGGCCTCTGAATTGACTGGTGTCTTTGATTCACCATAATAAAGACTTCCTTGTTGATCCATCCACCAACTATCCTCTGGATTTTTAGCATAACGCACATATCGCCATCGAGGATCTTGGAAGGTTAGTTGATGATTGCTGAGATCATAGTGAGTTACTCGCCATTGATTATTGACTTTGCTGCTAAACGAGATGGTTTGATCGTCTTTCAAAGAAACGCCCCTTATCTCGTATTGAGGTAAATCGAGCTTATAGGTTGATCCCGTATGACTGTCGATAATATGGATTTCATTCAGCGCCAATACCACTAGAAACTTTCCATCATACGACCAAAGTAAGTCGATATAGTGGCGATGATCGCCGAAATGAGTCAATTTTCGAGGTTGAGCACCTTGAACATCCGTCAACCATATCTCTTCATGTCCGGATGCCACGCTAATATAAGCGATGTTTTTAGATTGGTAATTAAACCTCGCAAGCCGGTCATCAACCGAGGAATCAGCAATTAGGGTAGCGACTTGTTGATCCTCTTGAAAATAGAGAATGTTCATATTGGTGCCACCAGCAGTCAATAAGTAGTCCTTGCCATTAGTATGCCGCTGAGGCGGACCTATTTGTTGTCCTCCCGAGTAGATCAGCTGGCGATCGCCACCCGTTAAATCATAACTAACCAATTGATAAGCTGGATGCTCCCCCATTAATACGACCCGTTCTCCCGAGTGATCCCAGATCCCGCAACAAATATAGGCGTCTTGTTTAAACAGTAACTTTAATTCATCAGTATCTAAGTCTAACGAATAAAAACCTTCCCACTGCTGCTTATCCGGTGAAGATATCAGCAATTTATTTTCTGTGGGATGGACGTCAAATTGACTGTTACCTCCAATATAAATCTCGGGCTGATTTAGCCGTCGCTTATTACCAGTGTCTAAGCTCAATTCATATAATGAAAAGGGCTTGTCGCGGCCTGCGGACTCAGAAAATACTAATCGATTATTATCGTGAACATAGGCGATCTTGCCGTAGCTACCCTCGGGACAGTTATAAATTAATCGAGGTTCAGATAACACTAACTCTTGAAATTGACGAATATAGTATTGGCAAGTAGTAGGAGTCGTCACCAAGTAAACAATCTGTTTACCGTCATCGCTCCAAGATATAGAGCCGATCCAAGTACTCGTTTGTTCGCCATGACTAATCTCTATTTCTTTTGAGTCTGCCAAGGCTTTGATTTTGGCGCGCATCTTTTTACCGTTAAATTCGACATAGCTTAAGAATTTTCCATTCGGCGAAATACGAGGTTGAATTTCACTATCAGCGCCGCGAGTCAGCGCTTTAATATGAGTAATTGGAGATTGAGCCTGAGACTTATTTTGCTGAGCATTAAAAGTCCACAGAACGACCATGCTTAAGGCCAATAGCAGACCAAACCATACTAGATTTTTGGGTGTTGGCTTGGCAAAAGCACGCTGAGACTCTTGAGCAATATTCGTCTCTGAAGGAATTGGCTCAGATCTTGGCTTTGTATTTTCACCTAACGCAATCGGTTGGATAATAAATTTATAGCCTTTCTTAGGAAATGTGGCTACAAACTTGGGTTGCTTTGGATTGTCCTGAAGAACTTTTCGAAGCTTTGTGACCACTCGATTAACCGCATTGTCCGTGATCATTCTACCGAGCCAAACTTTATCGACTAGCTCGTCACGACCAATGATCCTTCCTGGGTTATGACAAAAATAGCTCAACAACTCGACGACCATCGGCTCAAGCTGTTCGACTTGTTGCTCGCTTGTCAGTGTTTGTTGAAGATCACAAAAGACCCAATGCTCTATTTGCCAACGCATCTACGAAAGGCCATCAATAAGGTAAGTATCTGAAAATTAGCATAAAAGCACTGTGCGGTCATCAATAGTCACAACAAATCACCTTTCGTTCACGACTAAATAACGACTCATGGTTAATCTTTGTCCATCAAATCAATCACCAACAAGGATCACCGTCAAATCATGAACTTATTAAAACAAATTGGATTCGGCAATTATCGAAGCGCTGTTTTGATAGCAATGCTTGGTCTATCCGCTATTTTGGCGGCCAGTTCAACACTAGCATCCGACTCAAAAACTGAATCTGAAATAACCTTCAATGTCCCCAAGGAATTAACAGATTCAAAGATAAAGGAAAGAAGCGATGTGATTAGATTGATGAATTCCGATGCATTACGAGAATCTCTCAAATCAATCGCAGGACAAATAGTGGCTAACACTAAGCCAACAGAGTTAAGCAACAATGATCAGCTGAACCTTTCATCAATCATGGCTAATCACAACAAAACCTTAGATTTTGTAAGCTCTAGCATTAAGCCTCTGAGCTTATTCCACTACTCTATCTATGCTCATGCTAATCTGGCGTTGAGATCGGTGGATCACGAGACAGCGCTCGAACACTCGGCTTCGCAAAATAAAGCGAGTTCAATTGAACAGCTAGCAGGTCAAATAGCAGCAGATTCACTGGCGAAAATGTCGGACGAAACATTTTATCAAGCAAGTTACACCTTGGACTGGTCGTTAGAGATGGGACAAGACTATTTGATGTACCTATTTAAACGATACCAAACGCATGAAAAGCTCAGCCGAGTCGATGCAGTCAATCTAATTAACAACTATCAACTCTATCATGTCTACGACAAAGTGTTAAAAACCAGTAAAGTTGCGGTACCTATCGAGCAAGAAAAACGCTTTATCATTGAGCCAAATGGACTTGTTGAAACAAAGGAGGGTATTCAACTCTCAACAGTGGTTGTTAGAAAACGTGGTCAAAAGAACAAACAACCGGCGGCCTTTCAATTTACTATTTATGCTAATCAGGACTGGCATATAAAAGAAGCGATCCATGCCGCTGCTCATGGTTATGTTGGTGTGATAGCCAATACTCGCGGCAAGCGCAACAGTCCCGATAAAATCATCCCTTGGGAACATGAAGGCAAAGATGCCACCGCGGTCATTGATTGGATTTCTAAGCAGGCGTGGAGTGATGGCCGAGTTGCCATGTATGGTGGCAGCTACAATGGTTTTACTCAGTGGGCGGCGGCAAAGTATATGCATCCAGCGTTAAAAACCATGGTGCCATATGCTGCAGCTAATCCTCTCACTGGGTTGCCGATAGAAAACAATATTTTTATCACGCCAAACTATCAATGGGCATTTCATGTCACCAATAATAAAACCATGGATCAGGATGTGTATTCTGATTGGCAGCATTGGCAAAAAGCCAAATTAGAGTTATTTGAAAGCGGACGAGCTTTTCGAGACATCGACAAAGTCGAAGGTACGCCAAATCCTTGGTTTCAAAAGTGGTTAGATCATCCGGATTTTGATGAGTACTATCAGGCGATGTTGCCCTTTCAGAATGATTACAAAAAAATCAATATTCCGGTATTAAGCATCACTGGTTATTTTGATGGTGGCCAAATATCAGCGGTGGATTTTCTAAAGCGCCATTACAAATATAACCTTAATGCCAATCATACATTACTGATCGGTCCTTATAATCATCGTACTGCACAACAGGTTCCCAGTTCACACCACAGCAACTATCAACTGGATCCGGTCGCACTACAAAAAGATACCGCTGAAATTACCTTTGAATGGTTTAACCATGTGCTGTTTGGCTTACCGAAACCCAAATTGATCAAAGACAAGGTCAACTACCAATTGATGGGGAGTAATACCTGGCAGCATCACCCTTCGTTTGAACAACTAAACCAAGAATCAGTCACTTTTTATCTAGGCCGGCAAAGTGATAACGGCAGATATTTATTGCAATCGAATAAACCTGAAAAGCTGCAAAGTCATCAACAAATAGTCGACCTCGCTGATCGAAGAACACTGAGAAACGTGTCACCTTGGCCTGTGATCCAAGACGAACTAGTCGATAAAAATGGATTAATATTTATCACACAACCATTTGAATCGGATCAAGAGTTAGCAGGAGCTATTACTGGGCAATTCTCGCTATCCATAAATAAGCGAGATGCCGACATTGGTTATAACTTTTTCGAAATTGCAGCCGATGGCAAAGTGACTTTTTTAAATCATTATCAAAGCCGTGCGAGTTATGCCAAAGATATGGGAAAGCGAGAACTTTTGATCCCAAATAAGAAAACAATGATCCCAATAATCAATGCGCGAATGACGGCTAAATTAGTGAAAAAAGGTAGTCGATTAGCCATTGTTCTGAATGTGAATAAAAATCCCGACGCACAAGTAAATATGGGAACCGGTAAAGATGTCAGTGATGAAACGGCAGCTGATGGTAAGGAGCCGTTAGTCATAAAGTGGTTTAATGATTCAAAAATTAATATTCCGATTAAGCCTTGGAAGTAGTCAGTGAACCCCACTAGCAATCTAGAAATTACTAGTGGGGTTCAATCAAATCAGATTCGAGAATTAAGCAGTATTTTTAGTGGGCAGACCTTTCAATGATGGAATCGATCACATTCATTATTTGCGAGCATTTAGTTTGGTCTTGTGCCTCTAAATGCGGTAATGCGAAGCGTTGAGAGTCGTTATCAAAATAGTGTCCTGAAGCCCCTAGAAACTCCTCTGATAGTGCGGCCTTAACTAGAATATCAGAACCAATATTAAGATCATTCCCTTTAACTCCAAAACCTTCTTTCACCATTTTCGAAGCAAGCATTGAGCCTGGATTGACCGCCACAATCACTTGATTAGGCGTAAGTTGTGTCGCCATTTGCTGAGACCAAATAGTGATTGCCAATTTGCTCTGCGCGTAAGCTTGGAAATCATCGTTAAGGACTCGCTTTCCAGCCATAGCATCTAAGTCAATAGGCGCTTGCGCTGCCGAGGATAGATTAATAATACGGCCATCAGATGCAAGCAGAGGTAACAATTTTTTGGTAATAATGTACGGGGCAAAAGTATTCACCACAAAGCGGAGGTCTAATCCATCCGCTGTGGTTGTTTGGGGAGCTTTAAATACACCTGCGTTATTGATAATCACATCAATTTGTTGATGTGATTTGACTATCATTTCTAACATCGATTTAATTTCTACAAAGTTCGAAAGATCGGCACGATAAGTTTGAATTTTGGCCTCTGACGAGATTGCCTTTAAAACCTTTACCATATCTCTTAACTTTTCTTCGCTTCGACCATGTAACAATACTTGATGGCCTTGCGATACCAATTGCTTGGCTGTTTCGAGACCAATTCCATCGGTCGCCCCAGTCAGTAAAATCGTTTTCATAAAGTGAATATCCGTTTGTTTAGTTAACTCTTTTGTTCAATGCCGCGAGTTGCTACGCTACTTTCACGTAACTCGCGACTCGAAACTAGCCACTAGATAGAAATGACGACTTTCCCCATTCCTTGACCACTCGCTAATCTTAAATGAGCGTCGCCGACTTGTGTTAATGAAAAAGTTTGTTCATCCAATACGGGCTTAAGCGCACCGGCTTCCGCTAGTTTTGCTAATTCGGTCAAGATCTCCCCGTGCACCTCGCGCCGAATGTTGTGTAGCATTGGGATCAGCATAAACACCACATGTAATGATAAGCCCTTAAAATGCGCTGTCGAAAGATCGAGATTTACCATGGCTACAGTGGATGCAACTTGGCCATTAAGCGCGGCTGCTTCAAAAGAGTTCGTCATGTTTGCTCCGCCAACTGAATCAAAAACAAGTTCAAACCCTAGACCATTGGTGTGTTTAGCAACATACTCTTCCACCTTCTCTGTTTTGTAATTGATTGCCGTGGCGCCTAGCTCTTCAATGAGGGCTAGCTGTTTATCTCCGCCCCCAGTTGAATAGACCTGGGCACCAAAGTGTTTGGCTAATTGCACGGCTATATGCCCGACGCCGCCAGAGCCACCATGCACCAGTACTTTTTGTCCCGGCTTAATACCAGCACGCGTTAGTCCTTCATAGGCGGTGATTCCAACTAGGGGTATGGCCGCAGCTTGCTCCATAGTTAGATTGCTTGGTTTAACCGCAAGCAGTTTTGCGTCGGCCACTATATATTCCGCCAATGTGCCAGGTAGATCCGCTAGCCCACCGGCACAGCCAAAAACTTCGTCACCCGGCTTAAAATTATCAACGCCTTCACCAACAGCCTCAACAACACCAGCGAAGTCCATGCCAAGTATCGCTGGTGCAGCAGGGGAGAGAGGTAAGGCTTCACCCATTTCTCTGATCATGGTATCAACCGTGTTTACGCTAGTCGCTTTTATGTTAACCAGAACATGCCCAGGCTTAAGCGCTGGTTTATCAACCTGAGTAAGCTCAAACACATCGTGATTGCCGTATTGATTTACAACCATTGCTTTCATAAGTTTATTCTCCGAGATTTTGCTTTATCTAATTTGTCCGAGAATTATAAGGTTTGTTATTTAGATTGATAATTGCTATATATATGGAATCACTTTATAGATTATATTGATAATGAATTTTGACCACTTAAAACTATTTGTGCGTGTTTCAGCAACTCACAATATCAGCAAAGCTGGCTCGGAGCTCGGCCTATCACCTGCCGTTGCCAGCGCACATATCAATAAATTGGAAGATGGGTTGGGTGTCAGACTTATTCACCGAACCACTCGTAAGGTGTCTCTGACAGAAGAGGGGCAGGCCTTTTTGCAACACGCGGAAGATGTCTTAGCAAGTGTAGAGGCTGCCAAAGCTTCGGTTGGAGTCGGCAACTTATCACCTGCAGGGACAATACGGGTCGCTGCACCAGCATCATTTGGTCGGATGCACTTGCTGCCCGCGTTGAAACAATTTACTCACATTTATCCGCAACTTAAAATTGATCTTAAGCTTTCAGATACCATTGTTGATTTGGTAGAAGGAGGATTTGATATTGCGGTACGAAATTCAGAATTAAAAGACTCTAGCTTAATCGCTCGGAAATTAGCCAGCGATAGACGAGTGGTCTGTGCGGCTCCGGAATATATTAAGCAACACGGTGAACCTAAGACTCCACAAGAGTTGGTCAAACACAATTGCATTACTTTAATGGGCTTAGACAACTGGGCTTTTCAGCAAGGGAACAATAAAATCAAAGTAAAAGTGAAAGGTAATTTTCGAACTGATGATGGTGAGGCAATTCGCGATGCCTGTGTCAATGGCCTAGGGATCACCATTAACTCAACGTGGAGTGCCTACAATCAACTTTTGAATGGCGAGTTGGTTGAAATACTGACCGATTATCCGTTAGCTTCTAATACTTCCATTTGGGCTGTTTATCCAAGCTCACGACAACTTGCGCCGAAAGTTAGAGCCTTTATTGATTATTTTTGTGACTATTTTGGCGACCAACCCTATTGGGATCATCAACTAAAATCACTGACATCATTGCAACATTAGACGGGTCGACAATCTAAAACCATCGGGTAGTAAGTAATACCGTTTTGTACTTGCCGACCATCTGTGAGTTTAAATCCAAAGGATTGGTACACAGGTATTGCTATTGTTGACGATTTTACCCAAAACCTGTTGTCATTTCCTATTTTTAAACAAAGCTCTTTAGCCGCATTCCACAACTTTGTCGCAATTCCCATTTTCGTATAGTCTGGGTCTACAAATAGCTGATAGAGCTTTGCATTTTGGTACATTGTAATAATCCCAACAATTCTATCATCGCGGACATAACACAGTGTCAAATAATCGGGGTCATTAACTCTGCTCTGAATAGCCGGCAGTTCATTCGGTTTATAAAATAAACTAACACCTTGTTCATCAAGATCAGAATTGTTTTCTGGATCGACTGACTTAATGATAAGTGTTCGAATAGATTCAGTGTCTTGAATTTTTGCTTTTCGAATATTCATTCAATTCTGACCTATAAAAGTTAGTGGTAATGCTAAGCGGTCACTCTAAACCAAAACTCCACTTCATCAGTTTCGACCTCAAATTTAGCAGCATGCTCAACATTCGCTGGTACATGATACCACTCACCAGCTTTAACTCGAGATGTTGTCCCATTCATCGTAAGAATTAATTCGCCACGAGTAATTACTCCATGGTTATCGGTATCATGTGTGTGCAGTGGAATGGAAGTTCCAGCGGGATAAGATGCGAACAAAACATCGCTGTCTTTTGCTTCTAATTTGTAAGCATCAAAACGACCATCGTAGAGTGGCAATTGTTTAATTCTGTCTGGGTATTTTCCTGGCATCGGTTACTCCATTTTTGCGATGTTAAATTGTATCGTCGATCAAATCATTTATTTCAATAACACTACTTAGCCATTTCACTAATCACCTATTAGTCATTCCTAGGCAGGAAAAGTTGCGCAAAAGCCTAGCACTTTAAATTAGTTGCCTTATTGGCTAAATACTATACTCTAGATTCTATCTTCGTTTTGTCATTTATCTATCTTTGATAGTTGGCGATGCGCCCATAGACATAGGCCGCCCAATGACAAATTTACGCTTATCCTACCAAACCGTTGAGTTTGGTGACATCGATATCCACCTCTGTACTTTACGCAATAAACAAGAGTTTCATGACCCTGCTGGAATTGCAGAAAAACTCGGTATCTGTTCGGCCTCTTGGCCTATTTTTGGCGTGATTTGGCCATCCAGCCTTGTCCTCGCTCACTTTATCTCAGACTACAATACCCAGTCCAAAAGAATACTGGAAGTGGGTTGTGGAATGGCACTATCAAGCTTGCTGCTAAACAAGCAGCATGCCGATATTACAGCAACTGATTATCATCCAGAAGCCAATAAATTTTTAAAACGCAATGCACTACTAAACCAAGATAGCGCTATCGCATTCGAGCAAGTCAACTGGGCTGATACCGGTGATAAGCTGGGTCTTTTTGACTTAATTATTGGTAGTGATCTTTTGTACGAGGACAATCACATTGAGTTGCTTGCGAATTTTATTGAAGCGCATGCTAATCCGACTTGCGAGGTGATTATTGTTGATCCCGGACGCGGAAGAAAAAATAAGTTAAGTTCAAGGATGAAAGAGTTCGGTTTTAGCTCATCTCAGCAAATACCGGCGCATACAAAATATCTTGATCATGAGTTCAAAGGATATATTCTGAAGTTTGAACGATAGTCTTTTGCCATTGGCTTGGTTAATGAACACAACTGAGATGATCGATTTGAGGCCATTTGATAGTTTGTAAATTTTTCGCCTTAGCTATCAAAAACAGATCCTATAGAAACTAATGGTAAAGTCTCAAAAAATCTCACGCGATGTCGCATTTATTCAAGACTATCCCACTCAAGCCCTTTAAACTCGCTAATAACGAATTCAAACTTGAGATACGTCTATGTCCGCTGTTAAATTTAAATACACTATACTCTATGTCACCAGTGTTGAAGACACATTAAATTTCTACCAAACCGCTTTTGGATTTGAAACCACAATGCTGCATGAAAGTGGCGACTATGGAGAGCTTGATACAGGAAAAACCACTCTATCATTTTCCTCGTTAAAACTAATGCAAGAACTTGGCAAGAATCCAGTAGCAGTTAATGTTCAAAAACCCTCATTCGAAATTGCCTTTGAAACCAATGATGTGGCAGCAGCACTTTCTAAGGCAGTTAATGCCGGAGCCAAACTTGTGCAAGATCCTGAAAATATGCCTTGGGGTCAAACAACCGCTTATGTCAAAGACAACAATGGATTTTTGGTCGAACTGTGTTCGCCAATGACCTCAACTTAACCGTAACCGGCTTCATTTATCTGACGGATCAGATCAGGAGAATTTCGAAATTCTAAAGGAGTGGTATTAAACCATTTTTGAAATTCTCTGTTCATATGTGATTGATCAGAAAATCCGTGGCTATCTGCGATGTCGGATAAACCTACCGAGCCAGTTAACTCTTTGGCGGCTTTTCTGACTCGAGCTAATTGAAACCAATAACTGGGTGTCCTACCGGTTTTTTTAAGAATAAATCTTTGTAAGGTTCGAGTACTCACTCCAAGCCTGGATGAGACTTGATTAATTGAGTGAAAATCGTTCGCTAAGCATTCCAATGCTTCATTAATTGAGGAATTAACACTCACAAATTCGCCAAGCTGATCAGCAACTTCATCCGAACGAAAATTCGTCTGCTTTGTATAATTTAGCAGCTTTTCTTCCGCAATTTCTAATCCTGGACTAAAACGAAAACCGACCAAGTTGGTATTTTTTTCTGACCAGATCAACTGCGACTGGTTAAATAAAGGCGAAACAAACCACTGCGGCGGCTGATCGCCAACTGTTTTAACAATTAAGTCCCGACAGCCGTCAGGCACTACAGTTGTGAGTTCTCTTTCTTTCGAACATGAAGTCCATTTTGAAAATAGGTTGTCACTCATTTCACCGGCCGATAATATTATTTATGATTCTTATTTATAGGCTTGCTATTCGAAATTAGCAACCACTACTACAGGTTACTCCCTTGATTACCTGTAATTATCCACGGGTTCCATTTTTACTCGATGGTGTTACTTTATTGAAAATAATAATATGAAAAAAGGCTTATTGGCTGCAAGAAATCACAGGTCGATAAGCCTTTTTAAAGGTACACGTTTTTGTCAGTTTACTAATCGACTGTTCTAGTGTAACTCATTTCAGTAAAGGTAATTTTGCTGACATTAAAATATTCCGCATAAAAATCAGCCCAATCACCATCTTTATCGCCACTCGCTAGTTTATCGCCTGTTTCGGGATTTTGAGCTTGTTGGTAATTACCAAACTTGAAATAGGATTCTGATGAATCGTCTACAGAAATGGGGTTGAGTGATAAACCATTGATAGTTACTGTTACCACCCCATGATCATTGACTTCTTCAAAATCAAAGCTTTCACCTGAACGAATAGTAGTTAATAAATGCTTAGTTTCACCACTACCATCTGGTTTGGCTAAACGAATATACACATCAAAAATACCATTCATCGCAACGCTATCAGACGCTGTTCCATCTGGCGCATTTTCAAATCCACCTTCATCTAAATCAGCGATATATAACTTAGTGATGGTATCTGTATTTTGAGCGTGATGTTGTGCGACAATAGTTTTAGCACCGTCATCTAATGTAGCAGTAATCGTCGCTTTAAATTCTTCATATACCTCTGTCATTCCAACGCGATAACCACCGCTAGGTTTTATTTTGAGTTCATGTCTCCAGCCATTACCATTACTAGTAACATGTTTGGCGGCTAAGGCATCAAAGGTCATTTTGATAGGTGATTGTGAAGTGATATGTGCTGTTTCGCTAACATCGCCATGTTCGGCTTCAAAGACTTCAGAATAATCCTCACAGTTTCCATTGTATAAAATACGGCCGCTAGCTTGACACTCATTACCCGAGCCGTTGCCACCGCCCGGATTACCAGTATCAGTTTCAGAAATTTCCAGCCAATTGATATTAAAGTTAGCGCCAGTAACATAAACTCTTAAAGTACTCGAACCTGCACTTAGTAGCCCTAAATCAATTGATTTAGTGGTCCAAGACTGCCATCCGCCTGTATAACCGACATTAATTTCATCACCAAACTGTGTACCATCAACCTGGATAATAAAGCGACCGGTCGATTTTTGCGATGCTACTCGAGCGTTCAAAGTATAAGACGCGGTTCTATCTATCTCTATGTTATATTCTAACCACTCGCCGGTAGCAATCCAGCCGACATTGTACCCGCCATCGACGTCATAAGTTGTTTGAATATCAACACTATCACTGGTGTATTCACCACCTTTGTTACTTGAGGTAGTATCATAATAGTTATCGTAGTCTTCGGCTTGAATTAAACCAGGTATGCTGGCTCCAGTTGCTGATCCACCGGTAGAGACCAAAGTAAAATCATCAAAACGACCTGTGCCATTATAATATTTACCAAAAATTTCACCTGATGTTGCCGAACCAGAATTAAAACTAACCGTGACTTTATTCCAACCATTGGAAGATGATTTAGTCGATTGAGTTGATGAACCTAAGTTAATACCTATTTCACCACTGTCTTCAACATAAGCTGTTAGTAGGTAATCAGTGTTTGTAGACAACGGAACAGTTTGATCAACGCGGCCACCTGAGCCGGTTATTTTGGCTGACTTGGAACCCGTGTATGAATCGCTTGAAATTGCCGTTGGGTCATCATCATTCCAGCCATCAAATCCTGCCTCAAAACCGGAATTATCAATCCCGACAGATTCTGCGTTTAGACTTGAAATAGAGCCCATTGAAAGGGCTGTACCTAAAAATAAGAATAGATAGGTCTTGCAAGTGTTGAGAGTCATGAGCTGTTTCCTTAATTATTATTTTTTGGCTTACCAACTCCATTAGCAATACTGATGCAACTCTAGATACATGCATATTTATTGCCGTGTACAACTATCCAAATTGGCATTACCAATTACGTGGGTGGAGTAATAATAATTGACTAAAATTTCAACAAGATCAATCGATTTGTTTATTACCGGTGTGCTTATACTTCAAAAAATATCGGTATTGAATTTTTGGGGAGGGCTTCAACAGGAACGATAGAGGAACATACTTTCCATTAATTTAACTCCGACGATAAGAAATTGTTACCCGTAAGAATAATTATAGAAACAAAGGGCTAGAAGGCGAAAAACTGTGATCTAATCGACATTAACCCGTTTTCTAAGACCCAGTGAAATATTATGAATTAGCTAATCGAGCCCACTAATTATAACGGTGCAACTTTAAATAACCTCTATTTTTTCTGTATATACTAAAACTTAAATTGGTATTACCAATACAAAAAACCTAGAATGCGGATTAAATGAAATCGCGACAAACCGAATGGGCAAATTTAACAGGTTCGGAACCTTGCTTTGGGGAAAACAAGTTTAGATTTTGAAATCAATTGATATAACAAAAAAGTATACCCTCAATATATTTTACCTTGCGAACCTTGTTCACAAGTTTGAGTTTGGTATTCGAATTCTCCACCAGAATCTAAGCAACTATCAATTGAATGTTGAAGTTGGATGAAATCGTAAACGAATAATACTCCGACACCAACTAAACCAAGAAAAACTAGGCCAACTAGCACAACTAAGGCACCCTCAGGGTCAACCCGTTTAGAAAATCTTTTACAGATTAAATAACCTGTTCCTTTGATGAGCATTTCAAATATAAACTCAGCAAAAAAGCGGCCTATGAATTTTAAGATTCCACCAAGAAATTCGCCTGCTATTTCTCCAACCGGCATATGCTTTCCTTTAAGAATTATCTGAGGCTTAAATTAGTCTATAAGTGTAATTGCTGCAGTAGATAAGATTCCACTTGGAGTTTCAATAGTAACAATAAGAAGTCCGGTACTACTAGATGAATCCGGAATAATAGTGACAGAACAGCGGTTAGTTCTATAGACACTTGAATTGAGTACTTCACAGCTCGAGGGGCCAATTATCGTCCCATTTCGGGCTTCAAATGATATCAATGTCCCGTTAGGCAAAGAGCCATTATGTAGGTCACTGATGTGTGCATCGAAAGTGGCGGGCAATGAGGCTGTTAAAAAGTAATTTCCACTATTATCGTTTTCAAGTTTTTGCTCAATGATACCAATATTTGCGGTCGAACCCGCTTGAAGCAAAGTTAACTCTTTCCATAGGTCCACAAGGTTTCGGCTACAGTTATTGGACGCCCCATCTTCTATTGAGCAGCTTAAACCGTTATAAAGGTTATTACCTAAATCAAATTCTCCGTTGTTGTTAGAGTCAATAAATTCCTCATTATCTCCACCAACTTGATAGCAATAAATGCTTTGATCTTGATAACATCGACCATCGTAGGCATCCAAACTTGGATCTACAATTGAAGGATCTGAAGCGCCAGGAAAAGGCTGACCATCTGAAGTTTTACCATTGAATATTTTGTCCTCATTGAAGTCAGCAAATGGCTCTGAAAGATCGGTAAATGATTCGCCAATATCGAATTGATTATCTTCGTTACTATCTACAAAAGCTTCTTCTCCAATTACACTAGCTCGTATTGTCACTCGATTTCCATAAACTTGCCCTAAACCACCAAAAAATTTTGGTTCGCTCATACTTGACTCTCTAGCATTCTCGTAAAAACAAGGCAACGAAGCTGCGTTGAGATTTGTTTGAGTCTGATCATTTCTTAAGCATTCGCTGACTTGAATATCGCCTATTTTACGTATAACAGTTGTTTCTTCTCGAAATTCAGGAAAAGGTACTCTAGGAGAGCCACTCGACCAAACGACTGAACACTCACCATCTACTGTTGTACATGATGGAATGATGCTACCAAACTCGGTTATAAAGGAGATATTGGTACCATCGGGAACTGGATATTCGAACCGATCAAGTACAGTTGCGGTAATTATCGACTCCACGCCGTTAATCGACCAACCTTCTGGAGCAAAAGATGATGCAGATAGCTTAAAAAAGTAGGAGTTAGCAACTATCGACGAAATAATTATCTCGTCCGATACGCTAGCGACTGAGGGATTTGATTCAAGACTTGCAATGACTCTGACTGAAGTAGCAGTGTCTCCCGATTTAATGGTTACTTCTACCTGTCCCAACTCATCGGTTAAAGCTGCGCCTCCCTCGACAGTATCTGGTTCTAAAGTAATCCCACCAATTTCAGTTTGCAATGAAAAATTCACGCCAGCATTTTGCACAGGATTGCCATTAGAGTCATTGATTGTAAAAGTAAGTGTCGATTCTTCTGGTCTATCTATTGCTCCACTTCCTTTTAGTGCGATATGGGTAGCAGAAGATTCTTGATAACTTATGCTGCCAACTAACGCGGACTGAGCCTGTAACCCAACCGTTTTGTTTAGTACTGTTTGATCCAGAACAGCACTAATTTGAATGGTATCGGCAGCAGCACATCCTTGGTCATGGTAAATAGCTCTAGCAACCCCGTCTTTCGTCAAAAAGTCTGATTCAATGGATGCTTTTCCCTGCTCGATACAGTCGGAGGTTATTTCAAACGCAACAATCTCTCTTACAGGTGCAGTTGAACCACCTTGCGGCGTTTCTAGAATTGTTGCTTCAATTATCGCGCTTCCGTGCCAACTGATATTAGACGGAGTTAAGGTTGGCTCATTCATTTCAAGACTTACAGTAGGAAAGCCAGTCGAAAAATCGACACTGCGCGTAATATCACCTTCTATCGTTCCACTCACGACTCCATCACCGGCGGTAGCACCTGATAACAGCCTAATTCGGGCTATACCATTTTCATCTGTCAAAATGGTATTGCTATTTGAATCAAATTCACCGAATTCATTATTTAAACTAAAGGTTATGGGCACGCCAATGGCCGAAGCATTGCCTATCGTCAACTTCGCTTCAAGAAATCCTGGATTCTTACGAGTGATATAACTTGTGGGATTGTTCTCAATATCTAGTAATGAAACAGAAAAATCGATATCCATTGTAGTCACTTCAAAAGTACTACTCACCCCTCCGATTGTTAAAACAGCACTATCTGTTGTCGCAGGACTTTCAGATGAGGTTAGTCTAGCAACAACTGTCTGCTGATTGGTGACTGTTCCGTCGAGTTGAGTAAAATCACCACCATCTATTGAATACTCTCCATTTGAAATACTGATTTCCGTGGGTGCGTTAATTCCTTCTACCACAATTTCATTAGACTCCGTCAATGTGGTGATATCTACCCCTAACTTAGCAATAAAAGTGAATTCATCTGGAGTAGTATCGATCTCAGTTGTGACACTAAACGTGTCGCTAACACCACCAATGGTTAGAGTTACATTTTGAATCCCCAATGCGTCACTCGCAGATGTTAACCTTACGATCAGTGTTTGACCTTCATTCACCAATCCTTCGGTGCCAGCATATTCCATTCCATCTATTGAGTATTCACCACCAGTGATTGATACAATAGTAGGGGCACTGATTCCTGTGACAGTTATCTGATTAGACTCTATCAAGGAGTTCAGTGGCACATCTACTTGGTCAATAAATGTAAAGGTGTCGGGGACCAAATCGTCTAGAGTTGTGACACTAAAAACGCCACTTACATCGCCGATGGTCAGAACAGCTTCACGAGCTGTAGAAAATGCGCTCGCTGACTCTACTCTGACAATCACGGATTGACCTTCTTCAATTGCTCCTTCATCACTTACAAAATCACCACCATCTATTGAATACTCACCACCTTCAATCTCAATACTCGTTTCTGCACTAACACCACTTACAAGAATTTCATTGGATAAGACCTGAACTCCTAGTGCTGACTCAACCACATCGACAAAGGTAAAAACGTTTGGCGTCAAATCATCTAAAGTAGTAGCAGTGAAACTTCCAGATATTCCACCAACAGATAGAATCGCTTCGGTCGTTATGGAATTGAGAGGAGATGACTTCAATTTCAGTCTAACACTCTGACCATTTGTTAGTGTGGCAGGCTCTGTAATAAATGCTCCATCGTCAATCGAGTAGTCACCGCCTGTTATAGAAATACTAGTGACAACATCTATTCCATTAATGGTAATTGACTCCGAAATTATTTCAGAATCTAGAGCGACATCCGTTTGCGGAGTGAAAGAAAATTGATTTGGTGTTGAATCTGACGGCTCAGCAACTGAGCTCTCATTGCCACCTCCCCCACAACCAATCGAAGTAAGCACTAAAAAAATGAAAAGTAAACTTGAATAGCTGTACTCTCTAAATAGTAATATTTTTGGAAACTTCATAGAAATCGTCCTTGATAATTGATATTTGAACTTCTGCGATTTAAGAGCTCTCACTATTTTAGTCTATCACAGCCTACTCGTCGAACTAATATACTATGCAATATTCCATCGATCGGGATCTTCAACCCAATTGGGAATACCGCTTCGATGCTGAAGCAGCATTCTAAGTGTAATTTGATCGGCGCTTTTAACTTTACCAATCAATTCGGGAAAGTAATCAGCAACCGTATCATCCAAACTTAAACGTTTATCGTCAATAAGCATGGCTGCCGCTGCGGCGATATAGAGCTTACTGATGCTAGCGATCTTAAATAGTGAATGTGGGTCAGCTGGAACGAGGAGTTCTCTGTTTTTCCAACCGGCAGCATAAAACTGCGGTGCTTGGTCGGCCTTATCGACATAAACGATGATTCCGTCCAGCTGATAGTTGATAGCATCATCAACTTGCTCTTGAACTGTCGCAGGAAGTGGCTTTAGCCACGCAAGACCCGCTTGCCATGGAACAAAAAGATAAATACAACTAACAGTGACAATCGCTGCAATAATTCTAAGGGCCAATATTTTCTTTTTCTGTTGATTCATCATTTATTGTAGTTAGTGACTTTGTGGATGCTTGCTAAAAAGAATAGTTTTCCATAATACCGTGGTTTAGCTTCTGAAGCGCAATTTACGCTCTAGTGTTTAAGTGTAAAAACAAACAATAATATTTGTCTAATTAGCCAATTTAAGACAACCAGACCGACCACCACAGGAATCAAATATACCATGGAGTAGGTTACGTATTTTCCCATATTGATACCGTTTACAAAACATTCTGCATTGGTGGCAGGGACAACCATATAGCAACGTGAAGCTGTCACCTTAATTACTGCAATAATTAGTGTGTTAACTAATACAAGAGACCATGTAGTTCGAGTAAATGTTTTTAGTCTTGTGCCCCAGATGCTATTTTCAAATTTTTCAATTCTAAGTTCAGATTCCGATTTTTCAATAGTATGATTGGGAGTTTCATATGGATTCATAATTGTTATTTTTCGCTCAGTTATTAGTAGGAAAACGAGTCTTTTCTTTAATAATACGCTGATTAATAATGAACTATCGCTTACATACCCATTTAGTAAAGCCCAAACTTTCTAGCGTGCGATGGGTCAAGCGATCCAGTTTATTCTTAGCTTATCTGTTTTACTAATCGCTCTTTTATCCGAGCAAAAATATCAATTGGGTGTGAGAAATAGACTATAAGGTGACTGTCCGGTTATTTCCTATTTGATTATTTACTTCACTTGTCTTTCCCATCTGCTTCTGGATTTTGAGCATCTTTCATTCCTACAACAATAGCAAACACAACAAGTGGTGAATATGCGACCATCATCCAAAAAACATTCGGTTCAAAATAATCAACAACATAATAATCAATTGCAACCAATACCCCATATCCAGTTGCACAGACTATAAACATGCCCAGTCCAATTAGATTTACTCTTGGAAGTTTATTCCATTTTGAAATGGCTGTACTCAAAAGTATTAATACAATAAATGCCGAAATTGAAATATCTTTTGGTACACCAAACTTATTTTCAATATAGTTTAGGGATACAGGAATCATTCCTAAAGCTACACCATACAATAATAAAAAAGCAGTTTGCTTAATGATATTCATTGCAACTCATAGCGCCTTACTCAGCGGCGAGTTAAGCTGGCGGATTTTTGCACGAAAAGTGACAGTTTTACGAGTCCTTTGCAACAATTTGTTATGCACAGCTTCGCTAATATTCAAAATCAACATTGAACGTACCATTACGTTCTAGTTTGAAAAAGCACTTTTTATAAAGTCCTTTTTTCTCATTACTTACAACTTTAGCGAGATCATGGAAGTAATCGGGAAGCATCTTTGTTCTAACTCTGCTTTCTTCGCTTGTATCAGGACGAAAATAGACAATCTCTAGATCAATTGAACTTTCGAATCTGATAGCTTTAATCTCAATGTGAGTCCATTCCTCAGGAATGATCTCAATTAATTCATTAGCAATAGCTTCATAATATTTCTTGGGATCTTTAAACATTCTCATTCCTTCGATTGTGCATAACGTCTAATTGAAAACTTCATGCGTTTTCTTGCATGAATATTTTCCAATTTCTGGTTATGTTTTAGTTTTAGTTTTAGTTTTAGTTTTAGTTTTAGTTTTATCATTGTAAAGTAAGTGTCCATATTGCCCAATCAATAGTTCGTCTAGTCTTTCATCGTTAAGACCTTGCCCTGCAGTTTCAGGGATGCCGCCTCGATTCCAATGAGACAATGTATTTGCTACTGTATGTGGTATATCGTCATATTCATTCGAAAGTAGAATTCCACAATCTGACAATTTTGTACAAATACCATTTTCAAGTAAGTATCTAAATACTTGACTTGGTTTTAATCCTTTTCCAAATAGAGCTTTAATTTCGTTCATGGGTCTATGTATTCATTTTTCAACATAACGCCGTGTTAATTTTCGCTGTATTGTTGGCGTAAATTTCAACATTTTGTTATACGTTCTCACCAGCAATGGCATTGCAAAAACTTACGACAATCTCAGCAAGCTCTTCTTTAGAATTAAACTCTTTGTTTTCGGAAATAAACTTTTCGTTACTATTAATTAGCATTTCGAACTCGCAACATGCATTGTCTGGATTTAGATACACTGTAATTTCTCCACCAGAAAAATCGTTTTCATAGTATGCCGTTACACTTCTCGGATACCGAGAGCTAGCAGGATAAAACTTGATACTTCCAAATTTCCCGCTAAACGCTAAGTTAGCTTGTATACTATTTTTCAATATGTCGAATGCTACCTCTATATTCATTTTAATTTCCGCGTATAACGCTTAATTCAAAAATTCAGGTTGTAGTTTAACCTGAATATTTTGCAATTTCTTGTTAACTGCTGCTTGAATTCTGAGCATGCCAATCAGACCACACTCCCTTACTTTCTCGCTTCGAAGACCACCAGTGCTTTTTGGGTAGCGTCTTCCATACTTCATTAAACGAACAATGTGCTAAAGGATCTTTTATTGCGTCAGGACGATTATCAGTTACGCCAGTAAGCGCTCTAACGATTCCGCCTTGAACTCGATCAATTGCCAAATCAGCATCATCCTCGGCTAAGCCATAATCTGATACGCACATTCCGATCATTGAGTCATATGAGTCTGAATTACGAAGTGAGTCCATCAGAGCAAATGTAAGTTGCTCTTCGGTTTTTCCTTCAATAATTTCGACAGACATATCATCTGTCCACCCTTCAGGTAATGTCATAATCTATACAGTTAACGCTTTTGTAATTTTCGTGAGCTTGCGAACGTTAAATTCACAAACTTGTTATATGTCTTTATTTTTGAGCATTTCACGAGTCCATTCAACTTCTCTATAAACGTCATCATAGTCACCTTCAGGTTCTTTTGACTCCTTCCACTTCTTAAGCTCATTGAGGTCTTCATTAAATTGAAACTCAATTACCGACTCTAAACTAACAAGTAATCCGTATTCGTTGCCACGTTCATCCTCAACGAAGAAAGGCAGCGCTACACTTTCAAGTGATTTGCCTTTACCAACGATTGCATTTCTAAGAGGACTCCGAGACTTCGATTCTCGAAGCTCACCTGTCAGTTCCAGTACATCGAGACGATTACATTCTTTGAGATTGGTATTCATGAGCTCAGTACATATAACGCTGATTATGTTCAGTAAAGACACATATACACCCTAGTGTTTACTTACCAAACTTAGATTTATTATTTAATTTCAAAAGGTTACATGATTTCGACAAAATTGCAACTCCGCAAAATCGACACTAAACGCACATATACTGATTATCTTGGTCGGAGATAGTATTTATTTATCAATTACTTAAAACCTTTTTTGTATAAATATTGGCAACCTATACAGTTTTTTGACAATACCTAATCTCAAAAACCTCCACTCCATAGACTTTCAATATAAAAATGATTAGTCTTTTATCTGCTTCACCAAACCAATAATCGATTGAATGATCATAAGCTTATCCATTACTAATCTTCTCCAATGCATTTACATTGCCATATGCGTGTTCATCATTTTTGCGGTATGGCCTCATAAAAGACTTAGAAGCATTAACTATTTATTAGTGTTAGTGATCGTCGCGATGAGCTTTAACTTGTTAGAAGAGCTGAATATCACTCGTGAATATTATTTAATTACCCCTATTTTTCTCTTGGCAAAAGGCCCAGCCTTTTTTCTCTTTGTTCAAAAGCTTATTTACCGGCAACCGATTATCGACAGAAGTGCACTCTTACATTTTGTTCCCATGCTGCTCGCTATTCCTTTTACCCAATGGCCACAAATGGTGATAGCGGTTGGCACGATTAGCCAATTGATCTATGCCGCATTAACTTACTCTTTAATAAAACGCTATCACGTTGCTTCTTACGCTACTCAGTCCAATGCGTTTTCATTGAGTATCAATTGGATTCTGGTGATATTGGCAGGGTTCTTGGTCACTGAAGTTATCGATTTAATTCGTTTGAACTCACAGCCCTATATTTCTTTAGAGAGTAACTTGATAGGACAGCTGGTGATGAGCTTAATCAGTTTTTTGCTGCTGGCACTATTGGCGTTAAGGCTACTCCATCAAGCTGAGTTTTTTCGGGGGCTTTCTGAGTTTGAGGAATCTCAAGTAAATAACACCAACACTGAGTTGACTGACCAGAAAGTTATCGAACAATCCGAACCATCAGACTCTTTAATTGACGACCTAGAATCAGAGCAGCTAATTTTTGATGAACTAAAAAAGGTGCTATTGGCAGAGAAGCTCTATGCGATACCAAGACTCAGTCTTACGGATGTATCAAAAGCGACATCATTTTTGGAAAGGGATATTTCAAGAGCCATCAATTTAGTTGGCAAAACTAACTTCTGTGAGTTTATAAACCAACTTAGAGTCGACTCAGTGATCAAGCAACTTCCTCTGACCGACAAAACCATTCTAGAAGTGGCACTTGAATCGGGATTTAACTCCAAGTCATCCTTTAACGCAGCTTTCAAACGGGCGACCAGCATGACACCAAGTCAATTTATAAAAAACAACACTTAATACGAAAATTTCTGGCCTGTAGAAGTGCAAGATCAAGATTCTGCACGCATATTCTGTAGTGATTACGCAAAATAAACGCTTTCTCATTTAACGGAATATATTGAACCAATGACTCCTAAAGCTCGATTTATTAAATACCTTAGGCGTTCCTTCGCGTCGATTTTTCTCATACTATTTGTCAGTTTACTGGTTATATTTAATGCAAAGCATATTCACCCCAGTGGACTTCACCAAGTTCAAAGCAATCATCAATACGTGCTAGATAACGTTCATTTGGTGATGGTTGAACAGCAAACAATCCAGAAAGATCAACAACTCACTATTCGCAATGGCATCATCGAAAACATTGCCAATGCTGGTAGCCCAACTCCGCAAGGTTATGAATATCGTGATGGCCAGAATGCCTATGTCACTCCGGGACTGTTCGATATGCATGTGCATCATTTGGAACGTAAAGCATTGGCACTGAGTTTAGCTTACGGTGTCACTTCGGTAAGAATGATGCGAGGCTATCGGATGCATTTGCTTTGGCGGGATGAGTTAAAGCAAGGGGAGTGGCTTGGCAGTAACCTGTACCTAAGCTCTCCGGTATTTGCCAGCCCAAATACTCACGCCCTCAATCAACCGGTGATTTCTCCAGAGCACGCTGCAGAGTTGGTGGAGAAAGTTCATGCGACCGGCTTTGATGTCATTAAACTATATGGCTACCAAGATGCGGCACAGTTCGAAGCGATTATTGAACAAGCTAATCAGCTAGGAATCGCAGTCGCAAAACATGCTCCGCACCCAGCCAAAGGATCTGAATGGCAGTATTTACAAGGCTTACAATCATTAGAGCATGTTGAAGATATATACCAAGGTCCACTGAATTATCAATTTGACCAAGATGCATTAAAACAGGCAGTCGCAAAGATAAAACAAACCGGCGTTCCAGTTACACCAACTCTAGCCGTGTTTGATCATTTGACTAATTTAAGCAATGGCAAACAAGACTATATCAACTCCCTCGATTTGGAATACCTTAATCCAGTGAGAGTGAGTCTTGAGGAAGAATATGCTATCGCAAGGTGGCTTGATGATACGCCTAAGCAAAGTGCGTTTCATATCGAAAAGGGAAACTTCCTTAAGCAAATCGTCAAGGAATTACATCGTCAACAAGTGGATCTATTAGTCGGTTCCGATTCCGGCATGATGTATATGGCAGCAGGTGTTTCGACCCATATTGAAATGGCATTGCTCAAACAGTCTGGCTTATCTGATTTTGATGTGATTCAAGCGGCAACCATTAATCCGGCAAAGGCTCTAAAAATTGCTGAAGAGTATGGCAGTATCAAAGTGGGCAAGGTTGCCGATTTGGTGATTACTTTGGAAAATCCCAGTGAAGATATTGGATATCTGAAAACGCCTAACGCGGTGGTTAAAAATGGGCAGTGGGTTGCAAGGGAACAACTTGATCAGTTGAAAGATTCAGCCAAGGATCATCCTAATTTTTGGCTAACCAGTGGGTTATTGATTGAGGATGTTGTTTATCGGTATTTTAATTATTAGAAGAAAGGTAGATGGTTTATCTATTGTAGGTTGGGTAGCTAAACCCAACAGCGATGGTGAATCTAAAATTCGATCAGGCTGGTTTTAAAGCTGTTTGGTTCATGACATTCGGAATCCGTTTTTATTGATAGCGTGTTGTTGGGTTTTAGAACCCAACCTACAGGATTTTTATAATTCAAACATGAATTTAACGGCCTGATGCGACTTCGCAGAGCTGCGAAAAGATTCTTATCTTAATAATTAAAATGAAAAGAGTGAGGATCTCCTACCTCTTTAACCAAAAATCTAATCAACCGCCTAGTCGCACTAAACTCAGAAACATTATCCGGCCAAACTAAATACAATGGAATTGATTCAACTCGCCAATCGGGCAAAACCTCAACCAGCTCACCTTGCTCAATTAGCTGATTCGCCTGATATCCTGCCAGTGTGGCCAAACCCAATCCCGATTGACAAAATTGGCTCATCGCTTCGACGCTGTCTACAATTATTCGTTTATCAAAGTTAACTTCAAAACTCTCCGATTTATTTTTGCTTAACACTCGACGAGCTGGCAATTGCTCTAAACCAATCCAGTCCCATTCACTCAATTCCGAGGGGTGGAAAGGCGACGTTTTACTGTTCAAATACTCCGGAGAACATACTAACCGACGGTCAATTTCACCGAGCGAGCGACTTTTGAGAGTGCTATCTTTTAACGATCCAGCTCTAATAGCTAGATCAACACCTTTTCCAATTAGGTCTTTCTGATCGTCAGAATAATTGAGAGTTAACTTTATCTTTGGGAATTGGAGCGCAAATTTGGCGATGGTTTGATTTATCGGTGAATCCGATAACGCTGATGGCAATGAAACACAGACATTCCCCGCTGGTTGATGTTGCTGGTTAGACAGTAAACTCAATCCTTGTTCTGCAGCAAGCATCATCTGATTCGCTTTGTCGTACAAAACCTCCCCTTCAGATGTGAGTGATAACTTTCGAGTCGAGCGGTATAACAAAGCGGTTCCTACTCGCTCTTCCAAACCAGCCACATGGTAACTCACCACTGATGGTGACAATTCCAATGTTTTAGCAGCGGCTCTAAACGAACCCTTTTTGATGACTTCGACAAAAATGGCCATTGCTTTTAACTCGTTAATCATCTTTATAGTCCCATTCATTAGAACAATGAATTTCAATTAAACCATCTAATTATATAGCTATCAATCCTTTAGACTAGCCGTAGTCTTTTCTAATCAATACTTGAGGCAAGCTAGTGTCAGTTGTTATTTCGATGTTGCTCTATTCATTTTCCATGTCCGCTTCACCCGGTCCGGTTAACTTAATCACACTATCAAGCGGCGTTAATAATGGATTTAGAGAAACCATGCCATTTGTGAGCGGGGCAACTATAGGCTTTGTTGTATTATTGCTTGGCATAGGCTTGGGTCTTTCAACTATTACAGACCTGTATCCAAATCTTCTCAATACTTTCAAATATTTGGGCAGTGGATTTGTTGCCTACATGGGTTTGAGTTTATTTAGAAGCGGGGCAATGCTCGGCGCTGGGAAACAATCACAACCCACTTTTATGCAGGGGGCACTGCTACAGTGGCTAAACCCTAAGGCTTGGGTTGCCTGTTTGGCCGGTGTGTCTGCGTTTAACGCAAGTGAATCCATGCAGCAGCTGATCTTGTTCTCCGGCACCTACTTTGTGATTTGTTATTTGTCCATTGCGCTTTGGGCTTTTTCTGGTCATCAAATACAAGGGCTACTAAAAAGACCCAGTTTTTATCAGATGTTTAATCGTTTGATGGGAAGTATTTTAATTCTCGTCGCATGTTGGTTATTAATATTTGATCAATAGATTTGTCACACATTGCTGTTGGCCAGTTACTTAGTAATAGATTCCAACACAAAATAGGACAAATCATGAAATTATCAGTAAACCAACCAATCTACCGCCGTCGTCAATTTGGCATTATCGGAATGTTTTTAATATGGCTCGTTGGCTCTAGTAGCGCAACCGCTATGAATAGCTTTGTTAGCCAAGTCAGTGGGGACGGGCAACCGATCATTTTAATTCCAGGACTAATGTCCAACGGCACTGTTTGGGATGAAATAAGCCAACAATTGTCGAAATCCAGTCAAGTGCATGTGATTTCGATTGCTGGTTTTGCGGGCACGCCGGCGATTAAAACCCAATCACTTGCTTCGGTAAAAGCTGACCTTATAAATTACATCGAAAAACATCAACTTAACAAACCGGTCATAATAGGGCACAGCTTAGGTGGCTTTATGGCGCTTTGGTTAGCATCGAGCCATCCTGAGACCATTGGCAATGTTATTTCCGTGGATGGATTACCTTTTATCGGTCCGATATTTACTCGTAGCAATAGCAGCACGGTCGAATCGTTAGCTTCGCAAGCGGATATGATCCAAGGGATGTATCACAAAATGTCTCAACAACAACTTGCAGCACAAACGAAGCAGGGCATTTATATACAAGCGACGTCAGCTGAAAATCAAGCAAGAATTATTCAAATGGCGGCTCAGTCCGATCCGGTCACTGTAGGTAATGCGATTCATGAATTACTCAGTACTGACATTAGAAAGGATATGGCAACGATCAACTCCAAGTCATTATTGATTGGCGCATCCGGCGCATTTACCACTAAAGAGCAACACCAATCGGTTAAGTCCCTGTATCATGAGCAAATCAGCAATGCGGCTAATGTTGAGTTGATTATGAATACTAATGACAGACATTTTATTATGCTAGATAATCCAAATTGGTTAATTAGTCAGTTTCAATCATTTTTATCAGAGAACAACCAATGAGCGCCACTGATTCCATCGACAACCATCTCGCTAACGAATTGACCTTGTCGATAACAAAGGATGTAGAAGCCGCCAAGTCGGGTGACTTGGAAGCTTTTGAGCGCTTAATTTGCAAGACTAGAAATACAGTAACCAGTATTGCTTTAGCGATTGTTAAAGATTTTGATAATAGTGAAGAAGTCGCACAATTAGTCTTTATTGCTGCTTGGAATAATCTTAAATCTCTCAAAAATAATGCGAGTTTTTTACCGTGGATACGACAAACTACTCGCTTTAAAGCGTTCAATTTTTTACGAGACAACAAAGTAGCTTCTAAGGTATCGGGAGAGCAGGCTGAAAAGCTCTTTTCAGAATTCTGTAATCATGAGTCAAATCACGAGGACAACTTAAACCAACAGCAAAATTCTGCCATCATTCAACAACTTTTAAGCGACTTGCCAGAACAAAGTCGAGAGATTATTTTACTTTATTATCGCGAAGAACAATCTAGCAAACAGGTCGCTCAATTACTTGAGATATCCGAAGTGAATGTCAGGAAAAAACTATCCCGAATTCGAGAGCAATTAAAATCTGAGTTAATGAGTAAGTTTGGCAGTCTCATTTTATCTACCGCTCCTGCGATTGGATTCTCGACGATAGTTCTTTCTGCAATCACTCATAGCACGCCAGTTGTAGCTGCAAGCATGACTGCTAGCGCTGCCACAGGAAAAACTTCCTTTTTTAGCAAGTTTTTAATTTTATTAGGTGGCTCATTGATTGGTGCGGCGGCGGCAATACTCGCTATATTTTGGAGCACGAAAAAACCACTCAGCAAAATGCAGAATAAAGATGATAAACAATTACTAATTAGGTTTAGAAATCAAACTATCGGTTGGGTTGCTTTTAGCGGCATACTTTTAACTTTGTGTTATGAATTAAGTAGTGGCTTTGTTGCGCCGTTAGTCGGTTACTCAATTTTTGCCATTGGGCTGATTTGGCTTTCAAACCGCTCAACACAGTTAATACTCTCTAGCCTTTACTCCGATGAATACACCTCCCACAAAGGCTCGTCTGAAAGAACCAATTTTCTAAGACAACAAAGAGCAGGAAGATATGGCATTATTCTGGGTGTCGTATTGGGGTTGTCTGGCATGATTATCGGATTGATCAATAGTGGTCGACTAGCGATTTTTTAAATTAGGATAGTATGACGATGAACAAGAAAATTAATTTAAATCAGTGCTTTGATAAATTTAGCGACACCTTTTCTCCAAAGATAGTCGGTAACGTCAATTCTCAGCATGTGTTAGTGGTCAAACTTGAAGGAGATAAAGTTCCTTGGCATACCCATGAAAATGAAGACGAAATGTTTTTAGTTGTTGACGGAGTGCTCGATATTTTCTTACGAGAGGAAACCATTACTCTAAATAGCGGTGAATTCTTTATCGTTCCCAAAGGGACAGAGCATCGAGTCGTACCGAGAGATCAGGTAAAACTTATCTTAATTGAGCCAGAGACAATTTCTCATACTGGTGATGTGGAGTCAGAAATTACTAAGTCTAGTTATGAAAGCCTTGTCTAATAGCATCTAGCATATTTGAGAGTTCATTCCTTTGTTAAGTTTGCTTTCGATTAATGAAGTGAATCACACTAGCAATAGTTAGTGCAACGATTGCTACAATGTCTGCCCAAACTACTTTACGGACTGAATCATTATAGTCTCCGGCTGACCACGCTATGGCAATGAATGAGATAACACTTATGAATCCAGCTATTAAAGCTAAACTCTGCAACGCTGGCTTGAATGCTGCGTAGATTAAAAACGCCCCTAAAAGACCAAACAAAACCGCCCTATGTCGCATAAGTATTTCGATATTTGTTTCATTTATTGAAATACCGTACAAGATAGATAAGCGCTCTGGACCCAATACGCCAGAAAGAGGAAGTAGATGAATGATACCTACTATGACCAACAAACCTGTTATAGTTTTGTCCATGATTTTAGTTCCTCATTAAGTCTAACGCTACATAGTGGCGTTCTATGTTCGCGTTCATTCCAATAACTGCTTTCAAATCCTCAACTCAAATACCCCGTTTTTTTCCAATTAATAATAATTAAACCAAGAGGGAAAGATAGAATGGGAATAAAAAACTGGAATAGCGATATTAATACTCCCCCATTATGACCAAGCTCCTGAACAAAACCTAAACCAGTGTAAAAATCGATCACAATCGACAGTAATCCGAAGCCAGCTATTAACGCTGCTAATAAAGTACTAATACCGTATAAAGTAAATGCTTGCCACTTTACCAGCTTTTTAACTTTATACCACTTCTTAGAATAAACGACTGCGATACAACAGAATCCAATATTGATCACCAAACTTGTAAAAAATGCTGCATCTTCCATGTGGTCCTTCTTTAAGTAGCGCTAAGCGTTTTCAAAATTGAAACGCAGTGTAAATTTTTGATAACACGCGTATTGTTACGAGAATATTTACCAAAATTTCCACCAAGGCTTATTCGACGAGTTATTTGCAAAAACCATATTATGAATTGATTCTTCTACAATTGCTCGACTTGAGTCTTTTTCTGTTGAAGCCTCAAATGTTATATAAATCAAATTGGAGGGGCCCGCAATAGAATATTCGCTAAACACGGTATCTCCATCAACGGATTTTAAGTGAAGCGATACCATATCAGAACCGTTTTTCAAGACTTCATTTTTAAGCTTTTCTACAATTTCTAAATTTGGATCTTTGATGGCACTTTGCATAGTTTCTTCTGCATTATGTATTAGCGCGTCTTTAACATTCTGTAATTGTTCTTTCTTGCCATTTCCATGAATTAAAATCGACTGCAATATAACAACTTCACCTGACGGGCCGTTTAAACTTGCTCCTCTTTTGGAGTAGCCATGAATCCAAGAATTTGGGAACTCAATAGAGAATGAATTAGTTTCTATTGCTGGCATAAATGCTCCTAAGCCAATTAATGTGCACGGTGCGCAGTATGCGATCCATGCAACAATGATTTGAATTAAAGCCACGTTATCCAAATTTTACAATTAAAACAAGACCTTCCGAAGGGACTACCATTTAAAGTTAGAACAAGCTCAAGAAGTTGTACGATTCTAATGGGCAACCTATGCAGCAGTATGATTGAATTTGTTTCTATTAAATCAATAAGTTATGCATTATTGACTTATGTTAATGCGCATCGTACGCAATAATTGAGGTAATTAGTTATCTTAAGGATGGCTAAACGGATATTAGATGAGTCGGGGAACTCCCTAAGTTAGAAGGGAAAGTACTCATCAGTAGAATCTTAAAATTATTTCAGCTGACTACTGCCAGCCTATTTTCCAATTTTGCGGCTGTTTCAAATCTCTCCAATTAATTGAATATTCAGCACAATTAATAACGGCTTCCAATACGCACTCAATGACATTTTGCTGCTCATCAAATTCTAACTTTGTCACAGTAAAATGTTTTTCTTTGTTGACTACTTCCACTTTAGTCCATTTGCTATTTAGCAATGATTTTGGATGAACACGATTCATACTAATATCCTTATGCCGCAAAATTAGAAAAAGGCTACTTAGAAAAAACGATTTGATTAACCTGTAAAGCAAATTCGCCTGGTTGCTTCTTAGTCATAAGAAAGCCGACTTCTCGAATTTCTGTTTCAGTTAACTTTGGCGCGTTTGAAATTAATCTACCTCGAAAAGTCGCTTCAAAATCGTCAAGCTGAAATTCGATTGTCTGGTTCTCACCTGGAAGCGTTTTAAATTCATGTTTGTAAGCTACGCGATAGCCCTGAATATTACTGGCGGTTCGAATCTGGTAGGTTTGTCCGTCACCAACGATGTCGATGGTCACTTTCTTAAATGCCGAGTTAAAGTTACTTAATGGTCGGTAGACCGAGCTAAATCCACCATTATTATCGAGTGAAATTTCACCACTAAACTTGGCACTATCCTTATCAGCTTGAAATGAACTAACTGAACGGCCGCCCATCACGCCATCGTTAACAATAAACCAGCGCTTTGGTTCGTTAATTTGGCTAAGGTCTATTACTAGGTTTTGATTCAAGTTGTATTCCAGTCTCTCACTGTGGGCTAAATTGCCTAAAAAGGCCATTAACAAAAAACCTCCGAATAGAAGCTTAAATTGAAACCGAATATCGATTGTCCTTGTCATTGATTTCAATCTAACACCTCATATTTAATTCAAACATTAAGTTATTTGTACGCGGCTAAGCTGCTTTTAGATCGAAAGGCTACTTGCTTGTCAAAAGCTCAATTGGGCTTAAAAGTAAACAGAATTAGCACTTGCAAACTGGTACGACCACATGTATTTTATTAGTAAAATCGTAACGAGCTAACTCTATGAAGGATATTAACCCACAGCAAGTGAGCATTAACTGCGATGATGGGGTAACCCTATATGGCACGATCTATACCCCATTAAATGAGCTAAAAGCGGCCGTTTTAGTTGGGCCTGCTACCGGAATTAAGCGGCAATTCTATTCAAACTTTGCCCAGTTTCTATGCCGACAAGGGTTTGCTGTAATGACCTTTGATAATCGTGGTATTGGTCAGTCCCTGCAAGGTTCAGTCAAACACAATACTGCAAGCATTGTTTGTTGGGGTGAAAAAGACCTGCCTGCAGCATTAGAGTTTTTAAAGGAAACATTTCCAACCTCTCAATATCATTTAGTTGGTCATAGCGCAGGAGGCCAGTTAATCGGTTTAATGCCAAATGCTCGTGACTTCACGTCTTTTTTTAATATTGCTTGCTCGTCTGGCAGTTTAAGAAATATGAAATTTCCGTTTTGGTTTCAAGCGCATTTCTTTATGAATCTTTTTATTCCGCTCAGCAACTTGATATTTGGACACACTAGAAGTGAACTAGTAGGCATGGGTGAACCTCTTCCAAAACGAGTGGCTCAACAATGGCGAAAGTGGTGCAATGGTAGAGGCTATGTTAAAACAGAATTCGGTAAAGCGATCAAAACGCATTTTTATGAAGAAATAGACATTCCTTCAATGTGGGTTAATGCAGTTGATGATCCCATTGCCAATGACAAAAATGTTAGTGATATGATCTCTGTTTATTCAAACACCCGTTATGAAACACTGACTCTCGACCCTAAGGAAAATGGACTAAAAGAAATCGGACATATGAAATTTTTCAGTAAACAATCGCAAGCCCTATGGCAGCATGTTATCGATTGGTTGGAAAAATTTTAATTAGCTCAAAAAAGTCTTCGCAGGGTAATAGTGACTAGCAATCCATTAAGATGATGATAAACCGGTGAATCAGCTGATCTCAATCGGCTATTTACACGTATAAATAATACGTTTCATTTAAATCTTAACTATTAAATTGCTACATTTAGATCACAATAATTTTGACCAAATGTCATCTCGATACAAAGCCAGGCTGATCAACAGTCTTTCTGGCTTTAAAAGTACCAATCTTATTGGCACGATCGATGGTGAAGGACAAACCAATCTAGCTATTTTTAGCTCTGTGGTTCATTTAGGAGCTGCTCCCGCATTGGTTGGTTTTGTAATGCGACCGAATACGGTAGAACGGCATACATTCGATAATATTCAACAAACAAAACAATATACCATCAATCAAGTTAGCCAAGAGTTTTATAAGGCGGCACATCAAACCTCAGCAAAATATTCTAAAAATCAATGTGAGTTTCAACACACAGGACTAACGAAGTTTTTTCATGAGAATATCGACGCTCCATTCGTAAAAGAAAGTCGGTTGAAATACGCAGTTTCACTAAGAGATGTTTTACCTATTGCCATTAACAATACTCAATTGGTCATAGGTGAGATCACCGACTTATTGTGTGAAAAGTCTGCTATTGGAGAGGATGGTTACATAGACATTGAATCACTTGGTACTGTCGCCAATTCAGGACTTGATAGTTATCACCTCACGCAACGATTGTCACAATTAAGCTATGCGGTACCCAATAAGCAGATTAGAGCAATTGAGGAGCCAGATTGAGATTAATATGGGTAACAATACTATTGTTTATCTAAGCGTAAGAGTGCTGCTATGAAGACCTGGCAGTGGCTTGGCTATTTAGGATTGCTCCCTTTCATTTTGAGTTTGGCAGCAAGTTTATTTATTCAAGATTGGCACGACAAAGCGGTGCAAATCTTTATTTTTTATAGCGCGATTATTCTCAGTTTTTTAGCAGGTTCGCTGTGGCGAGTTAAAGCTGTAGGTAACAATTATAAACATCTAGCCGTCAGCAACCTGTTCAGCTTAATCGCCTTCACAGCGCTCTTAATGCCGACATTGATTTCCTTAATGGTTTTGGCGGTCGGTTTTCTATCATTGTTTTATTATGAGAGTTTTATGAATAGGAACAATGACAAGAAAGCTGCTTACTTAAAGATGCGCTTTAACTTAACAAGCCTAGTGGTGTTGCTACACGCAACGGCTTTATACTTTTGGACAACATTATGAAACCTAAACTCAAAGAGTCAAACACAAAAATGTTAACCATTTTTTATGATGGCAAATGCCCACTTTGTAGTGCTGAAATGCGTAGTTTAAAAAAACACGATAAAGAAAATCAGATCGCGCTATTTGACTTGCACCATCCCGAATTGAAACAGCGATACCCGGACCTTAACTTTTCTAAGGCAATGAAAATACTGCATGGCTATTATCAGGGGCAAGTATTACTGGGGCTTGAAGTGACTCATCGTGCTTGGACACTAGTTGGCAAAGGCTTTTGGGTGGCACCTTTGAATTGGCCGATATTAAAAACCATCAGTCATTGGTTTTACCTGCTAATTGCCAAACATCGCCACCCGATATCCACTATGCTAGCCAAGGCTTTGAAAATCGAAGCTTCCAATTGCGAGGGGAAGTCTTGTACACACAAAGAACCAAACTATCAGGCTGAGAATTGATAGTTTATAAAAGTCCAAGCTGCTGTTTTTTGGGTAGCTTGGAAACCACTAGCGCAAACGAATTATCAATCATTCGCTCAATTTCTCCACTAGGAATCGTGCCATCTAAAATAATGGTATTCCAAAGTCGCTTATTCATATGATAGCCAGGAATGACTGACTTAAAAATATCCCGTAAAGCTGACGCTTCATCCGGATCACATTTTAGGTTCATCCACCAATCCAGATTGCCCTCATCATCGCCTTTTCCCATTTTACCTAGCGCTAAGGTAGCAAACATTTTTCCTTTTACTTTAAACACCGAAACTTCCGGCCCAAAGGGAAATGTTTCTTCCGAGAAAGGCTTCTCTAATAGATAGGTTTTGGCTTGCTTATGATTCATGGTGCTATTCCGTTTTGGCTTGCGTTTCCGTTTTGGTTAGCTGCTCATTTTGATAAACGACTTTACCATTAACAATGGTCATCAAAACATTTCCATCTAACAACTTAGTGGGCGCCGTTTCTCCAACTTGTAAAGGATCAATATCTAGCACGGTAATATCAGCCCACCGACCAATATCCAGCACACCCGTTTGCTCTTCTCTAAAAGCTGAGTAGGCTGCCCAAACGGTGTAACCCCGCAATGCCTCTTCCGGTGTCATAGATTGTTCAGGATACCAACCATTTTCTGGTTGAGAGTTTTTATCTTGTCGAGTAATGGCAGAATGCAGTCCATAAAAAATATTATGATCGGAACCGGGTAAATCCGAATTAAAAGTGAGAGCGACACTAGCTTGCCTTAAACTTCGCCACGCATAAGCGCCTTTTATTCGCTCGCTCCCAAGACGCGTTTCAGCCCACGTCTTGTCTTCAACCGCATGAGGTGGCTCCATGGAGGCAATAATGGACATTTTGGCCAAACGAGGAATATCTTGTTCACTAAGCACTTGCGCATGTTCGATGCGATTTCGCTGGTTTTTCACCAATGGATTTTCTTGATAAATTGCAGCTAAGTAATCAAGGGTTTCACGATTTCCGGCATCACCTATGGCATGAATACCAACCTGAAATCCGGCTTTGAGTAAATCTTCAACAATATCCCCATCAAAACCGTATCCATCTCCACTGATTCCTTTGTGATCGGGTAAATCAGAATAGGGTTCCAGTAATCTCGCTCCGCGACTGCCAAGCGCACCATCATAGTAAGCTTTCACTGAACGAATATCTAACCAACCTTGCGGGTCGGAATAAGGGCCTTTTTTGATCCACTTTTCTGAAAGTGATTTGTCTCTCGCAGAGAGCATCGCATACATTCGGATAGGCAAATTATTTTCAGCGCGCAGACTTTCAAACGCTTTCATATGTGCAGTTGCCGCACCAGCTTGATGGACTGAAACATAACCATCTTTTGCTAATTGCGCTAAACCATCAAAGACAAATTGTTTGAATTCGTTATCTGTTGGTTTAGGTACCCCATCTTTTATTAAGTTGGTGGCATTATTCAGGAATATTCCGGTCGGTTGAAATTGCTCGTCACGAAGGATTTCTCCCCCTACTGGTGCTTCAGTTTTATCAGTGATACCGATTAACTGTAGCGCTTTACTATTGGCCCAAATTGCAAAGCCGTGCAAGCTTTTGAAAACCACTGGTCGATTGGGAAAGGCGGCATCTAAAACCTGGCGATTAGGATAGTTGGTTGCCCAAGCGCCCTCATCCCAGCCTTGGCCAATCAACCACTCATCTTTTGCGAGTTGTTTTTCAAACTGTTTCGCGCGTTTAACTGCTTCTTGAGGTGATTTTACATCGACCAGATTTACCCGCCTTAGCATTTCACCCAACTCTTCAACATGCACATGCGAGTCGACTAGCCCAGGGATGACTGTTGCGCCTTTCATATCGAGCTGCTGTGTTGAACTATCAATAAGTTCTTCCAGCTGTTTGCCATCACCGATGTAGATTATTTTACCGTTTCGGATTGCCACGGTTGATGCGTCGGGATGCCAACCACCGTCGTAGGGTGCGGATGCTGCTGGACTTCCATCTGAATTAGGATCCGGCCAGCGAAATGAATAAACCTTGGCATTGCTCAGAACCAATTGCGCCGTTTTATTGGCTTGAGGTTTGGACTCTGTTGGCTCAACAGCTGGTTCTTGCTGTCCACAGCTCACTAGAGCTAGAGATAATGCTAATAACTTGAAGATTTTTTGACTCAATAAACGAGTAACTAACGAGCTATTCATAGTGTCCCTCTAAAACCAATGTATTAAAGAAGGACAACCATAACTCAAAATAAATCAAATTTCTCCTATCAGCACACAAGTCAGTGGTTGAAGCATGCTAACCATTAGCTATTAAAAGCGGCTCGACGTTGCCACTCTGCCGCAATTGCGACAATAATCGCGGTAATAATTAGAAAGCTGGCGCCGACATCACTAATTGACCCCCATGCCACTATGGCAGCGATCACAGCAGCAACCACATAGGCCCAATCAGAATAGATCACGCTATTAATGGAAGCTTTAGGTTGCTCTTTTGTCGATGAAAGCCACACCAGATAGGCTGCAAAAACCATCAATCCTACGCCACCAATTTGGATTAACAGTAGCTCGCTAAGCCCAAATTGAAGGGCCCACCAGTTAGTTGCTGAAAGAAGCAGAATGGCGCAGATTGTCGAGAAGGACGCATTAAACCTAAAAGCGGTTTTAAGGTTAGAGTTGATCTGCATGTCGGTTACCTCATTTCGGATTGTTTATCGGTCTTCAATCAAATTTACTTTAATTTTATATAGTAAATATTATTCTAGCTCAATTCACTTTAAAAAACTATAGTAAAATGTTACATTCCGTTTAATGAATAAACGAAGCCACAAACAAAACTGTTCTCTAGCCTATGCCGCCGATATTCTTTCGGAGCGTTGGACCTTACTGATCGTTAGAGAATTATTATTAAAGCCCTGCCGATACGTAGAGCTTTTAAATAACTTGTCTGGGATGGGGACCAATCTGCTCGCCAACCGACTTAAGGAACTCAGCGAGCTTGAGCTGATTGAAAAACAACAAAGTCGCTATCAATTAACGGCGCTGGGTCAATCTTTAGAACCGACCATTCTTGGGCTAATTCGTTGGGGTTTTCAACTGAGCAAGGTACTCTCCGATCCGAGCTATTTACATCGACCAGAATGGGATTTACTGGCAATAAAGTCGTTGTTTAATCCAGCCAACAGTTCGGGCATTAAAGTTTGTATGCAGGTCACTTTTTTAGAAGACACCGAACAAAGCAAACAAACTCGTGCTGTAAAACAAGCCTGGATACTCATTGCGGATAATCGATTTTCATTTCAGTTCGAGAAACCAGACGCTGAAATTGATGTTCATTGGACTTGCAAACTGTCGCAGTTAGCTCAACCACAAGCTGAAAGATTATTGACCAATCCAAAAGAATCAAATGCACTTAAACGTTTCTTAAGCACATTTGATCCTATTGATTGAAGTTGGCTCTTGTAAGAAGATTTAGGTTCTCAAATCCAAGGACGGTTTAAGTCGTCCCTCCGTTATACTCGGGCCATAAATATCGACTTCCGTCTGCTCAATTTTTCTTACTAAACGTTGACGGTCATCATCTAACAGATTGACATGCCCCAATTTACGATTTGGTTTGGGTGTTTTGTTGTACATAAAAACTTCGCCAATTGAAATCTTTCGAGATTCTTTAGATTGGGCATGCTCGGATTGATCGATTATCAAATTGTCATTGTATAAATTTAACTGGTGTATTTCTTTGCTCCCAAGAATATTAACCATCCCAGCGAAACCGCTAATGTCGGTTAAACCAAGAGGCATGCCTAAAATCGCTCTCAGATGATTTTCAAATTGACTCGTCAGCGTTTGCTTAGTTGCTCCCTGACGATAAACTGTCCAATGACCGCTATTATGCACACGCGGCGCAAGTTCGTTGACGTAAAAACCGTCTTGAACAATAAATAATTCCATCGCCATAACCCCAACGTATTGCCAGTGGTTAAACAGTTTTTGTAGATCATCTTCAATCAGTTTTAATAGATTCGCATCGATAGAATTATCTGGCGCGATCGATGAACGCAAAATTCCTTTTTGATGTCGATTTTCGGTCAGCGGGTAGAATTTACATTCACCAGTATTAGAGCGAACGCCGATTAAAGAGACCTCTTTGATAAAGTCAATTTTTGGTTCAACGATCCAATTAATTTTAGAACTCTCTTTTAATAAGCGGTGTAATTGGGCTCGCGTTTTGATGTGCCATTGATTCTTACCATCATAGCCATCTTCTAATGCCTTAATCACAACCGGTAAACCAAAAGTGTGCACCGCATTTTTGACTGACTCTGCACTATCAACCAACAACCAAGGTGTTGCTGCGATATTTAATTTAGACAAGGCGAGCTTTTCTTTTAAACGATTTTTGCAAGTCGCCACACACTCCGGTGATGGATAAACTTTGACGTGCATCGATAGTTCTAACATTAATCTAACGTCCACATTTTCTCGTTCGACCGTAATCACATCGGGATTGTCTAAAGCATCAAGAAGTCCTTGAATGCTCATTGGTCGATGCCAATGAACTACTCTACCTAAGCCTTTGACACATTGAATAGACTCATTTTCTAAAGCAATGAATGAAGTAGTGATTCCTAAGTCTTTACCTGCCTGTGCGAGTAACCTTGCGAGTTGACCGCAACCAATAATTGCAACATGCATTATGCTACCTCCTCAGCGATTTCGCTGGTTTGTTTATTGCGCCATTGTTTCAAGTTTTCGGAAATTGTAGGATTTGCCAGAGCCAGAATTTGTGAGGCCATCAACCCAGCATTAAATGCGCCTGCAGCACCTATTGCTTGAGTTGCAACGCACACTCCGCGCGGCATTTGTACTATTGAGAGTAAACTATCCATGCCTTTAAGCGCTTTACTCTGAACTGGTACAGCGATTACCGGAAGCGTAGTGAGCGCCGCCACCATGCCAGGCAAATGTGCTGAGCCACCAGCCCCAGCAATTATAATTTGAATGCCACGCGCCTCTGCTGACTGAGAAAATTCGAACATCCTTTGTGGTGTTCGATGGGCAGAAACCACTTTGGTTTCGTAGGGAATATTTAAGGCTTCCAGTAATAAGGTCGCCTCTTGCATTGTCTCCCAGTCGGATTGCGATCCCATAATGATACTGACTGACGGTTTTGACATAACAATAACTCCAAATTAATTAGCTAAAAGGCTAGGAAACAAAATTAAAGTACCAGCTTGCCATTAACCAATAGAGTGGCAACCCGATGACGATATTGAAAGGGAAGGCGACTCCGAGTGAAGCTGTTAGCCCAAGCGAATGATTGGCTGTAGGTAACAGGCTTCGCATGGCCAAAGGTACTGCGATGTAAGAAACGCTGGCACTGAGCACAATGGTTAGGAATATTCCGCCGGCTGAAAAACCCAGAAACGTTCCGACCGCGCCACCAATGGTTCCATTAATAATTGGCATGACCATCGAAAATGCGGTTAAGAACAGACCATTTTGTTTTAAATCTTTAATTCGCTCTGCTGCGACAATGCCCATTTCTAGCAAGAAGAGTGCTAGTACGCCGTAAAACAGGTCGCTAAACAGCGGCATCACTTTGACCGATTGCTCGCCAGCAATGAGTCCGATAATCAATCCACCAAACATCAGTACCATACTTTGATTACTGATTATTTCCTTACCCCATTCGGACATCGAAACGTTGGAATTTTTATCTTTCGCCAACATAAAACCGACCACAATTGCTGGGAACTCTAGTAAAACCACAAACAGCGGAAAATAAGTTTCGTAAACAATGTTTTGTGATTCAAGCAGTGCAATTGCGACCGCAAAAGTACCGATGCTGACGGAACCAAAGTGAGCGGCAATTGCAGCTGAATCGTTCTTAGAGAAAGCACCAATTTTATTTAGGATGGGGAAGGCAATCAGTGGAAAGAGCAAACCCAACAACATGATGATTAAAGATTGAGTGATTAATTCCAATGAGACATGTTCGGCAAGCGCCATGCCACCTTTAAGACCAATTGCTAACATCAGAAATAAGCTGATTGCTTGATAAAGCCCTTTCGGTAGTTTTAATTCAGAACCAATTAATCTGGCGACCACACCTAGCATGAAAAATAAAATCATTATGTCCAGTTGCATGAGTATTCGCTCCTATCAATTTGTGGCAGCAGTTAAACTATTTTTGTTGAACTAAAGATTTTGGTTTTGTCAGTATCACCAGTGCAGAAGAACTGCGTCTGAATTGAATACCACTTAAAATGCATAAGGAGCCGCCTATTGCGATGAAAAACCAAGAGGTCGATAACAGCGTTGTTGTTAACAATCCAATGGCTAGCAATAGGCCGCCGGAAAACATGCAAAAGATAAACTGGGGATAACTCATTACAACCTCCATTTTTGAGAAAAATGATTCAGTTGGTTAATTCAATGAGTGTATTTTTTCATAAAGATAACATAGATAATAATAGATATTATTCAGCGATAATATTTATTATTATCTATATAAATAGCAAAGTTTCTTGTCTAGGCCACGTCAAAAGAGGCATGCAGCAAACATAATTAGCTTGGCTAATTAATTTAGTGATGGGTAGATTTCTACTTAAAGGCTCTTGATATAGTCTTTAGCTGTGGAGTTTTGTAATAGTTCTGCCGCGATTTCACTGCCATCGCTCTTCAAAAAATTCAAAAAGGTTTTCGCTATATCTGAAAGCTGCTTATTGCGTAAATACACAAGATACCAGTGATACTGCATTGGGAAGCCTTTAACATCTAATATCGCAATATCTTCACTTCGCTCTTGCGCTAAAGTATGAACTGATAAAATTGAAATACCCAAGCCAGACATTACCGAGTGTTTGATCGCTTCGTTACTTTCGATTGTCATTTTTTCATTAATTGAGTGTCCCGAATCGAGTAAAAACTTTTCTACCGAATGTCGAGTGCCCGAACCTGGCTCGCGCATGATAAACGGTTCTTCACACAATGCAGAAAACTTAATATTTTTCTTTTTGGCGAGTGGGTGATTAGCCGGGGCGACCACCACCAATGGATTATTAACAAATTCTAGTGTTTCGATGTCAATATCTTCTGGGGGGTGACTAAAGACATAAAAGTCATCTTTATTGTCACGCAACCGTTGGATCATCGCACCACGATTTCCGATATTAAAAGTGACCTCAATATTAGGGTACATATTGCAAAAAGGTCCCAATAAATGTGGGAAAAAATATTTCGCAGTGGTGACTACGGAAAGCTTTAACAGACCGGCTTGTAAACCAGACAAACTGCCGAGTCGGCTCTCTAAACGACCAACTGCATCAAAGATTTCCAAGGCACTTGCGTAAAGCTCCCGTCCAGCATCAGTTAAATAGAGCTTACGGCCAACTTGTTCTAGTAGTGCAACATCAAGATTATCGGCGAGTTTCTTGAGCTGTATGGAGACGGAAGGTTGCGCTAGGTGCAAATCTTGCGCCGTTTGGCTGATACTGCCCGTTTCTGCAAATTTTACGAATATCTCTAATTGCCTAAAAGTCCCTAAGCGTGCATGAAATCTGGAATGAGGTAATGGCATAGTGTTTTTATGGTACTTTCCGAAAAGACAATACATTTATTATAATAAATATCATTGCTAATTTAAATATATTATTATAAATGTTAATAATCCTTCATAATTTGCTTCATTGATAACCATTGCTTTGAGTTAAACCTCATTGCAGCACCATCCATCGCTAATTAGCCAAGGAGTTAATTATGTTAAGCAAATATTTATCAGTTCCGCTATTGATGTTAGTGTTGAACGTAACCCCAAGCCATGCAAAATCCTTCGACCCATTATCATCCAAGCAATTGAGTGAGTTATGCAAAGACTATTTAGCCCAACCTAACTCATCTCTAAGCCTACAATGCGCTCGATATATAAAAGGGTTTATTGATGGAGCTATCGCTGCCGATACTGATTTGGCCAACAGCCACATCGGTTCCAAAAAATCCATTTCATCATTCAAAGAGCGCGCCATTCAAAATCGAATTGGCAATCGCGTCACTCACTTAACCCTAGGTGACCGAGATTTAGGTGAGTTTTGTCTAGGTGAGCCTGTAACTATTGCCGATGTGATTAAAACCGTTGCGACTGAAATTAAAGCCGACGGATATCAGAATCAATCTGCACTCAAAGCGATGCAAGGCATGTTAAAACAAAAGTATCCATGTGAGGCTAGCTAACGTATTTAGTAACTATACAAAACGGTTTTACGGCAAACTGCCTCGGCAGTTTGTCTAATAATTTACGGGAGGCTCGAGTGGTTTAACCGGACAATCTAAATTTTAGGTTTTAAGGTAATTCGGTTTTCAGTTCGTAGCTCAAAAATACAAAGGAAGAATAATTGTGGTAAACAAAGTTTTATATCTATTTAGAAGTGAAGCGTCGGGTGGCATATTTTTAGTCATTGCCGCAGTTTTGGCCATGCTGATCGCAAACTCACCATTAAAAGATTGGTACAACTCATTGCTGGAAATTCCGGTGGTTTTTAGCATCGGAACTTTTGTTATTGATAAAGGCTTATTGCTGTGGGTTAACGACGGCTTGATGGCGTTGTTTTTCTTTCTAGTTGGTTTAGAAATAAAAAGAGAAGTTCTAAACGGTCAGCTGTCCGACGCTAAACAATTAGTTTTACCGCTGATTGCAGCAGTGGCGGGGATAGTGGTCCCAGCACTTATTTACCTGAGTTTTAATTCCGAAGATCCGATTGCGGCAAACGGTTGGGCGATCCCATCGGCAACCGATATTGCATTTGCGTTGGGTGTCTTTGTGATTTTTGGTAAGTATTTGCCACTAGCTCTGAAACTGTTTTTACTGGCAGTCGCAATTTTTGATGACATAGCGGCAGTAGTCATTATTGCTTTGTTTTATTCTGAAGACTTATCCATGGTTTCAATTTTAGTCGCTTCAATTGGGATCGCTGGTTTGTTCATATTGAACTATTTTAATCTTCAAATTAAAGCCGCCTATATTTTGATTGGCTTGGTCGTTTGGGCTGCGGTGTTAAAATCGGGTGTTCACGCCACTTTAGCCGGATTTGCGGTCGCTTGGTTTATTCCTCTGATGACGAAAAAAGAAGGCGAGGAAGAATCAATGCTAGAAGGTATTGAGCACTCGCTCCACCCCTGGGTAACCTTCTTTATTTTACCGGTTTTTGCCTTTGCTAATGCCGGTGTGGATTTAGCCGGAGCAACCATGGAGACTCTGCTTAATCCAGTGACCATTGGTATCGCGCTTGGATTATTTATAGGTAAGCAAGTCGGCATTTTTGGCGCCTGTTGGTTAGCGGTTCAATGCAGGCTGACAAAACTACCTAAAGACGTTACTTGGCCGCAACTCTATGGAGTCTGCTTATTATGCGGAATAGGATTTACCATGAGTCTCTTTATTGGCACGCTAGCTTTTGAACACAATGGTCTGTTCTTACAAGAAAGTGTCAAAGTGGGTGTATTGATGGGATCTTTATTCTCCGCCGGGCTTGGTGCATTTGTCATCTCTCGAGTGAATAAGAGTTATCAAGCTCGAAAAAACAACAGCAACTCAAGCGAAGGTACACAAACAGAATCACCGGCCACGGCATAATTGAGTCAACCCAATTCAAGCCATGGCCGACTAATTTGATAACTGGAGTTAAGAAATGATTGACGTAAACAACATCTTAAAAGGGTTAACTTCAAGCCCTGCCGCTAAAGGTTTTTTGGGCGGCATCGCCGGTGGCGCAGCAACCAGCGCACTAACCAGTAAGAAAGGGCGCAAAGGTGCAGTAAAATTACTTAAATACGGTGGCGTTGCCGCGGTGGGAGCTATCGCTTGGAAAGCTTATAAGCAATATTCAAATAAGTCACCACAAGATCAACAACAATTTGAGTCAAATGGTTCGGCCGCAATTCAGCAACAACCACAGATTCAACAAGACCCAAATTGGCAAGGTTTACAGGCGAGCAACTTTAGAAACTTAGAAGTTGCAGAAAATGCCCAAGAACAAGCTCAGTTCATCATTAAGTCAATGGTTGCAGCAGCCATGGCTGATGGACATGTTGATGCCACTGAATACCAAAAAATATTGAGCAAAGCTGATGAAATTGGATTATCGCTAGAAGAAAAAAATATGCTTTTAGCTGAAATGGCGGCTCCAATGAAACTTGAACAGGTTATTGGACAGTGCAATTGTCCACAGTTAGCTTTGGAGGTTTATACCGCTTCGCATTTTGCTGTTGATGAAAATTTGAAAAGTGGTAGAGCCTATTTAGATAATCTTGCTAATGGCCTGCAAATTCCGATTCAACTGGTGAGAGCTGTGGAAGAGCAGTCTGAGAACCTATAAATTTAAATACCAATGAGCAGTCTAATATTTAGATTCCTCATTGGTGTTTAGCGCCTGCTAGCTTCCGCCATTTCTTGAAATTTATGATTAAACTTTAGGAATATCGAAATTGAATTTTTTGTTCTGCTGTATAGCAAAGAATTTTCATCATTATGCCGTACATGAGCGTCAAAACTGAGACAGCAAATGCTGGACCGAAAACACCAGAAAATTCTGCCGCATCAATATTTGATGCCATTGCAACCCAACCGATAAATGTTGTAAAAACTCCCAAAAGTACAGCAGTATTTCCGGTAACTCTCAAGAACTGACAAGCACCTAAAACTTCTTTTTCTTGGACGTCTTGCTGATCGACAAATGACAGCCTAATACTATTTTTGTATGCATCCACGGAACTCGCTGCAATACCGAACGCTAACGCAGGGGGGATCACCAAAATTAGAGAAGGCCAATCTATAAACATTTCTAATCGTCCTCCTAAGATCATCCCCATCAAAGTGACTGCTAGAAAAATAAAAATACTAATAATAAAGGCCATAAGCCCTCCTTTCTGTTTCCACATATAAAACAAAGCAGATCGAATACACTGCCGCCAAAACCAACGTTTAGGATCAAGTTTTAAGTTCTCTTGTCCGCACATTTGGCAAAATTCTTCATAGAGATCACCGAGTAATTGCTCACGAATATCGGCCGGAAGAACCCAAGCCAATATCTTCTCCGCAATAATCGGTGGAGTTGGGATGTTGTTCGGTAATTTACTCATCACCCACCCCCGGTTAACTTAGACATCGCAAAGTTACGCCTTGCCACATTTTGTCGATCGCAGAGCGTGACCGAGTTAATGCCTGTTTACCTTTAGCGCTGACTCTAAAATAGCGCTTTGCTCTGCCACCTCTTTCGGGCGTCGACTCTCCTAGCGATGATTTTATGAGTCCCTTTTTCTCTAGTCTTTCTAGAGTGGCATATAACGCCCCAATAGCGACATCTCTCTCTATTGTTTGCTGTAACAGCTGTCTAATCTTGGTGCCATATGCCTGTTTATCCAACTTCAAAAGAGCTAGTAGAAGAATATGTTCGAACTCTCCTAAGTATTTTTCTTTATTACTCATATTATTCCCAATAGTCACAACTATACTCTACAATATAGAACAAATTAGAAGTATTGCCAGAATTTATTCTATTTTGTAGTAAAAATATTAATAGGAACCTAACAAGATACTGATCCAGTATGTCGAGCGAATCGATTTAAGTTGGTCTAGCGTGGCTAGAATTAGCCGAGGTTCTATTTGGGATTTTGCTTCTGAGTGAATAGTCGGTGTATTCCGAATGTGGAATCTGATAAGCCTACTTTACCGTTGCGACGCGATAACTAAACCATATCAATAACGAGCCAGTAACCGATTGCATTGTCCGCTGAAATTTATCGGACTTAGTAAAGTGGGAAGATTTTCCAATTAAAACGACCAAAGAGGAAAACCAGATCGCAGCGAATACCGCATGAATTGTCACTAACCCAAAGGAAGCCAATAAAGCCTCCTGTTCGAAACTGACAAATTGAGGAAAAGCTGCCAAATAAAAGATTGATACTTTGGGATTTAATAAATTAGTTAACAGACCCTCGATAAAACTGGCCGTTAATCGTTTATTACTATGAGTTAACTGGTTTTTGTTAGAGGCCAATAGTGTCGTTTTTTTTGCAAAGGCAGAGACAATCGCTTTTACTCCGAGATAAGCCAAATAAAGTGCGCCCAAAATTTTGACGAGTAGAAACAAATTAGCCGATGAAACGATGATCGCTGATAAACCCAACACTGACAAAGTACCGTGCAAATAGAAAGCGACGACGATCCCTAACACGTTAGCATAACCGTGTTGTTTGCCGAACGTTGGTACATTTTTTAAAAGCAGAGCGCCGTTTGGTCCTGGTGACATAACCATGACAGAAACGATTAGAAAAAAGGTAAGTAAAGTATAGAGTTCCAAAATAAAATCCTGTTTTATCTAGCGTTGAGTGAGTAATAAGTTATTTGGTGTCATTACCAGTACCAACGTTAAATTTACGCATGTAATTGGCTAGGGCTATGGAGTCCATATTATCTGATGTTTGCAAAGCGGTAAAAACACCCAGCTGATCTTCTTGCTTGCGCTGTTGTCCCAATTTATGTTTGGCATCGACCCGAGAAATAGTCAGTTTAAATGAAACAATCGCTTTACTCAGTTTCTGTTGATAATCTTCAGGCATCACTAGAGGGTTATTTAATAACTCAGGTTCATATTTTTTCACGGTATCTTTTACCACTTGAATGGTTTGTTCGTCTGATAACAATTCAAACTTGCCATACACATGAACGGCTGCATAATTCCATGTTGGCACCGCTGGACCACTGGCATACCAGTTAGGGGAAATATAAGCATGTGGCCCGGCAAACACTACCATCACTTGCTTGTCTTGAAGTTCTTTCCAGTGAGAATTAGCTCTTGCCATATGACTATATAAAGTACCTAATTCACCTTCATTGGCTGCATGCAAGAAGGGTAGATGAGTCGCTTCTAACGAATCAGACATCAAAATGCCAAACCCATAATCTGATATAAATTGGGTTACAGAGTTTTCCGGCGCCATAGTCAAACTTTTTGGAATATACATAGTGACTTCTCCTAAAACTCTTTGCCAATTTTTTGTTGCAAGGAATCTTTGACTTCCGGCCATTCCTGTTGGGTAACACTAAAGATCGCGGTATTTCTTAAGCTACCATCGGGTAGAATCCTAAGATTTCTTAAAACTCCTTCAAAAGTCGCCCCAATGCGCTGAATCGCATTTCTTGATGGATTGTTTTTCTCATGGGTTTTGAACTCGACTCTCACGGCAGCTAAAGTTTCAAAAGCATGTTGTAACAGTAAAAATTTTGCATGAGTGTTAACGTAACTGCGTTGATACTGAGGAGTAATGAAAGTAAATCCAATCTCTATTCCTCTGTCTTGCTCGCGAATGGAACAGTACCGCGTCGAACCGACAATATGATCAGAGGCTTTATCAATAATTACAAATGGAATATGTTGGCCTAATCGCTGTTGTTGCAAGGACTCCTCAATCCAGCTTTTACTGGCCTCTAGTGATTCGCAATGATTAGGCGCAACCCACTGCCAGAGCTCAGGATAATGGCCGGCGTGGAAAAACCCTTCGGCATGTTCCAATGCGAGTGGTTTTAACCTGACTTTATCTGTTTGCAGCTCGACTGGTTCTGGTTTGAACGGGGGTCTTTTCATTATTCCTAGTTCCTCTAATTCCTAGTAATTAGCCAGTTAAGTAGCTATTTTGACAGTTTTTGGTATATTTATAACAACCAGTTTTAACTATTTAGTTATACCAGTATCAGAGCCAACATCAATATCAACTTGAATATCCATTTGAATATTAAGACCGAATGAAACGACTGACGCTAGAGCTAGACTCAAGTATTCGACCGATCTACCTAAGAGTCGCTTCTGCCATTCGTTCAGCCATCAACAATGGTCAGCTGAAGCCCTCTGAGGTTTTACCATCGGCAAGAGAGCTAGCCAAAATCCAAAAAATTAATCGGCATACGGTGATGTCAGCTTATCAGGAGCTAATTGCTCAAGGTTGGCTTGAGTCTAAGGAAAGAAAAAACTATTCCGTTGTTGCTTCATTGCCGATTGAAATGAGTCAAGCAAAATCAGATCAAAAATTAATCTCAGATCAATTTGACTGGCCAGTTAACAGGCAATTTGAATCGCTTTCAACGACCAAACCAACCGCACAATTCGAATACAATTTTGCTGGAGGCATGCCCGATCTAAGTCTTTTTCCGTTTAAAGAATTTAAATACTATATGAATCAAAGTCTGCTGAATCCCAACTTAGAAAATCTGGGTTACGGGAATAATCAAGGTTCACTTAGTTTTCTTGAGCAGCTTAAAACTTACTTAAGACGAGCTCGTTCGATTACTAACAAAGAAATCATAGCCGTCAATGGTACTCAAGAAGCACTTTTTCTGATTGCACAACTTTTACTCAAATCGGGTGATCGAGTAGCGGTTGAACCATTGGGCTATCGACCTGCTTGGAACGCGTTTAGGAGTGCGGGAGCTGAACTTGTCGCATTAAAGCAGCATGCTAAGGGGATAAACACCGTTCACTTAAAAGAGCAGATTATCGAAAAAAATATCAAGCTCATTTATCTTACGCCACTGCATCAATATCCAACAACCGTAACCTTACCACTCGAAGAGCGGATGGCCATTTACTCTTTAGCTGCGGAGCACAATGTGATGATTGTTGAAGATGATTACGATCATGAGTTCCATTACGACAGTCAACCGTTAGCCCCAATGGCGGCAAACGACCCCAATGGACAAGTCATCTACTTGGCGTCATTTTCAAAAATAATGTTTCCTGGAAGCCGAATTGGTTGCATTGCCGTTGACCAGTCGTTAGTACCAGCATTGCTCAACTACCGAGCAGTGATTAATCATAAACCAAATAGTTTAGTGCAAGAAGCGATTGCACTCTGGATGAAAGATGGTGCATTTGAAAGACACTTGAGAAAAATGACCAAGATCTATCAACAAAGGCGCCAGGGTATCGTTGAAGCCTTAAGTCATTTCAAACAAAGCGGGGTTGATTTCGACTATTATCTTCCCGCCGGTGGTATGGCATTGTGGTTAGATATTAAGGGACATGCAAAAGAGCTTGAGCAGTTTTGTTTAAGCAACGATATTTATATTCAAACTGAGCATCAATTTCACTTGGATAAACAAAACAATCGAAATCGATTTATTCGTTTGGGCTTTGCAGCTATGGATTGCCAACGACTAGTTCAAGGCTTAACTAAAATTTTTGAATTCTTAAATAGTAGGGAAAAATAAAAAATGATTGAACTTAGTTTGCTTGCAATAGCGCTTAGTATGGATGCGTTTGCAGTGTCGATTGGGTTAGGAGCGCAACATCCGACGGATAAAATAAAGGTCGGTTTATTGGCTGGTTTATATTTTGGTTTTTTCCAAGGTCTTATGCCGCTGATTGGTTATTGGGGTGGAAAGAGTCTTTTACAATGGACAGCCGTTTTTACCTCGTGGATAGCCTTTGGATTGCTCTGCGCGATTGGCGGAAAGATGATCTATGAATCGAGCCAAACCGATGAAAATAAATTTGATAAAAAGCTCACTCACTCAATTTTGCTAATACTTGCCATAGCGACCAGCATAGATGCAATGGCTGCTGGATTTGCGTTAAATCTACTCGATGTTAGTATTCTTGGTGCATGTTTATTGATTGGATTGGTCACCTTTTTGTTTAGTGTCGTTGGTGTGTATGCGGGTAACAAGAGTGGGACTCTATTGGGAAACAAAGCGGAATTTTTAGGCGGTATAGTACTTATTTTGATAGGGTTGAAGATTGCGCTTGGGTAAAACCGAACCGTTTCAGTCATTATTAGATAGCATATTCTCAGGTATTGCTATCTATTGTGTCGCTATGAGTCCATACTGATGACGTCATAACACGACGATAGTCCTTCGGTTGGCGACTCTAACTTTAGGTTCAAGATTACTTCGCGAGAGGAATGTATCATGAGTAAAGGACAAAACAGTAAAAAAAATACCAAAAAGAAACCACTTTTAACGGCAAAAGAAAAGAAAGCGGCTAAAGCAGCCAAGAAACAAGAGTCTAATATTTTTAGAGATTAAAATGAAGATGAAGCGCATTGGTGACAAACACGCTTAGCAAAACGACTCTTAGCAAACAATCCGCTTGCTTCTTCTAAGAAGATAGCGAGTGTTTGTTATCAAGTAATGACCATCCTTCACACACAGAACAACCGCTAAAAATTACTTAAAATCTAAACTATCAATAATTTGATTTAATTCTAGTTGCTCACCGGTAGCTTCCTCACCACTGGATTTTGTTGATGAAGCCCTGCTACGCGCTTCTACTTGATCTATATATTGCTTAATGCTTGATTTGACTGCCGCTTGCATGGTCATTAATACATCAACAATTTCTTCCTTCTTACGCACCCAAGTCTCGATAAACAACCCGTCCTCTATTTTAATACTCATTGAATAAGCGCTTTTACTGACGGTGTCGTTAAACACTCGACACCATGCTTTAGGGGCTTTGTGATTTAGCCTAAAAAATAACTCTATATAAGGTTCGGTTCTAATGACTGGCCGGCGCAATTCGTCGATTCCAGCGATTTTAAGATCACTAATATTTTCCATAGAAGGGGACACACTGAGAAGTAGCAGAAGGTTGAACAACAGCATACGCGAATCGTTGACTATATACACTGTATATCTAAGATATCGTTCAACCTCTTGATGGACTGAAGTCCGATCTACCACTAATTAGGCTTGCAGCCAATATGTATCGGAACAAACCTTAAGTACTACAATAGCGTATCCAAAGGTTGATAGCCGGCCACAATCGAATTTATTTCATCATCGAACCCTGTCATTTCCCAACGACCTAAAGCAATGGGGATGCTTCCGATCGCATTGAGCTTGTCAAAAAAATCTCTTAGGTGAAATTTCTTACCTTGAGCTTCAAGTTGTATTGCATAATCGGCTATGGTTCTTTCAAGTAAATACTTTCCAGTGATATAACTGCTTCCGTATCCAGGTTGCCGCATGTATAAGTGTTGCTCGAAGATCAGTAGTTCTTTTTCTACTTTCATCCAAGCGCGCGGCGTTTTATCTGCATGAATTTGACCGGCTTGCTCCATAGTCATTTGATTGGCGTGTGCATATAAAGATCCTAATCCTCTTGCCGCTCTTTGAGCGATCATGATCCAAACGATTTCTCTGACTCGAGGGTTGTTATCATATAGACCGGTGTGCATAAACATTTCTTCAACGGCGGTTGCGGTTCCTTCATTTCGACTATCAAAAATATTGTAGAGTAATGCCTCTCTTCGGATAAAACTTTTGTGAGGGGTATTATCCATACGAGCTAATTCAAACCAATGGTAAAAATGAGAATACAGTGGCGTAGGATCAAGGTGCGCACCTATCCAAAAAAAGTTTCTTTTATCAGCTGGTACAAATGCGCCAAGATGCTGATTAAGCGCTGGTTCAAAATAATCTGTAACGGTGACTATTTCTTGGTCACGAAGAAACTCTATAAAATTTTTGGCAGACCGTTTGGCGAGAGCATCGTATTCTTCAGGTGAGCTTGCTGGTTTTAATTCTGGAAGTTTTCGATTACGGTGCTCTTCTAACATTAGAGTCGACCAAGACCTGTCCAGCTCTCGCTTTAATAGAGTAACTTCTTCTTTCCAATCCATTGGCACTAAGTGAACGTTATTCATATACCAAGTATATTGTTCAACGCCAATACCGGAGGGACCGGTTTTTTTCTTTGCTTCACTTTGTAACCAATTCGCCAACACTTCACTCGATTGGATAGCTTTATCGATGACTTGGTTAAGCTCGTTGTTGTTAGATTCGGCTACTTTCTTTTTTAGGCCTTTAAGCACTTTAACTTGAGTTCTAATATCGCGAATCCCGGCTTCCCACAACTCCGCAGCGTTTCCGGTAAGATTGGTTTGTGCTTGTTGATTAATCGATTCGATTCTTTTTAAATCGACGATCAAGCGAGCTTGTTCTTTGTTAGACAGTGGAAATTGATAGGTCCATAGCTCTGTTACACCATGATGGGTAGGGCCTTCATGAGCTGGAACATCGCTACGGTAGGTCCAAACGGATTTATAAAACGCAGGATCTCGTTGCCAAGGTTTTAAAACTTTATGATTAAACTCATAACCGTTTAACTCTGCCCATAAAATATACCAATCAACTTGGTCTTTAATGGGCCAGTTTTTTTTATCGATTTTTTTGAGTTTAGAACGAATAACTTCAAATTCAGGATATCGCTTCGCAAAAGTTTGTTTCCGGTAGTCGGGGGCGCCATTAAACTGTGGCGGGTTTTCGAATTCCCGCCATTCTTTGAACAGCGCTGTTAAACTATTGTAATCACTTGCAAATAAATAACTTGGGGTCATTGAAATTAGGAGAAAGAATAAACAGCGTCTTGCCAATGTTTGGTACTGAATGTTGTTGTTTTTGAATTTCATATTGTTTCCAGTTTAAAAAATTATTCTTTTCTTTTAAGTCGAAGTTCGGAAGACTCCTCAACAGAGTTACTCAAATAACTTTCAATTCTTTGTAGGTTCTGAGGTAACCCGGAAAATTCGAATCCTAGTGAATGTTGATGAGAATCGTCAAGGCTCTTAAGATTGGTGGCGTCAAAATAGCGAAAAGAAATAGAACTTTCAGACGAGTTTGGAATCATTACCAATCGCGGCTGATTTCCTTGCGGGCAGTAGTGAGTGGCCATGAGATCGTCAGCGTTTCGATGGTACAAAGTCAACGAATGTGTTTTTCCCTTATACATCCATGATTCGATCAACACACTTTTATTGGCGGTTAATTCAAAGGTGATTTCAAAATCTCCATTCTTATCGCTTTCTTTTTCCCAAATACCTTGTAATGACTTTAGTTTTTCAAATGCTTGGTTGGCATTGAGGGACTCCATAGCCTCAAGGTAGCTAACCTGAGGAATTAAAGAGACTAATAGAATACAAACCACTTTCATTATCGAATAGACCTCTCTTTTCCCTGAAAAATTGACCTAAATAAATCGGGACTCCAATTTAAATGTTTTTAAGAAGTCCAGATTTAGATATTTATACGATTTATTTCAAAAACTTATCTAAGAATTCTACATAAGCATTAGAGGCAGTAATACGATTTACTTTTTTTCTAAATCCGTGGCCTTCGTCAGGGAATAACACATATTCAACTTCGACGCCATTCTTCCGAATTGCCTCTACCATTTCATCACTTTCAACTTGAAGCACTCTCGGATCATTAGCGCCTTGTACAATCAGCACTGGATTCTTAATTTTGTCCGCGTGGAATAATGGAGAAATTGCATAATGTCGATCAGCGTCGGTAGCCGGATCACCCATTTCGTCGTACAGGGCTTTTTTGAATGCTTCCCACCAAGGCGGAATGCTTTCTAAGGTTCGCTTCCAGTTAGTTACGCCAAAGATGTTAATACCCACCTCAAACTCGTCAGTAAAAGCCATTCCAGCCATCGTCATGTAACCACCATAACTACCACCGATAATGCCTATTTTTTCAGGATTAACCCAACTTAAAGTTTGCAGATATTTTTTGCCGTAAACAATATCCTGCAAATCATCTTCGCCATGTTTTTTGTCATCCAAGTGAAAAAAAGTTTTTCCATAGCCGGATGAACCACGATTATTAACTGCGAATATTGCGTAACCTTGATTGACCAAATGTTGAATGGCAGCTCGATAACCTTTACGCGATTGACCACCTGGCCCACCATGAACCCATACCAAAGCTGGAACTTTGTTAGTTGCAGTAGCTTGCTTTGGCTTATACAAAATCCCAGGAACTTCTAGCTGATCAAAACTCTTGAATCGCCTTACCTCACTCGAGACTAGATGCGACTCATCCATGGCTGGGTTAAGTGTTTGAGTTAAACGCTTAGCAGAAGACTCACCAATTTTGTAGGTATATAAATTAGAAGGAGAAGTATCTGAATTAATATAGAACACCATGTGATTACTATCACCAGAAAAGTTGACTCCTCTTAAATCACCCTGCGGCAATTCTGGCAGTGAAATACTTTTTCCAGTCGCGACTTCTGCAATGTCGATGCGAGTTTGACCATCATCATTGATGCCGGCAACCCTATATTTACCGTCATCCGAGAAATAGATAAATGCGACATCCCAGCTGGCTTGATAGAACAACGATTTACTTTTGTCCGCGAGCTTCAAACTCCAAGCTTGATTGAACTCACCAAATTCATTGGTTGCATAGATCAATTGTTGACTATCTGGGGTAAAAGTATAACTAGAATGACTTACGTTGCCAGTATGCTCAGTAATTAACTCCGAGGCTTTATCTTTGCTGGTTAGATCGACCAGATAAATATTAGAATCGGCATTGCTAATATTTTTAGTTAAAGTGAGCCATTGTCCATTTGGGCTAACGGTATCAAGAGATAAATTATCATTGTTTTGATAAACCATTTCTCGACTGTAATCATTAGTCGAATAGAGATACAAATCGAATGCCTTTGGATCTCGTTCGTTAGTGGCGACAAAAAAGCCGCTGTCGTCTTCTAACCAGCCATAAAAACTTGCTTTAAGATTATCACCAGGAGTGAGGTCTTTAGCGTTACCTTCCTTTTCTCGAACAAATAGGTGATTAAGTTCGTTACCACCTTGATCAGCGGTATACAAAACTCGTTCATCTTGCGGAAACCAGCTTACACCATAGATGGCATCTGATTTCGAGTCGGTTAGTTGAGTGCTGGGCGACCCATCGAGTGGATACTTGTAGGCGTTATAAACGCCAGAATGATCGCTAGAAACCAATACCGCAGTTGCATCATGGTTGATTGATGAACCAAACACCGAAGTAGTTTTAAAAAAATCTTCAGCAGAATATTGCTTAAAAGGGGAGGATTTTGCGACTCGGTAGGTTTTTTTCGACCCTTTGGCTGCATCAGTGAGTGGTGCGGGATCTTGTTGTGACTGTTCACAGCCAACCAATATCAGGGACAATAAAGACCCCAATATCCAGAAAGAACGAGTGGGTTTCATTAGCGAGCTCCATTGATTAAATTATTTTAGTTCTGACAATACTGCTGCAAGAGTCTTTTGATTTTAGACTAACCGATATAATGTAACGGATTTTGCAAATTAATTCTATCAAGAGTTCTATTTCAATACTTTCGCTCTCCTGCCAACCAAACCTGATTGACTTGTATGTTGTCCCATTGTGTCGGATCTAACGAATAGAGATCACCGCTAAGGAGGGTAAAATCTGCTTTCTTACCGATCTCGAAACTACCAATGTGAGTTTCCATATTGAGTTGCCAAGCTCCATTAATGGTCACCGTGCGTAAAGCTTGCTGTGGGGTCAACGCTTGTTCACCACCCAGAATTTTTCCTGAAAGAGTTTGACGCATCACTGCAGTTTTCATCAAACTAATTGGATCTGCTGGGAACATCGGTGAATCAGCATGTAAGGTCGGATGTAATCCCAACTCGAAAGCGGTTTTCACCGGTAAGACATTTTGCGCTCGTTGTTCACCAATTATTTTCTCGGACAGCGCATCACCGTAATAAAGAATATGGTTGATATGAAAACTAGGTGAGATTCCTAATCGCTTGAAGCTCGCTAATGTTTGTTGTTTGACTAGCAAACAATGTTCAAATCGATGTCTTTGCTCATTAGAACGACTACCCAATAACTTTTCAAAGGTTTCCGCTGCCAACTCATTAGAGTAATCGCCTTGACTATGCACCGCTAATTGCCAACCTGCATGGTGAAACTCGGTGATTAATTTATTGAATGACTCTTGTGATAGTCGCGGGGCACCTTTGTGACCTTCAGAAATCCCCATTGCTTGGGTTATGGGGTTATGCAAGTAGGGTTCTTCTAGTGCCATTGTTCCTGTATAGGGAGATCCATCATGCCAAAGTTTAATGCCCAAGATTTGATAAAACTCATTGTCTTGCGAAGGGCTGTCCGGAAGATGTTCAAGCTCATCTTCAGTGAGGTAAACAAACTGGCGGATTCGAGGCTCAAACCAATCAGATGAGGCATATCGAGCTGCCATAGGTGGAATGTTAAATCCTGCGGATGCCACCGAGGTGAAACCAGCCTCGACTAAAGACTGCAATGTTTGCTGATAACGTCCCACGACCGCTAGTGGCGATTTTAATTCGGCTAATAACGGTGAAGCAGCATCAGATTCTGCAATGAATCCATTCAATTCTCCTTGTTGGTCTCGAGCATAATAACTACCATTTCCTGGATCCAGAGTGTCACGACTAATCCCTGCTTGCTCAAATGCTAAAGAATTAGCCCAAAACGAATGCATGGTTTGAGAGACGATAACGAGTGGGTTATTGGGCGCAATTTCATCTAAGAATTGTTTATCGGGTAAAATTAAGTCTGGCATTAAAACTTGGTCAAGCCCCATTGCGTAAATCCAATCTCCCTTATCAGCTTGAGCGACTTGCTGTTTTAAGTGTTGCCACATGGGTTTTGATGACTGAAAAGTAAATCCGCTTAAATCTATAGTGTCGGCAAATACCGCAGTGAGAGTTGGGTGTTCATGTGCAGCGATAAACCCCGGTACCAGCACTTGCTGTTTAAAGGACAGTACCTTGGTAGAGGAACCCGCTAATGATTTAATTTCTTCGCTATTTCCAACGGCAATAATTACCCCGTCTTTAACCGCAATGGCTTCAGCCACTGAGTTGTTTTGATCGACAGTCAATATCTTAGTATCAACGATAATAAGATCTGGATAACGGTCGTTGGAACAACCGACGAGCATTAGTATCAGTAGGCTAGTTAGAATACGCATATGAAGTGTCGTCATTAACTCTCAAGAATTTAAAAATAGAACCCGACAATACTAGCCGGTTTTACAGTATCGAATCAAATAGTGCCGATTACATCTAACTCTGATCTAAGTCATGTTCTTATTGTTAATTATGGCTGAAGATAACAATTCCGATTCTCTGTATTGAACAAAACCTATTTAACACCATGCAACGACTCGCACTGAAGCAAAGAATTGATCAACGAATAACTGCTAAGGTCGCCTCTCTGCTCTCTCCGAAATCGCTTGGCACTATAGCAACGATGTGCCCTTTTGGTTTTAACAAGAAACTAATAAGCTATTTACTAAACGATGCATTTGTCGAACAAATAGCTGATGGGGATTTTGAGTTTTTGCAAGGAAGAAATTTAATGGTTGAATTAATTGATGCGGGTTGCTTTATCGGAATAAGCTATGTGAATCAGCGATTGCTGTGTAATTATTTTGATTCAGTCAGTATTGCTTCCGACGCCACTCTTTCATTGAATTCTTATGATGCGATCTTATTGATTGAACAAACGATTGACCCAGACGCTCTATTTTTTCAACGGAAGTTAAAAATAAGTGGTGACACAGAATTGGCTCATCAAGCGAAAAACACTATTGATACTCTCGATCAAGAGCGTATTCCAAAAGTAGTTCTAAGACTAGCTAGCCTTTATAGAGAACGATTTGCTTTATCAACATAATGTATTTTTGAGCAACAAGTATTAGAACTAGCCAACTTGGTTCATTCCTTCGATTTGAAACCAGTATCCATTGCAATATTGATAATCACCGACCAGTTTATTTGGCTCAAACAGAGGCTCTGCTAGAGTTAAAAATCCGTCACTTATTTGCTGAATAACCTCTATAGTATCAACAGCCGAAACCGGGACGATCCTAAAAATATCAATTCCATGATTAAGAAGAGAAAGACTTTGATGGATTAGATTACTTACTTTGGAAGACTGCGTCTGAATACCGTTTATTTGTACAAAGCCTTCGCCTTCTTGAGTGTTTACTAAGACTCCTTGTTCGTCTTCCAAACACCGGAGCTGACATTGATCTTTTGTTAACTGATGATGGCGAGCGGTAAAACATCGTGCTGAATATGCCAGCGGCATTCGTCCAAAGACTTGATATTCAATCTCTACGGATTCTCGTGCCGCGAGTTGAATCATCGGCAAAAGATCATCACAACCCAACTCTACCGGTACTACCCAACGTGACATCCCCAACTCTTTCAGTCGCATAAGACTCCGATTGTTGTATATGTTTATTGCGCTCCCTGCGACAAATGAGTTTTTGTTTTCACTGGCAATTTGTATCGCAGCAACATCATTGGCTTCAATTAAATAATTCTTTTGTGACGCCAGCTTTGATAAATAACCTAGCTCCGATTCTGCTTCCAATAAAGTCAATGTCGAAAGTACCACCTGCTTTCCGCTAGCAGATAATAGTTCCGCAATCGCTAACCAATCAGCCAACTTCATTGAGCGTCTTTTCGAACAAACCGTTTCGCCAATGTAAACGATATCAACGGGAGCACTGGCAACTTGATGATAAAAACTCAAATAGCTTTCTTTTGACCAGAAATAAGGCACCGCAGCTAACGAGATTTTTGGTTTAGAATTAATCATTGCCAAG
>JBDVOJ010000025.1:0-1991 GCA_039969155.1 Kangiellaceae bacterium
ATCCAAGCTAAATTGCGTTGCGCGGATGGATCGCCTTGCTCTGCCGCGAGACGGTACCACTTAACGGCCTCTTCATCGCTTTGAGGAACACCGCGGCCATTTTTCTACATAATACCTAATTGATTTTGAGCCGTAGAATAGCCTTTTGCTGCCACAAGGCGATACAACCTAACCGCCTCTTCATCGCTTTGAGGAACACCCCGGCCTTTTTGGTGCATATAGCCTAATTTATATTGCCCGTTTGTGTTGCCTCTTTCAGCCGCGATACCGTACCACTTAGCCGCTTTTACATCGTTTTGAGAAACCACAAAGCCCGTTTCATACGCCCCACCTAGGGCATTCAGCACAACATTAGGATTAATCGCCAGCGAAGCGAATAAAGATAAGACAATAAGGCTGATGTATAATTTTACTCTACTCAAAACAATGTCGCTCCATGTCAAATTCCAACAACCCACATTAAAAAATTATCAATGAATATATTTTCATAAATTTATTACTTTTAATTCAATTAAAAAAGTTAATGAATTATATTTATCCTATTTAATATGATAATTTTATTTAAGTATTCGGACAAATACTGAATTTAACGGTATGAGCAGCAATAAATTCATCATATTGCAAACCACCCAAACCAACCAACGACGACCTTCGCCCATCAAAAAGCTGGAAAGCATGCCATCCATAATGGTCTTGCTTTATTAGTTTTTGCATCCCTATTTGATAAGCCGTTTTTATCTGATAATTTTTAATCTTGGAAAGATACAGAGAATTTAAACCTGATTAACCAATCTAAACTAACCTAGTCAGCTTACTATAAAAGTTATGTCAAAGGCTATTTCATGAACAATATTTCCGCATTGATACCTCTGACTGCGGAGGACACAGAGCTCCTTCAGGCTTGCAGAGCAGACATCCTCCCGCGCCGCAAAGAAATCATGGATGCGTTTTATGATAAGGTTCTAGCCGTACCAGAGATGCTTGAAATTGTGGAAAGTGTTTGCGAGCGGGATAATATTAAGGCTGAAGATCTGGTTGCGCACATTAACGAAAAACAATTTGAGCAATGGGACCTCTTTTTCGAAGGTAAAAACAACGCCAAATTTGCCGCTAACGCAAGCGCAATTGGAAAGGCGCATGAACGATGCGGCCTGACCAGCGAACTATATGTAGCCTCCGGCGCAGTGTTGCTGGAAAAAATGGTCGGATTGGTTCTAAAAGACAGCAGCAGTATTGAATTTAAAAAGGTTCAAGCCATCATCCGAATGTTTTTCATAGAATTATCTTATTCTATCGAGGAATACGATAACGTCACCTCGGAGAAGGCTGCCGACAAAGCCTTGGAAAATATGTTTGAAGACTTCGACAATGAAGTTGGAAAACAATTTGAAAAAATTGTTAGCTCCTCTCACACGCTAACCGAAAGCGCGACGGCTTCTCTTAAAATTGCTGATCAAAGTTCAAGCGAGTGCGGCGTAACCTTGGAAAAAATGGTTGAGCTAACCAGCATAGTCGGAAACATGAACAATATTATCGAGGGATTAGATAGCTTCGTTAATGTCATCGAGGATGTGTCCAAGAAAACGCGGCTTTTGGCATTAAACGCCACAATCGAAGCTGCTCGAGCTGGTGATTATGGTCGAGGATTTTCCGTTGTTGCCTCAGAGATCAAAGACCTAGCCGACCAAGCAGCCAAAGCAACAGATCAGATAGCGAACGAATCCACAAACACCTCTACACTGATCAATGAAGCGATTGGGTCAATTTCTGATGCAGACCAGCGCATAAAAGATTTATCTTCTTTGAGCAACAAATTGTCGGCTGATATTGATCAACAATGCAATGCGACAAATCAGATCAGCGCAGACTTACAAAATACCAAGGCAAATATTGAACAGATGAAGCAACGGATATTGTCGAATACATAAGGGGTCTTTTTCAAACACACGTCGTCGTTTTTAATAAACTCCGCTCACGCGCCAGTGCCCGCC
>JBDVOJ010000026.1:0-16661 GCA_039969155.1 Kangiellaceae bacterium
GATTATCGCCTGGCAGGATTTAGCCGCCACTCGAATTATTCAGCCTGGTAGTCGTGTTGGTTATCGCTATCTTTTCGTTGGAGATACCTCAAAAATTGCAGACTTCCAAGAATGGTTAAAGCCACAATTAGACAGTAGTCAGAGAGTTGTATCGGTATTTGATGAGTCACCCATGGCTGGTTCGGCAATTACCCGTGGAAAAAAATACATTAGTTTATCAAGTCTATTAACACTTATTTTGTTAGGTGTTGCAATTGCAATGTCGGCTAATCGCTATGCGACTCGTCAATTTGATATGAGCGCATTGATGCGATGCTTTGGTATGAACAACCGACAAGTTCTCAATATATTTTTGATGATTTTATTGATGGTGAGCATTGTTGGAATTGGGGTTGGAGCTGTACTTGGATTTGTTTTTCAAAGCTTTATGGTTAACTGGCTAGCCGATTTATTCGGCGAGAACTTACCTCCGGCACAATTCTCGGTACTATTCTTACCGATGGTTACATCGTTTATTTTGCTGCTTGGTTTTGCCATGCCAGCCCTTATTCAGCTTAAAAGTGTTCCACCAATGAGAGTGCTTAGACGTCAACTTGAACCAATGAAAGCTAGTAGCTGGTTGGTTTATGGGCTAGCGGTCATTTCAATGATGCTGGTGATGTATCTCCAAATGGGTGATCTCAAACTTTTACTTAGTGTTTTCGCCGGCTTAGTACTCATGGGTGGGATTTTCGCTCTGTTATCAAGATTAGTACTGATGCAAATAAGACGGTTAACTCGATCTAAAAGTGCAGCAATAAACTATAGCCTTAGACAACTAGATGCGAACAAAGGCGTGACAATGCTCCATTTGTTGGCCTTTAGCAGTACCTTATTTGTTATCGCTCTGGTAGTGATAGTAAAAACGGAATTGTTAAGCAAATGGCAAGAAAGTCTTGGTGATGAAGCTCCAAACCATTTTATGGTAAACATACCGGCCGCGGATGCTGAAGTGGTTGAGAACTTATTGCTTGCTAATCAAGTTAAAACTACTGAAATCTATCCAATGGTGCGAGGCAGAGTCACTAAAGTGAACGGCGTACTGGTTAAGGATGCGTTATCTGAACAGGCGCAACAACATAACTCGCTTAGGCGAGAGCTCAATATGACTTGGACCGGTGACTTACCAAAAGGTAATAAAGTCGTAGAAGGAGAATGGGGGTGGCCACAACAAGTATCAAATAATCCCGAAAACAAATCGGCGATACCTCAAATATCGATTGAGGATAAAATGGCGGCCACGCTCGGACTAAATTTGGGCGATACTTTATCGTTCAATATCGGTTCAGAGGAATGGACTGCAGAAATAGCTAGTTTTCGTTCCATTGATTGGCAAACATTCACCCCAAATTTTTATGTGATTGCAACGCCTGGGTCGATGGACCAATTTGCGCCGACTTATATAAATGCTTTCTTTTTACCTAAAGATAAAAAGCGTTTAGTGGCTGATTTAACCAACAAACATCCAACCGCCATTATTATTGAGCTAGATCGTATTTTTGAGGAAGTAAAACAAATTATAAATAAGGTCAGTTCAGCAATTGAAATTATCATGTTCTTCGTTGTGGGGGCTGGATTAGCTTTGCTTTGGGCGGCTATGGAGCATACCTTTTCGCAAAAACTTCATCAATCAGCTATCCTGAGAACCTTAGGGGCCAGCAAGCGATTTATTGCGACCAGCTTTCGGTTTGAGTTTTTATGGTTAGCTATTCTTGCCTCAGCGGTAGCTATTAGTTGTATTGAGTTGGTGAGTTACTTCTTGTACAAGCAGATCTTTGAAATTGATTTTTCATTCCATTTTGAGCTTTGGTGGCAATTGCCAACCAGTCTATTTTTATTAATGTTAGTAGGTACTTGGCGAGGGGTGAACCGTGTCACTCAGCCCCCTCCATTGAGCTTACTGAAATAGCCAAATAATCGTCCGCTTTGTAGTGAACATTGACTGGATTTAGAAAATAACAAAAAAAATAGTTGACTAAAGCACCATAAATCATCCTAAAATAAAAAAGGAACGGGCTCAGTTCTTAATTGAGCTCAATAAAATCAAAAACAAAAACACGTCTTTAATTGGCCTAAATATTCAAAGATTAAATTAATCTACTGGGAATAAAAATTATTCATGGGAAAGTCACTTGTTATAGTCGAGTCACCGGCTAAAGCCAAAACCATCAACAAGTATCTCGGTAAAGACTACATCGTTAAATCGAGTGTTGGCCACGTCAGAGATTTACCTACTAAAGCTGCGACTGGGACGACTGATCCAAAAGAGCGCGCTAAAAAAGCAGCAGCAACAAGAAAGCTATCACCAGAAGCCAAGATCAAACATAAAGCTAAAATGGCGAAAGAAGGCCTATTTAAGCGAATGGGGCTGAATCCTGAAAAAGACTGGGAAGCACAATATGCGACTTTGCCAGGTAAAGAAAAAGTCGTTAAAGAGTTAAAAAAATATGCTAAGGATGCCGATCACATCTTTCTCGCAACGGATTTGGATAGAGAGGGAGAAGCGATAGCTTGGCATTTACGAGAAGAAATCGGCGGTGCTGATGATAAATATCAACGCGTAGTTTTTAATGAAATTACCAAAAAAGCCATTACCGAAGCATTTTCTAAACCCACCGAACTTGATATGGATTTTGTCAATGCTCAACAGACTCGTCGCTTTTTAGATCGCGTGGTGGGCTTTATGGTTTCACCACTTCTTTGGAAAAAAGTGTCTAGAGGATTGTCGGCCGGAAGAGTTCAATCGGTGGCGGTTAAGTTAATTGTCGAGCGAGAGCGAGAAATTAGGGCTTTTATTCCCGAAGAATATTGGAGCTTATTTGCAGATACCGTCACTAAAGGCGGCGAACCGCTTAATTTAGAAGTTAGGCGCTATCTGGATAAAAAATACAGACCCATCAATAAAGCTGAAAGTGATGAATTACAAGCAAAACTAAAGCAATTCGACTTGATTGTTGATAGTTGTGATTCTAAACCCACTAAAAGCAAACCGAGTGCTCCCTATATCACCTCGACGCTACAACAAGCTGCTAGTACTCGCCTTGGGTATAACGTAAAGAAAACCATGATGCTCGCTCAGCGGCTCTATGAAGCCGGTTATATCACCTATATGAGAACCGACTCAACCGCACTTAGCGCTGATGCTGTTGCGATGTGCCGAGACTACATTAAGGAAAATCATGGCGATAAGTATCTTCCGGATTCGCCGCGCATCTATTCTAGTAAAGATGGAGCACAAGAGGCGCATGAGGCTATCAGGCCTTCGAATGCAAGAACTCGAGCAAAGCATTTAAAAAATGTCGATGATGATGCGATTAAACTTTATAACCTAATTTGGGGGCAATTCATTGCTTGTCAAATGACCGACGCGGTGTATGACGTCACCAATCTTGTAGTTAAAGCCGGTGACTTCAAATTGGCGGCAAAAGGTCGAGTGGTTAAATTTGACGGTTGGACATCAGTACAACCACCACGTAAAAGTAAGAATGATGACGATGCCATTTTGCCTGAGGTGACTGTCGGTGAGCAGCTAAAACTTGATCAGTTGTTGCCTAAACAGCACTTCACTAAGCCGTCACCGAGATACAGTGAAGCGGCCTTAGTTAAAGAATTAGAGAAAAGAGGTATCGGACGTCCTTCGACTTATGCTTCTATTATTTCGACCATACAAGATCGAGGATATGTCATCGTTAAGAATCGCCGCTTCTATGCCAATAAGATGGGGGAAATTGTCACCGATCGATTGGGAGAAAGCTTTGATAATTTGATGGATTATTCGTTCACCGCCAAGATGGAAGAGACACTTGATGTGATCGCAAGCGGTAAAAAATATTGGAAAGATACTCTCAGTAAGTTCTATGAAGACCTGACAAAACGACTCGAAAAAGCGGAGCTTCCAGTAGAAGAAGGCGGAATGGAAAACCAAAAGTCCGTTGAAATGGATATGCTTTGTCCACTTTGTAATACCAACAATATGATGATCCGAAATTCTTCCATGGGAACTTTCCTTGGTTGCAGTGGTTTTGCGTTACCACCGAAAGAGCGTTGTAAGCACACCATGAATTTAATTCCTGGTGATGAAATAGAAGCGGTTGATAAAGACGAGGAAGCGGAAAGTCGTAACCTATTGTTAAAGAAAAGATGTCCGGTTTGTGAGTCAGCGATGGATAGTTTTTTAATCGATGAAGATAGAAAGCTTCATATTTGTGGCAATAGTCCAAAATGTAAAGGCTACAGCATAGAGAAAGGTAGCTTCAAAATAAAAGGCTACGACGGACCAATTATAGATTGTGATAAATGCGGCAGTGAAATGCAGTTAAAAGTTGGCCGGTTTGGCAAATACTTTGGCTGTACTAATGAGGAATGTAAGAATACTCGTAAATTGTTACGAAATGGAGAAGCTGCGCCACCTAAAGCCGATCCTATCCCGATGCCCCATTTAAAATGCTTAAAAGTCGATGATCACTATATATTAAGAGATGGTGCATCAGGGATCTTTTTAGCTGCTAGTCAATTTCCGAGAAATCGAGAAACCAGAGCTCCTCTCGTTGAGGAAGTTTTGACAGTCAAGGATCAGTTAGATCCAAAGTTCGAATATCTAACCAAGGCTCCGACTCAAGATCCCGATGGTAATAAGGCAATGTATCGATACAGCCGCAAGACCAAAGAGCAGTACGTGATGAGCGAAGTCGATGGTAAAGCAAGTGGCTGGAGTGCTTATTATGTGGACGGCCAATGGCAGGAAACCTTAAAAAAGAAAACGACTAAGAAAAAAGCGACTAAGAAAAAGGCTACCAAGAAAGCCGCCGTAAAGAAGTAGTCCCTTACTTATTTTATCGAGAGATAACAGTCGTTTATAGCTTGAAGACCATATCCTTGGGAGTGCCAAGGTATGGTTCCAATAATTTACCTAGAAAACTAAACACAACTTCAGGATTCCATGTATAATCCCGCCCATTCTTGTTGTGACTGTCGCTGCTATGTTTGCTTGGATTTACCCTCTACTTAGATTTGTGCTATTTCGCATGGATCCAGAAAAATCGCATGATTTAAGTCTTAAGTGGCTCGCACGTATCGAGCGTTCACCTTTTAAGTTTCTAATCTCTCAAAAACTGATCGAAGATCCAGTCGAAGTCGCGGGTATAAGATTTCCCAACCGAATAGGGTTAGCTGCTGGTTTAGATAAGAATGGCCGATGTATCGACGCTTTTGCTGCTATGGGGTTTGGGCATATCGAAATTGGCACGGTAACGCCAAGGCCACAACCAGGAAATCCAAAACCTCGATTGTTTCGACTACCAAAAGCTCAGGGATTAATTAATCGGTTTGGATTCAACAACGATGGGGTCGATCAGTTAATTGAAAACGTTAAAGCCTCTCGCTTTACCGGTGTACTGGGCATAAATATCGGTAAAAACTTTGACACGCCTGTTGAAAATGCTAATCAAGACTATTTGATTTGTTTGCAAAAAGTTTATCCATATGCGAGCTACATAGTTGTCAATATTTCTTCACCTAATACAACCAATTTACGTCAGTTGCAATTCGGAGAGGCACTAGAGGAATTAATTCTTTCATTGCAGAAGAAGCAAACGGAGCTCGCCGAGCAGTACGGTCGAAGAATTCCTATTTTCATAAAGATAGCACCGGATTTAACACAACAAGAAACTGATGAATTAGCCTCAACTTTTAGCAGACTAAATGTTGATGGTGTTATTGCAACGAATACTACTTTTTCTCGCAAAGGGGTAGAAGGGCTGCCGCATAACGAGGAGCAAGGTGGTTTGAGCGGTTTGCCTGTGTTGGCCGGAAGTAATGAAGTATTGGCAAGATTAAGCCAACAATCGAGTCAGCAATTTCCAATTATAGGTGTTGGAGGAATCTGTCACCCAGAACATGCTCGTCAAAAAATTGATGCTGGCGCTAGTTTAGTGCAGGTTTATTCTGGCTTTATTTATCACGGTCCAAAACTTATTGAAAATATATCTAAACGGCTAAAATCACTCTTTGGTTAATAGTGTTTGCAATATCGATTTAGCAGAAGCAAAGTCGAAATTGTTTAAGGCTGTTTCAATTTTCTTAGCAAGTAACCTTTGCTCTAGGTCATCAGAATAGTATTCGATAATCGTTTTAATTAACTCAAGAGACTCCGTTTCTTGCTGATCTATATGTCCTTTTAAAGTGACTAATAGTTCAGAGATAGGGATATTTTTGTCGAGGTTGGAAGAGCTTAAGTCGTTTTCGGATTGAGTAAGATATTCAATTTCTTCCAGCGTTAAACTTAGTTCTGTTATTAAGCGCTCAGCAAGAGCGAACACCAATTTTTCACTATCTTGATTTCGACAAGAATCTTCAACTTTACCCGCATATTCAGATAGTAGTTTCATTCCCAAATTGCCGGAAACTCCTTTGAGTGCATGGGTGCTTTTTATTAACGTCGAGTAATCTGAATTGCGCAGTTGCTCTGCAAGCTGTTCTGATAAATTACTATTTCTGGCCCAAAACTTGTTAAGCAGTCCAAAATAAGAATCTGTATTTCCTTGCATAAGTTCGAGACCAGCATCTAAGTCAATGTGGTTGCTATGTTTTACCTCAGCAATAGGAGCAACCTGTTTTTCTAGCTCACTCAGTGTAACTTTATTAGGTTGTAGGTTTTGAGTTTGTATGTAAGAAGTGCAACAACGCGCGATGGTTTCATAAAATTCCAACACTTTAATAGGTTTAGATACGTAATCGTTCATGCCGGTGGCTAAGCACTTTTCTTTATCGCCGCTCATCGCGTTGGCCGTCATTGCGACAATAGGTAATTGTTCCTTAGATAAATTTTTTCGTATATGCTCGGTAGCCTCATACCCATCCATTATCGGCATTTGAATATCCATCAAGATACAATCAAACGATTCCATCTTGGCCTTTTTCACTCCTTGCTCACCATTGTTAGCGGTAGAAACCGTTACACCTGCCTGAGCCAAAATTTCACTGGCGAGTTCTCTATTTATCTCATTGTCGTCAACTAATAAAATATGCTTTCCGTTTAGTAGTTTTTTAAGCTGTGATAAATGATTCGAAGGACCGGAGTTTAATTCCTTTATCAGCTTTACTTTTTCCTGATCGCCAAAATAATTCATTAAGCAATCGAATACGCTAGAGGGAGTAACAGGCTTGGCCAGTAATAATGTGTCTCGCCAACTGGAACGACTTCGCATAGAGTGGCTGAGTTCGTAGTTTGATAAAAGCTGCACTATTCCTGCTGAGTATTCTGGTTCCAAAAGTCGTCGAATTTCGTTTGCTTCGGATTCGTTACCTGAGCTATCGATAAAAATTAGATCGACACGCTTCTCTTTAACCATTTCAAGAATACTTTGAGCTTTCAGTATGGAAGTAATATCAATATTAACCGAATAATACTGCAAACACTTTCTTAGGGCTTGACTCGCATGAACATTGTTTTCGATTATTAAAAAGCGTTTATCATAGAGGCTTAACTTGTCAACACCGGCTTTATCAAGCTGATTTTTCTCAACTATTTGCAATGAGATATGAAAATTAAATTGACTACCTACTTTGGGATGGCTCTCGACATTAATATCACCGCCCATTTGTTTAATCAGCCTTTTGCTAATGGCTAATCCTAAGCCTGTACCACCAAACTTTCTAGTCGTTGAGCTGTCTGCCTGAGTGAAAGGTTTGAATAAGCTGCGCATCGCTTGTTCATCCATTCCTATTCCCGTATCTCTTACCGAAAAACCTAAAGTAATGTTTTCTTTCTGTTGGTTCAGCAATGAAGCAGATACTATGATTTCACCCTCGTGAGTAAATTTGAGAGCATTGCTAGTTAAATTGATTAAAATCTGCCCGAGTCTTAACGGGTCCCCGACTAGCCTTTCTGGAATGCGAGTATCAATGTCATAAACAAATTCTAACCCTTTTTGCTGAGCTTGAAGGCCTACAATGTTTGATAGATTATCCAATACGTCAGAAAGGAGAAACTCTATGGCTTCGACTTTTAGTTCTCCTGCTTCTACTTTAGAAAAATCTAAAATATCATTTATTATTTCGAGTAAAGACTTGGCAGCGTTTTCCATTTTGGAAATATAGCTAGATTGTTTTCGATCTAATCGAGTACTGCCAACTAAATGAATCATGCCAAGAATAGCGCTCATCGGTGTTCTAATTTCATGACTCATATTCGCTAGGAAGGACGATTTAGCCTGATTCGCTTTATCAGCTCGTTCAATTGCCTTAGTCAATTTTTGTCGAGTATCTTCTAGTATTACATTTCTATCAAGAAGTAATTGGTTTGACTTTTTCCGCTCACGATTAAAGCGATACATTGCAATGACTAACAAAAAGAAAAGCCCGAGCGCTATTGCGCCAAATAATATCCAACTTTGCTGTTGTTCAATGAGTGTGTTTTGCCGTTTTAAACTTTCTTTTTGTTGTTGAAGGAGCTGCTCTTGTTGTTGAATATCAGAGTTTTGTTTAGAGAGTACTGATACATTATTTTCGATGCTATCAGCTAGTTGATTAAACTCTCTTTCCTTTAATTCGATGGTTTTTATTTTTTCTGCTAATTGCGCTTCGCGAGATTTTAACTCGTCATTCTTCGTACCTAACTCGCGACTTGTCCTTTTTAACTCATCTTGAACAGCGACTAACTCACCTTCCTTTTCACGAATAGCAATATTTTTAGCTTGCAGTAATTTTTGCTGGTTTTCGAACTCTTGTTGTTGAGTTTCAAGTTGCTGCTTGGTTTTTTCTAGTTCTTCTAAACTTTGTTTGGAGGCCTTTATCGATTGTTCTAATTGCATACTCAGGACTGCTAATTGTTGTTCTCGAGTGGAAAGGTCCTGACGCATTTTAGCTAATTGTTTTTCTTCCTCGCGAAATAGATTAACTACATCCAACTCTGTTCCACCTAGAAGTAATAGTTTATTCTTTTCTATGCTTAGTTTTTGATAAACAATATTTGGATAATTGACTTCAAATGCAAAGGTTCCATCATCCTTTGAAATTATATTGATCATGGTTTTCTTTTTATCATTGACATCTACGGAGATAAGCAGAGTTTCACTTCCAGAAATTAGATCGTAGATTTGAGATACATTGTTGGAAATTTCATCTGCTAAGAACACGACATCAAATTTAGTTATGGAATTCAAGTTTGTCAGACGCTCAACATTTAAAGGTAGATTTCTAATTCTTCTAATGTTGAGAGTCGATCTGAACAATTCTGAGATGTTGGGTTGGGTTTCGAATACACCAATGTTAAGTTGGGATTTTTGCTCTTCCTGAGGCCAAGTTGTGTATTCGATAAAATTCAGTGTGAGCGCAATTTTTATTTGTTTTTCTCTAAGAGATTCTTGTGCCAGGGTGCCATTGCAGAGCAGTATTAGTATCAATGCAAGTATACCAATGCTAGGCCCTTTTATTGCAAGATTGCTCATTCTTTCGCGCTATTCTCGCTGGAAACCAAGTTGGTTGGAATACGGTTGTAGTTTTCAAAAGCGGATAAATGGTTTTCAATTCGCTTCTTGATTAGTGGCGCACTAAATGGCTTTTCAAAGAAATCAATTGCACCTAACTCGATCCCTTTTCTATGACGTTTGACATCATTTAAAGAAGTGACAAAAATTACTGGAATATCGCTCGTCAGGGTATTAGCTTTTAACTTTTTGCAGACTTCGAAGCCGTCCATGTCATCCATTACGACATCAAGCAGTATGAGGTCTAAGTTAGGGGAGCTGGTTGCAATCTTTAGTGCATCGGGTCCAGAAAGAGCAACCTTAATCTTATAGTCGCAATTAAGCATTGCATTCAATATTGCGACATTAGTGGGTTCGTCATCCACAATTAATATAGTGTATTTGGTGTCTTTTGCCATGAGGAATCATTATTTTTATTTCTAGCTAAAATATAGCCTAATTCATAGCTTTTTCAAGAAAATCAACAATTTATCGACTTAATTAGTGAGTTTATTTGAGCTTTGTTCAAATATTGTTGATTTCTAATGCAGTGATAAACGAAGGATTCTGACAATAGAGTAAAGCATGGGTATAATTGCGCCCAGTAGAAACATCACCCAAAGAGTTTGCCGTCCAATGCCCCAATTTTTTGCAACATGTGCTTCAAGCCTAGAATATTTGCTAGTCGATGAGCTCTCGCAGCTTGGTGCTGAAAATGTGAGAGAAGGTTTATCAGTGGTTAATTTCGAAGCTGAATGGCCTGTTCTTTATCGAATATTGATGTGGTCCAGGGTGGCCAGTCGAGTAATGTATCCGATTGCAGAATTCGAAGCGCGAGATGAACAACAGCTTTATGATAACGCCTCGATCATCGACTGGTCGCAACACATTAAAAGTAATGGTTGCTTTTTGGTTAACTCTCAAAGCTTTCGCTCAGAGTTATCGCATACTAAATTCGTTTCTCAACGTATCAAAGATGCAATCGTCGACCACTTCACCGAAAACGGCGAGTCTCGGCCTGATGTAGAGTTTGAACGTCCAGACGTGGCGATCCATTGTAAAATTAGGCATAACAAAGCAATACTTTCGATAGATTTTGCGGGCTATGGACTACACCATCGAGGCTATCGAGGAGATGGTGGCGCAGCGCCTATCAAAGAAAATCTTGCGGCAGCACTCTTAATGCGCGCGGGATGGTTAAAGCGGTGCGAGGATTCAGGCAGTGGCGACCAATTGGCAATCTATGATCCTATGTGTGGTTCTGGTACCTTCTTGATCGAAGCGACAATGATGGCTAAACAAATCGCTCCGGGATACCTTAGAGATTATTTGGGGATCTTTGGCTGGCAGCAATTTAATAAAGAGATTTGGCAAGAGGTTGTGGATGATGCCTGCGTTAAAGCAGAATCTGATGACAAGCAGATAGAGTTAATGGTTGCCGGAAGTGATATTAACCCAAAGGCAATAAGAGCGGCTCAATCGAATTTGGCACGCGTTGGGCTAGATCATTTGATTAAGCTTAGAATCGCTGGTTTGGACCAAGTTGAGCAGTTTGAATTACCTGAGTCTGGTTTAGTTATTGTCAATCCTCCTTATAGTGAGCGACTCGGAGAGTTTGAGCAGGTTAAAAGCATTTATGCGCAATTGGGCGGGTTACTCAAGACAAAGTTTTTGGGTTGGAATGCTTCTATTCTTTGTCCAAACAAAGAGTTTGGTCATGCTCTCGGAATTAGAGCCAAGAAAATCTACAAGTTTAATAATGGTAGCATTGCTTGTGAACTGCTGAATATTGATGTGAAAACCGAAAACTTCCTATCGGTGCAAAACACCTCAGAATATGATCCTGAGTTTAAATCCAAGTTATCCGATGCCGGAATACAGTTTGTCAACCGGTTAGTCAAAAACAGAAGTAAACTTAAAAAGTTTTTGAGTAAGAACCAAATAACTTGTTACCGAGTGTATGATGCTGATTTACCCGAATACAATGCGGCAATTGATGTTTATCATGAAAATATCCATGTTCAAGAATACAGAGCTCCTAAGTCTGTAGATGCTAAAGTTGCTAACCGGCGCCTAAAAGAAATGCAGCGTGCGGTCGCTGGAGTATTCGAGATTCCCTTAGATCAAGTTTTCGTCAAACAAAGAAGACAACAGAAAGGTGACTGGCAATACGAGTCAAAGGGGCGAGATGATTCGGGTCAATTGCTCAAAAAGCAATATTTTGAAGTCGCTGAAGCCGGGCGGAAATTTAGAATTAATTTGCAAGATTACTTAGATACAGGACTTTTTATTGATCATCGGCAAACTCGCCAGTTAGTGGCCAATCTTGGCGCTAAAAAGCGAGTGCTAAATCTATTCTGTTATACCGGCTCCGTCTCTGTTTATGCGGCAACGGCTGGCGCGATAGAAACAGTCAATGTGGATATGTCGAATACCTATCTTAATTGGGCTAAAGAGAACTTTAAGCTAAATAAAATCGATATTAATAATCACCAATTCATTCGTGACGACAGTATTAAATGGTTGCAAGAGGCCGAGCAAGCGAATGAGCGTTTTGATTTGATATTTTTAGATCCTCCTACCTTCTCTAATTCTAAGAAGATGGAGCATCACTTTGATGTCCAAACTGATCATGTTTCACTGATAGAGTCGTGTCTAAAGCTTTTATCCAAAGGTGGGATTTTGATATTTTCGAATAATTATCATCAGTTTGATATGAAATTTGAGACCTCTGGAGACTGCAGTGTGACCGAAATTACTAAGCAGACAACTTCTCAAGATTACTTACGAAAGCCATTACATAGAGCTTGGAAAATTGAACTGAAATAGCCTGATATGATTTCTTAGAAAATTGGTAGGAACTGGAAATTAAGATGAGTTTGAAAAATATAGAGTTTATGACCACCTTGGGTTGCCATTTGTGTGAACAAGCTTGGGCTATGCTAGAGTATTTACTGAAGACGAATCCAGACATCGCCGACCAAGTTAGTTTGATTAAGGTGGAAATTTCTGAAGACGATACCTTGTTGGAAAAATACGGTATTAGAATTCCGGTTTTAGTTTCAGAAAAGGGCGAGCTAGGCTGGCCCTTTGAATTTGAAGAGTTAGAAGAGTGGTTGGCTAATTAGTTTTCTTCGGTTTGTTCGCAATATTTGTCGCGCTGAGCTTCCATATCTTTTATTTGCGCAGCTTTCTCTTCATCTGACATTAGTCGTTTACCGCCTTGCCCATCGTCGACTCCAATGCGCGACGCATTACGTAAAATATCTAGATTTTCATTAGCCCGGGTACAATTTTCTTGCCTCCATGATGTATAAGCTTTGCTAGCTTCTGTCGTGGCTTTCTCTGGCTCTGCTTTAGCTGTTGCCTTGGCACTTACCGCAGCGTTTGAATCGACATAAGTTTTAATTCGAGTGTACTCAATACCTTTAGGTGCTCGTTCGGTATAGTGAACTTCACCCTTGCTATCAGTCCATTTGTACATAATTTTTTCTGCCGCAACCAAGTTGGCACTAGAAAATGCTAATACAGCTGAAATTATGGCTTGAGTTCTCTTGTTCATATATTTTCCTATATTTTCTGTTTACTATTCTAATATAGCGGTATTAAGACACAAAAGTTAAGTTTTTTATGCCAAGTTTGAGAGAATACGCTCACTATATGCTCGAATATTCTACTCGGTCAAGTCGCGTTTTTGGAATACTGCTTGAAGAGAGGGGAGTTCGGGACTTAAATTTTAGTCTTGTTTTTCTGTTTGTAAGTTATTTTTGCTCGCAAAATGAATAACATCTTGTAAGATTGCAGGGTGTTCGGAATTTAGTTTTGCATCAACAATAACGCATTTAACGCCATCAATAACCGCTGGTCTAAGCATTGGCGAGTAATACATTCTTCGGTTTCTAAATGTGCACAAGTTTCCGCATAACCGTTCGGCCCAGTCGCTCGGCCTGAATTTATTGCCTTCTGGAGTAATACCTTTCAATATCAGTCGGTTAAAATCGACTTGGTTCATAGTTCATTCTCTATCTTTGCGGCAATCTATTCGCGCGAATAATGCCAGATTGTATTAGCTTGTCAATAGCCTGACGTTGTTACTTTGATTCACAAATATAACTCGTTGGTGTACAAATTCGATCTTATTGAAAATGTATACTATTGATTATTAATTACTGATTATCTTGCGACACATTGTAAGTTTAGCAAAGATATCCAATAAGACGAGTTTTACCATGCATAATAGTCAGAAAGCGTCTCGATCTGTTTGACCTATGTCAGTCGTATATGCTTTTAGGTACAAGGCTTAATGTAAAATAGCCTACATCTGTTTTAGGTAACATTCACTCCAGCCACCAGTCTTAGCCTTACAAGGTTCAGCACTAATAGGTTTAGTGCCGCATTTGAGGCTTAACTCAGGAGAAACAATGAAAAATAGAAAGCTTCGCTCGATATATACAGGATTCAAGGATTCTCAATTGACTCCAGAGGTCGCTTTTTGGGATAGAAGATCATTTATTAAGAGTCTCGGATATTCAGCATTGGCTGGAGCTGGACTATCGAGTTTAAACACCTTTGCCAGCGAAGCCGCTGCAATTGATTATTCCACTACCGAACCGCTATCCAGTGAGTATGTAGTTACCCATCATAATAATTTCTATGAATTTTCCACTAGTAAGAGTAAGCCTGCGGAGTTGGCAACAAATTTTAATCCTAGCAACGATTGGAAAGTTTCAATTTCCGGCTTGGTCGAAAAACCAGGGGAATACACTCTCGATGATATTTTGAAGTGGACTAATGTAGAGGAGAGGATTTATCGATTAAGATGTGTAGAAGGATGGTCTATGGTGATCCCGTGGTCTGGTTTTCAGCTAAGTGATTTAATCAATAAAGTAAAACCGACTAATAATGCCAAGTTTGTCGAATTCAAAACACTTAAATCTCGTTCTGTATTTCCTGGGCAAAAAAGAGGCGCGCTAGGCTTTAGCGTTCTGTCTTGGCCTTATCGGGAAGGTCTTAGGATGGATGAAGCAATGAATCCTCTAGCATTCATCGCGACCGGTGTATATGGTAAACGGTTGCCAGGGCAAAATGGCGCACCGCTAAGATTAGTTGTGCCGTGGAAATATGGCTTTAAGAGTATCAAGTCCATTGTTTCCATTAGGTTTCTCGATCAACGCCCAAGTAATACTTGGCATAAAAGTGCACCACGAGAATATGGGTTCTACGCCAATGTGAATCCGAACGTTGATCATCCGCGTTGGAGCCAAGCAAACGAGAGAAGAATAACCGATGAATCATTTTTCGGTGTAAAGCGAATACCGACTCAAATGTTTAACGGTTATTCGGAACAGGTTGCTTCGCTCTACAAAGGAATGGACTTGACAGTAGAATACTAGGATGAACGTTAAACCGGCTAAGATAGTCGCCCACCTATTATGCTGGTTGCCGGTAGGGTATTTGGTGGTTGCAGTATCTACCAGAAACCTTGGCGCTGATCCACAAGAAAGAGTGATGCACTTGCTCGGCTATTGGGGACTATTATTCTTATTACTAGGACTCGCAATCACTCCTGCTCGGCGTTTGCTCAAGGTTTCATGGTTATTTCAATTTCGGCGAATGTTGGGACTTTACGCGGCTTTCTATTTAGTATTACATATCACAACTTTTACACTGTTCTATCTAAATCTCAATCTTTCTGAATTGTGGAGCGAAACAATACAGCGTCCATATATCAGCGTCGGTATGCTCGGATTCATGCTAATCATTCCTTTAGTTCTAACTTCAACAAAGACGATGCAAAAGCGCCTTGGGCGAAACTGGGCCAAGCTACACCGGCTAGTCTACCTGATAGCCGTTTTAGGCATCATTCATTTTGTTTGGCAAAGTAAAGCAGACTTAAATGAGCCGTTAAGTTATGCATTAGTTCTGATAGTTTTGCTGGGAGTGCGTGTTTATTGGTATCTTCGAAAGCGCAAATAGGTATCACTTAAATCATTTAGCGTTTTCTCTAACATCTCCATGACAATTGTTTTTCACCCAAGAATTGCCTAATCGATAATAATTAGTGATTTTGACTAATTCTTTGGAGCTAATTTCTCTAAATAAACAATGAGCTAAGCTCTAACCCTTTAACCTAGTGTCGATCCATTTTTGGCAGAGTTATTGCATCGTTGGTTGAGAATCTTAATCTTTAAAAGGAATACGAAAAATATGAACAAAATAATAAAGCTGGCCGTTTTGATTACTTCTATTAGCATTGTTTCTGGCTGCGCGGTTCATGTCAGGGCCGGTGATAACTCAACTCACAAGAACTACGACAGCGTATTTGGCGGTATTGACATTGATAGAGGCGCTCGAGTCGGCCACCTATCTAGTGTTAATGGTGGTATCGATATTGATTCGAATGCGACAGCTAAATCAGTAGAGACCGTTAATGGAGGCATTGAAATTGGCAAGAAAGTGCGCATTTCTAGTGCCGAAACTGTAAATGGGGGAATTGAAGCGGGAGAAGGGTTGCAGGTTGCTGGCAATCTTGAAACCGTAAATGGAAGCGTTGAATTAGTTAAAGATAGTGTGATAATTGGAAAAATCGTCACTGTTAATGGTGATATTCTTCTTGAAGGGGTAGAAGTTAAGAAGAATTTGGAAACAGTTAACGGTGATATCAAATTAAAAAATAATACTCGCATTTTGGGCGATCTTACTTACCAAAAGCCTGGTGGCTTTTTCTCGGGCTGGGGAAACGATAAACCTGTATTGATTATCGATGATTCATCTAGCGTCACTGGAATAGTGCATTTATATAGGCCGGTGGAGCTAAAAATATCAGAGGGAGCGAAGGTAGGCGAAATCAAGAGATACTATACTCGGAAATAGCTGATTGAATTAGCAGAATTGCTAGTTAAAAGGATTGGCAAAAAGAGACTAACTTATATTCCTTGGAAGTTTGGTGTTTTTTTGTCCAAAAAACGATGTTTCTGTGCAATAAATAGACAAAAAAAATTAATTTTTAAAAAATCTAATAAAACAGTTGCCAATGTAAATTAAGTGCCTATAATGCGCGCCTCGCTTGAGGGATATTGAAGTGCTCTGAGGCGAGACTTGGCAAGGCTTTAAAAAGAATTGAAATAAATAATTTTAAAGTATTGACAGGGGTAAGTT
>JBDVOJ010000027.1:0-30046 GCA_039969155.1 Kangiellaceae bacterium
GCCTTGATTCAAAACGGCGTTTACCGCACCACTATCGATTCGGATTTGACCCTTGGGGTTTAGAGTATGTTTGACCCAATGTTTGCGTGCGCTTAATTCTTCCGACTTAGCTAGAAATCGAGTACCGACGGATTCGCCAGCTACAAATCGTTCTAAATTGTTTGAGTCGCTGCCTTTAAATAAGAATGTGTCTATGCCGTTACTTGTCGCTTTGATCGCTGCAAGAATTTTTGTTTTCATTCCACCTGTCGCAAGTTTATTGGTAGTTCCACCTGCTTTTTCTAAGATTTCATCATTAATCTCTAAGACTTCTGGAATTTGGGTTGCGCTAGCATCAATGTTAGGGTCACTGGTATAAAGACCATTGACATCAGAACCAATCATTAGACAGTCCGCTTCGGTTAAAATAGCCACCATTGCAGCCAACCTGTCGTTGTCACCAACTTTTAACTCTTCAGTAGCAACCGAATCGTTCTCATTCACAATAGGCAAAATATCATTTGCTAATAACTCATCGATTGTATTTTTGATGTTTAAATAGCTTTCTCGGTTTTGCAAGTCTGCGTGAGTCATTAAAATTTGCGCGCAAGGCTTATCAAAAAAGCGTTTCCAATTGGACATCATTGCATTTTGTCCAACAGCTGCCATTGCTTGTTTTTGCGCTAATGTAGGTCCGTTATCACTGTGTTGTATATATTTTTTACCAGCAGCGACACTGCCTGATGAGACTAATACCACTTGCTTGCCGTCTATCTGACATTGATGGATAAAACGAGCGATAGGGAGAGTGTGCTGGGTACTACAGCCAATACCGCTAGGCGCAATTAATGCAGAGCCTACTTTTAGGACTATCTTCCTGCAATCCTTATATAACATGCTTTTGATTCGATAATTGAGACAATGAGTTATTTTTACACCATTTTTTATCAATTAGCCAATCACTATCAATCATAAAAGGTACTATAGTCCGGTATCTTTTATGAATTCTGGTTTCCAGGGCTTTTAATTGCTGTCGTGGTGACGCTCAACGACTTCGTGCTTAACGCGTATAAATTGGCTGTGGGAGATATGTAGGAGTGAATGGATTTTGCGTAAATAATGTTCTTCATGGGCATCTATTTTTCCGTCGACATAAGCGACTTCCCATAAATACTCAATCACTTTCAGCTTTTCTTGCGCGTTAAAATGTTGATTGAGCACCGCGGTAAATTGATAATAATCAGTGGCTTCATTTAGCTCATGGTGTGCCAACTCTGTGAGTTCTTGCTTCTCATCATCTGTTAGTGAAAACTGCTTATCTATTATATCGGTTAATCGCTGAAACTCTTGTTCGCTCATTTTTCCATCGACTCGAGCCATTTCGACCAATAAGACGCACACCGCTAACTGTAGAGCGTGTTGCTGATTCTCTTCAGAACAACTTTGATCGGGTGATAAATTTTCTAAAAAACGTTTTATATTTGCTAGCATGGCCACCATCTCCTAACAAATGGTTTAAAGACTGTATTATAGATAAATTAATATTAAGCTATCTGAAAGATAATGCTAATCAATCAATTGTTAGATATTATTAAGCTAAAATAGTTCTGCTAAGCATTTCAATATCAATATCACTTTTATAAGGTCAATTATATGAGTTTCAAACTGTTTGTTAGAAAATCACTATTTGGTGGCATCGTTGTTTTGTTGCCGGTTATTTTGTTGAGTTTATTGCTTAAGTGGGCTTTCTATTTTGTGACCGACATTATACAACCTTTGACTAACTACGTGATTAATCGGTTTTCGTTACCAGAACTTACCGCAGATGTTGTGGTAATTCTAGTGATAATAATCGTTTGTTTCTCTGTTGGCACAGTGGTTTCTACCAGCATTGGTAAATGGTTGCACGGGCATTTTGATAAGTATTTGGCGAAATTGGCTCCAGGTTATAAATTGATTAAGGAAATCGTATTACAGTTTTTTGGCGACTCAAGTTCTTCTCCATTTTCAAGTGGAGAAGTCGCAATCGTGCAATTATTTGGGGCAACCTGCCCAACCACAGTTACAGCGATCGTTACCTCCAAACATGATGACGGTACTATCACCATTTTTATGCCGACCGGCCCTAACCCAACTTCAGGAAATATTTATCATTTACCTGCCGAACTAGTAGAAATTAGACCCGATATTTCGGTAGAAAATATGATGAAGTCGATTATTGCCTGTGGTGCAGGTAGCGGAAAATTAATGGAAAAAAAGACTTTAGTTGAGAACAAGAAGGTTCAAGAGTCGCAGAATTAGTCGCGCGGTTTATTGCTGTTCCGTCGGTTTCCTTTTGATTCCGAATAGCATCAGTTCAATTAGATGAAATTGCTATATATTGAGTCGCACTATTCAATCGAGTAATCGTGAGTTTTCGATAAGGACTATTTATGCAATATCATAAGCTTTTCATTTTTCTATTCACCTCAGTGCTAATGAGCTGTTCAACGACGCAACCGTTTTATGAGCATGTTGCTGATAATTCAAATTTAGTGACAACCAAACCCGCGGGTGAAAGGCTATCCACTATTCACTATAAGTTTGATGCGAGTAGGATGGGAGAGAAAAGACTTTTGGCTATTTTAAAATCCAAAGCTAAAAGGCGTTATCCCAGCAAGCAATTAGCGCTGTTCAATCTAAACATTACTAACAATAAAGATGCCAATCGACTGGGAGATAAATTAAGAAATCAAGGTGCATCATGCGGAAGCGGATCCAGTAATTATCGACAGACCATTGTAGTTGATAAAGGAGATGGGTATCAGGTCGAGCAACCTACATCGCGAACACTTTGTAATCGTTCGAATAGAAGCACTCGCACAAAAGTAGCATCCGTTGATATCTACCAGCTAACTGCGCCTTAGAGCTCGTTACCAGAATAGATTAAGCGTGTTTGCAGGCGAGCAAATAACTTTTGCTTAGATGTAAGAGTGGTAAACTACTTGTTTATAGAATGTCTAAGCTGATAACCTTAGCCAAAAGGTCAATTAGTTAAGGTTTTAGAAATGCGAGTAGTTGAGATTCTGCTAGTAGAGGCTCCTCACAAGCCTGGTAACATGGCTAAAGTTCTAGGTGTTTTGGGGTCTTTAGATGTAACTGTAGAAGGCTTAAACGCCGTGAGGCGGCTAGATCAGGATACGATTTGGGAAATCACAATAGAGTACGACGACACCTTAAATGTCAATGAAGTGATTAAGCAGATCGATGCACTTCCCGAAACCAAAATGGTAGGTAAGTCTGACCGTGTTTTTAATCGTCACAAAGGTGGAAAAATACAAACCACTTCTAGAATTGCGATTAACTCATTAGAAATCTTGCGAGATGTTTATACACCTGGAGTCGCTAGAGTTTGTGAGGCGATTAAAGCCTCACCAGAGAAGATCAAAGAATACACTAATATTCAAAATACCGTGGCAATCGTGACTAACGGTACCGCAATTCTTGGTTTAGGGGATATCGGAGCGCAAGCGGGATTACCTGTAATGGAAGGTAAGGCGGCCATTCTCTCGGAACTCGTTGAACTATCTGGGGTGCCAATTTTATTAGACACTAAAGACAGTCTCACCATCATCAAAACGGTCGAAGCGATTTCTCCCTCATTCGGTGCAATTTTACTTGAAGACATTAAAGCGCCGGAATGCTTTGAAATAGAGGCGGAATTAATTCAACGAATTGATAAACCGGTATTTCACGATGATCAGCATGGGACAGCAATTGTTGCTTTAGCGGCGTTACTTTCTGCGACTAAAAAAACTGGCATCAATATCAAGGATTGTGTATTTGGCCAGATTGGATTGGGTGCAGCAGGAATTGGCATCTGTAGTTTAATGAGAAGTTACGGTGTGAAAGAAGTGCTGGGCTGTGATATTGATAAAGATGCCCAGTTGCGGTTGGGAGATCTGGGCGGACAGGCAATTGAGCTGGCCGAGCTTATGTCTAAGGCTGATATTGTCGTAGCGACAACTGGAGTCAAAGGATTGATCAAGCCGCAAATGGTTAGAAAAGGACAAATCATTATGGCGCTTACTAACCCAGACCCAGAAATTGAACCGGAGGTCGCCCTCGAGCAAGGAGCGCGCTACGCGACTTGCGGTAAAATAGTTAATAACATGTTGGCGTTTCCAGGCTTGTTTAAAGGCACTCTGAACGCAGGTGTAAGAGAGATTACCCACCAAATGAGAATCGCCGCTGCTGAGACGCTTTCAAAACTAGCTAAAGATGATGCTTTGGTGCCCTCGGCATTAAACAAGTCAGCTCATTTAGCTGTGGCCGATGCGGTCTATCAAGCCGCTATCGACAACCAAGTTAAACACTAATTAGGTATCTATGTGAAATCCTTATGTTATTGTAACTATTCCAAACTAACGTTTAGCTTGTTACTTGTTTTAGTCATTTCAATTCCTTTTTCAAGTTCGGCACTTGAGTTAAACAAGCACTATATAGAGTCTGCAGGTCATCAGTTGGTGGTCTGGAGTAAACAGCCTTCAGGCAAAGATAAACCCGGTAAACACATTCTTTTATTACACGGTAGAACTTGGAGCGCTTTACCTGATTTTGATTTACAGGTTCCCGGTGAGAATTTATCTCTGATGGATAACTTGGTCGCAAAAGGATTTAAGGTTTGGGCGTTAGACGCAAGGGGGTACGGTGCTACTTCTAGAGATGAAACGGGCTGGAACAATCCCAATAAGGCCGCTAAGGATGTCGCCAATGTGGTTCGCTGGATAGAAAGAAATTCTGGTATAAAGCCTACGATATTTGGTTGGTCCTATGGCTCAATGGTTGCTCAATTAGCGGTTCAAAAAAATAAAGAATTAGTCAAAGGTGTGATTTTATTTGGTTACCCGATAGATCCAGAAAAAGTCATAGAACCAATTCGTTCTCCCGAAGTAGCACCGACAAAAGCTAATACTGCTGAAAATGCCGCTAGTGACTTTATTACACCAGGAACCATTAGCCAGCAAGCAATTGATACCTATGTAAAGGAGTCATTGGCAGTCGATCCTTTCCGAGCAGATTGGAATAAGTTGGAGCAATGGAATCAGCTAGATGCAACCGAAGTTCATGTTCCCGTTTTGTTGCTGCAAGCTGAGTATGATCCTCTTGCCGATACAGATTCTCATGCGCGTTTCTTCAAAAAATTACCTAATGCGAATAAGCAATGGGTGGTGTTATCTAATAGTGATCATGCGGCTTTATTGGAAACGGCCAAAGACCGCTTAGTGTATTCAGTGAACAGCTTTGTCGAGTGGTTATCGCACTAGCGGTGGCCTCAGTGGTTTAAGTCAATTTAAGCCTGCCAAGGTAATCCTATAAGCACATTTATGATGAATAATCTTTAATGACTAACCTGCGTTTAATTGTTGAAAAAAAGTTAACCAGCATCGACCTACCGATTGTTGATGTGATTGATAAATTACAACAATCGTTTATTCAAAATAAAAATATCATATTACAAGCGTCACCTGGAGCAGGTAAGACGACAATCGTTCCATTAGTATTGTTGCAGCAACTTAAAAGCGGTCAAAAAGTATTATTACTCCAACCCCGGCGCATTGCCGCTCGAAATGCAGCACTAAGACTCTCGCAAATTCTAGAAGAAAAAGTAGGCCAAACCGTTGGATATCGTGTTCGCAATGACACCAAAGTTTCCGGTTTGACTAAACTAGAAGTGATTACAGAAGGCATTCTAATCCGAATGTTACAGTCTGATCCTGAGTTGGGTGACGTCGGGTTGATCATTTTTGATGAGTTCCATGAACGAAATTTGGATAGTGATTTAGGCCTAGCTTTTAGTTTAGAGGTTCAACAAACTCTGCGCGATGACCTAAAGTTAATGATTATGTCGGCGACTCTGGATCTCAATCATTTGCCTGAGCTGTTAAACGACGCACCGTTAATAACCTGTGATGGAAGATCGTTTCCCATTGATATTGAATATTTATCAAAGGCTACTGCTGGCATTGAACGCTTGTCTAGTTGGAAAAAACAGTTGGTTCCCGCCGTTTTAAATGGGATTAACAATAGTTCATCGCAAGCCCAAAATATATTGGTGTTTCTTGCTGGTATAGCGGAAATAAACTGGGCAGAAAAACTATTAATACCTCTGTTAGAAACGCATTCAAAATATCAGCTGGTGAAGTTATACGGAGATTTACCATTTCAACAGCAGCAAAAAGTTATTTCGCCTGAACACGATAAAGCCACCATTATTCTCTCTACCAATATTGCTGAAACCAGTGTAACGATTATGGGAGTAGGAACCGTAATCGATTCTGGTTTGCAACGTGAGAATTATTTTGATCCTAATGTTGGATTTAATCGTTTACGAACGGTTAGAATTTCAAAAGCCTCGGCGACCCAAAGAGCGGGTCGAGCTGGTCGACTAATTGCTGGTCGATGTATTCGGTTATGGCCAGAGTCCGAAATCTTGAGAGAGCAATCAATTCCCGACATTCTTAGAGAAGATTTGACCAGCCTTAGTTTAGAGTTAGCCACTTGGGGTATCCAAGATATCTCCCATTTGAGTTTATTAGACCAACCTAACCAAGGGGCATTACAACAAGCTCGTCAGTTGCTGATTGAACTAAGTGCTCTTGACGTCGAGTATAAAATTACTAGGCATGGTATTAGAATTCATTCCCTATTAACCCATCCCCGACTAGCCAATATGCTTATTCGTTCGCTTGAGTTGGGCTGTGAAACTCTCGCATGCTTAGTTGCGGCATTGATAGAAGAGAAAGATATCTTTGTTGGGGAGGCAAGGAAAGACAGTAACTTTTCAGCACGAGTTTCCTTCTTAATTGAGCAAGCAATTGGCAATCGTTCTAACTGGGCTTGCAAACAAGTCCTAGTTAGAGCGAGTAAGCTACACGCAAAACTTAAAAGTGTTTATGAGCTAGAAAAAGATAAAAAAACTCACACCAATAAACAATTTAAAGTCGACTCAACTGTCTACTCTGAAATGGCGTTTGTTGGGATACTGACGGCAATTGCATTTCCTGACCGAATCGCAATCAAACGAGGTCAAGGATATCGATTAGCTAATGGTACCGGCGCGATAGTCGAATCTCCTTTGAGTAATGATTCAGAATTAGTGGTGGCGGTTGTTTTAGGAGGGCCAGGGAAAACCGCGAAAATTTTTCAGACTACAGGTTTGTCATTGGCAGAACTAGAGGCGAATTTTTCTGACCTAATAATTGATAAAGAAATGACTCAATGGGATCAAAGTTCACAGTCAGTAAAAGCTTATACTGAACGTCGTTTTGGTGCGATCGCCCTCGCTAAAAAAAGCATTGCCCAGCCAAACAAAGAACTTGTTTTAAAAGGGTTGTTAGATGGTATTAAGCAACATGGATTTCCATGGAGTGATAGCCTTAGGCAGTTGCAAGCGCGAATTACCAGAATTAGAGCTCTACCGGAATTTATCCGGGAATTCCCTGATATGTCTGATGAGTCCCTTATACAAGGAGTCGATACTTGGTTAGCACCTTATCTGCATGGATTGAATAAGCTTAGCCAGGTATCCAACCAGTTGTTCTTCAAAGCTTTCACAGGGTTGTTAGATTGGAATAGCCTAAAGCGGCTCGATGAACTAATGCCAGAGCGTATTACTGTTGCCAGCGGCTCGTCGATAAAAATTGACTATTTAAACCCAGATAAACCAATATTGGCGGTCAAATTACAAGAAATGTTTGGTGAGGAAGAGTCTCCGAAAATTGCCAATGGTAGAATGAGTTTGTTAATACATCTACTTTCGCCTGCTGGGCGACCCTTAGCCATTACTGAAGACCTAGCGAGCTTTTGGGAAAATGGCTACATCGATGTAAAAAAGCAGATGCGAGGTAAGTACCCTAAGCATCCATGGCCGGATGACCCGTTATCTGCTGTCGCCACACGGCATACTAAAAACAGGATGTAATACGCTACTATTGCTTTAAGGTATTAAACAAAGGGAATAGGCACCGTCGAACCAATACCAATTGTTTGCCGAGTTGGCTGGATTTGCAATCGGAAGGAGCCAGTGTAGAATTGGTGATTGACTTATTGGGCTCTGGTTTTCTGATTTATAGCAAGTGAAAAAACTTGAATCAAAAAAAGCCAATCCAACTACAAGAAAAAATGGAGACTTATTTTTAGAAATGACAAATTTATTACCGCATATTGAAGTAGAAAGTGGTAGCAACCCGAATGCCTCTGTTATTTGGCTGCATGGTTTAGGAGCCAATGGCCATGATTTTGAACCCATCGTTCCAGAATTAAAACTTGGTGATGATTTACCTGTTCGCTTTATTTTTCCTCATGCACCCAACTTGCCCGTTACCATTAATGGCGGTTATGTTATGCCTGCATGGTATGACATATTAGAAATGAGCATTGATCGTAAAGTAGACACTGTGCAATTAAGACGATCAGCTGCTGCCGTGGTTGACTTTATAAACAATGAAATTGCACGTGGAATACCCAGTGAGCGAATTGTTATTGCTGGTTTTTCGCAAGGCGGTGCGGTTGCCATTGAAGCGGCATTGACATTCGAAAAGAAGCTTGCTGGTTTGTTATTGATGTCTACCTATTTTGCTACCAAAGATAGCATTCAATATTCGCAACAAAACGCTACTATTCCAATTACGATTCAACATGGTGATTTTGATCCGGTAGTACCTGTTCAATTAAGTGAAGTTACCGAGCAGGAACTAAAACAAAAAGGGTATTCAGTTGAAGTGGCTACTTATCCAATGGAGCACGCCGTATGCCCTGAACAGATTCTTCATATTGGTGAATGGTTGAAAGCTCGATTGAGCTGAAGTTTCTGCTGAGCTAAAAAAATACTAATAAGCGTTTCGAATAATCAGCAAGGAATTAATAAAAACATTTGGAGGGCGAAACATGCAAGTAAGTGAATGGCAGTCAAAAGGTGAATTGATTGAAGTTGCCAAAAAACACCTGTTTGTCATCGATAGTGACAAGCAAAATCTTGCTAACAAACCTCTTCTTTGTATTTTGCATGGGTTTCCAACCTCATCTTTTGATTATTGGAAAGTGCTAGAACAACTACAGCAAAAGTTCCGAGTCGTTATACATGATCATCTTGGATTCGGTTTTTCTGATAAACCGCTGGATTATAGCTACTCCCTAATCGACCAAGCTGATATGGCTTTGGCGTTGTGGAAACAGTTGAAGATTAAACAAGCGTATATTTTAGCGCACGATTATGGAACCAGTATTCTCACTGAAATTTTGGTAAGAGATAATCAAGCATGTTGCCCTATTAAAATCCAAAAAGTCGCTTTATGTAACGGTTCAATGCATATTGAACTGGCTAAACTTAAGCTAATGCAGAAGCTGCTAAGAAACCGGCTCTTCGGACATCTTATAGCGCGTTTCGCCAGCAAGCCCACTTTAAAAAAGAATTTAAGAGACACTTTTTATGATAAATCACAGCTGTCTAATCAAGAGTTAGATGGGATATGGGAAATGATGAACTTTAATCAAGGGCGCCAAGTTCTAGCCAAAATTAGTCAATATACTTACGAACGAGAGACATTTTGGCACCGCTGGATCGGAGCGTTGCAAGAGACGGAAATTAGATTAGAAATAATTTGGCCCGAAAACGATCCAATTGCAGTTGCGCAAATGGCCAAAGTTATTTTGCGGGAAACCAAGAATTCTGATTTGTATTGGTTGAAAAAAACAGGGCATTTCCCAATGTTAGAAGCTCCTGAAATATGGACTAATACTGTGTGTGAACGGCTGCTTAGGTGAACAATAACATCTAAAGAATTCAACCGAAGAGTGAGTAATGCTTAGTTTTTAAGCATTTGTCAATATAATCAGACGAGCATTCCGGTATTTTCCGGCACGAAATTTGGGATGTGATCACTGATGTAATAAAATAGTCTAGCATCTGTCAATGAGCCCAAACTATGGATTTGTCTGTACCATTCGTCGAAATTATTTTCTTAATCACTCTCTCGATGACTTTCGCCGCGGCTTATCTCGGTCGAAAGCACTCCAAGCTGCGGTCTGGGGGTCTGGCCAACGAAAAACTGAACAAGTGGATGATTGGGTTAAGCGCTGGAGCGACCGCTAACAGTGGCTTTATCGTAACCGGTGCCGTTGGGTTAGGGTATAGTTTTGGTGCACAATGGCTACTTCTACCCATTTCGTGGTTTTTGGGCGATTTACTTTTTTGGAAATTTTGCCCTGCGAGAATCAATGCGGTTGGGCAACAAGCAAAAGCTACAACTTTGTCTGAATTATTAAACTCAGGCTTAAACGGTAAACTAGCAAAATGGGCATCAGTTCTAGCCACGACCATCATCATTGTTTGTTTGGGTGCATACACTTCGGCACAATGGCTGGCCGGTCAGAAATTTGTAGCTGGCGCTTTCGAGTTTTCCGCTAGTGTTTCCTTATTGATCTTTGCCTGTTTAATCATAGCTTACAGTAGTATTGGAGGTTTCAGAGGCTCGGTTTATGCCGATGCTGTACAGGCAGTGATTCGTTTGATTGGAACTTTGCTTGCGCTAATCGCAATTCTGTACGTTGCTTATAGTGATACAGATTTGTTACAGCAAAACTGGGCAATAGCCGGAGAGACTTTTCTAGACTTGCTGCCTGGAAATGCATTAGTTGCTGGTGTGTTTTTTGTCCTTGGCTATATGTTCGCTGCATTTGGTTTTGGTCTCGGACAACCTCAGTTATTATCCCGTTATTTATCTGGTAGTTCCCCAGAAGAGACAAAGTCCGCGCAATGGATTTACATTGGTTTTGTCCAATTCACTTGGATTTCTATGACTCTTTTTGGTATTTACTTGCGCGGTGTTATGCCAGAGATAGATGATCCGGAAGCGGGACTAAGCATCTTTTTTCGCTCATACTTTGGTGACGTCTTAACAGGAATCATTGTTGCTGACATTTTTTCAACCATTGCTGCAACTTCTAACTCGCTTTTAATCGCAATGTCACATGCGGTAATTCATGATTTTTTGCCCAGTAGTCACTCAAATAAACATAAGTCAGTTCAAACAACCCTAGTGGTATTAGTGTTAGGTGGTTTAACCATGCTAGGTACTGTTTTCATTGCCGAACGCAGCAGCGTTTTTGAATTAGCTATCGGTGCCGTATCGTTGATGGGGGCTGGATTAGCCGCACCTATTTTTATCCGTATTTTTGAAATGAAACGATCCGGTTTGTCCTTGTTGTCGTCGATGATTGCAGGACTTGTGTCTGCTATCTTGTGGAAGTTCGCTCACTTAGATGCGCTAATTAATGAGGCAGCTATCGGTATTATGATGGGATTGGTGACTAATTTTATTGTGGTTCAGCTCGCTACAAATAGTGGTAAACCCTTGTCGACAACAAAATAGCAAAAAGACCCACAGAAAAAGGAAAGTTTCATGGCTATAAAAGATTGGAAGATAAAAAAAGAAATTGTGCGAATAGCTTTCGGACAAGTTCGTCAAAACGACGTTCCCGATCAAGTTCTAGATGCAAATAATTTTGATGAAGAAAGATACGGGTTTGGTTGGGATAACTTACTTGAAATGTATGGCCATCGTTTTGACAAAGAACGCATAAACGTTGGACCAAATTCAAAATATCGAATTTTCTTTGCTGAGTTAAGTGAGCAACTAGGCTGCGATGAAGTAGTGCCCGGTACAAGCTTAGTGGATGGTAGCGTGACCGACTTTTTAACCATACTGCCCTCAATTACTCGCGAAAAACTTAATGCAGCGCTTACACAAGGTGGTGTCCAATTAGAATTTAGAGAACAGTTGACCCAAGTGTTACGCGAAACTAGCAGCGTTGGTATGGAGCCTATTTTACCTGACAAACAAGAGCTAAATCTCTTTCGTGCTGTAGCAAAGTCCTGGTATCCCATTTACTACACGCCCGGTGAAGAGCTTCCAACGATTAAAGAAGGGCTTCGCAATGGGCATATTGATCAGTCGCTATATTATCAGAATACGGATGCGGTAAATCGCTGGTTATCAGTAACTAATGATGAGTTTTACACCGGCTTTGATCAATGTAAGACGGGACTCTTAAAACTGAGTCGCCAATCAGAATGGCTAGATTTTATTGCTGATCAACAATTTGATGGAATTGCTATGTTGTGCGGTGGTGGGGCGCATAGTAAAGATGCAGTATTGATAAAGTGCCTTCTTGATGTGGTTGCTAATAGAGCAAGAATCGTAGAGCCACAAAAGAAAATAAAATACACCTTGATAGATCGAAGCAGCGCTATGCTGGAATTATCCCGTTCTAAAATTGAGGAGTTGCTTGATAAACGCGATGGACACGATTTTATTGAGATAAAGGCGTTGAGGCGAGATGTCATGCGAATGAATGGTACCGAACCTGTTAGAGGCAACGGCAATGTCGCTTGGTTTAATACCGGCGGTACCCTAGGTAATTTGGATGAAGCTCAGTTTTTTGAAAGCCTTAATCAAGTTTCAAAAAGTGGTGACATGCTTATTTTGGGAGTTGGGTGTTTCGAAAATAAAGAACAACTTGATTTAGCCGCTCTAGCTAAAGAGTACGAGAGAGATGTGGTCAGAGATCTCGTCGCCGTTCCCTTGAGCGCTGTATGGTCTACTTTAGATGTTGGGGAGAAGCCAGAGGAAGCTATTTCTTCCATTATGGTTGACGCCGTATGTGATACTCATAGTTCTGTTCCAAATGCAGTCACTGTGGTTGCTAAGTTACCTAGCCGAAGTTTTGGGGAAATTATTCTATTTAAATCAAGCCGCTATGATGAGCCTGAACTGATCTGTTTTGCTGGAGAGTTTGGCTGGGAGCTTTCAGATAGCATCGAAGGTTTGGATGCTTCATTTAAGCAATTGGTTTTTCGTAGGGGATAGAGTTTTAGAGTATATGAGTATTAATCATGATCAACTATCCGTTGACTACCGTTCTATTCCGTTGATTGTCGAGCGCTAGATAATTAGCTTTGATAGATTAAGTTCCAGATTAGAACAACGCGGCCAATTTCGATGATTGGGACGCTACAAAAAAGGGACTAAATCATGAGAATCAATAAAGCCATAACCACCATAGTACTATTTAGTTTGACACTTCTCTCCTTTTCGAGTGTTGCAGCCACCTGTATAGGTCTGAAAGAATGCCCTGAACCAGTAAAAAACCTGCAACAACTTGCTGATCGCAAAGCCCCAGAAGCACAGTTAATTGTCGGTATGTTGTATCGACATAATATGTTTTACCAAGGTAATGAACAAGAAGCATTTAAATGGATAAAACGAGCTGCTAGACAACAACCTCAGTATGCGTTTGCGCAGCATTTATTGGGAAAAGCCTACCTATACGGAGAAGGTGTTGAGGTCAATCGAGACAGAGCCGTTAGGTACTTAAAGCGTTCAGCTAAATTAGGCTTGTTGGATTCGCAACGAATTCTAGGAAAGGAGTACGGTTCTGGGAAAGTATTAGAGAAAGATTTAGAAAAAGCCAAGATGTGGTTAGAGGCTGCAGCAAAACAGCGAGATTTTTCTGCTGCGATAAAGCTGGTTCAACTGCTCAGAAAATCCGACGATCGCGATGATATTAGAGCTGCTGAATACTGGGCTACAGAATCGCAAAGTATGAGAGTTAATGTGAGAGATATTTCTGAAAGAATTGAACTTGATATGGCACTAATAGAAAAAGTAGTTGAGCGCTCAAAGTTATGGATAAGAGGAAGACAGCCAGCCGATTCAATTTGTAAAGCTCAAAGTGCCGAATATCTCATGGGCTGCATTGAAATCAACTATTTCCCTCACAGAACTCAACCCTATCTCGAATGGTTAATAGCTCATAAGCGTTTAAGAGATAGAATTTAGAACTAATTCTCCCTGTCGTAGCTAAACGCATAGGGAGCGATGAAGTGAATTGTCACTACCTTTCTTATAGAATGACAATTAAGCTTGTTTACGCGTGAAAACTATTTCTTGGTCGTTGGATAACTTCTTAGATAATTTATAACCATCCAAATTAAATGATTTTAGATCTTCAACTTGCTCAATTCTATTTTGAATGATGTAACGCGCCATCAGCCCTCTCGCTTTTTTTGCGAAGAAACTAATTATTTTATACTGACCATTCTTGAAATCTTTAAAAACCGGAGTAATGATTGGCTGCGAGATGTCTTTTGCCTTGACCGCCTTAAAGTATTCATTAGATGCCAAGTTGACTAAGGCTTCGGAATTTGATTTGTCTAATTCTTTTTGAATTGATTTGTTCAAAGCGTTACCCCAAAACTCGTACAGATTCTTACCGCCGTTATTGCTGAATTTTGTCCCCATTTCCAAGCGGTATGCTTGCATGAGGTCTAACGGGCGAAGTACGCCATATAAGCCGGATAGAATTCGCAAGTGCTTTTGTGCGAAGGTCAGGTCATCAGCGTTTAAGCTGTCCGCATCTAATCCTTGATAAACATCGCCTCTAAAAGCAAACACACAGGCTCTTGCATTCTTCTTGTTAAACGGTATTTGGAATTGTTGAAAACGATCATAGTTTAACTGTGCGAGGTTATCACTCAGTTTCATCAAGCTAGCGATATCCTGAGGTGCTAATTCGCGCAGTTGGTCGATCAGCTGTTGTGATTCTGATAGAAAACGCGGTTTAGTCGTCTTTGAAGATATAACTGGGTTTTCAAAATCTAAGCTCTTGGCTGGAGAAATAACGGTGATCATATGACTCTGGTGTGTAAGTTTACTTTTGGGCTGTGATAATAGCAGAACTACAAAAGATAAAAAGGTTTGTCAGCAAGTTATAGCGATAGTCTATAAATCAGATATTCGGCGTAAAGCCTTAGATTTTGTCGAGTTTTCTACATGGTTACATTTCGTTAAGCCTAAGTGATTGTTTTAAGGTGGTATTTGCTTGGGCTTTAATCTAGACAGTGTTAGCTCTCCAGCTCACTTACTTGCCGTCTGCCCAAATTTAAAGTAAATTGTTGGTCACTATTCGCTCAACCAAGACTTCTATGAAATCACCCATCAGCAAACTACTATTCGTTCTTTTCGCGGTTTTCTATTCACTAGCAAGTAATGCAAACAGCACTGCAAAGAATTTGACTTTAATTGAGCAAAAAATCGCCCAGACTATTGACTCTACAAAACAGAATTACCTTTCTGTTTTAGAGCGAACGGTCAACATAAACAGTGGCACCATGAACTTTGAAGGCGTAAAAGAGACCGGTAAAGTCATGCAAAAAGAGTTTGATAAGCTTGGTTTCGAAACACGCTGGATAGACGGCAAAGCGTTTAATCGGGCGGGTCACTTGTACGCCAGTTTCGGGGTAGATTCACGGAGTAATAATAAGAAAGTACTACTCATTGGCCATTTAGACACCGTGTTTGCTAGCAATAGTCCTTTTCAATCCTATAAAGAGTTAGGTGCCACTAAAATTGCCGGTCCGGGTATTACCGACATGAAAGGTGGTAATGTCATTATTTTGTCGATCTTAGATGCACTCAAAAAACATGGAGCTCTTGAAAAACTGCAAGTAAAAATCATGCTGATGGGGGATGAAGAGAAGAGGGGCGCACCTTATCAAGTTGCGACAAAAGAACTCGTTGAAGCTGGCAAGTGGGCGGACATCGCGATGGGGTTTGAAGACGGTGATGGCGATCCAAAAACAGCCGTTATTTCTCGACGTGGTGCTATTGGTTGGAAACTCACTGTAAAAGGTCGTCCAGCTCACTCTTCCCAAATATTCAGAGAAGGCTATGGATACGGAGCTATTTTTGAAACGGCGCGTATCTTAAATGCCTTTCGCGAAGAACTTGCAAAAGAGCCTAATTTGACGTTTAACCCGGGAGTTATTGTTGGTGGAACGGATGTGGAATTCGACAAAGCGTCAGCCGCAGGAACTGCGTTTGGTAAGAGTAATGTCATTTCAGAAACTACTATTGTGCATGGTGATATTAGAGCTTTATCTCCAGAGCAACTCGAATTCGCCCATAACACCATGAAAAAAATAGTAAAAGAAAATCTCGCCGATACCACTGCGGAATTGGTGTTTTATGACGGTTATCCACCTATGGCACCTAATGATGGTAACCGTAAATTGTTAGCAATGTATGACCTAGCTAGTCAAGATCTTGGTTTTGGAAAAGTGTTGCCAGTTGACCCTCGTAAAGCTGGGGCTGCCGATGTTTCCTTTGTCGCTAACCATGTGGAGATGGCTTTGGATGGTTTAGGGCTTATGGGAACTGGCGGACATACGGTTAAAGAAGTCGCTGATATTACTACATTTACCTCACAAGCGAAGCGAGCTGCAATTTTGTTACATCGATTTGCTCACCAAGAAAAATAATCACTAACAGCGAGCGCAAAGCATTTATTCGCTGATGAATAAAATAAACATAGAGAGCAATAATGACAAAAATAAAATCAACAGTTCTTGGGTTTTTTATGGCCCTATCACTGTGTATTTCTTATACCGTTTTTTCTGAAGAAAGCTCATTAGAAAGAGCAGAACAAGAGACAGCTAGCGGCTCCACAAAGAACTCTGAGTCATTGCAGTCTAATCCTGAGAATAATTCCAAGCAAAAAGATCAACAGCCAGATGGTCAGGAACAAGCCAAAGTTTTGCCGACAAGTATCGACGAGCTTAAGAGCGCAATTCGAGAAGTGATGCAAGATAAAAATGTTCCAGCGGTTGGCGTTGCTATGTTAGATGAAAACGGACCAGTCTGGGTAGGTTCGTTGGGATTAGCTAATATCGAGGATGAGATCGCCGCGGATGAAAATAGTCTTTATAGAATTGGCTCTACCTCCAAGATGTTTGTAGCGCTATCGGTGCTTCAACTGGTTGAGCAAGGCAAACTTTCATTAGCAGACAAAGTTAGAGATTTAGTACCGGATGTAGAATTTGAAAACCCGTGGAGTGATACCAACCCTGTTTTAGTTGAGCATTTGCTGGAACACACCACAGGTTGGGATGATTTGCATTTAGTAGAGTACGCTAACAACGACCCAACGCCAGTGACATTGAAAGAAGGTTTAGACTTTCATCCTCATTCTAGAGTCTCGCGCTGGATTCCTGGCAGTCGTTCTTCCTATTGTAATTCTGGGCCTCCGGTGGCGGCATATATAGTCGAGAAAATTACTGGTCAACGCTTCGAAGATTACATTCAAGAAAACTTTTTTAACCCACTAGGAATGCAAACTGCAACCTATTTCTATGATGAAAAAGTGAAAGCGAAAGGCGTTACACTTTATGACACTAGCAATCATCCGCAAGACTATTGGCACATTATCATGAGACCTTCTGGGTCAATTAATGCTTCACCTGTGGATATGTCAAAATTCCTTCAGTTTTATTTAAACAGAGGAACTATTAACGGCCAACCTTTGGTGCAACCAGCGTCATTGAACAGAATGGAAACAGTGAAAACTACCAATGCGGCAAAAGTGGGTCTACAAGCTGGTTATGGACTAAATAATTATACGTCACTGCATAAGTCATGGGTCTATCGCGAGCACAATGGTGGGGTCAATGGAGGACTAACTGAATTATCCTATTTACCGTCTGCTAATTTAGGGCACGTTATTATGATCAATTCAGGTAACGCGGAAGCCTTTCGAGAAATTTCAAAACTTATTCGAAATTATGAAACTCGACGACTAACACCAGATTTACCATCAGCAGGAATCCCACTGACTGATAAACACAAAGCAATTGCAGGGTTATATTATCCAATAAATTCACGCCAACAAATGGGGTACTTTATTGATCGAATAGTAAAAGCACAGTCTTTTCAAATTGATGGTGATAAGTTAATTCATAAGAGCATATTTGGTGCGGATAAAAATAATTACTTCGCCTTATCGGATAATTTGTTTAGTAGTGATGACAATCATATCAGTGCGCTGGCTATTGCTAGTGATCCTTTAGTAGGCGATGTTTTACATTTAAATAACACCGTTTATAAACCTACGAGCAGCTTATTGGCTTACGGACAACTTTTTATGATGGGATTATGGATAGTTGCGGTTGTAAGCTCTATTTTATTTAGTTTTGTTTGGGGTATTCGTAAGTTAGATGGGAAAATCCCTAAAGGTGGTGCAACTCGAATAAGAATATGGCCATTATTGGCTAGTCTTTCGGTGGTTTTGTTTATCATACTCTTTATTAGTGGGGCTGCTGATCCGTTTAAGAATTTAGGCGAGCCTTCTGTTTTTTCTATTGGAATCATGTTGACGTCGATGATGTTTGCGCTTTTCTCTTTTATCGGTGTTTATACGGCTATAAAAGAGAAAAAGACTTTAATGAATCAAGCGGCTTACTGGTATTGCAGTGTCTCGTCAGTCCTTCATTTTATCGTGAGCTTGTACTTATTATGGTTTGGTGTGATTGGAATGATGACATGGGGGTAAACATCGTGGCCTCAAAACACCAAAACAACTTACGAGCTAGTGACTAGACTATGGAAGACTCTTTAAAGATTTCTAATAACGTGACACTTAACCCAAACGAAATTGAGCTAGATGCTATCAGAGCGCAGGGGGCCGGAGGTCAAAATGTTAACAAGGTATCATCCGCAATCCATCTTCGCTTTGATATTGCTCAGTCTTCTTTGCCTGATTTTTACAAACAGAAATTGCTTGAATTAAAAGATAGCCGCATCACTTCTCAGGGAGTGCTGGTTATTAAGGCGCAGAAATTTAGAACTCAGGAAAAGAATAAACAAGACGCAATTTCCCGGTTGGTAGAATTAATCAGGCAAGCTCCCCGTGTCGTCAAAACAAGAAAACCAACTAAGCCAAGTAAATCCTCACAAAGAAAACGTTTAGATAGTAAAGTGAAGCAAGGGCAGAAAAAAGCAATGAGGCAGAAAGTTCAACATTAAACTCAAATTTATCTTTCAACCCATGATTGACTATACTGATGTTTATCCGTGCATAACAATACTAATCACTCGGAGTTGTCTGTGACTAAATATTTATTGATTAAACATTCTATCCTATTTGTTTTGTGTCTTGGCTTAAGCTTTTCAGTTCACGCGTTATCAAGTTTTGAGAGAGCTATTCAAGAACACGATCACCAAGTCTTGAAAGCACAGTTACTCGAGAATCCTCAAGCATGGAAGTCAGACCATGAATATCTAGGGGATAGTCTTATCGGTTTAGCAATTCAGGAAGCTAACTTAGTCGCGCTAAAACTATTTGTAGAAAATGGATATAATCCCAATCCAGATGATTGGTATCAACACCCGGTTTGATTAATTACTCCCTTTACTGGTACTGATACTCCTGAGCATATGCAAATGCTTAAATGGCTACTTTCTCAAATTGACTCCCAGCCTGATTTAGATTATCACTTACTCGATTTCGTACAGAATAACCACTATTCTGGTGCTGAGATCTTGTTGCAATATGGGGTTGAACCAAATATTTGGGTAGATGATTGGAATAGCCCACTCGACTTAACCGACGATCCTAAAATGCAAGAATTGCTTAAACAATATGGCGCGGTAAGTAACTTCAATAAAGTCATTTTTGGTGCGATTGCATTGCTAATTATTTCATTTGTTTTAGGCTCTTTTATTTTAAAACCAAGTCAATCGAGGGACGTGGCCAGACAAGCAGCAAGCCCTGAACGAAATGTCAGAAAAGGGAATCTATTTCATATTGTTGGTGCAATTATTTTCATTCTAGGTGCTGCTGGAATGCTTTTTCCCAGATTTGCTTCGGTCTTTGGCTGGATGAGGCCTAGCGAACCATTCCTGATATATGCAGTGGCGATTGCGTTCGCCAGTTTTGGATTAAAACTTGTCTTGAGTGGCCGTAAGCTAAAATCTAGAGATGCAGAAGATATTCTCAAACAAGCAAACCTTCATAGGGGAGAGCGCCCGATATTTGTCTACCTCCGATCATTTAAATTGGATGAGCAAGACGCCAACAACCAAGTGACCTTAGCAGGAGGGCTTAGTTTTCCGATTAATCCATGGGAAAGCGGGATTACCGCGGCATTTCAAAAGGTTGGTGATTTAATTGCAATCGGAAAGCCTGGGGAAAAGTTGGCCACTTTGGGAGCGTCGAGACTCTATGTTACTGATGACCAGTGGCAAGAAAAAGTACTAGAAATGGTGGCCAAATCCGAAATGGTTATTTGGACCTATGGAGATACTGAAGGTTTAAGGTGGGAAATTTCTCGGTTAGTAGAAATTGTGCCTCCAGAAAAACTGGTGATTGCAATGCCTTTTTGGGATAAAAAGATGTCTGATAAAAAAGTGATTTGGCAACATGCCAAAGAATCACTCAGCAGTAATTTTAACACAGCTCTTCCTGAGACAGTTGGTGAGTCGTTATTTTTGATGTTCGATAAAGACTGGAAGTCGAGTTGGGTGGAAACATCTCCTCCTGCGTTAATCAAACGTATCGCTTTCTTAGGTTTTTGGTCCAGAATAAGCAAAGGTGTAGAATCGCTATTAAACCAACGAGGCTACACTTACCCAAAATTAAGCTTTATTGAAAAGCTATTTTATGGTTTTTTTGCATTGCTTGGTTGAGTTGTAGTGAGCGTACTGGCGGTTATGATTTATGGATTAATTCAATCATTTTTATAACTTAAGAATCAAAGTTTTTACAACTGAAGTCATTAACTCATAGCTAAAACACATTGTTGTTAGTAGTTACAAAACGATGTGTTATAGTTTTGAACTTATACTTTCAATAGATGAGTAAGGCTAGTTTTAATTAGCAATAAGGCCGATGACTCATTTTTCTTCTTCAAAACAATGACAAATCAGGGAGTCCTGCAAATGAAACGCGCGTTTTTATTAGTGTTATTAACATGGATGCCACTAAATCAACTTTTGGCTAACGAGAAAGGCTATCAGCTACCTCCTAAAATCATGGCTGATCTAGTTGATGCGCCCCGTCGACCCGGTGCTGCCATTTCACCTGACAAACGTTGGTTAGCACTTTTACATCGTCCTGGTGCGCAATCAATTCAAGATCTTGCTCAACCAGAAGAAAAATTGGCCGGTCTAAGGATTAATCCTGCAGTATTTGGGCCTAGTCGTTCAACTGGATACACCAAAATTGAGATCCGTTCGGTCCAGGGCGACAAAGCTATTGAAGTAAAAAATCTTCCAAAGGGGAAGGTTATGAATGTCAGCTTTTCACCCGATTCGAAAAACCTTGCGTTTATATTAGAAGACACAAAAGGTTTGTCGTTGTGGAACTTTAATCTCAAAAAACAAAAAGCCAAACGCGTGACCAAGCAATACATTAACGCCTCATTGAGAGGAAGCAAGTATCATTGGAAACGAGATTCCAACGGTTTCTATACTCGGTTAACGGTTGCAGCTCCTGAAGAGAAGCCAGAAAAATCTTTGTCGACTATCGAGCCAATTGTCCAGATTTCGGGTGGTAAAAAAGCTGCGGTTAGAACCTATTCCAATCTACTTAAGACGCCGTATGATGCAGAACTGTTTGAATTTCTAACAACATCACAAATTGCCGAAGTTTCATTGAAAGGCAAGGTGAAGAAGCTTGGTAAACCTGGTATTTATAACCGATTCCTTGAATCTCCTGATGGCAATTACTTGTTGGTTTCCCAATATAAAAAGCCATTTTCCTACCTAGTTCCTTATTACCGTTTTCCTATAATGACCGAAGTCTGGTCGCCAGCCGGTAAAATGATTAAACAAATCGCTGACTTACCATCAGGTGAGAGTATTCCAAAAGGTTTTGATGCTGCCAGAGAAGGGCGCAGAGGTGTTTCATGGCGAAGCGATCAGGCTGCTACTTTGTATTGGAGTGAAGCTCAAGATGGCGGCGATATGAAAAATCAAGTTGAGTATCACGATGCGATTTATACCTGGCAAGCACCTTTTAATAAACAACCTCAACTATTGCAAAAGATTGAACGACGCTTTGCGGGTATCGAATGGGGTAACAAAGACTTTGCGATAATATCTGACTGGCGCTTTAGTGACCGACAATTGAGAAGTTGGAAGTTTTCTCCTGGTAATCCAAATTCTGAAAAGGTTCTATTTCAACAACGCTCTTACAATGACCGTTACAATGACCCTGGGGATTTTGTCACTCAAAAAAACCAATATGGGGTGGATGTCATTAAAGTATTTGGTGATGGAAATAAAGTGTTGCTCACCGGTAATGGCGCGTCTCCGAAAGGTAATATTCCTTTTATGGATGAGTTTAATTTTAGTAGTAAAAACAAGACCCGCCTATGGCAGTCTGAGGCCCCTTACTATGAACGCATCATGCTGACATTAGATAAAGAGGGTAACAAAGTTTTAACCTTGCGTGAGTCCCAAACTGAACAACCCAACTTTTTTATTCGCGATATTCGAAATAACAATTTGAGTCAATTTACTCAGTTTCCGCACCCATCTCCGGCATTTGTGGGAGTCAAAAAAGAATTAATCAAATATAAGCGAAAGGATGGTGTCGAGCTAACTGGTACACTTTATTTACCTTCAGGCTACGATAAGAGTAAAGGGCCTTTACCCGTTCTAATGTGGGCTTACCCGCTAGAATACAAAGACAAAGAAGTGGCGAGTCAGGTTACCGATTCTCCCTATGAATTCGTTCGAGTCAGTTATTGGGGACCTTTACCTCACCTAGCTCAAGGGTTTGCGGTTTTTGATGATCCTAAAATGCCAATCATCGGAACTGGTGGGAATCTTCCAAATGATACTTTTAGACAGCAGCTAGTCGATAGCGCGCAAGCTGCTGTGGATGTCTTGGTTGAACGGGGGGTCGCTGATCCCGATCGAATTGCAATTGCTGGTCATTCATATGGCGCATTTATGGTGGCTAATTTGCTAGCTCATAGTGATATGTTTAAGGCTGGAATTGCAAGAAGTGGTGCCTATAATAGAACTCTGACACCATTCGGCTTTCAAGGTGAAGAGAGAAGTTTCTGGGAAGGGCAACCTGTTTACGCAAACATGTCACCGTTTTTTCACGCTGAAAAGATTAATGAACCTATGTTAATGATCCATGGCAAAGAAGATCCCAATTCTGGAACATTCCCAATGCAGTCGGAAAGAATGTTTGCTGCAATGAAAGGCTTAGGTGGAGAAGCTCGTCTGGTCATGCTACCGCACGAACAACATGGCTATCGTGCGCAAGAGTCACTGTTACACCTATTGTGGGAGCAATACGAGTGGTTGGAAAAGTACGTTAAAAACCCACAGAAATAAATTTGGAATAAACGGGTCAATGAGTTAGCGTTTAACTTATTGACCCAAACACTCTAATAAAACTTCTTATCTTAGTAACAAGATTTCCGCGAGCAATTTCACAAGCAACGCTCCTTGCCTTTTGATGGAATTATCTCATTTTGGTAGTCACTCCTTTATTAAGCTTGGATTCAGTTACGACGAATATCATAGCGAAAATACCAAATTGAGGTTTACCTATGAAATCGAAAGTACTTTTGCAATTCGTATTATTAATAGTATTTTTTAGTTGCTCGACCTATGCTGAAGAACGTTTTTCCTTCGGTGCTGGTGTTGGAACTTCCTATTCGGGAGTTGGTGCCAATTTTAGCCAAATTTCTAAAAATGATATGAAGTATCTTTCCGCAGGGTGTTATTCGTATTCTAGCCTGAGTGGCTCAGCCTGTGGCGCTGGTATCGGTTGGATCAAAACTGACTTATTTGAATTTCAAAATAATAAGCACGGTTTTGGCGCTTACTTGGGAGCTGTTGGGACTGAGCGTTCCCGATTTGGCGACCAAACGGCTAATGGGTTAGCCATTAGTTATAACTATTTTCTTAGAGGAATAGATAAACCAAGTTTTAATTTTGGCGCATCTTTTGTTTTCTCTGAGGACTCTGATAGCGGTAAATTGATAGCCCAAGCTGGCTACCAATTTTAAGGCACACTTAGGGCTTAATTGAATCTCGCATCAATTTGTATTGTGAAGACCTGTGCGGTTAGGTGGAAGAAGCCTATCACAACAAGCCTTTCACAACTTTCATAGTTCTTTAAGACTATTCGCTTTTTTTGATTGTTGAGATCTTGGCCAAATAGTTACTCTCGGAATTTGGAAATAGTTCATTCATTTCTCGCCAAATTTGAATCGCTAATTCCGTTTCCCCTGAAGCGATAAATCGTTCAGCATAGCCATTCATAAAATATTCTTTGAATTTTGAGCTCCCATATCGCCAAAATGGAAGCGCTTTATCAAATTGTTGCATGCTGGTGTAGCGGTGAGCCATACTAATCGCAAGGGCTTTGAGCTTAGCCTCATCAGTTTTGCTCGCATACTTTCGGTCTTTGTTCTCGAAGTAGTCTTTCAGTTTTTTTAGGTCGAAAGAGTTTTTCCTTACCATGTCACGGCTAGGGAATCGGAAATCACTAAAGTGCTCTCTTAAGCCGTGACTCAGTCCAATCGTCAAAACCGACATGTGACCGTCCAGTTTTTTTGAGAGGTAATTAAAATCTAATACGCCCTTGTTTAGTTTGGCTGCTGCGCGTTTTAATAGCAGTTTATCCATTGGGTTTTCATCTCCATCAATGATAATCAGTTTCGATGAAGAAGGTTTTAACCCTTGATAGTTGTCAATAATACTATTGATATAAGACATGCTAGGGTAAATCGGCGACAAAGCGAGAAATAGATCAAATCGTTTTGACTCATGGGGCATCGTTCCACTCACAAATGCACCAGCATAGGAATGGCCCATGAGTATCCGGTTGGATGCTGTCCTGTATTTTTTCTCAATATAACTAACCACTTCTTGATTCACATAAGTTTCAAAGGGATTCGCAGCTGTCACCACATCCTTGTACCATTGGTCACTTTGTATTCCCACCACAATTAATTCAGGAATGTCGTTGACTTTTTCTAACCTAGAAACCAAAGAGACAGCTTCCTGATAGACGTTTCCAATAAAAAAACTATTTGCATCCAATAAATACAAAACCGGGTAGGCTTTGTTCGACTCTGCATAATTGGGCGGTAACCTCACGTACAAGATGCGATCTTGATTAAGCGCTTCGGATTTCAAAGTCTCAATTTGGCCCATATTTATTTCTATACTAGGTAGGCTTGTGGCAAAAGATAGATTTACAAAGCAAAAATTGATGATAAGTAACAATACAATTACACTGTTGATTAATGATTTTTTTAACATTTCAGAGACCCGTTGATGGTTCGATTTTAGTAGCGGTAAACTCGGCTTTTCCGTTGACGCTAAAAGTTAACTCAGAAACATTATGTTTAGAGTCATAGTTAAAATCCAGCCGTTCCTGTTCATTCCACCCATGAAAATCAAAATGGGACTGAGAGCGAGCCATCAGAAAAACAAAGAAGGTATCTTTCTTAAACGCGTACAATTCTCCACCCTGGTTGAATATCTCGACCACACTATCATCGGCTAACTGATAAACTCCCTCGTACTTGAGTAATTGTTGTTCGGTTAAACTCAAAACACCACTTTCATCAGCCAGCAAGGTGTATTCAACTCTTGCCAATAATCGATCCGGTTTTAGCCATTCAGGGTATTTGCCGCCATGAAACCAAACCATTAAGTCATTGACTGTCTTAGATTCTGCAATTTGTTCGATACTTTTTCCTTTTTTTGACTCAGAGATTACCAAGTCAAACCATTGGTAAACTCGTTTTTTATATTCTATTAGGTGATTTCTATCTGCTAGTTGGGTATGACCGGGTACAACCACGGTGTTGTCATCCGATAAAGCTAGCGACAGGCTAAATACATCTTTAACACTCCTTAATCCTCTCACGCCAATATTTGGGCCCCAGCTCGTCGCATGGTTATCTCCGGTAAATAGCACGTTGTTATTGCGAGCCTTAACGATGACATCATTCCAAGTGTGAGATTTAACATGGAATAGATCGAAGATTTCATCATTAAACTTAATCGTCATTTTGTCTTTAAATTGAATATCTCGTTGAGCACCTTCGTACTTTGTTGTGCTACCGAAAAGGTACTTTAGATAGTTGGGGTAAATGATGGTTGCACCGGCTTCTACCAACGCCTCGTTGCCACCTCGATGATCTCGATGCTGGTGAGTATTGATGACAAATTTGATCGGCTTATCTGAGATAGTTCTAATCGCCTCTAACAGTAATTTGCCCGAATTGATATTCATCGCATCGACTAGAAGTATGCCGTCTTTGCCAACGCTCATTCCAACATTGGCACCTAGACCATTACCACCATGCAGCACCCAAAAGGAATCATTAATTTTAGTAAAAGTTATTTGCGGTTTAGTTGGCTCATCCTTTTGTTGTGCGGTTGCAGTCAATGAAAATAATATGATTAGCAAGGCGATGAACTGAGTGGTTTGTTTAACCATGTGTGATCCTTTTTTTGTTTGGCTAGCCGTCATGTAGCGTATACCGCGGGCCAGATGTAATTATTTGTCAAAAAAGTCTTGTTTAAGACTAGTCTGTAGTGCATGAAACATGCCCATTCTCTACTGGTGGGAGCTCTAAACCATGAGAAATCACTGATAAAAAGCTGATGAATTGCTGATGCCATGAAATAGCTGCCTTTGCTTACAATTCTTCGCATGGATTCGTTGACTTTTACAGGTATAATTATGGCGATCAGCGGTTGAAGGAATTAGTTTAGAGTCAATATGAAAGAGTTTTTTGTAGGTCAATTTAGAGTCGATATGGGTCGCTCTCAAATCGTTGATAAAGACGCCATTGTTTCAATGGAACCGAGAGTATTACAGGTACTTTTGATTCTGGCCGAGAAACAAGGGAATGTTGTTACTCACCAGCAATTGCTTGATAGAGTATGGAAAGATGTTAGTGTTGCTCCCAATACTTTGCAACGATGCATTACACAACTGCGCAAAGCACTAGGCGATAACGCTAAATTACAACAAGTCATTAAAACCCACCCTAAAGTCGGATATAGTCTAATTGCCGATGTAAGCTTTCCAACCTTGAATGACATAGATTCATTGGTTGGTGAACCCCGTGACTCTGCAAAATCCGCCAAATCCAAATTAGGCGAATCTACTCGATGGCCAAAGTCAGCGGGGGCGATCGCTCTAATATTAATCGTTGTGGTGCTGCTGTTCAAAACATTGAATCAATCACAGCCCGATCATCCAGTCGGTTCTCTGCCTATTTCAAAACTGAAAGCGCTAACAGCTACGGACAAAAAAGAATTCGCACCTACTTTTTCACCAGATGGCAGGTACATTGCATTCCAACGTTATGTTGGACTTTGTAAGAATGAGATTTGGGCCAAAGATATCGAACAAAACAAAGAATACTTGCTGACCAAATCCAGTGGGATCTATGGCACACCATCGTGGTCTCCAGATGGTCAAAAATTAGCTTTTTCCAATGTGACTCATTGCACCCTATCTTCAGATTTTCAGGGGTGTAAGGATATACGCCTATTAAACTTCGCCTTGGCCAAAAGCGAGCCTCAGGAACCTTCAGTAGTAAAAGCTTGCGATCAACAAGATTACTCTGCGGCAGTTTGGTGGAGCAATCAGCACATTGCGTTTTTTGAAAAAAATAGTGGTGCTACACAGCGATTACTTAGTTTGGATTTGCAAAATAACGAGCTTGAAGAATTGTATGTTGTCAACAATTCAAAGCTAGATTCTTTATCATACTCTGACTCCCAGAAGCGTTTGGCGATTACCCAGCATAGTAATGATTTGCTCGCGAGTATTGCGATTGTAAATCCCATTGACAAAGAAATCGTTGAGATCGAACTGAAGCCGCCAGTAGGTTATGGCTCGATTGTTAACTGGTATGCTAATTGGCATCCAACTGAAGCCAAGCTTATTACCGCCAAAGGTAACTCCCTATTTGAAATTGATTTGAGTGGTCAGTTTACTCAACACTCAATCCCAACGATGCAATCGATTTCTGATCCATTTTTTCATCCTGACGGAAAAAGTATTGTGGCATCCATGGGAATTTTTGATAAAGATATTGAGCGACTCACTTGGACTGATAATACACAGATCAAACCTGGTTATGAGAGTCTAGCGGTACATCGTTCAATATTAAGTGAACGGGAGGCTAAATTCGAACCATCCGGCAGCCGTGTCGCTTTTATTTCGGAGCGGAATGGGACTCAACAGCTTTGGTTAACCGAGTTAAGTGAGCAATCAATCGCTGAAAAAAAATATCATAACGAACCAAAGCAACTGAGCTTTTTATCGGGTAATCCACAAATTTATTCTTTCGTCTGGTCATTTGACGGCAAACTGGTAGTTGCGCTAGTTGATGGTAAGCTCAATCTAATTAATCTCGATGGACAAGCGTCGGCTGTTACAACGGATTATACCGTTATTGATCTTTACCAAGCTCCGGCGGAAGACCACGTATTGCTAGAAATTGTCGAAGACGGGCTAGAAAAAGTGGTTTTGCTTAACCTTAAGTCGATGGCTCGCCAGACGCTTTATCGGGGAGATGTGCATTGGGCACAACTCTCGCCAATGGGTGAGCTTTTTGTCAGCAATTTGAAGCAAAAGGTGTTTAGATGGTCAGATGGCCAAGCACAACCATTGCAAGGTATAGAGGCGATGCAGTTGTCGGCAAAGTTTTTGTATAGTAACAATCGGTTATTGCTGACAGGTAAGGATAATACTTTGTGGCAATATGATCTATCTTCTCAAAATCTGCAGCGATTGTTTCGGTTTAACCAGGTCTTAAAACACGTGGACAGTGTTAATTTTGAAAATCGGCAGGTTTTAGTTACCAGCGTGGCATCCACTAGCAAAGAAATTGTGTTGTTCCATAAATAAATTCAGCACCTTGAGCGCAGTCGAAAGGTATGATGATGCTTGAACGAGACTTCGACTGCGCTCAGTCGACTTAGACGTGTGTATATTCCCCAATATTCATGTCACAATTTCTTACATTTGCTTTACTCAAAATTTACCACTCAAAACCGTATAACATCTCGTTTCAGCTATTAAATAGCGTATTATTAGGCTTAGCAACCTTTGGACTTTCAAGACAATTATTAAAATATGAAAAAATATACTTCTCAAATTGGCCGACTGACCATATCAGCTCTATTCAGCCTATTTATTCTGACGTCATGTGGTGGCGATGATTCCGCGAAAAAACAAGGAAAATGGCCTGGGGCTGGGAAAGGCGCAGGTGCCCGACCCACAAAAACGATTCCTGTTGAAGTAAGTAACCCTGAAGTTGGCTTATCGGCTTCCTACTACGTCACCACAGCGACCATCGAGCCCAGCAGTGATGCCAATATTAACTCGCGTACATCGGGAGTGGTAAAGGAGGTTTTGCGGGAAGAAGGGGATAATGTGAAAGCTGGTGAGGTTTTGCTAATTCTTGATGATGATGATCAACAACTGAGACTAAAACAAGCAGAACAAGAGCTAGCCAGTGCCGAGCGTGAGTATAAACGTTTAAATAAAATGAAGAAGGCAGGGGTTGTTTCTCCTACCGAATATGAAGCTGCGGATAACGCATTTCAAGTGGCTGACACTGAAAAACGATTAGCTGACCTAGCTTTATCCTACACCCGCGTGTCGGCGCCATTCGATGGTCGAGTAGTTTGGCGAGAGGTGGATTTGGGAGCCTACGTCGGGCAAGGTCAGTTGTTATATCGAGTGATGGCAATTAACCCTTTGCTGGTTAGATTACATATTCCTGCCAATCGGCTCGGTATGGTGGCGGTAGGGCAAGCTGTTGAGCTAACTGTCGATACAGCAGGTGAGCCATTGCAAGCGACTGTTGCTCTAGTAAGTCCCATTGTTGATCCGAATACTGGCACCATTAAAATCACTTTGAGCTTGGATGATTACCCACAAAGCGTTCGTCCGGGAGATTTTGCTCAAATTAGCATGGTCACCGATAAAAGAGATAATGCATTACTGCTATCGAGTGTTGCTGTGATAGAAGAGCGTGGGCAACATTATGTTTATGTGGTCGAAAACGGTACCTCCAAGCGTCGTTCGGTTGAATTGGGATTTATCATGTCAGATAAAACCGAAATTGTTTCTGGAGTCACCAAAGATGAGTGGGTTGTCACTAAAGGCCAAAGAAATTTAA
>JBDVOJ010000028.1:0-2786 GCA_039969155.1 Kangiellaceae bacterium
TACATTTTGAAGATGCGCCGGCTGAGTTAATAGGAAAGAGAAAATTTGGCTTGATACAAGTGTTGCACACTCTTAATCACGCAAGATTTAGTGTAGCCGCACAAGCATTGGGGATTGCCGAAGAAGCCTATCAACAAGCACTTGTTTGGTCACATGACAGAGTCGCATTTGGAGAGACTATTTATAATAAACCTGCTGTAGGAAATTTGCTAATTGACATGAAAGTTAAGCTAGAATCTTGTCGTTCTTTGCTGTATTCGACAGTTCAAAATCTTGATTTGAAAAACAAGTTAGAAGAAAAGGTCGAGCACCTAAAGAAACAAAAGACACCCGATAAAGAACTCGAAAAAGAATTAGCAGTTGTGACTAGACTACTTGATATGCAGTCTCCGATGGTAAAATATCATATCACTGAGGTTGCAAACAAAATTTGTTTTGATGGCCTACAAATTCACGGTGGTGCAGGTTATACCAAAGAGCATAAAGCTGAGAGATTATGTCGTGATGTCCGCATTACCAATATTTATGAAGGAACTTCTCAAGTACAAGTGCTTGGCGCGGCTAAAGGCGTTCAACAGGATCTTCTAGCGGATTATTTTAACAAAATCCTAAGTGCTAGTTATTCCGAACAAATACAACCATCCGTTGAACGATTAGATGCAATGTACCAGTTATATCGAGACTATATGGAATTGCTCTCTAAATATGAAAGTAAGCAAAGCAAGGAAGTCGCCTTTAAAGAGTTAGTTGACCTGTATTGCAGCATTCATATTGGTTGTATTCTAGTCGAGGAATCACAAGTGCTAAAGCGTAAGGAATTAATTTTAGGGCGCTTTGTTCGTTCTGCCTATGCTGAGGCTATTAAAGGATTCGAAAACATTAAGAATAAAACATATTCTGATCTTTCTGAATTAGATACGATTTGCGGTAAAAGTGATCGAAGTTAGCTTTTTGTCTGGATTTTACAACATTAAAAAAAAGCCCGGTAATAACTTACCGGGCTTTTTTTGTTTTAGTATTCTCTATTGAAGAAATTGAATTTTAAGCCAGTTTCCCATCGACTAGTTTAGCCAAATTGTTTATGGTAGAAAATAGTTCGAAATCTAAATCATCATCTTCTAAAACTATATCAAACTCTTCTTCTAAACCGCCAATCAAACCAATGATTTGTATCGAGTCTAAACCCAATTCGCTAACTAGTTCCGAATCGTTGCTAATTTCTTCCGGGTTAACTCCAACCAATACTTTTTCAACTATTAAGTCTTTGATTCGGTCTTGAGTGCTTTTATCTGACATCCTAATTCTCCGTAAATAATTTTAATCTTTTTTTTCAAATCTATGAATTCTGTAATACGTAATCTTGCGCTGTGTTTTCTAGCTTGAGTCTGTCGACTTTACCCGAATTATTTAACGGAAAGCTATCTAGCTCGTAGATATGCGATGGTACCATAAAATGCGGTAAATACGTCTTACAATGCTTAAACAATTCAGTATGGTTTAGGCCGCTTGCTTGACCGCTAGCACTAGGTATAACAAAAGCGACTAGCTCTTCGCCTAAGTTACCTTGTTTATCGCGTTTTACCACGGCACATTGTTCGATATCTTGATGTTTCAGCATCCCACTTTCTATCTCACCAAGTTCGACACGATAACCCCAGATCTTAACCATTTTATCGGCACGGCCTTTATATATCCAATTGCCTTGTTTATCTTGATAGGTGATATCACCAGTTCGATAAGCCATTTTGTTCGGCTCATCAGGTAGAGAGGTCCAATAAGATGCTCCTTCGTTGGGCTTACCCCAATAACCACTCATTAAAGTCGGTCCATATATACATAATTCGCCGCTACCTTCTTCATCATCTGGCCCAGCATCGATAAAAGAGGTTGTTCCGGGTAAAGGAAGACCGATAGGGAGGTTGTCATCACCGTCAGGTACTTTACTCGCGTCAAAATAAGTACAGACATTTGTTTCAGTTGGTCCGTATAGATTGTAGTATTGTACGTCTTTAGGGAGGTACTCTCTAAATTGTCGACACATAGCAATCGGGAATACTTCGCCAGCAAATAATACCGTTTTAAAATGACTCATATCCCGCTTATCGAGGTTACCGTTGAGTAACAGCAAGCTCAAAGTCGAGGGCACAGCATAAATCGTGGTTATTTCATGTTTTTCTAAGAAACCAGAGAGTCGAGAAGGAAACATTTTGAATTTCTCTGGGACCAAGTACAAACAGCCACCACTTGATAATCCGGTAAACAAATCAAAGGTCGATAAATCAAAGGTAAATGGCGCTATGGAGGCTATCTTATGCGAAGGATCGACATTAAACTCTTGCTTAGCCCAAGCAGGGAAAAACTGGGCCGCTTGATGAGAAACACAGACTCCTTTTGGGATGCCAGTTGAGCCTGAAGTGTAAAGAATATAGGCAATATCTGTAGCAAGTAATTCAACTGATTTTAACTCATTAGAATCAGCGAGTTGTTGTGCCTCTTGCCATTCATTTGACTCTAGTTGAAGCACTTCACAGCCACAAAAATCAATCTCCGGATTTTCTTTATTGGTAACGATCAGCCCGAAATCGCCATTCTTGATAATGGCATTTAAGCGGTTGGCAGGCCATGTATCACCTAATGGAACATAAGTATTTCCCGCTTTTAAGCTCCCCATTAAGCAAATTACTGTTTCTATGCTTTTTGGGAGAATCATGGCAGTTCGCTTGCCAGGTGCACGATTATTCTTCAGCAGCCAATTGGCAAACGAATCAGACAGTTTATTAAGTTCT
>JBDVOJ010000029.1:0-1522 GCA_039969155.1 Kangiellaceae bacterium
GCCTCAAGTGCATTGAAGTGCTGTGCAGCACCCAAACCAATTTTCAAACGGCCACCAAATAGTGTTAGTGGATCTTCTTCAGCAGCTGGTGCTTGAATTTCTTCAAGGTCTGCTGCGTTGGCTGTGCCCACCATTGGGAAAACCAGCATTGTAGTAGTTAGAAGAGCTAGTGCGCTGTTGCGTCCTGCCCCGATCAAGCGTTGCCCTAATGTCTCCGCTCTTTCCATATTTTCGATCATTGTAATCCTCCATAAATCACAAGTGGTTGGGTATGTAAGGGTAAACACACCCGTCACATGGCCTAAATATCCACGATTGAAGGGAAAAACGTCAATAGTTAACGAGGCATAAACGAAGCGATTGACTGGAAAACTCGGCCATTTCTCCAAATCACCAATACTAAACAACCTTAAAGATGTACATTTTTGTCTTGAAAATCGATATGCTTAACAGTTCCATTATTTTATTAAGTGGTCGAAATTATCATTTTTAGTAAAATTTTATATTAAATTACAATAACTTAGAATTTAACTCGTAAGACTTTAATCAATCTTCTTTTTCAAAAAAATACACCCCAAAAAATGTCATGTTGCAAATTAGCATCAACCCAAACTAATGTTCCGACCGTTATGGAAAATCGTGGACTTGACAAGTTTTTATATTGGATTTGCGTCAATAAACCACCAGTGCCTTGAATCTTTTCATGCCGACTCGCCTTTCTGAAAAAGACGAACCGTCGAATCGAACAACCTAATAATTTCGACACGAGAAATAATACAAGTTTTGCGCAAATTTCGTATCGTTTGAAAGCTTATGGAATCACATGTAACACCTGAAACACAAGGTGAATTCGCTGCCCAAACCCCCGTTTTTCAAGCAATAGTACGCACTTGAATTAGCCTTTTAATTTACAAACGGATACAGCCGTGCAGGTGCAAATCCACACAACAATGCATGGAAAGAGCACAACAAGCTAGAATAATTGAGGGAGAAGAAACTGTCTAAATTGACAGTATAGTTTCCAAGTTAAATGAGCTACGCAACCCAAATTACTTGGAAATTTCGCACAAAAATGCACGTTAATCAGCCTGAATTGGCGTTCAAATATTGATTACGAGCCGATTTGCTCACGCCAAGGCGGAACAGCGCCCGCTTGGGAAACTGTATAGGCGGCGACATTGTTCGCCATATTCAAAGCATGATGTAGATTATCATTGCTAATGTCAGCAAGGGCCGTCTTTGTTAAACACCCCTTCTCTTCAAGGCCCGCCAAGAAGCCCGCATTGAACGTATCACCGGCGCCAATTGTATCGACGACCTCGACCTTTTTTGCGCTCTGGTGGCACTTTCCAGCTTTGTTATAAGCTGTAACCCCCGCAGAGCCTTCTGTCATTAAGACGACTTTCACGCCTTCTTGCAGCCACTTATCAATCGCTGAATGATGATCGCCGCCCTCGATAATCCAATCAAGGTCCTCGTCAGATACCTTCACAATATCAGCCTTTGAGATCATGCGATTGAT
>JBDVOJ010000030.1:0-1231 GCA_039969155.1 Kangiellaceae bacterium
AAATCAAGTCAATTTCGATCCCCGCACGAAACTCAAACAATTCACGACCCAAACACTCGTTATGTAATGTCAATGTTGGTCCGCGTTTAACATGAGGTAGAATTGATGCTCCGATACAAAATCAAAGTCAATTTCGATGAATACGCTTAAACCAAGTAATTTTTGACCCCTACAAGAGCCCAACGTCAATTTCGAGTTATCCCTCGAAAACCAAGAATTTTTCGACTAACTACACGAACGCAAGTCCACGTTGATGCCTACACGAAAACAATACCTGGTACATCAATATCGGCTCGTACATAAAATCTCGTAAATTTTGATGACCCACGCAAACACCAAGTCAATTGGGTTACCCCACACTGACACAAAGTTGGCCCTGACCCCAACACCGATGTAAAGTCAGATCCTCACTCTAAAAATAAGCCAATTTTGAATCCTCCGCACAAGCTCCAAGTCAACCAATCACACAAAAATATATCAACATCGATCACCTACACTGATACGCAATTAATTGCAACCACTGACATGAATACCAAGATGTTTTCGATGTCCTCATTAAATCGAAGTGAATTTCATCTAGCGCACCAAAAACTCGGTTAGTTGCGATACCTAGATTACAACTAGAAGCCAATCTCGACCACCCACACCAAAACCGCGCACAAAAACTAAAATCGATTCAGATCGTTACATTGGAGCCAAGTCAAAATCGATCCAAACAGTTGAACCAAGTTTCAGCCAGGATAGAGAAGCAAACTTTGCATCGATTCCCGTCCCAAACGCACGAAAAAAACAAGCCAAAAGTCAAGTCAATTTCGTCCCCCTACGCTGAAAACACGTAATTTTCGACTAACCACACAAAAACCATATCAGTTTCGATGCCCACAACAAAACCAACCCAAATTGTACCACCGTCACAACAAAATCCAATTTCGACCATCGAAAAAAAAATGTGATATTCGTGGAACGACGAAATAAGCTTTTGAAGAAGATTGAGGAGATACGACGAAAAGCGGAAGGATCTTCTCGGCTTATTTTGGCTTTGTACTCCGGGTATAATATCGTATCGTCTCAAACAGAGCACAAAAATACCTAATGAACAGCTGCTACTGGGCAGCGGCACACCACCAGCAACAAATGCTGATACAGTAGCAGCAGATATGTTCGGTGCGCTCACCGATATGATAGGTCGAGCCTGAGTCAGTTCATAGGAGCCTCTCCAGGGTATATATAT
>JBDVOJ010000031.1:0-48833 GCA_039969155.1 Kangiellaceae bacterium
CGTCAGTGCCTATTATTCTGATGGAACCTCTTCGGATATTTCAGCCGCTGCGAGTTTTATTGCCGATGATCGTTCTGTTGTGTCTGTTTCAGCGGGCGTCATTACAGCTGAGTCTATTGGTTATGCTACTGTATTTGCTTCGGTTGGAGATATAGATTCTAATCGAGTATCAGTCATTGTTGGGGAAGAAACCGATACCGGTAATTTGACAGGAACTTATGGCGAACAGTACTTAAGTTATGTTCCATCAAATAGTACGATCAGTCACTATGATCCTAAGACTTTCACGCTATTCAACGGTACGGTTTTAGATAGAAATAATCTACCGATGGCTGGAGTGACTATTAGTTTTCACAATAGTCCACAATACGGCAGTGTTGTTACTGACAGTTTAGGGCAGTTCATTATTGCAGGCGAAGCAGGTAGAAGAACAATCGTTTATTCGAGAGAAGGTTACGTAACATTACAAAGAACCGCTAATGCAATTAGTAATTCTTGGAAGACCATTGAAAACGTCATTCTTCTAGAGAAAGATACTAAAGTCACTTCGATTGATTTAACTTCAGGTGTTGCCCAAACACATCAGTCGAGCATTATTACCGATGGGTTTGGTTCAAGAGCAACAACACTTGTTTTCTCCGGAATAAATCAAGCAACCATTACAGCGCAGGATGGTTCTACACGTATCCTCGATGAGTTTCTAGTTAGAGCAACGGAAGCGGAATTTCCCGAATCAATGCCAGCCGGTTTGCCAGAAGAAACTGAGTTTACCTATTGTTCAGAACTAGATATTGTTGGAGTTGGATATGAAGAAGCTGTCGACTTCGATAATCCAGTTGTAATGTACGTCGATAATTTCTTAGGTTTTTCTGTAGGAGAAATAGTACCAATTGGATATTTTACTGGGCGTTCAACTAATTGGGAGGCGTCTGACAACGGAGTTGTCGTCAAACTATTAGATTCTGATTCGAACGGTTTAGTTGATGGTGTTGATTACACTGGCGACGATATTGCCGATGATATCGATGGGGATGGAAGCACTACTGATGAAGCCGCGGGCATTGAAAACTACGAGCCCAACAGCCTTTATTGGCGTGGGAGTTTTAATCATTTCACTTGGTTCGATTTTAACTGGGGGTCGGCGACACCTGCGGTTGAGCGACTGCACGTATTACCTGAACCTAAGAAAGAAGATAAAGATGACAAGGACTGCGTTAGTACTAACTCTTATGTGAAGCCAAAACCTTTAGCCCTTCATGAAGATATTCCTGTGACCGGAACAAATTTAACTTTGCATTATTCGAGTCAAAGGACCCATGGTTACCACCATAAAATAGCCGTCAATGTTAGCGACGAAACGATACCTGACGGATTAAATGAGATAGTTGCTATTCTAGAAATAGGTGGTAATCGCTTTGAACAAACTTTTTCAGCAGCCGCACTTCAAGATGCAGAGTTTATTTGGGATGGAACAGATCCTGACGGCAATATTATCCACGGATTAGTCACCGGAAAAATAAGCGTCGGTCATAAACTATTAGCAGAATACTATTCGGCTGGTAACGCTGCGACTTCTGGTCAACCGCTAGACTCTTTCTCCAACGCTTGGGCACAGTATGGAAGTGAAACGACTGGTGTATCAGGGAGAGAAGATCAAACTATTTGGAGCTCAAGTCCTGTTCAAATATTTAACGTACCGGAAAGTCAAATCGCTAACGGTTGGTCTTTATCAAATCACCATGTTGCCGCTGGCAACGAGTTAATTCATCGGGGGGATGGTGAAGCGCAAGAAGTGAAACCTATGTCGCTTATCTTAAAAACCGGAATCGTTGATTCCCAACATGAAGGAGATGATGGTTTTTATCAAAAAGGTGGAAGTCATATAAATTACCAAATTAATGAACAAGGCGATCTACATGACAAAGTAACGGGGTTGACATGGGAGTATTTGCTCAACCCTGTTCCGAGATACGACACTTATGCCAATGCGCAAGCGCACTGTGATTCTCTAAATGTGGGTGGTGAGGACGAAAACAATACCTGGCGTATTCCGACTTCAAAAGAAATTGCTTACTCTATTGATAAGTCCAATGGTTCGCATAACTTTTCATTGTACTCTCCTGATGCTCTTAATTATTGGATTGAGGGAAGAGTTGATGTCGAAGATACTACTTATTCTTTGCTTTGTGTTAAAGGGGAAAAGTTAGATGACCGCTATGTGGCAGATATGGTTCGGAATGAAACAGATCAAGTGGTTATAGACCAACAAAATGGATTGATGTGGCAAGATGTTTCTGAAAATGCGACAGAGACTTATTCATGGACTGGTAGTCTTGATTATTGTGAAGCATTAGATCATGCCGGTTATACCGATTGGCGGTTACCTAACGTCAATGAAATCTTGTACGCATTACCTAACTCAACCTTTGTCAATCAAACAGAGCTCGATTTTTCTCAGGGAGAGTGGTATCCGGGAGTTAGTTTTAGACAACCTTATTGGACATCAACCCCGGATGCAGTTAATGAGGGAGTTGCTTGGGCGGTAGAAAGTTTGAGTTACTCCGCTGGTTATACTCAAGATGACTTGTATTACGCAAGATGTGTTAGGGATGACTTAACTCGCTCTAGAAGTCCTTTCATATTTGATGAAAATGGTCATCATGTAAAAACAATTGATTTGGAAAGCGGTATCACGCTGACTACGTTTAAATATGATACAAATGGTCGATTGATTTCGATACAAGATCGATTTGAAAATACTATCACTGTCGAACGTGATGGCGCTGGAAAAGCGACATCTATCATTTCTCCAGATGGCTATACCACGACATTAACGGTAGATTCTTTAAACGATTTAACACGTGCCGAATATGATGATGGTACGGGCTATGATTTCGTTTATGAAAACTCGTTGATGACGGAAGAAACCGATCCAAATCGAAATCTGTTCGTTAAAACTTATGATTCGACTGGTCGTATTGAGCAGACCGAAGACCCGGAAGAAGGGATTTGGACATTCTTTAATACAAAAGATGAAGTTGAAAAAATCTTTACCTATGGGTATAGCACTTCGGAAAATAATAATTATGAAGTGGCTATCTCGACTCTTGAAAATGGTGATACCAGACTAGTTACCACCAATAAAGATGGCAGTACATCTGAAGAGATTCGTCGACAAGATAGATTGAAGGATACCTTTACTTCATCGGGTGTTGTGACAGTTATAGATAAAGTGATTGATGTTAAAACTCAGTTAGAAATTCCGCAAAGCATAACAACTACATTACCGAGCGGTTTATCTAAAACCATTTCAATTATTGAGACTTATGCTGAAAATAATACTGATACCAGCGAGTTAACAGTAACCATCACTGAAGGGCTGAACTCTAGTACCGTCACTGAAAACTATAAAACTGGAGAAAGAGTCTTAACTTCAGCGGAGGGAAGAATTTCAACCTTGAACTTCGACCCTGCTACAAGGCTTCTTGCAAGTCAGCATGTTAGTGGATTTGAAGATATCGAATACCAATATGATTTCCGTGGAAGATTGACAAGTTCATTGGTAGGTAATAGAGAAACCACCTATGAATTTAATGACTCTGTTAGTCAAGGTAATCTGACCTCAGTGACCAATGCCCTGATGCAAACAACTTCATTTGAATATGACGATATGGGTAGGCTGATTAAAACAAACTACCCTGACGGGCGAGCATTAGAGCAGGGGTATGATGATAATGGAAATCTAGCGAGTCTTACCCCACCAGGTCAGCCTGCACATCTGTTTAATTATAATGGCGTAGGTAAAGAAGACCGTTACACCCCACCTGTTCTAGACGGCGTTGCTGAACCCGCAACTATCTATGATTATGATAAAGACCGAAAGCTGACTAAAATCACACGGCCCGATAATCAGGAATTATCATTTAACTACAAGTTAAATACGGACCAGTTAGAGAGCATGGTTATTCCAACTGGCAGCTATATTTATGATTATGACTCTAATCAAGAGTTGACTAATATTACGGCACCCAATGGTGAACAGTTGACATTTACCTTAGATGGAACCATTCCAACTAAAGTAGACTGGTCAGGTGAAATAGTTGGTGATGTTGAGCTTGTGCTAAATGAGCGTTTCCTAGTTGCAGAACAAAAAGTTAATGGAGCGAACTCTGTTAGTTTAAGCTATGACAATGATGGTTTATTAACTGGGATTGGAAGCTTGACTATTGATCGAGATCCTATGAGCGGCTTAATTTCTGACTCGGCTCTGTCCAATATCACAACTAGCAATAGTTATAATACTTATGCTGAAATTCTTAATTACAATGCTATGTATAGTTCAACCGAACTATACAATGTGGATTATACTCAGGATCTATTGGGTAGAATTTCAAAGCAAATTGTGACTATCGATGGCGTAACTCAAACGCTTGAGTACGACTATGATTTGGCAGGGCGTTTAATCCAAGTTAAAACAGATGGTGTTGAAACTGAAAGTTATGATTATGACAGCAATGGAAATCGAACCCATATTAATGGCGTTTTAACCGCTACTTATGATGAGCAAGATAGGTTACTTACACACGGTGATTACACTTATACCTACACCGAAAATGGTGAGTTGTTAAGTAAAACCAATACTACCAATAATGAAGTGACAGGTTATGTTTATGATGTCATTGGTAACTTGTTAGAAGTTATTTTGCCGGATAGCACTAAGATTGAGTATGTTGTTGATGGTCTTAATCGTCGAATTGGTAAAAAAATCGATGGTGTTTTAGTTAAAGGGTGGCTCTATGGTGACCAGTTAAATCCCGTTGCAGAACTCGATGGTAGCAATAATATTGTCGCCCGATTTGTTTATGGGGATAAAGTGAATGTCCCGAGTTACATGGAGAAAAATGGTCAAATCTATCGAATTATTTCAGACCATTTGGGCAGTCCAAGAATGATTGTCAACTCATCAACTGGTGTGGTTGAGCAGCGGATTGATTATGATATTTGGGGGAATATTACTCAGGATAGTAATCAGGAGTTTCAACCTTTTGGATTTGCGGGTGGGCTTTATGACAATCATACGGAGTTGACTCGGTTTGGAGCTAGGGATTATGATTCCAATGTAGGGCGGTGGAGCAGTAAGGACCCTATACGTTTTAGTGGTGGGGATGCTAATCTATACGGATATGTTTTTCAGAATCCGATCAATTTTAATGACCCGACGGGGTTAATAATTAATAATCTGATTGGCGCAGTAGTAGGTGCAAGTGCAGCATTGATCACCGGGGCAATAAATGGAGATAGTTTAGGGACCATTGCTATGGCAACAGCCACAGGCTTGGTTCTAGGAGGAATAACTTCAGGAGCATCAGCTACAGCAGGTATAGCAGCTCTACTCGCCAAAGTTGGTGTTAATTCTATTAAAACTACAGGTTCTATTGTAGGTTTGCTAAGTGGAGCTACAAGCGGTGCGGGCGGAAATATTGCAGGGCAATTAGTTAGCGGTGAACGATTTAACCCTTCTGCAGTACTACAAGCCGCAATCGCTGGTGGATTAGCAGGTCTAGTAACTGGAGCATTGGCTGCCGAATTTGTCGCGGCCGGTTTAAATGTTGACCCTGTTGCTGGTATATTGATCTCTACAGCTGGAGAAATTTTTAATGCAACTACAGGGGAACTTTTGGGTCACTTTTTTGTTGATAACACTACGGGATGTAAGTAGATGAAAACTCAAATAAAAGAGAGTCATGGCATTACCATAATATGTGCAATTGGCTTTACGCTTGGCGCTTTAGCTTTTCACTATAGTATTTTCGACTTCGATGATTTAAATTACATCAAAGGAAAGTTGTCAGACATTGATTATAGTAAATATCGCTTAGAGCTAGTTTCTGAAAACTATACTAAGGTAACCCTGAAGCTAGACTGTAAAAATTCGGACTCAGTTATCCAAAGTATGCGTAAAGGAGCAGTTTTAGAAGCATGGTATCAAAGTAGTATTGGTTTTATAAAGCCAGAAATTTGGGCTTTAAAGAATGGAAATGTCGAGCTCTGTGCATATAAAGATAAATTAAAGAAGTTGACTATGCTACGCAATATATTCTTGTTTTTAACTCTTGTTTCTTGGTATTTCGTTGTTAGACAGTTCCGACAGAGAAAGGAATCTAAGCAAGATTATAAGTGGTATTGATAATTAAATCGGAGTTAATTGAATCAAGTGCTTAAGTGGCATTAGTCATATTGAAGATGCGTTCCACTTGTAGCAAGATGGAAAAGCTTAGAAATTTAACAGCTACGAATTTAGAGAAGAACTCGTGAAAATGTGTCCACGTTGCAAAAATGAATTAGATTTTACAGAGTATAAGAACTCTTCGCCTAGGGAATTGTTCATCGTATTTAACTGTCCACATTGTGATGCCCGACTAACTGATAAAGAACTAAGAAAAGCACTCTATTCATACTTGGTTTCTGTGGTTTTATTTTTTGCAGTTATACTCATGGGAGTACTAGAAGTTTTTGATAACATTATCACAGTTATACAGCCACTCTACTTCGTTTTTATTCTCGGAATTATATCACTATTATTGGTTTTAAAAACTAGGCGAACCGTTCAGTCTATAAGGTTCTATGCTGAAGTTGAAGAGAGCTAAAGAGAGAGATAAAGAGATAAGAAACAAGCGTTTGATCTTGACCGAGCATTTAGTTAGTTTTTCCGGCGTATTAAAAAGTACGTGGGGAATTAACAGATTACCGTTCGTTCCTAGATCTAGATGGGTGACTGCTGCGGATAATTATCCAGCACAACGACTAGAAAAACTAATTGCGAATAATAATACTCACACGAAGCAATCAGCAATGAAAAAATAATAATAGCCCAAGCGACATAAATTCGTTTGGGCTATTGACTAGAAACTGCTAATGGGTGACCCCCATCGATTTCGGAAAGAAATCGCTGATGGACTTTGGCGAAAAGAGATAAAGGGTATTGAAAAACAGCTATATATCGTAAAATGAGCCTGGCCTTCTTTCCTTCGTTGTAGGTCGGACTTCAGTCCGTCAAAGGACTGAATGATATCCCCGAAGTTGAGATTGGTCAGTGTAAAGATTGACCTACAAGGGCAAATGATGAGCGTTGTAAAAAATAAGAGGTCAGGCACTGACCTATCCCCACAAATAAGTAAATAAATTCAATCAGTTAAAGTAGATATAAAATGAACTTTCATGATGTTCGATGATCTGATCAATCGCCAAATATCACAAATCGGGAACATCATGAAAGTACAAAAGATTGTCGAACAAACGGTTAATAAAAAAATACGGGTCAGGCTCATTTTACAATATATAACAAGTCGAGAAAAAAATACAAATACGGGTCAGGCTCATTTTACAATATATAACAAGTCGAGTATGATACATTACCATGCCAAGACCCCCAAGAATCGAATATAAAGGCGCGTTTCATCATGTGATGAATCGAGGTCGAGATAATCAAACCATTTACTGGGATGATGAAGATTACGTCGCATTTTTGGGAACGTTGGCGGAAGTGACTAAGGAATACCATGCGGTTATCCACGCTTATTGCTTAATGACGAATCATTATCACTTATTGATTGAAACGCCCAAAGCCAATTTAAGTCAAATAATGAAACACATTAATGGCTTCTACACCCAACGATTCAATCGTAAATACAAAAAAGATGGCGCTCTCTTTCGAGGGCGATATAAATCCATACTCGTTGATGAAGATAGCTATTTATTACAGTTGACTCGATATATTCACCGTAATCCGGTTGAAGTGAAAAAGAAAATGGTCAAACAGCTTAGTGATTATCCATGGTCAAGTTATCCGGCGTATATTAATCAAGCCAAAGCACCCGATTGGCTTTTTAGAGAAAAGACCTATGAAATGCTAGGTCATCGATATCGATATAAAGGTTATTATGATTTCGTTGAAAAAGGTGTCGATGAGGATATTAAGCGATTCTACGGCAAGGGAAATGTCATGGCAGTGTTGGGCGACAAAGAGTTTCGAGCTCAGCGAGAGCAGGAGCAGGATGATCTAGACATTGCTAAGTTGCGAATGGCCCTGGAAGACAAACCATCGATAGACGAAATAATCGGTTTAATTATTAAGGTGACAAAAAAGACCAAAAAAGAATTAATTGCACTGTCTAAGGGAAAGCGAAGTAACTTCCCAGAACGTGCGTTTGCGATTTATGCTTGTCACCGCTACAGCCGCGCAGATCACAATGAAATAGCGACGTATTTTGGTTTAGCTCATCGAGGGAGCGTTTCACACCCATTAAACCGAGTAAAAAATGAAATCAACAATGGGCTGTGGTGTGATGAGCTGGATAGCATTGAGAAACAACTATATATTGTAAAATGAGCCTGACCCGTATTCCGTATTCGTATTCGTATTCGTTTGCAAATAAATTGAAAAACGAATCAAATAAAAATAATTCGACTGTTGATATTAGTAGTCTCTAATTTTGCTTTAAACTATCTCTAGTATTTTTTGGCTTTTTAACATCTCAATTTTCTATATTCTAAAGTTTGAAGTTGGAAGCGGTGAAAGCAGTCCTCTCGGCGAATTCCTATTATTTGCTGAGTGACGACGTTTAGAATCACATGTGCGACCTATCCGATCGCATGTGCAGCTTAAAGCGAAATGCCTGCGCAAGTAAAACTGGAATGACAAGCATTTCGGCGCCGGCGCTAACAATTTATTGTGTGAGCAGAGTTCTTTGCATACTTATAGACGGTCTAGGAATTCTGAAATTCTTTATCGCATATAAAACTATTTTCATGCTAATCTAGCAACGCAGCACTTAGTCATTTACCAAATAATCCAAGGATAAATGTCTAAGGTTTGTACTAAGGACCTATAAATTTTCTAAATTAAGGAGTTGTTTGGCTTAATTAATCTGAACTGGATTAACTGTTGTTTATCTTGTGACTTAAGCTTGTCCCGTTGTCTTGTTTCGTTTTTCAAAGTCGCTACTGATACTGTGTTCCCCGTTCCCTTGTAGTCCATACTTAACAGCAAATCTGCTGCAATATTGAACGAACATTAATAGTGTCACTTGTTTATCGCATTAGACACTTCAAACTATAGCTAATTGAAAGGGAAAAAATAATGGAACTCAAAAAGATTTGTTATATATTTATTAAAATGCTGCTAGTTGCTACTGCGGCTGTATTACATATCGAAACTGCAATTGCAGACACCGCGGAAATCCCATCTTACAAACAAGAATATACTTTTAACTCCGGTAATATCAACGGAAACGAAAGAGTCTCAAATAGTGATCCTGTCAGTCATATTGTTACTATTGCTGATGCCCCTTGGCTAAAACTAAACCTACAAGGCACAAAGTTAGGGCCAAATAGTCATTTAAAAATTACTTCTCTATATGACAATGCTACTCAAGTTTTAACCGCAGAAACCTTGGCACAGAGGAATTTCCAAAGTGCCTATTTCAACGGTGGAACGGTAGAACTTAAACTCTATGTTGATTCAAGAGATAAAGATGTGTCATTCAAAGTTGGTGAAATCACTGTTGGTGAATACGTAAACACTGTACAGCCTTTGAGCATTTGCGGGACTGAGGATGATCGTATTGCCTCTAGTGAACCAAAAGTAGGACGTATGGATCCCGCTGGTTGTACTGGCTGGGTGATTGATGGCGGACAACTCCTCACCGCAGGGCACTGTTTAGATGGTACAACTATGGATACATTGTCATTTAATCCACCACCATCTCTATCCGATGGAACTGTTCAATTCCCAGGGCCCGAAGATCAATACGCTATTGACCAGTCAAGTTTTAATTTTGTCAATGGAGGCGTTGGTAATGACTGGGGAACTTTTACAGTATTTGATAATGCACAAACTGGCATACAGCCTATAGACGCGCAAGGCTCTTATTCTATCAAGCAGGACTTAGATCCCGCTAACATAAGAATCACTGGTTTCGGTGTAGACGACGGAACTACTAACCAAACCAATCAAACAGACGTTGGTGCTAATGAAAGCTCCTCTGGAACCACCATGCGCTATACAGCCGACACCCGCGGGGGAAATTCTGGTAGCCCTGTCATTGATGATGCGACTGGGATGGCAGTCGGTATTCATACTCACGGAGGTTGTTTTTCTACTGGCGGCAACAATAATGGAACAAGTTTTTTTAACACCGCCTTATGGGATGTTGTAGGTGGTGGTACTGGAAATCAGCCACCTAGTGCTTCCTACGCTTTCTCTTGTACTGATTTATCATGTAATTTTGATGCTTCAGCAAGTTCTGATAGCGATGGTACTGTAGATTCCTATTCTTGGGATTTCGGTGATGGTAATAACGCTACCGGTGCGACACCTTCACATACTTTCTCTACTGGAGGCGCATTTGACGTAACACTCACTGTTACCGACAACGAAGGAGCAACAGGTAACGATACCCAGAGTGTGACTGTAGTTGATCCTAATGGGCCAATAACAGGCGGTTTCACTGAAACTGATTTAGCGCCATCTGCTGGGGAGATCTTAAACTACACCATTGATGTACCAGCCAATGCAACTTTACTTGAAGTTGAAACATCTGGTGGTACGGGTAATGTTGACCTAACAATCAATTTTGGTTCTGCACCCACTCGTAATGATAACGACTGTTTGCAAGTCGGCGCGGGCAATAATCATACATGTAGTATCACAGATCCAGCTGAAGGGACTTGGTTCATCATCGTACGCGGTGCAGCCGCTTCATCAGGTGTGCAATTAGATGCCTACTGGACAGCGCCAGGTGGCTCAAATGTTGCGCCTACAGCAGATTTTAGTGTGACTACTGTCGATCTAACGGCAACATTTACTGATAGTAGCTCAGATAGTGACGGTAGTGTGGTTGCGTGGGATTGGGACTTTGGTGACGGTAATACTGCAACGAGTCAAAATCCAACCCATGATTATGCAGCTGCTGGTACCTATAGTGTCACTTTAACAGTCACTGATGATGAAGGAGCTACCAATAGTTCCACTCAATCAGTCACAGTCAGCGATGGTGGTGGTAATAGCGGAGGATTTACCGAAACAGACCTGGCACCTGCAGCAGGTGAAATTCTCAGCTATACCCTAGACGTGCCTGCTGGTGCGACTTCAATAGAAGTGGATATTTCTGGTGGAACAGGTAACGCTGATTTAGCGATTAACTTCGGCTCAACGCCAACCCGTTTCGACAACGATTGTATCCAAACAGGTGCTGGTAATAGTCACAGCTGCAACATCACCAATCCGAGCGAAGGAACTTGGTTTATTATTGTACGTGGTGCAGCTGCTTCCTCTGGTGTTCAATTAGATGCATATTGGTTTCAATAGTAACTGGTAGTTTATGTAAAATGCTCTGTCTCTTGATTACAAGTCTTGCTCAAGAGACAGTGCTACTTTATACCTTTCGAGGATGGTTTTTCTGCATCCTCTCTCAGGATGAATAGGGACCTGATTCCATAACTCCTTTTTCTGTTAATTTAGCTAACACCAAGCCGGCTGAGCGAAGTCGAAGTCGAAGCCTCGTAAAGTTATAATGATCTCATTGGGAATACCGCAGGGCGTCTTCTCCAATCCAGCACCGGGCACAAGTATTAAATTCCCTAGTCTAGAATTTCCCGATTTACTTTATAGTTGTGTAAGAGCGTGTTTGAATCGGTGCTGCTGCCGATTAGATCATTAAAGATTTTAATACTAAAAAATATCACACAAACCGCAATTTTACAGTTAAGAACGTTGAGCGAACTTAGATGTTTTAGCCTGCCTTAGGGTGCAATCCCAGATGATTCAATTACTTCTGACTTATTTGACGTCATTCGATATAACTGAATAAAGAAATTTTCATAAAACGCTTGTATTGAATGATTACAGGTGTAATACTTTGTCTTAAGGATTACGCTTGTAATCATATTGAGCGAATGGCCGAAACGAGAATTACCTTTAAGCCACTTACCTAGTTTAGAGTTAGTAAGAGAAAATTATGCAAATAAGCGATTCAGAAAAAAACATTATGGACGTGTTATGGAATGAGTCTCCTCAGACTGCCAAGTCGATTATTAACAATCTAGATAAAAGTCTGGAGTGGCAAGACAAGACTGTAAAAACTCTGATTAACCGATTGCTCAAAAAACAAGCAATTGGATATGAAAAAGAAGGAAGAGTGTATTTGTATTTTCCGCTGTTAGAAGAGTCAGACTATATCTCAAGCGAAAGTGAAAATTTTCTCACTAAGGTCTTTAAAGGTAAAGTCAGTAATTTAGTAGCAGCATTTGCTAAACGAGACGACCTTTCGGCGAAGGATGTAGCCGACTTAAAGACCCTAATTGAAGAGTTAGAAAATGAGAAGGAGCAAGGGTAGTGAGTGAGTTTTTATATGAATTTCTACTGTTCAAATCCATAGGCGTGTTTTTGCTATTGGCAATTGTTCTAACGCTTCGTCCAATCGTATTGAAATGGATGAATGCTGATGTTGCTTATAGATTGTGGATGATTATCCCTCTTTACCTGCTCTTTCCGGTGAAATTTATAGATCAAAATATTAATCAACCGGTAATGACATTTTTTTCAAACTCAGGTGTCGAAGTACCAACATTTTCAAAACTAGCTATGTCAAACGCTTCATCTTTGTCTGGTGAGTTATTGTTAATCTGGGGGGTGGGTTTTATCATCGCGCTATGTTTGTTCGCTTATCGGTATCAAACCTTAAAGCGTTCCCTAAGACCCATTGAATTTCATTTTCCCGATGAGCTGCAAGAAAAACACCTCAATATTCAACCGGTTAAAACTTGCCTAGTAGACGTTCCAGCAATCTTTGGATTTATTAACTCCTATTTGATATTACCGAAAGACTTTAAGCGAATTCCTGCTCAACAACAGTTGATAATTTTGAGTCATGAACTGTACCACCTGAAACGAAAGGATCATCGAATTAATATTTTAAGAGTTTTGATTAAATGTATATTTTGGTTTAATCCACTCATTTACTTCGCTGACAAGTATGTCGAAGCGGACCAAGAGTTGTCTTGTGATTTAGGAGTTGTACATTCTGCCGACAAGTTCGGCTTGCGGCAGTACGGCGAGACGTTGCTTAGTGCAATTAGCAAGGAAGTAAATGCTAGTTTAGTCAGCCAGTGGAATTACCGTAACTTAATTAGAGTGAGACTAAAAATGTTAAAAAATACAACGCAAAGAAAATGGCATAATTGGGCTGCAACTGTATTGGCCGCCGCTTCAATATGGACTGCAAGTAGTGTTACTAGTGCGGAACCACAATATACCAATAGTATTAATCCTGTGAAAGTTGTACAACCTCGCTATCCGAGGGAAGCTGTGGAAAAGGATATTCAAGGCTATGTGACTTTTCATTTTAATCTCAGTAAGGAGGGCGCTGTTTTAGATCCTAAAATAGAAAACTCTGAGCCTAAAGGAGTATTTGACCAAGTTGCAATGGAGGCATTTAAGAAATGGAATTTTGGTAAGAGTAGTGCTCGAAAGAATCTTGTTTATACAATGAGGTTTCAGTTGCGACAAGCAGTCGTTCCTCAATATACGGAAGGTGACATAGCTTCATTAAAATCGGAGTTGGACAAAATGACCTTAATGGCAAAAGAAATGGAAGTGGAACTTGCCGAGAAGAAAAAGCAAACCAATTTGACTAGAGATGACTTAAAATTAATTCAAAGTATTGAACAGAACCTCGGACAACTTAACGCACACAAGCGCACTATCAAGAAAGAAATTGCACAGGGCTAACGTGTGAAGTTTAATAGAATTGTAAATAGCTAAGTGTTATACATGATATACCGGCTCAGGGACTTAAATCACCAAGTTTCTGAGTCTTTAAGTTTTTCACGTCGTTGGATTCAATACCAAACAGCAAATTAGTTTAATATAATGCTTAAGATCACAATGAAAAATAAAGAATAGACCTTATGTTCTCAAGTGAATGCAAAGAGTGCGGTGAAAAAATACCTGTAAAAGCAACTGAATGTCCCCTGTGCGGTAAAGCTGTACATAGGCTCTCTTTTGGAACTTGGTTGATTATCATTATTGTTGTTCCCATGTTTATTTATGGCTATTTCTCATAGTTGAAAATATAGGTCGCTTAATTACTTTTATATAAAAACTAAATTGCCACGAGATAATCAGCCTACTATTTCCAAATATCTTTAGGATTCAAGTGTAGTTCTCGTCCACCGGAGTGGGGGGCTTTTATAGCCAGTTTTCCGGCGGATAGTTTGCGAATAACAAATTCGTTGACGGATTTTCCACTATCATTGGTAATGGTACAAACTAGCGGCTTAGTCGCATGGGCTGGATCACGTCTTGCTACTACCACTACTTCTCCATTACTAAGCTCATGGAACGTGCCCGCAGGATAAACGCCGATCGCTTTTATAAAGGTTGTGTAAAAATCATTGTCATATTTGTGCCCCTCAAAAAGAACCTGTTTTAGAGCTTCTTTTGGTTGGACTTTTTTCCTGTAAGCACGAGGGCCTATCATCGCTAAATAGGTATCAACAATTCCAATAATTAGTGCTTCATCTGGAATCTCCTGACTGTGCAAACCTTTGGGATAGCCTTCTCCATCGGGGCGTTCATGATGATGCAATATGGCATTATTGATCGTTGGATGGCGAATGCCAGCTTTTGCCATTAAGTCGACACTGGCTTCCGAGTGTTTTCGAATTTCCGCGAGTAGTCCTTCACTAAGCTCAGTGTCTGACGAGTTTAGTTCGTGATGCAACTTAATCGCTCCCAAGTTCATGCAGATGGCAGCAGAAGCTACTAGTTTTACAAACCTGTCCGGATAGCCGATAGTTCGAGCATAAATAGCTGCAAGCGTGGCTGCAAATACGCAGTGCTCCGCTTGAGATTGAATTTCAGAGATGTGGATTACGCCAATCGCCGCATCGACGTCTTTATTAAGGATTGTAAAAATCTTTTTGACGATATCATTGAGTAATTCGCGAGCTTTTAGAGGATCTTCATAAAACGCATCATAAAGTACAGGGAATTGGTCAACTAGGCTGCCGATAATATGAACAACTCCGGCCTGAGCTCCATCACCTTCAGCTCTCCCTTCGGTTAACCGCGACTTTTGAAATCCGTATTCTGTTGTTGTTGGAGATAGTTTCTCTCCTGAGCCATAAGTGACATAGTTTTTAGATGAGCTACCAGAGTTTTGTTCTTCGCTGGATGCTGCTTGTAGCTTTGAATTGGTATTGAGTTCGGTAGAATCTGACTTAAGCCTCATTGGCTTAGCATGGGCTACCATGGAGATTTCCATTTCGTTCTTAAAAATATAGTCCTTTGCGGATATAAACTTGCCCTTTGAATTATAGAGGTCGTAGGGGAGGGACTCGCCAACTGTTAGAAGAGAGGTGGCGATTGGCTCAAGCTCTTCCAATGAAACATTTTTTGTACTCATTGATTCTCCTAAAATACACGAAGACCCTATTGAACTCTTCAGACCAATAGTCCGAGTAATTTAACCACTATATCTTATAGCACTGGGTACTTTTAAGGGGATGATCCTAATTGTTACTTGTTAATAGCTTAGCTCTCAAACCACTCAGTTGCCAGTTTTCTGGTTAATTTAGTTGATGAATACTCAGTGATATTTTTTTACATATAGTTAGATGGATGAAGCTAATCGTGAGAGACTGTTATTAACATCAATGATGTTTTTTAGAGATTGCCGCGTGATAATGATTAGGCATCTATGCAAGTCAAACATTGGTAATATCAATATTAAACTTAGGGAGTGCAATTGCGCCAACAAATACTAAAGGGAATTGAGTTTGTAGAGTCATTTTCCCGTAAGCAAACTTACCTTAAAGCGTACGCCGCTGATTTTCTTTTTTTCTTTATTCATATTGCTAACTCGACGGATGATCATGAGCTGGGTCAGTTAGCATTATTAAAAGGAGGCAAAGTCGCTCAGAGATGGCGAAAGTTTCAAACGGTTCCTAGAAAAACGACAGCGCTTATCCATACTATTATTGCAGAGCAGGCAGCGCATGATTTAGGTTGTATTGATTTAGAATTTAGAGAACGCTTGCAGAGCAAACTGACTCTTGAGCGGGTAATCGAAATGTTAGGTTTTGATCCATCTAAGCAAGCGCCGCCAGCGGACTTAACCGACGATTGTCAACATTGTAACTATGAAAATCTAGGGAACAGAGTTTTTTGTTTTAGTTGTCGAAAAAAGTTAGACAAGCTTTCTAGGTATGATGTTTGGTTAAACGCCATTGTTGTGACTCATCATTTAAATATTCATCAAATGGTAGGTGGTCATCTATTTAAACCAACCTTGAAATGGATGGATAAGATGCGTCCTTATCCGACCGAAAATATTAGTCTTCAAGATGAAGCATGGGAAGCCGCATACGCCATCACTCATGTTATCTACGCACTTACTAACTATAGCCTCAGGCAGGTTAAACCAACAGGTTTGAAAACTGAGTTTGCACACCTAAAGAAAGCTTGCCGTCAAGCAAGAGAGTGCAGAGATTTAGATTTATTGGGAGAATGTATCGATGGACTGCGCTCTTTTTCACAAAGCTCCGATTTGGCTTTAATTGATAGCAGTATTAGGTATGTGTTGGGATGCCAAAATAGCGATGGGAGCTGGGGGGATATTAAGCATCCAGCACATCGCCGAATGCATACTACTTGGACTGTTATCGATGCGATACGAGGTTATTCTTGGAAGGAGCCGCCAGTTTCCCTAAATGACTTTCGATAGCAGAAACGTTTGCCTTGAACAGTTTCTATAATATGAATACTTGAGAGGGTAATACTCGGTGAAGCCCTTTGGTTTTATAGTCGCAACATTTGCTAGAAAAGGCTCGTCACATACGACTTTTTATTGGCATTCAAACAAGTTTTGCATTTTTGCCGATTTGAATTTATGCTGCGAGTTAAGCCATTAAAAGACAGGTTCGACGATATGGAGCATAACTATCAGTACAAAGAGAGGCAAGTCGAATTAGATTCGAATAAAGCCTTCAAACTTGGCGATGGTAGAATCAGTGGGTACAGTTCCTTATTTCTTGGCGCGTTAAGTTTATTAGCCGTTTTCGCTTACCTGTATCCATCTTATTTAACCACAACAGAACTTCGACAAGCCTACGATGCCTCAGAACTACAGAAAGTCCTAAAATATGGGATGTATTTTTCATTGTTTTTTGGGGTGCTAACTTTCGTGCTTGGTAAGCGGCGTTTGCAAGGGTTTGTTGGAATCTGCTTAACCTTGGTAGCATTTATGTTAGGGGGTTATAACATCCCGATTGGTACCGTAGAACCCCGAGAGTTGTCTATTGGAGTCGACTGGCTTATATTGGCTTTCTTGGTCTCTGCTTTCATCTTTATGTCGCTAGAAAAGTTACTGCCTAAATATCGAGATCAAGTTATTCTAAGAAATGAATGGGGCCTAGATCTTTTTTATTTTTGTTTTAATCACTTGGCAATTTCGGCCATCCTACTCTACGCGAACTATCACGTCACTCATTTTGAGTGGGCAGTTAGTCAAGACTTTCAAAACTATGTGCGTTCCATACCCGTTATATTGCAAGTCATTATTATCATTGTTGCTGCGGATTTTGTGCTCTACTGGGAGCATCGATTATTTCACGAAGTTAAAACCTTATGGCCAATTCACGCGGTTCACCATTCAGTTGAAACGCTAGATTGGTTAGCGGGATCCCGTGGTCATTTTCTACAAGTGTTTTCAGAGCGAGCGATGGTGATGGTGCCGCTCTATTTAATTGGTGCTGACCAAACAGCATTAGATATTTATGTGGCGTTTGCGGCCTTACAAGCGGTATTGATACACTGTAATACCCGACTTAAATTTGGCTGGTTAAGTTATATTTTTGTAACACCTCAGTTTCACCATTGGCATCATAGTTCAGAGAAGCCTGCCATCGATACTAATTATTCCGCACACTTAGTGATATTCGATCGGCTATTTGGGACTTACCACATGCCTAACCAACATTGGCCTGCCGATTATGGGACAACGGTTAAACTACCAACGACCTTTGTCGGGCAGCTGTTCTATCCAATAACGGCTTTATATCGACGAGTTAAGTCATAGTGGTCAAGCAAAAACAAGTAACGATTGTTGGCGGCGGAGTTGTCGGACTTGCTTGTGCATATTATCTTCAACGTCAGGGACATGCCGTCAAAGTTATTGAGCGAAACACAATCTCTGATTCTTGTGCTTCTGGGAATGCTGGCTATGTCACACCTAGTCACTTTATTCCGCTCGCGGCACCTGGCATGATTAAGAAAGGTTTAAAATGGATGCTTAATCCAGAAAGCCCCTTTTATATCCATCCAAAACTCGATTTGTCTTTGATGCAGTGGCTCTGGAAATTCAATCAGCATTGTCACACTAAACATGTTAACAATGTTAAGACTACGCTTTATGAACTTTGTACCGCATCCAAACAACTCCATCTTGAGCTTGCTGATAGTATTGGCAATTCTTATCAACTAAAACAAAATGGAATTTATGTAGTCACTCAAAGTGACAAGACACTGCAAGAAGAACTCGATATCGTGAGACAGGCCCAAGCGTTAGGGTTAAACGCTTCGGAAGTTACTGTCCAGACTTTGCGAAAAAACTTTCCGCAAATGCAGTTAAACGCGAAAGGCGGAATCTTCTTCCCGGAAGACGCTCACTTGCACCCTAGAGAATTTCTAAGCGCGCTACACAAACACTTATTAGCTGTTGGTGTCGAATTTACGGAAGGCTATGAAGTCATTTCATTAAATGTAAAGCACAATAAAGTGAAGTCTCTCGAGTGTTGTACCATCGAAGACGGTTCTATCGTTCATCATGAGGTTGAAGAGCTGGTTATTGCTGGCGGAAGTTGGTCGCCGCAGTTAACCAAACAATTCGACTTAAAAGTACCAATTCAAGCAGGCAAAGGATACAGTGTTACCATCGATAAACCATGGGATATCGATACACCTATAATTCTCAGTGATGCGGCGGTTGCTATTACTCCATTTGAGCATCAAATTAGGTTTGGTGGAACCATGGAGTTTGCCGGTTTAGATCGTTCTATCAGCGCTCGGCGTGTCGAGGGAATTCTCAAATCAGTGAAACGCTTTATTCCAAACTTTGATCTAACTAATGTCGATCGTAAAATTGCATGGTCGGGCCTTAGACCTTGTACTCCGGACGGTTTACCATTGGTTGGACGAGTGCCAAGAATATCGAATGCTTTTCTCGCAGCGGGTCATGCAATGTTAGGACTAACTCTAGCCCCGATCACTGGAAAAATTATCAGCCAACTCATTAGTAATCAACCGGAGTTTCACACAGACTCAGAGGAACTACCATATAAGCGATGGCAACAACACTTAGACACCAAGCGCTTTAGTTAAGTGCCACTGGATTAGGGTGTTTGAGATAAGTTCGGAATAGCATTATAGTATCTGTTCCAGTGAGTTTACTTTTTAAGTGGGAGTATGACTTGATGAATTATTGGTTACTCAAGACCGAACCGAATGAATTTAGTATTGATGACTTGCAAGCGCTAGGACCTGGTATTGAACCGTGGGATGGCATAAGAAATTATCAAGCTAGAAATATTATGCGCGACGATATTAAGAAAGGCGACCTTGCATTTATTTATCATAGTAGCTGCAAGTTAGTAGGGGTGGCAGGGGTCGCTAAAGTTGTCGAGGAAGCTTATCCGGATCCTGCTCAATTTAATCCTAAGAGTAAATATTATGATCCTAAGTCGACTAAGGAGATTCCTAGATGGGTATGTATTGGGGTAACCTTTGTTGAGCGTTTTAAAGAGGTGATTCCACTCGCTGAAATCAAGCAGATCCAATCCTTGTCGGCGATGGTTTTGGTTAATCGTGGAAGGCTTTCGGTTCAACCTGTGCGTCCAGATGAGTGGAATACCATTATGGATATGAAAGAATAATGAAAGTAGCTGTTGTTGGCGGTGGGATTAACGGTTTGTGTTCTGCTTGGATGATTGCCCAAAAGGGACATCAGGTAAGTCTGTTTGAAAGTGAGCATTTGATGGGGAAAACTAGTATGTCCTCTTCCAAATTGCTACATGGTGGACTTAGGTACCTAGAAAACTTTGAATTTCGTTTAGTGAAAGAGGCTCTAAAAGAGAGACAATGGTGGCTAAATCATGTACCCGCGCTCACTCGGCGATTACCCATTTTATATCCAATTTATAAAACGTCACGATCGAGAATAAAGATCAAACTTGGGTTAATGTTATATGATTTTCTCGCTGGAAAGAAGGGTATCGGTCGTCACCGATGGCTTGAACCCCGGCAAGTTAAACGATGCTCTCCGCATTTAAACCAAAAAGACTTAGCTGGTGCTTATTTGTTTTTCGATGGTCAGATGGATGATCGCGCACTTGGTTTATGGGTAGCCACTCAATGTCGAAATCTTGGCGTTGAAATATTGGAACAGACACCGGTCCAAAGTGTTGATGAAAAAGGTAACTTAACTACGAGCGAGCAAGTACTGCAATTTGATAAAATCATCAATGTCGCCGGACCATGGAGCGTTGAACTTCTCAGAAAATCCAATATTTCGCCTGCTCAAAATCTCGATCTAGTTCGTGGCAGTCACCTATTGTTACCGAGTATCAGTATGTTTGGCCATTTGCTAGAAGTGCCAAACGAATCACGAGTAGTTTTTGTACTGCCCTTTAAGAAGAAAACGTTAGTGGGGACAACAGAAGTTAGGCAGTCGATTGACGAGCCGATTAAATGTTCAGATGATGAACAACAATATTTGTTAAGACTATACAACCACTATTTTAAAGGCCGACTCTGCGAAGCTGATGTTTTGAGTCGATATGCAGGCTTGCGACCCTTAGTCGCTGGCGACGAAGAGTCAGCTAGCAAGGCTAGTAGAGAGTACGAAATATTTTCATCTGGTCGTTTGATCAGCGTATTTGGTGGAAAGTGGACAACTGCTAGAGCTCTTGGTCAATCAGTGGCAGACAAAATTCAGTAACTACTAAATAACCATGACAGTAAAGCAATTATTGGATACTTAACTATAATTGTATTTGATATGTCACATCTTTTAGTAAATCACAATCCTAATTATAGTTTTAAGTGATTTAACCCTCATCTCTAAGCCGGTATGAAAAGATAACAATAATAAATGCGATCTTACTTTAGAAATAACATCAACTTAGCTGTTTACCTGCTGGCCTTGTTTTTAGGTTGGGCTGGTTACTCACTGAAGCTAGTGTCGATCGTCAAGTTACTCGGCGAGTTAGATTTTAAGTTTTACCCGCTGTTAATGTTGATTCAGGGTGTGACCTTGTTTGGTTCCATCAAGCTAATGACAAGGATTAGTGAGAACAATGAAAAACGATTCTATGTTATTACATTAGTTATAGGGTTGTTGCTGGCGTTTGTCGCCAATAATTCTGACTTTAATCAATTCGCTCGAAATGAACTAGGTTGGCGTTATTCGTTTATCGTTTTTCTATTAAGTGCCTTTGTCATGTTAGCGATAGATATTACCACTAGACTACTAGTTACTAGCAAAATATCAATGTTAGAAAATCCGAAAGCGGCCACTATAGTCACTTTTTTTGGTGAAACTGGTGGATTATTAGGGGCGATTTTAACGCTGCTACTAACACAATCGTTCATGTTTTTTAACTCGATACTTACTCCGATCGCAATGTCGTTCCCTTTTTTAGTTGCGTTACTTTTTATTTTCTTAATGCAAGGTGAAGAGAAGGCTAGTAGTTCCTATTCTGATAATCCCAAAATTGAAGAGGCACTTAAACAGCATTCAATTACTCTTAAGCAACATTTGCGGTATTTTCTTCCTGTACTTATAGCAATTGTGTCCGTTGTATTAATGCTGAAGCACATACAAGGATTCGCAGTGATTGTTGGATTAAAACAGTGGCAAGAGAGTAGTGAACAGTCTATTACGTCCTTGTTTTCGTTATTGGCTATTATTCAATATACTCTGATACTACTTATTTTGGTCCCGTATTTTTTTGTAAAAAACAAATCGACTATGTGGTCTGACGGATTTCGAGTTTTGTTTTTTGCGCAAACATTTACCATGTTACTTATCAGTATCATACCATCACCAGTAACCCTACTAGCCAGTGGGGTGATAAGAAAAATAATTCATCGAAGCTTTGTTGGAAAGTCGATGAACATGCTGATTTCTTCTATTCCGGAAAGCATTCGATTTGAAGTTAAAAGCAAATCACAAAAAGTCGCTCACACAGTGGCGTTTGTAACACTCTCGGTGTTGAGTTTTTTGGCGATTAACGACTGGATAAGCTTTCAGGCAATTTGGTTTTTAGGGGCTGTAGTTGCGATCGTTGGGATCTTTCTAATTAGGAGTTTGTTACGAAAGCTAAATCGATTCCATGTTGAAAATATTTTGGAATTTTCGCGTTGCCCATTCAACGTTTACGAAGCTATTAGCTCTTGCCATTCTTTGGCTAACAAGGATGCCGCAAAGTACTTTCCAAAAGTATCTAATGTGATCAATAAGAAATATAGTCGTTCAATTTTCGCCAAAGCATTAATCCATACGATGGGGGAGATGAAGAACCCACAAGCGATTGAGTATTTGTTTGAACTATTCTACGTTGCTAAGCGAGAAGATGTACAACTAGAAATATTAAAAGCGCTAAATCGGTTCGAAGGGCTTGAAATCGATCATTTCATGTTAACGGTGCTCAAAAAAACGATGTACCAAGATACTCAGCGAGGAGAGCTTAGAACATCTTTTTGTAGAGTAATAGCTGATCGATTACCACAGCAAAGTATTGGGATTGCAACTCAAGCGATAGAGGAAAATCCAGATGATTCACGAGTAATAGGTAATGCTATCGATGTTTTAGGAGAAATAAGCTCTCAGAGACAAACCAAGAAGATTAACCGTTATTTGGCAAAGTTTCTTTCAAATGATTTTTCTCGAAGAGTTAGATTAAATGCGATTAAACACTTGTACTATGTCGCTAAACATAAAAGACAAATTGAAGAAATCTTAGTTGGTCTCGAATCGTCTTCGAAACTACAAGATCAAGCCGGAGCGGCTTATCTTTATGGCGTTCTTTCTGTCAGTGAAAAAATTGAATTTGTTCAACAGTTAAACATTGTAACCGACAGAAGAAATTCCACCGTTTTGTTAAGTTTAATTCGCTTAGGGATGTCTGGAACAGAGTATGACTTTATACACTTATTGAGAGAAGCAGACTCTAAACAAGCTTTAAATTATCTTAAGCAACTGTATCGAGTTAGAGAAAAACGTTTTCGATATTTGGTATATTCCGCAATTTTAGAAAGGTATCCAGAAGATGTTAGTCATGTTCTACATGCTATGCGGGATAGTTTTAAAAACTTTGATGAAGACCGCAGGGTCATTATTGAGGAAGCACAAAGACGCGGCATCGCTATTTCGGATGACCTACTATATCTAGTTCAATAGAATAAAATAAGATTTAACTAAGTCATTTCAAGGCAGGCTATCGAGTTAAGCGTTTGAGGGACTTACTCATTAGAAATAATTTCTGCAAGTCCCGTAGAATGATATTAGAAAGAAGAGCTCGACAATTCTAATTAAAACACTAACGTCTGACAATGACGACACGTCGATTCTGACTGCGTCCTGATTCGGTGGTGTTTGTGGCCTCTGGCGACAGAGGACCTAAGCCGTGAGCTTGCATGCGTTCTGAATCTATTTGAAATTGGTTTGCCAGCATATTCATTACCGATTCAGCCCTTTCTTCCGATAACTGCATATTGAATTCTAAAGCGCCTTGCATGTCCGTATGACCAACGATATATATTTTCATGTCTGGTCGGTCATTTAACAGCTTCGCAACTTGAGTCAGTGCTTTCGTCGAAGTATCTTTAACGACGGATTTGTTAGTATCAAAATAAATCCCTTTGACGATTACGTAGCCGTTGGCATCGATACCACTGGCTAGCGCGCTAGCATCTAATGAGACCATTCCCTCATCCATCTCTGTCAGTTCTATCACGTGCACATCAGTAAACTGTTGTCCTACCGCTATCGCAATGTAAGCAACTTTTCCGGCTGATTCTAATCTAGCCAGTAAATAACTTCCGACTAGGTTTGAAATAGAGTTAATTCCACTGAACTTTTGCAAAGTTGGACCGGCATAATTCTTCGCGCATTCATATTTCTTTTGGTCACATTGGTAAAGAATATTAGCGCCTCCAGCAGTAAGCGCTTGTTTGTAGTTTTCAAAAATTTCATAAATTGAACGATCTTTTGGTTGGGAGTAATACAGCTTAGTGACCTTTCCCTCTAGATCTAGACCTGTGGGTTCTTCGGTGGATTCATCAATACCCATAAAAGCTTTGTATTGGTCAAATTCTAGGACATTTTTTCTACGTAAGGTAGAGCCTTCATAAGGAGTAACTAAAACATGATCGGTTTCAATCTCAACAGCCCGCGACGTGTTAGTTGGAATGGTTGCGCTCACCATTATAATGATGAAACTAAATGCGAAAGTTATTAATTTTGTTTTATATTTCAATGTTTGCTCCTCAGCAGCATAGACCTGGCCATGTTGCTAAATACGGCAGTTTAGTCTTCACATATGGCAATTAGGCTTATCGTCGAGTTATGCTCTTTTCGGCAGTAAATCGCAGCGCAGATACTTTATGTGGCTTAAACTGTTTTGTGAGACCAAGCTTTGTTATTAGCAATAGTTGATCTCTGTCTATCAATTTAATGATAGTTTGGCATATTTATGTGAATATAAACTTAATGATAGGCCTGATTATTGATTTAATCAACAAATACAAGGTCTTAAGTGTGACTTCTGTTGTAATTGTTTAACTTTAGTATAGATATTAAGATTGAAACTAGGGATTGCTAAGCGTAATTCTCTAAATCGACGATAGAACTGAAAAGTAAAAGGGATAAAATGGCACTAGATCAACAAACGGTGACACATATATGCTTGCTGGGCGATGACCCTAGCGCAAATTTAACACCGTTAGCGGATACCGCTATTCCAAGCCAAAAGCTAATTATTTGTTTTACTGAACCGCACAGGTCATCGATGCGGTCCTTAAAGAAAGTGGCTAAGACAAGAGGCGTTAGTGTCGATTGTTGGTTATTACCGGAGCGAGCGACTACAGAGCAGCTTAAGTTAAGCTTCATGCAGTTAATTGAAGCGGAATCTAAACACGCAAGATCTCGCAAAGTGCCCAACCAGATATGGCTTAATGCTAGTAACGGAAGTCGGCAACAAGTTCTCTCAGCCTATGAGGTGGTACGTAGTTATCAACTACCTATTTACATTGTCGAGCCTACATTGGATAAGGTTTGTTGGCTCTACCCTGAGGGCCGAGAATCCATCGAAATTACAGATACCATAAAACTGCATGAATTTTTTGTTCTTAATGGTTGCACTCTAGTATCACAAAAGAGTTTGAGCGGTGACTCATCCAATGTTAGGAATTTAGGGGTTAGTTGGTTAGAAAAAGCAAAGCGGCTAACCAAAGGGCTTGCCAAGTTAAACTATTTAGCGATAGTCGCTAGAGGCCCAAAACTGATAGCACAGATGGACAAACCCATGCTTGACGATAAGGCTTTGCAATGGCTATTAGACGAGTTGCATCGACAAGAGCTGATTAAAGTTAAGGGCAAAAACGTGTATTTCAGCGATCAACAAACGCTGTTTTTTTGCTCTGGTGGCTGGCTAGAGCAAGTCACATATTCACTGGTACTAGAGTTAACTAAGCAACTCCCAGAAATCCAGGACCTAGGTTACAGCATGGAAATTAAGCGTTCTGTTGGTTCGCAAACTGTTTTGAACGAACTCGATGTTGTTGCGTTAGTGAACAACAATTTGTTTGTCATAGAATGTAAAACAAAACAGTATAATCGAGGCGAAGGAAATCAAGTACTTTACAAGTTGGATTCGTTGGCTGAGCGACTAGGAGGATTTAAAGCTAAAGCCGCATTGGTTACTTTTTTTCCAATCAGTTCCGCCGAAAGGCGTCGAGCCAAAGAACTCAGTATTGAAATTTTTGGTCCGGAACAATTGCCAACGCTAAAAACTCATCTGAAGCGCTGGATGTCCTAAGGAACTTAACATTAGGGAGTTAGTTAGCGATAGATCCCGCCTTTTATATTGTCTGTAAATGTGTCCAAATTATGCCGGAAATGAGGTCAATCTAGCATTTTGCTTGCTTGGTTGTTCTTTGCCTGTTCAATAAGTGTTAGAGTGCGCTCATCTTGATTTGACTCACCCATTAGACAGGGTGAGCAGCTTGTAAATAGCCTTATACAACACTCTTTGAATGGGAGACCTCATGGAAAAGTTTCAAATTTCCGGCGGACATAAGCTAAATGGTAGCGTCAAAATTTCAGGTGCAAAAAATGCAGCATTGCCGGTAATCATGGCAACTTTGTTGGCAGAGGGCACCAGTCATTTATCTAATGTCCCTCAACTTAATGATGTATCAACTTCTTTTGATCTTCTCAATTGTCTTGGGGCTGGAGTCGAATCATTAGATGAGAACGAATACAAAGTCGATGCGTCGATGTTGGCGAGTTTTCAAGCACATTATGACTTAGTTAAAACGATGAGAGCTTCAATCTTAGTACTTGGTCCTCTATTGGCGAGATTAGGTAAGGCTGACGTTTCTTTACCTGGAGGATGTGCCATAGGTTCTCGCCCAGTTGATCTTCATATAAATGGTATGCGGGCTCTGGGTGCTGAAATCGAAGTGCTCGATGGCTATGTCAAAGCGCGAGCACCTAGTGGATTAGTAGGAGCAACGATCTGTATGGATATGGTCAGCGTTGGGGCGACCGAAAATATTTTGATGGCGGCGACCTTGGCAAAAGGCACGACTCGTATTGAAAATGCAGCTCGAGAACCAGAAGTTGTCGATTTAGCTAAATGCTTAATTTCCATGGGAGCAAAAATAGAAGGTGCAGGTAGTGATGTAATCACCGTCCATGGCGTTGATAAACTGTCGGGAGCCAAACATCGAGTGCAACCAGATAGAATTGAGACGGGTACTTATTTAGTAGCCGGCGCTATAACCAGCGGTAAAGTGAGAGTGACTGACACCGACCCATCATTACTCGAGGCGGTGGTAGCCAAACTACGTGAGGCAGGAGCTGATATCAATACTGGACCAGATTGGATAGAGTTGGATATGCATGGAAAGCGTGCAAAAGCCGTTAACATAAAGACTGCACCATTTCCGGGGTTCCCAACTGATATGCAGGCCCAATTCACAGCGCTTAATATCGTTGCTGAGGGTACCGGATTCATAATCGAGAAAATCTTTGAAAATCGATTTATGCACGTGAACGAAATGCTACGTATGGGCGCCGATATTTCTATTGACGGTAATACTGCTATTTGTAAAGGAGTCAGCCAGCTAAAAAGTGCGAGCGTGATGGCCACCGACTTACGAGCTTCGGCTAGCCTAGTACTTGCAGGATTAGTCGCAGAAGGTAACACTTTAATTGATCGAATTTATCATATTGATCGAGGATATGATGGGATAGAACAAAAACTTCACAGTTTAGGGGCTAAAGTAGAGAGATTGGCGGTTTAACCTTCCGACAGCCCCTTCTATAGGATTGTCGAATCCTAAGCCTTTCTTTTAGCGCGACTTACTAATATGATGTTCTCATATTGGTACTCTTCAAAAAGCCTCTATGCGCTTTAGGAATAAATTAGTACAAAACGCAATAAAATCACTGATTATTTATTCTTCTTGTAGTAGTATCCTCTACATTCGTTATGTGACATGCTGTTTGTTATGCTATCAAACCAGAATTATTCTTTTTCATTTGTAGGTATTCTGATAACTTTTTTGTTAATGAGTTGTACCCCTATGCCAATTAACACTTCACTTACACAACATTCTGAATTGCCTGATATCCAATTAACTGAGCAAGAGTTGCAGGTGGCTCAGCGGCTAATGGTCAGCATTCGCTACTTCTGCGAGCGACCAATAGAAGGTGAGAACTGCTTGCAACCGGTTACTCACTTACCTACAGAGTTAGTGCGTTTGATAGAACAAACTTCGGTGGCTGGAGTTGTTTTATTCGCTGAAAATATTGAGTCAAACCAGCAAGTGATTCAATTAACCAATGACTTGCAAAACGCTGCTACTAATTCAATAAATCGTGAAGGTATGTTTATCGGTATCGACCAAGAAGGTGGCCGGGTCGTTAGACTAAATCGGAGTGACTCCACTGCTTTTAGTGGAAATATGGCCATAGGAGCGACTTATCCCGCCAAAGGAACCTATTACGCGACTGAAGTTGGTCGAATAATTGGTAAGGAGCTGAATGCCCTAGGGATTAACTTAAATTTCTCGCCTGATGTTGATGTTAATAATAACCCTGAAAATCCAGTAATTAACGTGAGATCATTTGGAGAAGATCCTCAAGTCGTCGCAGACCTTGGGCTTGCAATGTTAGATGCGTTTCAGCAACAACGAGTAATTGCGACTCTTAAACATTTCCCTGGGCACGGAAATACCAGTGTTGATAGCCATACTGGATTACCCAGTGTCACTTACGACAAGTCGACGATTTATAAAACAGATCTATTACCCTACAAGCATGCAATTGAAAAATCTAAACCGGGTATGATAATGACGGCTCATATTCAATTCCCGTCGTTAGATGATACTAAAATCAAAACTAAAACTGGCGAGTCAATTGTTGTTCCAGCGACGTTATCGAAAACCATCCTCAATGAAATTCTAAAGCAAGAATTTAGTTTTAACGGGGTTGTTATTACCGATGCGCTTAATATGGCTGGGATCAGTCAACATTTTGAATTAGAAGAAGCTACAGCTCTGTCTCTCATTGCCGGAGCAGATATCGCGTTAATGCCCTTCAAAATCAGATATCCCAATGATGTAAATCGATTTAAGCATTTTGTTAGAAAAGTCACTAGCAAGATGTCTAACATGAATGGTTTTGAGCAGAGTATGCAAGATTCCTTAGCAAGAATTGGAAATCTGAAATCGGAATTTCAACTAACTAATAAAAGCCAATTGGCAATCACTAATAAGCCAATCGATCAACGTAAAATGGCTGCGCAATATGTGTTAGCTAATGAGTCACATAGAGCCCGGCAAAAACAATTAGCCTACGATTCTATTACGCTTTTAAAAGGTCAACCTGACCAGTTTCCATTAACCGAAAGACTAGGCAGTCGTCTCTTAATAATAGTCCAAGATTCAGAGCAGCAAACCGTCATATTAAAAGCTCTCAATAACTATTGGCCGAGAGCAAATCAATCCAAACTTATACCAACATTTATTTTGCTGTCAGAATACCAACAACAGCAATTTGAATCAGAAATCTCCGAAGCCGACGCGCTACTCTTGTTTTATAGTGAAAGAAGAGAGTCCGCGGTGGTGAAAGGAGAATTAGATGATATTATTATTTCTCCAGTTGAACAGAAAAAACTAGAGCACGCTCGTCAACTCGCGCTAGAAGAAATGCTGGCAATTGTGAACCGAGCCAACCTGCCAATCTATGTTGCCGGTATGCAGTCTCCTTACGAGATGCGTCGATTTATTCCCTTATCTGATTCAGTTCTTACAGCTTATGATGCTAGCATTTATAAAGATAATGTTTCTGGACAACTAGAAGGGATCACTTATAACGCTGTGGTTGCTTCTTTGCTCGGCATTAATCCAATTCGAGGAATACTACCGGTTAGATTAGACAATGAACAGCGCCTCTGTGTTAGGGATTTAACTGAGTGTCCCAGTCCTTTGACTGAATAGAAGAGAAAAATAAATGGATGCAGAGCTTTCAATTATTGATTGGGTAGTATTTTTCAGTTATTTCCTAATTATTGCCCTGACAGGTTGGTATTTTAGTCTTCGAAAGGTTGATTCTACGAATGACTTTTTTCTAGGTGGTAACCAAATGCCAATGTGGCTGGTGGCAATTTCTGTACTGGCCACAGCTCAGTCTGCAGCGACATTTTTGGGTGGCCCCGATCAAGGCTATCGTTCAAATTTAAGTTATCTAGCGACTAACATCGGAACCGTTATTGCGGCAATTTTTGTTGCGAAAATAATGATCCCGAAATTTTATCAACATAAAGTGACTACAGTCTATGAGCTTTTAGAAATTCGTTTTGGCGAACGTGCTAAAAAGCAAGCTGGACTCATGTATTTGTTTGGGCGTGTCTTCGCCAGCGGAGCGCGACTCTACATGGCAGCAATCGCGGTGGCAATGATTCTGTTTGGAAACATCGAGCCACAAAATGTGGTTTCTTCGATTCTAATTCTTACATCGGTCGGTTTGATATATTCTTTTGTTGGTGGCATTCGCTCGGTGATATATAGTGATGCGATTCAATGTGCGGTATACGTCGGTGCGGCGTTATCTGTGGTTATCTATTTAATCTCGCTTGTTCCAGGTGAACTCTCTGAAGTTTATATGGCACTAGAGAATCCCATTGGCGGAGGACAATCGAAATTTACTTTGCTTGATTTCAGTTTAGATTTTTCGTCGTCAGGCGTTTTTACAGTTTGGGCTGCAATTAGTGGTTTCGTATTGCTTGGTATCGCCTCCTTTGGAATGGATCAAGATATGACTCAGAGAGTACTCACTTGTAAGAATTCTAAGGAAAGCGCAAGAGCAATGTTATGGTCAGTGGTTTTAGTACTTCCTGTCGTTTTTATTTTTGTTTCCATCGGCTTGTTACTTTATGTGTTTTATCACCGTCCAGAACTTATGGGAATGCAACAAGCAGGTGAATTAGTTCAAACTTTTGATGGTGAGAAAATAACCATTTTTATGACATTCGTGTTAAATGAAATGCCGTCGGGCTTAAGAGGATTAGTAACGGTCGGCATCGTTGCTGCTGCATTATCAACACTTAACTCAGGATTAAATTCGATGTCTTCAGTTATAATTCAAGATTTCTATCGTCCGTGGCTTATGTCGATGAATAAAGTAAGGGAAGAAGTGCACTTTGTTTTTGCTGGTCGAGTGGGAATGTTGATTGCTGCGATTAGTTTAGCAGCAATGGCAATCCTTAGCTTTTATTGGCAACGTTATACAGACACTCCGCTGTTAGCTTTCGCACTGAGCGTGATGGTGTTTTCTTACAGCGGGCTTCTCGGAGTCTACTTTAATGCTCTTTTTACTAAGAGAGGGAATGCCAACAGCGTCCTACTGGCGTTAATTGTCGGGTTTGTGACAACATTATTATTTCAAAGCTACATTCAAGATACACTTAATATTAGTTGGTTAAAATTTGATCTGGCATTCCCTTATCAGCTCTGCATTGCTAGCTTACTTTCATTTATAGTTTGTTATTGCGGATCTCCATTATTAGAAGAACAAAACCATAGTCGTGAATTAAAGGAACGATAAAATGTGCCCTCATATTATTGCTATTGATGCAGGCGGAAGTAAGACAAAAGCAGTGATTAAGAATACTGAAACTCTGCAGACTTTCGAGCTAAATGCCGGAGGTGCTTCACTTTCGCATGACTTATCACGAGCTTGTTTAACTATTAATAAATTAGTGGAACAGCTAGTTGCCAAAGCGGATGTGGTTTTATCAGACTGCGTATTAGTTTGTGGTGCTGCAGGTGCCGGTTGTGAAAATAATGTTGAAACACTATCTTCCTACTTATCCAGTGAATTCCTAGGTAAACTGATTACCACTGATGCACAAACATCATTATACGGTGCCGGTAAAGGTGCTCCAATTATCGTCGTTGCGGTCGGAACAGGCAGTGTCGCAATGAAACTAGACGAAAATGGCAAAGAAACCATGATTGGTGGTTGGGGATTTATTGCGGGTGACCTAGGAAGCGGGGCGGAAATAGGTCGCCAAATAGTCACTCGAGTATTAGTTGAGTTTGATAAAGATAACTCAGAATTTGACCCTATTATTAATGAAGTTATTAATTTAATCGGTGATCAAAGGCAATCTATTTTGGATTGGTTAAAAGCCGCTACGGCAAGCGACTATGCTAAATTGGCACCAGTCGCGTTTGCCGGTTACATGCGCAGTAAAATCGCAAAAGAAACCATTCACGCTGCCGCTAAAGATATTGAAGAGCTAGTAGATAGTTTCAGTAACGATCAACATTTGCCCGTAGCCATCATTGGTGGACTTTCAAATCAAATCAAATTGCATTTATCCGAAAAGCTCCAACAACGGCTTATAGAACCAAAAGGTCATGCGGTAGATGGTGCGCTTTATTTAGGCGAGCAAATCTTAAAGCAAAAATATATAGAACAAAACTGCTAGGCTAATAACTCGTAATTTAATAGAGCTTTAACTTTAGCTTAGCTAGCAAAGATTTTCATAGGTTATCGCGAAAGAGAAGTTTCATGTCAAGAACTGAATTAATAACAACTTTATCAAACTTAGTTTCAGAATCGCAGAATCCTGATACGCTGGATTTAGATCAGCTTTCAACACTTGAAGTTGTAACCAGCCTCAACCAGCAAGATCAACTGGTGCCTAAAGCTGTTTCACATATTCTAGAAAAAATATCAGCGGCGGTAGAACTGATTGCAAGTTCGATTAAGAATGGCGGAAGATTGGTCTATATTGGAGCAGGAACCAGTGGGCGACTCGGAGTATTAGATGCTGTTGAATGTGTTCCTACTTTTAGTGTACCTGATGGGTTAGTCGTTGGATTGTTGGCTGGTGGAAAATCCGCGATGTTCAAAGCGAAAGAGGGTAGTGAAGATGACCCTCTATTAGGCCAGTTTGATCTGGAAGAAATTGATTTTTCAAACAAAGATATTTTAGTGGGTATAGCGGCTAGTGGTCGCACACCTTATGTGGTTGGTGCGATGTCTTATGCCAATCAATTAGGGGCGACTACAATTGCCATCAGTAGCAATCAAAATGCAGAAATAGCCAAGCTTGCAAGCCTTTCATTATTGCCAGAAATAGGACCTGAGCCTATTGCCGGTTCAACCAGAATGAAGTCTGGAACAGTTCAAAAACTAATCCTAAACATGTTGTCGACCGCCTCCATGATTAAACTCGGTAAAGTATACAAAAACTTAATGGTTGACGTAAAAGCAACCAACGAAAAACTATATGCACGAGGTGTGAGAATGGTCATGCAAGTGACCGGTGTCGATGAGAATACAGCGGAGTTGACTCTGAAACAGGCGGATATGAGAGTGAAACTTGCGATCTTAATGATCCTTGCCGATATTGATGCTATTGATGGTGATAATCGCTTGCAACAAGCAGAAGGTTCGCTTCGAATAGCTTTGGCTAGCAAAGAGCAGTAGCCAATGTTTCAGAAACCCCATATAGCTGGTTGTGTTGTAAACTATTTTGCATTAAGAAGCGTTGCTTGTTTCATGTTGGTAATTTTAATTTTCTTTGCTACTGACGCGCAAACTAAAGAAGCTTCTAGCATGACTGTAGCGGCAGAACGTTATCAAAAATATGAATCAATTATTAACAATAAGAGACTCGGACTTGTTGTTAATCAAACTTCGATGGTTAATGACCAACACTTAGTTGATTTTTTAATTGCTCGAAAGCATACAGTCACTGTTATTTTTGCACCCGAACACGGCTTCAGAGGTAAAAAAGGGGCAGGCGAAGTGGTCGCCAATAATAAAGATATCAAGACAAACCTTCCTATCGTTTCATTGTATGGCAAACATAAAAAACCTTCTCGACAACACTTAAATGGTGTTGATTTGTTGATATTTGATATTCAAGATGTTGGTGTCCGATACTACACCTATATTAGTACTATGCATTATGTCATGCAGGCATGCGCGGATAATAATGTCCCTCTATTAATTCTCGACAGACCAAACCCAAACGGAGACTACATTGACGGGCCTGTATTGGATTTAAACTACCAAAGTTTTGTTGGTATGCACCCAATTCCTATGGTTCATGGGCTAACTGTTGCCGAACTAGCGTTGATGATCAATGGAGAAGGCTGGTTAGATGATGGGAAGCAATGTCAGTTGGAGATCGTTAAAGTCGAAGACTATGCTCACAGCAAAAAATACTCTTTGCTTATTCAACCTTCTCCCAATTTACCTAATGATCAAGCTATTCGTCTTTATCCATCCCTTGGCTTTTTTGAGGCAACAGACGTGAGTGTTGGCAGAGGAACTGACTTTCCATTTCAAGTACTTGGTTACCCAGATAGTTCTATGGGGGAATTTGAGTTTAAAGCGCGTAGCATTAGCGGGAGTTGGAGCAAATTAAATCATTCGGGCGCTGCACTCTTTGGCCAGCGATTGTCGACTGATCCTAATAAAGGGTTAACTCTCAGTTATTTTCTTGAGTGGAAAGACAAGTTTGCTAAACAAGGAAAAGCTTTTATTACCCGAGCTAGTTTCTTGGACAAGTTAGCGGGTCAATCTGAGTTTAGGCAGCAAGTCGAAAGCAACTGGAATGAAGTACGAATAAGAAAGTCCTGGAAAGCCGATTTATCTGAATTTCAAAAGCTTAGAAGCCGATATTTGTTGTACCCAGATCATCCTAACGTGCTCAGATATAGTCAATAATACTCAACAAACGGCTCTGTTGGTTTGAATAATTTATTCTAAATGAGTTATCATGTGTTGATATCCTTTCGCAGTCAAATGGTTATGTAACGGTGCGACACTTCATGCGTTATTTCAAAAAATGAGTTGTTTGTTAAAAATTCGCTCTATACGAGACGAAATGTCGGCTAATGAAAAGAAGTTAGCTGACTATATACTGTCAAATGCAGCGTTACTTAGAGATTATTCATCTCAACAACTTGCTCGTGCTGTAGGGGTCAGTCAGTCAAGTGTTGTAAAGTTCTGCCAAAAGCTTGGCTATAAAGGCTACCCAGATATAAAGCTCGCCATTAATGAAGCGGTTGCTCGAAGCTCGTCTAGCAATGGTGTAGAAGGCAGTAAGCAGTTCTCTGACTCAAATCTAAATGATGTTTCTGATAAATTACTTAAGAGTAAACTAGACGCGATATCAGCGACAATTGAGCTAAATAAAGAGTCCGCATTTAAGGCCGCCATTGAAGCTATTAAGCAGGCTGAAAAAATCCAAATCTTTGGAGTTGGGGTATCGCGATTTGTCGCTGAGCATTTAGCTATTCGGCTACTCAATAGTAACAAGCTAGCATTTGCTTTGAACGACTCCGCATATCAAAAGCAGTTTTTAAGCCGATTAGTTAAAGGTGACTTGCTAATTTTACTTTCAGCAATTGAAGAGCTTAAAATAAGCCCAGTGTTGATCTCCGAAATGCGAGAACGACAAGTCAAAATTATTCATATCGGTCGCTATTCAGCCAATACTGCCAATCATTTATCTGACATTACTTTATCGACAATCTCGGCCCAAGAAAATAGTGCGAAACATGATTTTGCCAAACGGGCAGCACAGCAGCATATAGTCGATATTCTGCTAGCAATGTCGGTGAATGAAGGTGAGATTGACGGTGAATCAGAAAAGTAGTTAACTATTTAACTACAACCACGCTCTAGAGAATTAAAACAAAGTCTTATGAATTTTGAATATAGAAAGCTCGATTAGACATCGAGCATTTTTAGACCTTTAATACTCTTTATCCCTAACCCTGGTGCATCACCAATAGTTATCTCTGCATTGTTAAAATTCACACCACTTACAACAGGATCATATTGACACAAAGACGGTCCATCCAAGTCTATTTTACGGATTACATTTGATTTAGAGACCGCAAAATGGACTGCGGCTGCAACGCTAATACTCGATTCGAGCATACAACCAATCATACATTCTACATCGTAAGTTGCAGCAATATCGGCAATTTTGATCGCGTTTGAAATCCCCCCAGTTTTCATCAATTTAATATTAATGATATCAGCCGCGCGCATTTTGATAAGCTCGATCACTTCTTTCGGACCAAAGGTACTTTCGTCAGCCATGATAGGCGAATGTACTCGCTCGGTAATATACTTCATGCCATCGAGATCATCCGCTTTAACGGGTTGTTCTACCAACTCTAATTTGACTCCCGAATCTTCTAAATTTCTAATCGCGTAAACCGCTTCTTTAGCAGTCCAGCCTTGATTGGCATCTAATCTTAAAAGTGCACTATCTTTGACTGCGGCGTAAATGGCTTTCATCCTTTCTATATCTAAGCCGATATCTTTACCGACTTTGATTTTCAATGTTTCAAAACCTAGCGCGACTGCTTTTTTCGAGTCTTCTACCATCTTGTCAATGTAATCGATACTGATGGTAACATCGGTGGCTAAGGAAGGTTCGCCGCCACCCAGAATTTTATATAGAGGTGCGTTGTATAGCTGGGCAAATAGATCGTAAATAGCTATTTCTATAGCGGCCTTTGCGCTATAGTTTTTAACGATAGAGGATTGAATAATATGAGTTATTTCGTTTAGATTACTGATATCTTTGCCGACAATCGCGGGTTTGATCACGACGTTGATCGCTTCAATGATAGAGCCATGAGTATCGCCGGTAATCGCTGCAGTCGCTGGTGCCTCGCCATATCCGATATTGCCTGTATCGGTTTCTACAATCACTACCACATCGTCAATATTATTGACTGTTCGCAGTGCTGTTTTGAATGGCGTTTTCAGCGGTACTTTGAGCATCGCGAATTTAATATCAGTTATTTTCATAAAGGGTTTTCCATCACTTTATTTTTTTTAAATTATAGATACGGTCGATGTAGCTAGTTTCTTGATTTAGCTGCAAAGGAATCAGTGGTGTAACAGATACGCCATTAAGCTGGCTTTTTTGATAAACACCTTGTTCGTCATAATAGCTGTATCCTGCAACGTCGTGAATAACATAAGGTTGGTTATTTACTTGACCTAAATACATCATCACATGTCCAGGCAAATAGATTAAATCTCCAGTGGATAGCTGCTTAATCATTTTAAGTTTTTCTTGGTTGCTAGTCGCTGAACTAAATCGAATGTTTTCGCCCTGCTGACTGATACCTTGCTGACCGGAGTTTCGCGGCATTAATATCCCAAAACTTTTATAAATCTCACCTACAAAACCAGTGCAATCTCTAGCGTTAAATGAATGTCCCCAGCCATATCTTTCGCCAAGAAATTTAAACGCTTGTCGAATAACTTTCGAACGATTAAGCGGGAGGTAGCCAATGCTAATATCTTGAGATTTTGCGATTAATGCCGGCTGAATGACCAGTTCGCCATCTTCACTTCTGGTTGGATATTTGACAACGTGGCTAGCAAAAGTATTTTGACCATCCAGTATTACTGGTTTGTGTTTTTCTTCTACAAGCGGAAGTCTTATTCCCATTTCGAGTTGCTGGTGGGATATCTTTGGGTTGTAGGGATTACTGGATGTGAAAACTTTGTCACCGGTTATAACCAAATAGGGTTGGGCATGGTAATAATCTAAAACATCGGTTTTCTTGCCAATTGCGACATCTTTTTTCGCCACCCAGGCGCTGTAGTTGTATGAGGAGACGAAGTACCATTGACGATCTTTACTTTGATGGTAAATAGCAACGACCTGTGCTGGAAATAAAGCGGTTTCTTGAAATCGATCTAGGTTGATATCGTCGGCAGTGCTAAAAATCTTGCTGTGGGTTGGGTAAGTTCTAAGATCCGTGCGTTTTACAACTAAACCATATTGGATTGGTTGGCTTGATTTAATTGCCTTTAGGTTTAAATTATCCTCAAAACGTGAATAGTCGTCGTTTGATACTAAACGCTTATCGGCAAAGAACCGCGCGCTGGTCGCAGGTTGACTGATTGATTTGATAAGAGCACTTAATTGCTCATGGTTAATTGAGTCGGCTAAGCTCTCATGATCAATCATATGCGAATTCTTGTTTAATAGATCTTTATTTAGCTTATTAATTTGATTTGCCGAAAGCACTTCCGATTCGGGATCTGCTAGTTTAGCTTGCCAAAATTCAGGAGAGAGCATCTCTTCATTAATCCCTTCAACATTATTAATTCGATGCTTGGTATTCCCAGCAATCGCTTGTGTCCCTATAGAGCCCACTGCTGCGATAAAAAAAGTCATGCAGAAGGACTTAATTATTTGAGTTCTAACGTTCATAGTTCTTTAGTTCTACCTTCCATTGATTGGAAATAATAGATAGGGCATTATTTACTAGTTATTATTACGAGTAATAATAATCACGCATGTCGATTGACTATATTGAGCTAATTCAGACAAAAAATCCTTAATTTCACTAAAAATAGTCATTTTTTTGCTGAAAGGAATAATAAATTATTTACAAATGCTTTTAAAGTGTTATTTTATTCCATATTGGAATGGGACATAAAGTTTCACCAAGTAGCGCAGGGATGAATAAGTGATAGTTAAGTGATGCGATTAACTATGTGACTCAACGTTGGACCTTAGGAAAGAATGAGTAAGACTGAACAATATTATTAGAAAGCCTAAAAAAATCACAGGGGACCGAAAAATGAAAAATCTCAAATTTGAGCGAAGTTTGCTTTCAAAAGCAACACACAAAGCGTTATCTAAACCCATAAAGTCACTTTCGGTGGCATTATTAACCGGTATGTTTATGTGTACACCGGCGATGGCGGCTCAAACCGGGGCAATTAAAGGTAAAGTAACAGCAGAAGCTGGAGCGGTTTCTGGGATGACCGTAACTGCTACCAGTAGTGTGATGCCACAGCCGAGAACAGCCGTTGTAAAACCTGACGGAACATATGACTTGCCATTGCTTCTGCCTGGTGATTATGAGCTTACTTTTAAATCTGCCGATGGTGCTGTTAAGACCTTTGCGGTTCAAGTACTGTTGGATCAAACGGCAAACGTTAGTTTCCAATTAGGTTCAGATGCTGTTTCGGATTCTAATCTATTAGTGATTACCGGAAGTGCGGTAATCCGAGAGGGCGATTCATCCCTTTCAACGTCACTTGGAGAGGATGTGATTAAGGGGGTTCCAGTTGGGCAAAACTATCGGGACATGCTGAAGTTGATTCCTGGTGTGGCTTATTCTGAGCTCAGTGTCCTAGGGCCAAATGCTGGTGGCTCAGGACGTGATAATAAATATGGGTTTGATGGTGTCGATGTGTCTCTACCACTATTTGGAACGCTTTCTGGAGAGCCTTCTACTCATGATATTGCTCAGGTATCAATAGACAAAGGTGGGGCAAAGGCGATTGGTTTTAACCGTTCAGGCGGATTTGCTATTGATAGCATTTCGAAATCTGGTACTAATGAGTTTCATGGAAATTTAGAATATAAAGTGCAGAATAAGAGTTTTACTGCCGATAAAGATGGTCAAGATAGTATCGATGAAACGCTCGATCAAAGTTGGGTGAAAGCCAGTATTGGTGGTCCAGTCATCCAAGATAAATTGTTTTTCTATACATCATATTATCGTCCTGAATTGTTAAGGGTAAATAAAGCAAACGTACGTGGGCCAACCAAGGATTACGAAAATACTCGGGACGAATACTTCGGTAAACTAACTTACGCTCCTATGGATGATCTGATGTTAAATGTAAGTTATCGATATTCTGATCGGGTCGAAAAAGGGGAATCTGTAGGTGCTTTTGATGCGGATAGTACCTCAAATGGAGGAGAATCAACTCAGAAGATATTTACCTTAGAAGGTGCATATATTCTTGATGATTATACATCTTTGGACTTCTTGTACAGTACATTCGATTTTGATACGGGTGGTCGTCCAGACACCTTACTTACAAATGTAACGCCGGTTCTTGGTGCAAGTTTGGATCTTAATAATCTCGCGAGTTTAGGCGCCTTTAATGTTCCGACAGCGCTTCATGATAATCCAGCGGGTGCGCAACGATATATTGACCAATATGGCTATGTTGATGAAAATGGAGACTTAGTCGGAGGTGGACAAGTTGGTGCGGGCTCAACTATCAATGATATTAATTTTAAACGAGATAGTTTTGAAATGTCTCTCGATCATGAAATGTATGTTGGTGATGTTAATCATCGATTGCATTTTGGGTTTAAGTGGAACGAAGGCGAAGAATTTCTCGCTCGGTTTTCAAATGGTTGGGGCTCTATTTCTTATCTCGGAGGCGCCAACGTAGACAATCCCGATGTCTACTATAGAGCGATAACAGAACAAATGAGTTTACAGGATGCGAATGGAGCAACCACTCCAGGAATTACCTCAGGAACCGAGTCCTATAACTTCGAAATTAACGACATTATTGAAGATGGTGATTTCACTTACAATGTCGGCGTTTTAATTAGTCATGACATTCTCTATGGCCAAGGGCTCCGCGAAAATGATGACAACGTCTCGGGTTATGAACTCGCTCCAGGAAACAAATACAAAATGTATTCGATTAACTGGAAAGATATGATTCAACCGCGATTAGGAGTGACATGGGCTTACCACCAACAGGACACGGTTTTTGCTAATTTTGCTAGTTATAATCCTGAAGCGAGCTCGCTAGCGAGAGCAGCCTCTTGGGCAAGAAATACGCGAGCAACCTTGAATGTCGATTTTGATGAGAACGGCGACTTTATTGGAGCAGAACCACGTGCGGGGTCTTCAGGTAAATTCTTTCAAGAAGGGATTAAACCGCGAAGAATTGATGAGTTAACCATTGGGACCACAATGTCTGTAACCGAAGAGTTGTTCATAAGAACTCATTTACGTCGCAGAGAAGGTTCTCACTTCTGGGAAGATACATGGAATGGTTCACGAAATTATGGAACTTACGGACCATTTGGTGGTGTTCCAGAGCATTTGCGCGATGAAGGATTATATATTCCAGAACTACAATCTTATCGAGATGAAGTTGGCGGGTCTAGTTACGTTATTGCCGAACTAGATGATTCATATACGTCTTACAATGAGTTCAGCATAGAAGCTGAATGGAAGGGTGAACGAACTTACTTAAATGCGTCTTATGTATGGAGTCATTACTACGGAAACTTCGATCAAGATAATGTTAGCGGGACTAACGATGCAAATCGATTTATAGGGTCATCGAGTTTAGCGGATGGTCGTGGTCGCCAGATTTGGGATGGCAAAGAAGGTAAGCTCTATGGTGACAAGCCTCATGTGTTTAAAGCGTTCGGCTATTATACCACTGATTGGGAAGCGAATATCGGTGCATACTTAGTTTACCAATCTGGGGATGTCTGGGAAGCCTGGGATGGAAGTTTGTACGGATATAGTAGCTCTACGATTAGGAATGCTGAGACGGCTGGAAGTCGCAGAGGTCCAAGTCACTGGCAGTTGGATTTAAACTATACTCAGGATTTCGAATTATCAGAGGCTTATACCTTACAACTTAGAGCTGATATCTATAATATTTTTGATAATCAGACTGGTTATAACCTTGATCCTTATGTAAGTAACGAAAGCTTTGGACAACCTCGCTCGCAATATAATCCAAGAAGATTTCAATTGTCGGTGAATTTAGTATTTTAATAGGTATCCACTTGGAAGGAAATTACACTTCAAGTGGAGACTTTTAAATCGTTTAAATCGCTCAATTTTAGTCAAAGTTTTACTTTGACGAATATAACCCTACTGAAGAAATAATTTCCGCTTCATTAGGGTTTCTTAAAACCGCAGAGTGTTATGTTTGGTTTGCCCCGCTAGGGGCTTTTTTTTTACCGCATACAAAAAGGTGAGTGGTGATGAAATCTCTTTACAAAGTCGTTACAGTTGGAATGTTAATAACCATAAATCAAGCTTGTATCGATACTCCTGAAAGACAATCAAGTTCAATCAATAACGAAAAACACGCGGAAAAGCTAATGTCTGGAAAGGCATTACTTCCGAGGGACCTTTCTCTTCAATCGGTTAGTTGTTCCTTAAACCAACAACCGAAAGTTCTTCACGACTATCGTTCTTCTGAACAAACTGATTACTCAAAATATGGCTGGGAAGAACGAATCGCTCACGACTGGGAATATTTTTCCGCGCAGCCATCCGAAGGAAAAATACAGGTAATTGATATTAAAAAACAAAACAACCAATATGTTTACAAGTATCTATCCAACGGAACTCAAGATGACTTATTTGAGCCTTGGAGCTCTTCTAAAGTAATGGCGATTACGGCTGCAATGGCAAAGGCACGAAGCTCAGGTTTGAAAGGGCTGACCAAGGCTGGTTCCGTTCCTTTCTCAGACCTAGTGACCTCCATTCATAGTTATTCAGACTTTGGCCAATCAAAAGCCAGTTCCAATGCTATAGCGACCTATTTTATTAATTTAGTTGGCCGGCAAAAACTGACGAATTATTTTTCGGACGGATGGTTAAAACTGGCAAATCAAAAGGTTCGTATTCGAGGAGGCTATGGCGAGGCGCCTTATCGACTGGTACCAAATTTGTGGTTCGCTAACAGCCATCCAACCGGTCTTAAACTAAAAGGTTTTGAATCTGGAGAGCAAGACCCGTTAGCACAAAGCTATCGTTGTGAAGAGTGTGGATTGACTGGGAATAAACCGCAAACAACACTGGCAATGGCGGAATGGTTAAAAAGGCTCGCCTTACACGATCGCGACCAAGTAACGAATTTCCCAAACCTAGCATTAAGCGATGTAGAAATGTTGTTCTACGGTCATGGTCATTCGCAATCCGATGAAAAAGTTGGTGGAATGATGAAAGGTATTGGACAAGGTTTGGCATATGCCATCGCGGAAACTATAGCGGGTGAGAATCAGCAAAATCCTAAAAAGTATCTTGATGACTTAACGGAAGGCCAATGGCGAATTTGGCAAAAGATAGGTTGGGGACCCAGCGAAACTCGAGGTGCGGCTGAATATGTTTTGTTAGCACATGTTTGCTTGCCACACTTTCAGGGGGGTAAGGAATTTACTATTAGCGCGCAGGTCGGAATCGATGGGGCGACAGAGGAAGATGAAGCAAAAGTTGATATGAAAATGCAGTCTTTATTATCGAAATCGATAAGGCAATACTTTGCGGGGCATTAATAGAATAAAAGATTAAAAGATTAAAAGACTTCACCACAGAGGCACGGAGAGCACGGAGAAAAACAACACTAGCCGGCTTAGCCTGTCGAAGCCTAGTACTTTTAACTTTATTCGCTCCGATACCATTTAACTCGGCATTCTAACTCGTCATTGCCAAGGAGCGAGGCTATCTAGCTCAATCATTGATTGATAACTGCCGCGGGGTTTTATTACATGAAACGTATTTTGATTGACTAAAACTTCAGGGATTTGCAGTCGACTATTATAGGTCGAGGACATTACCGCGCCATAAGCTCCAGCGCTTGCAATTGCTACCAATTGATCTTCTTCCACCATACTCATTTCTCGGTTGCGAGCAAAAGTATCACCGGTTTCGCAGACGGGGCCTACTACATCATAAACTTCTCTTTCTGAGCATTGTCTCACCGGCAAAATCTCGTGATGGGCATCGTACATGCTTGGTCTTAACAAATCATTCATCGCCGCATCGATGATTAAGAATATCGATTGTTGACCTTGTTTTTTGTAGATCACTTTAGAAACTAGTAATCCCGAATTAGCCACCATCGAACGACCGGGCTCCAAGACTATTTTACAGGCGCAATCCGCAAACTCTTGTTCGAGCATTTTACAGTAGTCTCTAATACTAATATTGTCGTTATCTTGTTGATACTCAACCCCAAGACCACCACCCACATCGATCACTTTGATCTTAATGCCTGTTTTATTAAGCGAATTCACAACGGCTTTTATTTTTGCAAAAGCTTCTCTAAATGGCTTTAAACAGGTGAGTTGAGAGCCGATATGGACATCGATGCCTTGAATTTCAATTCCTGCTAATTGGCTAGCTTCTTGGTAGATGTATTCTGCTTTACTAATGGGAATGCCAAATTTATTTTCGGACTTGCCGGTAGATATTTTCGCATGAGTTTTAGCATCTACATCTGGATTGATTCGAAAGGCAATTCTTGCTTTGGTGTTCAACCGCAGAGCAACTTGATTGAGACGGTGTAGTTCATTTTCTGATTCAATATTAAATTGAAAGATATCTTTGGATAACGCATAGGCCATTTCCTTTTCTGTCTTGGCGACTCCCGAGAAAACAATTTTTTCGGCAGGTATACCTGCGGCTAGCGCTCGTTGTAACTCTCCCTCGGAAACCACATCGGCACCGCATCCTTTATCTGCTAAGGTCTTGATAATTGCTTGGTTGGAATTTGCTTTGACCGCGTAACAAATAGAAGCATCGAGGGAAGATAGATTGTCTAAATAACTGTCGTAGGCATTTTCTACGTGAGTCTGGGAATAGCAGTAGAAGGGTGTATCGATCGCCTTAGCTATGTCAACAATTGAAACCTGCTCAATTGAAAGAGAGTTATTTTTATAATAGAAGGTCTGCAAATTGATTAACCTAATAGGTCGCTAGAAAAGTCAATAATAAAATATTCCAATGGAATATAAAAGAGTAATATATTATTATTGCTGCAAATTATTAAAAAACTAGTTAATAATGAATCAATAAACAACTGAGATTGATTGACTCATTCAATTAATGTTATCTAAAAAGAAAATAGGCGATTGTGGGATTAAACATGACGATAATTAAGTGGTTCGTTCAGCTTGCTGTTAAGTTTTTATTGTTACTCATTCTCCTTTCTATCGACTATCAGCAAGCCAAGTCGACTAATTTAAATGATCAGCAAATAAAGCGTATCGCTGAAGCTGCTATCAAAGAGTTTCAAATACCGGGAGTTGCTATTGCGGTGGTCAAGAATCATCAAGTTGTGCATTCTCAAGGGTATGGGAGCACCAGCATCGATAGTGAACAATTGGTCGATAAGCATACCCTGTTTAAAATCGCGTCAAATAGTAAAGCGTTTACCTCAGCCTCGCTAGCGCTGCTTGTACAACAAGGAAAACTCAGTTGGCATGACAAGGTCGTCACCTATTTGCCCAACTTTAAAATGTATGATAAGGAAGTGACCAAACAATTTAATATTATTGATCTATTAACTCATCGAAGTGGGTTAAGGATTGGGGCGGGTGATCTGATGTTGTGGCCAGAACCAACCAAGTTTAGCCGACAAGATGTGGTTAACAATTTGCGGTACCTTAAACCTGTTAGCGAGTTTCGCAAGAAATATGCTTATGATAACTTACTCTATATTGTTGCCGGTGAAGTGGTGGCCGCTGTTTCGGGAATGAGTTGGGAAGATTTCGTTGTACAGCATATTTTTAAACCGCTCAAAATGAATCGTTGTTTTGCCGGAGGAGTCGCTAAGCAGCATAACCATAATTCAGTAGCTCCGCATGCCATCGTGAATGGCCGACTGACGATCTTAGAAAAAAATAGGATCAATGATCAAACGAGTATTATGGCAGCGGCTGGTGGAATAAAATGTTCTGTTAACGATTTATCTCAATGGGTGAGCATGTTATTGGCAGATAATTCAAGCTCGTCGTTGATTTCTCAGGCGCAAAAACGAGAACTTTGGAAGCCGCGTACTAAACTTAAGCTGTCAAATCGAATGAAAGAGGAAGATGGCTCGACTTATCATTCTTATGGATTGGGGTGGAGAATTAGCGATTATCATGGGGTAACGCGAGTATCTCATACCGGCATGCTCGGTGGATCAATGTCTAAAATAGTGCTCTTACCCGAACTCAATTTAGGGTTTGTGGTGTTAACTAATCAACAATCGAGTGCCGGACGACGTGCCATAATGCGATCGCTTATCGACTTATATGTGGATAGGTCTTCGACTATAAAAACTGACTGGATTAAAAAATATTCCCAATCCCAAACAAAAGCCAAATCCAAATCTAGTTCTAAATCAAATAAAACCAATTCATCTAGGCCCGCAAAAAATAAACAACCAAAACAGCAAACACAGCTTAGTGTCATAGAAAACTCTAGTGATAAATCGCTTAGAGAAAGATTGGGTAATTACTCTGATCCGTGGTTTGGAAAAGTGAGTTTAGAGCTCAATGGTAATCGTATTTCATTTACTAGCGATATGTCACCGAGATTAACTGGGGATGTCTTTTGGCATAGTAAAAAACGATGGTGGGTTCGCTGGCATGATCGCAGTTTTGAGGCCGACGCATGGATAGATTTCAAACTAGACTCAACCGGACAAGTTATTAAAATGACAATGAAGCCGATTTCAAGCAAGACGGATTTTAGCTTTGATTTTGAAGATTTAAATTTCAGTCCACTAGCTGGTAACACCTCAAATGATTAACCCACTCGTAACGACTACAAGTTTGATTAAAATTTTTTTAGGGAAGCTTTTAACTCTGGCTGTGCTAGTTACATCTGCTACCGCAGTATCAGCAGCAAACTTACCAACTAAACCTTCGCAAATCTCTGAGCTACCTATTTATGCCGGAATGGATACTGCACAACCGATCTGGGCGGCCAATGGTATGGTAGCAAGTGTCGAAGCTTTGGCGACAGATATTGGTGTAGATATCTTAAAACGTGGTGGCAATGCGGTTGATGCCGCGGTGGCGGTTGGTTTCGCTTTAACGGTGACTTATCCTCGTGCCGGAAACATTGGCGGTGGCGGCTTTATGGTAATTCATCTTGCTGCCAATGAATCTTTGGGGCAACCATCGAAAATTCTCACTTTAGACTATCGGGAAATGGCACCGTCGCTTGCCCATAAAGATCTGTTTTTGGATGGACAAGGCAATGTGATTAAGGACAAATCTTTGTTTCATGGCGCCTCATCCGGAATTCCTGGCTCGGTAAAGGGAATGGTTTTAGCTTTAGAAAAATATGGCAGCATATCGTTAGCTGAAGTCATTCAGCCAGCAATTGACTTAGCGGAGCAGGGAATTGAAGTCAGTTATGATTTGTCACGATCTTTAAAAGCAATGAAGAATCGCTTACAACGTTGGCCTAGTACCAAAAAGATCTTTTACAAAGAAAATGGCGAGTTTTATCAGCCAGGCGAAAAACTTGTTCAGGCTGATTTGGCGAAAACCTTTAAAACCATTGCCAAGCTCGGGAGTGACGGGTTTTACCAAGGAGAAGTTGCTAGAAAAATTGTTAAGTCGGTTAATCATGCTGGAGGAATTTTTAGCGAGCAGGATATGGCTAATTATAGAGCAGTAATTCGTGAGCCGGTAACAACCAATTATCGCGGGTATCAAGTTTATTCTATGCCACCACCATCATCAGGGGGAGTTCACTTGATTCAATTGTTGAACATTCTTGAAAACAGTTCCTTAGCAAGCATGAGGCACAATACCGCTAAGTCAGTCCATCAAATGGCGGAAGCTATGAAGTATGTTTATGCGGATCGCAGTGAATACTTGGGTGACCCTGATTACTATAAAGTTCCGGTAAACGCATTAATTAGCAAAGATTACGCTAAGTCAATTTATCAACGAATTGATCCGAACAAGACAACTCCGAGCCAACAAATTAAGCATGGCGATCTGCAAGCCTATGAAAGTGATCAAACCACTCATTATTCAGTGATTGATCAATGGGGTAACGCTGTTTCCACCACCACAACGTTAAATTTTAGTTATGGCTCGGGATTAGTTGCTGAAGGTACGGGGGTTTTTATGAACAATGAAATGGATGATTTTTCATCGAAACCAGGTGTACCCAATGCGTTTGGTTTGTTAGGTGGAGAAGCTAATGCCATTGAACCAGGAAAGCGGCCTCTTAGTGCGATGACTCCCTCTATTGTAATGAAAGATGATGAAGTCTTTTTGTTGACTGGCACTCCAGGCGGCTCGCGCATTATCACCACCACTCTTCAGGTTATTTTGAATGTTATCGATCATCAAATGAATATTGCAGAAGCGACCAATTCTGGACGCATTCATCATCAATGGTTTCCCGATGAGCTTCGAGTAGAACGCAGTCTAAATGCTGACACTATCGATCTATTAATTGCTAAAGGACATAAAGTAGTGATGAAGTCGGCGATGGGAAGCACTCAATCGATTATGAAAACTAAAGCGGGTTTGTTTGGAGCCAGTGACCCGCGCAGTCGCAATGGAAAAACCGCTGGGCATTAGTTTTTGATTTTGATAATTATTTGTATTTCTCTCGTTTTCAAAACAAATAGTAATAGTCAGACTTAATCTGATATTTTCCGATTAATAACTAGGACTAATCCAAACGATTTCTAAGATTTTTATTAAAAGGCCATTGATTAAACTTTCCAAAATAGTTTTTTCTGGTACATCCAATAAAGCGGGCAATACATCACTAACATAAACAATAGCGCAAAACACAATGAGTTTAACTTTGCATCGTCCGAAATGAGTTCGACCATTGAATAAACTGATGCTTTTAAACTCAAGCCATCTATCTTTACCATGCTGATCAATCTAGCAACAAATCCCGAGAGCATAAAAAGAGCGATAGCATTGCTTCCAAATACAAGGAATGGCGCGGTCCAAAGTTTAGCTCCCCTCAAGTCTATCAACCAACGTGCTAGGGCCAGAACAATAATGGCTAAGCTAGAACTCAGCAATACATAAGGTGGTGACCAAAGGTTTTTATTAAACGGAAACCAGTTGGAAGCTATATAAGCAAGCAACAGCATTGGAAAAGCCATCCATAACAGTTTGATTATTTGCTGTTTTACTTTCTGCTCCTGATTAACGGTAGCCGTTTTTTCATCCGGCGTGTTTGGTTTCAGTAAGACTGATTTAGCCACTAGAATGCCAATCAAACAATTAACCAGCGCCGGAACGGTGGTTAATAAACCCTCCGGGTCAGAAGCAAAAGGTTGAGTTGATTTGTGGTACAGATGGTTGACCCCAAAAAGGTGATGGTCAATATAGGCGGCTAGATTATTCCCTGGAAGCAGCAC
>JBDVOJ010000032.1:0-192373 GCA_039969155.1 Kangiellaceae bacterium
CTTTGACGGTACTGACATAGAGTATCAAGGTGAGCCTACTCACTTGGCCTTTATTAATGAGGCAGCATATTATGATCAACAAATTGCGATGTGTTGTTGTCGGCCGATTAGTTTCAAACTAGAAGATTATGAACTCACCAAGTAAAGTGGTTAGTCCATTCTAATGAATGAGTTTAAACCATTAACCGTGCTTGGGGCTTCTCAGTGGGCACTAACCCAATTAGATTCTGAATTTCCAGAAGACGATGTTAAGTATCTCTTAAGTTATGTTTTGCAAAAAAGTTTTACTTGGCTGAAAACTTGGCCGGAACAAACACTAAGCCAAGACCAAGTTAAGCAATTAGCACAATTAATTCAAAGACGTCATCAAGGTGAGCCAATTGCGTATATCACAGGCCAACGAGATTTTTGGACACTTACCCTTAAAACTAACTCGTCGACCTTAATTCCTCGACCAGAAACTGAACTACTAGTCGAATTAGGTATTCAATTTTTAGCTGAACGCCAGTCAAGTATTGTACAACAAAAAATATTGGATTTAGGCACCGGAACAGGTGCTATTGCACTAGCGATTGCCAGTGAGCGCACACAGGATAAAGTAACGGCCGTTGATTTTCAGAAAGGTGCGGTGGCTTTAGCTAAACAAAATGCAAAGTTGAACAAAGTCGAAAATATAGAAATTTCGCAAAGTGATTGGTTTAGTAATATAGCTGAAAAAAACTTTGATCTTATCCTCTCAAATCCGCCTTATATTGAGGATAATGATCCACATCTTAGTGAAGGCGATCTAATCTATGAACCTCGCTCTGCATTAGTCGCTAGTGACAAAGGGTTAGCTGATATCAAAACGATTGTGAAACAAGGAGCTTTCCATTTGGTTCGGGGAGGCAAGATGATGATTGAGCACGGTTTTCAGCAAGGGAAAGCAGTCAGAGAAATATTCGTCGAAAATGGCTATCAAAATGTCACTACCGTCAAAGACTTATCAGAGCTTGATCGAGTAACCATAGCAACCCTTTAGTATTAGTGACGGAGAGCAGAATCTATCATTGGAGAATTACAAGATGTTAAGTGATGAAGAGCTACTTAGATACTCTCGGCAAATCATGTTGCAGCAGATAGATATTGCTGGTCAGCAAAAGCTTAGGGTAGCGCATGTGCTTGTCTTGGGGGCTGGGGGACTCGGTTCGCCAGTGCTGCTTTACTTAGCCGCCGCAGGGATCGGCCAACTAACCATAGTAGATGACGATCAAGTTGATTCAAGTAATCTTCAGCGACAAATTATTCATCAAGAATCTACCCAAGGTATCGACAAAGTAGAATCTGCAAAACAACGACTAAAACAGATAAATCCAAGCTGTAAAGTGAATACTATTAATCAACGACTGGATCTTCAGTCGATGAAGCAGGTTTTGTCTAGTATCGATTTAGTGGTCGATTGCTGCGATAATTTTACAACGAGATTCATGTTGAACGAAGTTTGTTGGCAGTCAAAGACACCGTTAGTCTCTGGTGCTGCAATCCGTTGGGAAGGGCAATTAACCACTTTTTTGATGAAACCAGATTCGGCTTGTTATGCTTGCTTATATGATACAGATTCGTACACCGACCAAAGCTGCTCGGAAAATGGGGTATTAGGTCCGATCGTTGGTACCATCGGTAGCCTGCAAGCATTAGAGGCTATTAAAGTCTTGTCGGGTGCAGGCAAACCATTAGCTGGCTGGTTAATGTTGTTTGACGGAATGGAACAATCATTTAACAAAATTAAATATAATAAAAAGAAAGATTGTTCAGTTTGTTCAAAGTGAAATTGAAAGACTCCACAAGCGACAGCTGATTAGTTCAAAAATTCGTTTATTATTCCAATTGGTACCCATATTTTAGAGGGCAGTGACAATGAAACATTTCAGATTTGTCTTTCTCATGTTAGTAGTATTTAGTGTTAGTTTATCGGCCTTTGGTGTAAAAGCTAACGATAAAACACTTGAGCTGCAACAGCAGGTTTTTCAAATTGAAACAGCTTTCGCCAAGACAATGGCAGATCGAGACTTTGAGGCGTTCAAAAGTTACCTGTCTAAAGAGGCCATTTTTCTATCTGGAAAAAATCCGCGAAGGGGAATAGAGCAAATTTCCGAACAATGGAAGAAATATTTTGAAGAGCAATCGGCTCCTTTTTCATGGAAACCAGAAGTCGTTCAAGTGCTAGAGTCTGGTAAATTAGCCATTAGTACTGGTCCAGTATTTAATTCAAAAGGCAAACTCTTTTCATACTACACATCAACATGGCGACTTGAAGATGATGGAAAATGGCGAATAGTGTTTGATAAAGGAAATAAGGCTTGTTTGGCAAAATGAGTTTATTCTTAGCATTTATTCCAAAGTGGATTGATGTTAACTGTTGAGCGCTAAACATTAAAAGGCTGAATGGAAAAGCGTTTAAAAAGAAAGCGATGAAACTGCTCAAATTTTAATCAACGCTAAAAGGTCGATGAAAGTTCAATTGTGCAATCAATAATTGGAATTCATCTGCTAATGCTTGTGTGCTTTGAATGCTAAAACACTCGAAAAGTAATAACGGGAAAGGGATACAAGCATGAATACCGAGCTCTATGAGGAAGTACATCGATTGTCGGTCAGCATCGTCAATGCATCAGAAAAAGGTCTACAGGATTTAGAAAGCGAAGCATACTCCGAGTTAGAGAGACTCTGTAACAGGTTTGAGAAAAGCGACTCTAATCATCCTATTCAGTGGGAAGCGCTGGGAGATTTTGCGATGAACCATGAGCAAGCGCTATCGGCTTATCGTAAAGGTTTGGCGTGCTCTGAGAAATTGGGATTAGTGGAATATCAAGCATCAATTTTGTTTGCGATGGCTGAATGTTATTTGGATCAAGGGAGCATTGACCAAGCTGCGCAATTTGCTCTGTTGGCTCAGCAGCACGCAGAAGAAATTGATGATGAAGAACTTAAATCTGCGATTGGTGATTTTTTGAAATAGCCGGATTTTATTAAGAACAACCAGTTAGTAGTTAATTGAGCAAGTGCATATTTACCATCCATGGCGATAGCCTATTTTACTGCTGAAAGGTTAATTCTAGTCGCTCTTGATTCTCGCAGTTTATTCAATTCTCCTTATAAGTTTTCTATCTCTTTTTTTAGGTCGTAGCCTTTATCGGTGACAATAGCCTCTAACACTCTAACTCTTTCTTCAAGTGCTTCGACCTTTTCTAACCTTGCTTCCATTGGCGAAAAGTCGACTTCAGGTCTCTCCCTAGTTTTTAGCCATTCTCTCGCCAAGTTTACTAATAGTGAAGCGATGACAATGATCACTATCATTTCGAAAACAGCTAGCCACATATCTATTTCTCCTAAGGTAAGTAGTTAAAACCTTTATTTTTTCAAGCAGTTCAAAAAGTAAGCCATGTGTAATAGTATGTGACTTACTTTCAGCTGAATCAATTCAAGCCATCTAATGCAGAATAATATTGTTGAGCAAGCCTTTGCCAATTTAAAGCGGCTTACCACTTCTAGTCAGACGAGCCTAGAGCCGCAATTATTCCAAGAATTAGCTAATAATATCAAAATAAGTCGGTTTGTAGCAGAAATCTACTCAGAAATGGCCGAACCTGCAGCTATTCAGCTGCAGTGGCACGCAAACCACAGTTCGGAGAGTTTCCGACCGTATTTAACGGAAATACTAACTGAATGTCTTTTCAACTCCGCTCCGCAACAAATAGAAAACGCTGAATGCCGCTTTCAAGATATTAAGTCCAATTATCAGAATGAAGTGAGTTGCATGAGCTTTCTGCGGAAAATAAGACGCCAACATAGTGCGGCCATAGCAGTCTTGGAGTTGTCTGAACAAATATCCGTCGAACAAGCAATGCTGAGAATGAGTATATTGGCAGAGTGCCTAATTCAGGTGGCCTATATCTGGAGTTTCGCGATGCAAACACAGACTTTTGGTATCCCACAGCTGGGTTTGGATACGTCAGAAGCAACCTCGGAAAAAGCAAAGGTACTTGCTCCAAAATCAACTGAGTCTGCTGGGCAAGTCGATAGTCATTTTCAAAACATGATGGTTTTGGCTATGGGAAAATTTGGCGGTATGGAGTTAAATTTTTCATCTGACATTGACCTAATTTTCTTTTACCTTTGTTCGGGGCAAACCGCTGGTGGAAGGCGTTCTATCGAAAACACTCGATTTTTCCAAAAAGTAGGGCAACAGCTTATTCGACTTCTGGATGAAAAAACCGCCGATGGTTTTGTGTTTCGTGTTGATATGCGATTAAGACCTTATGGCGACTCTGGGAATTTAGTCATGTCAGTGGATCAAGCAGAAGATTATTACCACGAGCAAGGGCGAGGATGGGAAAGGTTTGCAATGGTAAGGGCTCGAATTATCACTGGTCGCGCTGAGGAAAAATTCCAATTGGAACAAATTCTGAGGCCTTTTGCTTTTCGCCGCTACATCGATTATGGCGTCATTGACTCGCTAAGAAGTATGAAGGATATGATTCAACGTGAAGTTCGCCGGCGTGGCCTGGTCGGGAATATCAAGTTAGGCGCTGGTGGTATTCGTGAAATTGAATTTATGGTGCAATCACTTCAGCTAATCCAAGGTGGACGCGATAAAAGACTGCAAGAAAGGAACCTACTCAAGGTGCTTCCTTTACTCGCCGAGCAAGAGTTGTTGCCAAAAGACTCGGCTAAGGAATTAGCAGATAATTATCGTTTTTTAAGGCGTCTTGAACACTGCTTACAACAACTTGAAGAGCGACAAACACAGCAATTACCGGACAGTCCTGAAGTGCAAGCAGTGATTGCTAAGTTAATGAGATTCGAAGACTGGCAGAGTTTTAAAAATAGTCTTGATCAAATTCAACATTCGACCAACAAGCACTTCAATGCGCTTTTTGGCGAAGAGCGGACCATGAATGAAGAACAGGACGATTTCTATTTGTCTCTGTGGGAAGGGTTTATTACCAGCCAAAAGCTTAGTGAAAAATTGGCAAGCATAACTTCCGAGGAAGCTACACAGTTGGTTAATTTATTAGCAGACTTTAGGGACTCTAATGCGCATGTCAGCTTATCTCAAAAAGGAGCTAAAAGGCTAAAGCAGTTTTTACCAACGTTACTGGCAATTGGGTTGGAAACGACCAATCCAGTAGAAACCATTAAAAATCTTATACGAATTCTAAGGACGATTTTAAAAAGAACAGCCTACCTGGATCTCTTGAGCGAAAATCTTCCAATTTTGCAGCATCTTGTCGATCTTGTCAGTCGCAGTCAATGGGTGGTAGACCGGCTCTGTGAAAGTCCAATTTTATTCGACGAATTACTCTATCCTAATAGCTTGTATGAACCGCTGCAAACCAGTGATTTGCAGAGCGAGTTACGGCAATCATTGCTTAGAATTGAAGAGTCAGATAAAGAACAAATTTTGGATGCTATTCGTAATTTCAAGCAAATCAACGAACTGAGAGTTGCTGCAGCGTTGCTAGCTGAACGACTTAGTATTTCACAAGTTAACCGCTATTTGAGTCAATTGGCACAAGTGATTATACAAACAGCATTAGCAATTTGTTGGCGAGAAATGGTTCAGAAATATGGTGAACCAGCCGGTTTAAAAGATGATAGTTCTATACCAAATACTCAGCCTACTAATTTAAGCCAGCAAGTTGCCGCTGACGAGATAGAAACAGGTTTTGCGATTATTGCTTATGGCAAGCTCGGCGGAAACGAGCTCGGCTTCAATTCAGATTTAGACTTAGTGTTTCTATTTGACCAACCGCTTGACTCTGAGACCACCGGTATCGTCAGTCTAACGGATCCGAATAAGAAAACTGGAGTCCTCAGCATCAATCGCTTTTACACTAGGTTAGCGCAAAAACTCATACATTTTCTCTCCACTCGAACAAGTCTTGGAGTGTTGTATGAAGTGGATATGAGACTAAGGCCGTCTGGAAATTCCGGAATGCTGGTGAGTCATATCGATACTTTCAAAGTTTATCAGCAAGAAAGTGCTTGGACCTGGGAGCATCAGGCATTAGTGCGAGCAAGGCCAGTAGCAGGAAGTAAAAATATTAGTCAGCACTTCTCAGAATTAAGAAGTCATATTTTAGGTCAAGAGCGCGACTCTAAGAGGCTAGCCAAAGATGTGGTGGATATGCGTCAGCGCATGCGGCAGGAATTGGATAAGTCTTCGGAGGATTGGTTCAATATTAAGCAGGGAAGGGGAGGATTGGTTGATATAGAGTTTATCAGTCAGTTCTTGGTGCTTAACCACATTCATAATGTTAACTCTGAAACCGCCGCTGCCATTGCTCCAGATAGTACTATTGATATTTTGCGCTTCTTTAGGCGGCAAAACCTACTGTCAGATAACGACTGCAAGCAACTGATTGAAGCCTTTAGTCGTTATATTAATCGTTTAAATGAGTTAACTCTAGAAAGTCAAAAAAAGCTGGTGCCAGCTTCTGAATTTATTGAACAAAGAGCTAATGTTATTCGTATTTGGAAGGAGCTATTTGCAAAGGCCGATGCAGATAGTTAAGCGCAAATGGCAAAACTGTAAAGGCGATCTATCCTAGCTAGAACATGCAGGATAGATCGTATTTCTGATGCGTAGAAACGATCAAATTATTTTAACGAAAAAGTTTTTCCAAAAGAAAAATACATGGATTCGTCATCATCTAAATCGCTTCCACTGATCAAGACACCGACACTGACATCAAAACCACCGATCTCTGTTCCATAAGCGACATCCAGGTATTCGCCTTCCGCATCATCGCCGTAGATACCAACTTCACCGCTAAATCCAGAATGAGAAAACCCTAAGGTAAGAATCGTGTAGTCGCTCTCGGTAGCCGCTTCATTACCGACTACTCCGTCCCATTTGCCAAGACTATAACCCAAGCTAAAACTACCATAATCCGCTGACAGATTTACTTCGTTGTAAGCCGAATCAAAGTCGCCAGTATATTGATAAGTTGTTGCGCCAACCGAAAAACTAAAGTCTTGAGTAACTTCAAATTGATAGCTACCATAAACATCCACCTCTAGACCATCATCGACGTCAGCTGCCCAAGTTCCGATACTGAAACCTTCATTTGCATAATCTAAACCTGCACTAGCTGATGCTCCAGCTGTTTGCTGAATGCCGCGAAAGTGGTATTGGGATACAACACCAACGTTGGAAGTAAGTTCAGCGTGAACTTGCTCTGAATACCCTAGAGTAGTTAAAAGTGTGGTGACTATGATCACTGATGTTGATGTTTTTTTCATGATGAATTTCCTCTTCGAGTTTTTAGTTATTAGAATATTGATTAGTTACTATTATGTTCATGAATTTCTTTTTATTGGCCGCACCAAGTCGCTCTAACCGAGATCTAGCTCGCAGAGTCGTTAATGAGACTGTTGGAAATATTTAAAGCGAAAGCGCTAGTCAGATTCTTGCTTAAAGGTATTTCAACTTGACTAGCGCAGTCTTATTTCGTTAGTTTTTACCGCCAACAAATTCTGGATAAGCTTCGACACCACATTCGGTGGCATCAGCTCCATCGTACTCATCTTGCTCGCTAATACGAATGCCAAATAGCTTTTTAACGACAAACCAAACAGCAAGGCTTGAACCGAACACCCAGCTACCAATAACAACGATACCGATAAGTTGTGTTAGAAAGCTCACGTCTTTAGTAAATGGCACTAGCATGACACCAACAATTCCTGCCACACCATGTACTGATATGGCGCCGACTGGATCGTCAATTTCTATTTTGTCGAAGAATTTGATTGCGAAGAAAGCGATGCTCGCACCAATTGCTCCAAATAAAACCGCTAAGGTCGGTGTCGGCGAATCAGGCGCTGCAGTAATGGTTACTAGTCCCGCTAAAGCACCATTAACGATAAGGGTTAAATCGGCTTTTCCGTAGAGAACTGTGCTTAGTAGGTAAGCACAGATTGCACCTGCCGCGGCTGCCGCATTGGTGTTAACAAATATTCTAGCAATTGCGTCGGCATCACCTGTTGAGTTTAACGTTAACTGCGAACCACCATTAAAACCTAGCCAACCCATCCAAAGAATAAAAGTTCCAAGAGCGACTAAAGGCATGTTGGCGCCAGGCATTGCTTTAACGCCTTTGCTGCCATAACGGCCTTTACGTGGCCCAAGTAAAAGAACACCAGATAATGCCGCCATAGCTCCGGCCATATGCACGATAGCTGAACCTGCAAAGTCGCTAAATCCTAAGCCGCCATCTTCGACACTTGCACCAAGAAATCCTGCTCCCCAGGTCCAGTATCCTTCAACGGGGTAAATCACTGCTGTCATAAAGATTGCAAAAATCAAAAATGCAGACAGTTTCATTCTTTCTGCAACCGCTCCCGAAACAATTGACATTGCGGTAGCCACAAAAACTACTTGGAAAAAGAAGTCGACGTCGCGTGATTGAGTCGCGCCCTCTGCAGTCGCTTCAATGCCAAATCCGAAACTAGGTAACCAGCCGGCGGTTTCACTGTCTTGATACATAATATCGAAACCGAATGCTTGGTACGCGATACAAGCTAACGCGTAAAGTAGAATATTTTTGGTCAATATTTCAGTGGTGTTTTTGCTTCTTACTAAGCCAGCTTCAAGCATTGAAAATCCGGCAGCCATCCACATGACTAAAGCGCCGGAAAAGAGCAGGAATAAAGTGTTAAATATATAGTTGTGTTCGTTGACTAATGCTTCTGTACTCATTGTGTTTATCTCTTATTGGTTATTTTTATAGGGCGTCAAGATCGATCTCGTTAGTTCGGATCCGATAAGCTTGTTGAATTTTGGAAATAAAAATTTTGCCGTCTCCTGGCTTGCCGGTTTTTGAAGACTCGATAATTGAATCGATGACGTTATCTAACGCGTCCTCACTGACAGCAATTTCAATTTTTATTTTAGGAATAAAGTCGTTCGAATATTCATTTCCACGATAAACCTCCGTGGTTGCACGCTGACTTCCTAATCCTTTAACTTCGCTCACCGTCATTCCTCCAATGCCTTCTTCGATGAGTCGGTTATAGACATCATTCAACTTGAACGGTCTTACAATAGCTGTTAACCAATACAAAATAAGTTCCCCTTTCGTTTATTATTAATACTGCTGTTTTAAGTTTTGTTGTTTCTATTTCGTGAAGAAATAGTTCAACTATCCAAATACCTACCTAATTGATGCTATTTCAAATAACGTGCCAATTTGGAATTTTTGTGTTTTGGCGTATTTCGAAGGGTATTAAATGAATTGAGGCCAGAAAAATGCTCAAAAACGCACTGATAAAGTGCTTGCAGCTGCAATTGCCTTAAATGGGTGCAGCAGACTGCGTCGGTGCCGGTACATAATTTTCCATCCTAAAAGATGCAATCATATGGCCAGAATTCGAGGGATAGTTATTCCCAAAAGTTGCAACTCGAGCTAGAATAGATACTTAACTAGTTGATCGATAGGAAGAATAATTAATGTCATCTACAAAACAAACGATCAAAGTCTCTAAGAAAGACCTGCCAGTCAGCTGTCCGCAAAAAGGTACCCCGGCTTGGGATATGCACCCTCGAGTTTACATTGAGCTGAAGAAGAGCCAGGTTAGTGATTGTCCCTATTGCGGTGCTCAGTTTGAGCTGGCAAGCGATTAATTAACTTCTAGTCGCTCCACCAGCCAACATTTCTTCTCTGTCTTAAGCAAGCTGAGGTCGATTGATCGGGCTCTTTAACTAATCCGTAAAGCTTATTGAGTTCTTGATAAAACCGAAAACTTCGCCGTCCAGTAATTATTGGCCTAATTCAAAGCCCCGTTTATTCCCAAGGCAATTGAATAGTTACAATTTAGTTATTTAATTTTGCTTGAATTAATGCAAAATAGGGCGCTATCTCAAATCTCGAAACAAGCTTAGTATGGCTTGATCTCTATCTACTTTATTCATTGGGGTGAATATGAGTCAAAAGAAATCTGTATTAGTCGGCATTACGATTGTCGTCGTTGGCATTTTGATATTTATGCTTTTGATGGCAGGCAAACCAAAACCGCCGAAAAAGCCGATAGAAGATAATTCACCGTTAGTTGAAGTTTTGCCTTTAGAGCGTCGATCGGTGACATTTGAAGTTGAAGCTCACGGAGTGGTTAAACCAAGAACAGAATCGAGCCTAGTTTCCGAAGTCTCTGGATCAGTTGAGTCTGTCTCACCAAGCTTCGTTGCTGGAGGTCATTTCAAACAAGGCGATGTGCTGTTAAAAATTGACCCAACCGAGTACCTAGTAGGAGTAGAGCAGGCTAAAGCTCGTCTAGCCGGACAGAAGGCTAAGTATTTGCAGGAAAAGGCTAAAGCGGAGCAAGCGCGTAAAGAGTGGGATTTGACAGGCCGTTCAAGAGATAGCGCACCTATTCTGGCGCTAAGAGAACCTTTTTTGCTAGAAGCTAAAGCTAACATGGAATCTGCAGAAGCGGATCTAAAGAAAGCTCAACAAAAACTAGACCGCACTGAGATACGCGCACCCTACGATGGAATGGTCAAAACAAAACTGGTTGATATCGGCCAGTTTGTCGCTACAGGCGCCCAGCTTGGGATGATTTTCGCCACTGATTTTGCCGAATTGAGGTTGCCATTAACGGACCAAGAACTGGCTTTTATTAATGTACCTTTATGGGGTGAACAAAAAGAGTCAGAATTTTCGCATGTCAGAGTCGTTGCCAATTATGCAGGTCAACAACACAGTTGGCATGCAGAGTTAGTGCGTATGGAAGGCGTTGTCAATGAACAGAGTCGAGTACACTATGCGGTCGCCCGGATCTTTGACCCCTATTCAATCTCACCCGAAAACCCGATGGAAATTCCACTCAAAATAGGCACTTTCGCTACTGCCAATATTATGGGGAAACAAGAGCAGGAATTAGTCAAAATACCCAGAGATGCCTTTAAAGATTTAAATAGTATTTTAGTCAGTGATAAAGAAAACCGGTTGTATTCACGACTTTTAGAAGTCGCTCGTTCAGAAGCTGATTTTGTGTATGTCCGTTCGGGTCTAAGAGAAGGAGACCGTGTCGTTATGACATCAATACAGTCGCCAGTTGAAGGAATGAAATTAAGAATCGCTGGAGAAGAGCCCGAGAAATCCGTCGTGAAAGACGATGAAGGCTCTGAAGACTCAGAAGCGCAAAAATAAGTCTTTTGAACTAGGAAACGACGATTATGAATCAAATTCAAGAAAAACAAACAGGATTATTGGCTTGGTTTGCCTACAATCCGGTGGCAGCCAATTTGCTAATGATCTTCATTATTATTAGCGGGCTTATCTCGTATCAAATGATGACTAAACGGATGCAACCGGACATTCAACCGAATATGGTGAGAATTTCTGTACCCTACTTGGGAGCAGCCCCGCAAGAAGTCGAGCAGGGAGTCATTATAAAAGTTGAAGAGGCGATTCAAGACGTCAAAGGAATTAAGCGGGTGAACTCGACAGCCAATGAAGGCGTTGGTACCGTGGTGGTTGAGTTGAATAACGATATTGATCTAGATGATGCAGTCAATGAAATCAAAATTAAAGTCGATTCCATTTCTACTTTTCCTGGTGAAACAGAAAAACCTGTAATCGCTAAAGTTGAATTTTCCGGTTCCGTTATTTGGTTGAGTGTTTTTGGTGATATGGGGCAGCGCAGTCGGCAAACTATCACTCAAGATATTCGCGATGAAATCATGGCGCTAGGCCCGGTCAATAAAGCAATGATTATGGGCAGCCGCCCCTATGAGATTGCGGTCGAAATTAGTGATGAAAAGCTTCGCTCTTACGATTTAACCATGGATGAAATCTCTAATAAGATACGTCAGTTCTCTGTAGATTTACCGGGTGGAGAAATCAAAACAGAGTCTGGCGATATTCGCTTAAGAACCATTGGTCAAGCCTATTCTGAAGTTGACTTCGCCAGCTTGGTATTAAGAACTAACCCCGACGGAACACGCCTGCTACTTGGCGATATTGCAAAGATTAACGATGGTTTCGTTGAGTCAGATGGTTTTGCTCGATTTAACGGCAAGCGAGCATCAATAATTCAGGTGCAATCACTTGGCGAGCAAAACGATTTAGAAATTTCCGCGGCAGTGCATGAATATGTAAAACAAAAACAGCTAACATTGCCAGAGGGTGTTAACTTGCAATTGTGGGGAGACGGTGCGCATTACCTCAATCAACGACTAGATATGATGTTCGATAACATGTTGATGGGGATTGTTTTGGTATTTATCTTGCTGTCGCTTTTTCTTAGATTCAAAGTCGCTTTGTGGGTATTGGTTGGAATTCCAATCTGTTTTTTAGGGGCGTTTCTACTAATGGATAAGGTGGGACCTGTATCGACAAACATCAATTTTTTAAGTTTGTTTGGTTTGATTTTAGTGCTCGGGATTGTGGTGGATGATGCGATCATTATCGGTGAAAGTGTCTATACAGAAATTAAAGAGAAAGGGCATACCAGAGAAAACGTTATCATTGGAGCAAACCGTGTAGCGGTTCCGGCAACTTTTGGTGTACTAACGACCATTGCTGCTTTTCTTCCATTACTGTTTTTAGATTTTATGTTTGCTCCGTTTTTTGAAGCAATCGCAGTGGTTGTTATTCTCTGTTTAATCTTTTCGTTGATCGAGTCAAAATGGATTTTGCCCGCACATTTAGCCAGTATGAAATATGAAACCTACAATGAGGCTAACGTCGGTTGGTTTGGCAAATTGCAACATGCCACTCGAGAGGGAATGGAGAATTTTGCGAAACACAAATACCAGCCGCTGTTAGAAAAAGTCATTAGACATCGATTCTTGACACTGGTGACTTTTGTCATGGTGTTATTTCTTTCATTTGGTTTATTAATTTCCGGGGCTATAAAGCTCGAACCTTTTCCGAGTATTCCAGGTGATATGATTCAAGCAAGGTTCACCTTAAATGATGGATCTCCTATAACTGCAAGGGACGAGCTTGTTAAAAAAATGGAAGCGGCGGTGGCGGAAGTAGACAAAGAGCTAGCCGAACGTAATAACGGTGAGTCTATTTCTAAGCATTCTCTTTCGTGGACTAATGGTGATCTTGGCGGTGCCATGCTGGTTGAATTGACTCCTGGCGAGTCAAGAGAAGTAGATTCTTATGATTTTGAACGTACCTGGCGAGAAAAAGTTGGAGAGGTAGCCGGTGTTAAAGAGCTAAGATTCTTTTCCATGATGGGGCCTGGAGGCGATGCCGCCATTAGCTTTCGCTTAGTCGGTTCTGATTATGAAAATTTAGAAAGAGCTTCTAATGAGTTGCAACAAAAATTGCGAGAATATGATGGTATTTATGATATTAGAACCTCTAATAGTGAGGGTAACAAAGAGATTGAGCTATCTCTCAAACCGAGTGCTGAAACGTTAGGGATTACTTTGTCAGACTTAGGGCGGCAAGTTCGTCAGGCATTTTATGGCCAAGAAGCGCAACGGATACAACGCGGTAAGGATGAAATTAAGGTGATGATTCGATACCCCAAAGATCAACGCCGCTCTATTGCCGATTTAGAAAATATGCGAGTGAGAACCCCAAGTGGAAGTTGGGTACCGTTTTCTTCAGTGGCTGAGTTTAAACTTGGAACAGGGGTGTCAGCGATTCAAAGAGAGGATCGAAAGCGAGCGGTGTCGGTTCTAGCGGACTTTAACCCGGAAAAAGTACAATCGAGCGCGGTCATAGAAGAAATTAATTCTGACTTTATTCCAAAGCTAGTTAGTAAATACCCTGGGGTTAGTTCTGAATTGAGTGGACAAAGTAAAGAGGTGAGTGCGTTGATAAGCGAGGTTACAATTTCATTGTTGTTTGCTTTTGCAATGATTTACATTTTACTCGCGATCCCACTTAAATCTTATATACAACCGGTGATGGTGATGTCAGTCATTCCTTTTGGATTTATCGGTGCGATTCTAGGGCATTTAGTCTTTGATAAGAGTTTCAATATGATGTCGATGTTTGGCATTATTGCTCTCGCTGGTGTAGTGGTTAATGACAGCTTGATTATGGTCGAGTTCGTAAATCGAGCGAGACGCTCGGGTATGCGATTAAAGGATGCGGTATTAAAAGCGGGAACCCAGCGTTTTAGAGCAATTATGCTTACTTCGTTAACAACTTTCTTTGGCTTATTACCGATAATGTTTGAAACCAGTTTGCAGGCCCAAATTATTATTCCTATGGCACTGAGTTTGGCGTTTGGGATTATGTTTGCAACTGTTATTACATTGTTTCTAATACCCTCGCTTTATATGTTACTAGAAGATTTTAAAGGGTTATTTAGAAAAGATAAAAACTTAACTGTCACCGCTGAAGTGACTAATTGATAAGGGGTTAAATCTGTTGCTAATGAGAAAGGCCGACAAATAAATTTGTCGGCCTTTTTTTGACTATTCAAATGTGTTAACCCGAAGTTAACTCATAGTAAATAATCTTAGTTGGCAGTTGCATTTAAAGTGACACCGCTAGCAGCTCGGTAACCTCGAATATCAATATGCCATGTACCGGACTGTGGACTACTAAAGGTACAAGTCTCCTCGTTACCGTTTTTGTATGGACGACAATCATAACTAGAAGTGGTTGATTGAGAACCATAGTTTACGTAAAGGTCCGCATCGCCAGTTCCACCAGTAATAGAAATAGTCATGGTTGTGTAACCAGGGTCTAATTCTAATGTGTATCGAGCCCAAGCATTTCGAGCAACTGAAATATCAGTTACCGTAGAATCGATTGGAGCTGGACCGCTTCCTGGCTCGGTGTAGCTACCAGTCAAGGTGACGCCGGAGAATGTACTGTAGGCCTTCACTCTAACATAATAAGTACCACCTGTGCTGGTACCAGTACAAGTTTCATTATTTCCACTTGCGTAAGGACGACAATCATAAGTGCTGTCAGTTGGTGCAGAACCAAATCTAACATACATGTCCGCATCGCCAGTTCCGCCACTTATGTTGAAACTAATATTGGTAGCGCCTGAAGGAACTTCCATAGTGTAAACAACATCGTTTCCTGTTGATTCAGCTAAACCTGAAACCGGTACACCATTGGAAAGAACGTTATCGGTTGGTGGTGGAGGTGGTGGAGGTGTCGTTCCGCCATCAACTTGTAGCAATAGATTAGGCGAACCGTTAACGTTGCTGATTCTATTTGAAACGGCATTGCCCTCTATCTCTGTTTCTACCTGCGCAGGAGTTGCGCTAGGGTTAGATTGAAGATATAAAGCAACAGCACCAGCCACATGTGGTGCAGCCATAGAAGTTCCGCTGATGGTATTGGTGCCACCGTTACTCCATGTTGAAGTTATACTTGATCCTGGTGCGAAGAGGTCGATACAAGAACCATAATTGGAGAAGCTAGACCGAGCATCCGAGCTTGTAGATGACGCAATGGTTAATGCCGCAGGGACTCGGTTGGGAGAGCCGAAACATGCATCAGAATTATCATTGCCTGCAGCAACTACAAAAGTGATACCAGCATCTATCGCATTTTCAACAGCGCTGTCTAACGCAGTAGAGCTACTGCCACCTAAACTCATATTAGCTACAGAAGGACCTGATGCATTTTGAGCAACCCAGTCTACTCCAGCAATAACCCCAGAGTTACTTCCGCTTCCGTTACATCCCAATACTCTTACTGGAATTAACGAAACATTTTTGGCCAGTCCGTAAGTTTCACTACCGACAGTACCAGCAACATGAGTACCGTGGCCATTACAGTCGTTTGTTCCGTTACCGTCGTTGATAGCGGTGTAACCACTTCCGACACGACCTTCAAAGTCACTATGTGAGCTAAGAATACCAGTGTCAACAATATAAGCGGTAACACCCGTACCAGTATTGGTGTAAGTGTAGCTGCCATCAAGCGGCAGATCTGCCTGATCAACTCGATCGATTCCCCAAGTTGCATTAAATTGGGTATCGTTGGCTTTCATCATTTGGTCTTGTTCAATGTAAGCAACGCGGCTATCTTTTAGCATATTCTGCATCGCTTTCTTGTCCATTTTTGCGACAAAGCCAGGTAGTGCAGCATGGAATTGTTTCATGACTTCACCAGTGCTAGAACTCATCAAGTCATTGGTCATGCTTGCTACTGCTTGGCTACGAAAGTTCATCACATTGGCTGAAGACATTAACTGAACATTTTGTCCAGAAAGTGCCGAGATTTGTTGTTCAACAACTTGGTCTTTTAACACAACAATATATTGGCCAGGAATAGCTGTTGACGTAGCAGCTGGATGAAATGAAGCTACAGCGGCGGGAGTGTTATTTAATGGTTGGATTTCGTTGTCGCTTGCAGCAATAACGGGTGCCCCGGTTAGTGTTAATATTGCCGCAGAAATAGCGAGAGTTTGCTTAGTTTTTGCAAACATCTTTTGTGAAGAGAGTTTATTAGTTTTCATTCTTCTTTAGTCTCCATTGGTTTGAGTGTGCGCGAAATACTACCCATTTCAATTTAAAGACTTAACTGCATTCAACAACTAATTTTAAGTATTATATTTACCCGATAATTTAATTGTTGAAGCTAAGTCAGGTGCCTTATTAAAACTTCTAGATTAATAAAGCTATCCAAATAAATCGCGCGAGTATTGGTTTTCAATTAGTGTTTTTATTTTTCTTGCTATCTAATAACATAATTCATATTTTTAACTAAATTATGTAGCTAAATGGCGAGTTGGTTCTAACTGTCATCCGATTTAAATTTAGATAAACTGTTAACAACCAAATTGAAAACGCCACAAGATGCTAAAGATGAATGAAATATAATGCAATCCACGCATGAGATATTTTTAAAATTTGATAAATTAGAACAAAAATTATGTGTAAAATTGCCAAAACAAAAACTCCCCATCGAGCTAAATAAAATATGAATGCGTTAAATATATTTATTTGAGATTTTTTGTTTTTATCACTAAAAATACTTTGTTAATTTTTAATAGTTTTAAGAGATGGTTAGAAAAAATAATGCCATAGTTTTTTGAGTCGGTAAAAGAGTCAGGTTTAATTGAAGGAAGTGTTTTCTAACTTTTGCTCGTGTTGTAAATGATTACTTTGTTAGCGGTAAGAAGTAGTTGCTTGGTTGCTTTTAATTTTTCAATTGAAATGTCATTCTTTCCAAGCGCGTCAATATAGATCAAGAATTCAACTTTTTCTCTCGGTTTGAAAGAAAAGAACACAAATCGGGCGATTTCTTGCTCATGAATTTCTGTCGGCAATCTATTCCAAATGTTTGCATGTTTGCTTTTGTCGAACACTACAAATAATGATTCAACTAAAAACTTTTTAAATGGTGTTTTTTGAGAGAAGTCGAAACCTAACTTTATCTTGTTCTGTTCCTTTTGACTAGAGTACATTGCGGTGGAGACTTTCTTATTTTTCCAATCCACTATTAACAAGCTAGCACGCGAAAAATTGAGTTTATCGGTAGTTAATTCCAAAATTTTCCGTAGCAACACATTGGTATTTCTATAGCGTTTCGGTTTATTTCTAATTTCATGAGTGAATTTTTCAACGGCAATTAGGTCAGCCTTTTGCTTAAGTTCATTTGATTGTTTAGCAAACTTGGCGTGGCGTTTTAAGGGGATCTTGGGTTTAGCATTTAGCCATTCTGGGTAAATTGCTTTACTTTTTAACTCGAAATGTCTTGCCGCCGGAACAAACAGTTGACTTCCCTTAAGTTGCTCACTGCTTGCTCTAATGGCGCCTTCTAAACTCAGCCCAAGTTTCTTATAGGATACATTAAATGCTCTTTGGGTGATCTTAAAGTAGTGCTGATAGCTATTACTGAACCACGACGCTAGAGTGGCTTTTGCAAGCCAATTGGCAGTGAGTATCAACCAAGAGTCGGTTAAGTGCCATTGCTTAAGAGTTTGAGTCTGATTGCTATAGCCATGATGGATGTATTGCAGCAAATCTTTTCTTCCAAATGGCGGCTGTTTTTCGTAGGTCAACTGAATAAGGTGGCTCATATGCCACTCCTTAGCGACAGCCATTCTCCATTCTCGTAGATCAAATCCGAGCTTCGCTTGTTCGAATAGTGGCAGTTTCTTGGGAAGTACTAATTGTCGGTACTGAATGCGCCACATAGGCTTTTGTTTTAAGTGCCATAAAAGTGTTTCAGCGAAGTTGTAGGTCATGGTTGGCCAGTAAAGCTGTTTAGCCTTGGCAGAGTTTGCTAATAGTTTGTTTACCAGTTCTGCGGCTAATATAGACCCTGACATTAAGAATTTGACTTCCTCACTGACTGCCACTGGCTTCTCGTTAGCTTTTAACTTTTGTTGAAAGCTGAAAAATAACTTTTCAGCGCCAGTCATGCCAAGAGTGCTCATCGCATGATCGACTGCAATTGGTGCATTATCTTTGTTTTTGGCATGCTTCCAAGCCGCCTCTATCAAATAGCTGGATAATACAGGATCTCTGTAATAGTAAGGTTTAAAGTCGAGTATAGATGTGTTGGGATTGTCTAACTGCTTGATTATCTTGGGTAATTCCAATGGTGGAAGTGGGTTTTCTCTAAATTCCTTAATCAGCGAACGGATGCTATTTTCAGAATTGGACATGGAATTTTTATAGACCCCAAACTTACAAACATATTTTTAATATTAGCTGAATTTATTGGCTAACTTTGAGAAAATTGATGGGTGTTTGATAATTCTATTGAATAGCGTCGACTCGTTAGAGATTTTGCCTGCAAAGCTATTGATTGCAGGCTAATTTTTCCGTAAACTCTCGTTCCGCTTAGGGTATTCCGATTCTAAGCTGATTTTTTTCCTAGAAAGGGCCCTTAGCTCAGTTGGTTAGAGCATCCGACTCATAATCGGCAGGTCCCCCGTTCAAGTCGGGGAGGGCCCACCATTTCTTTAGTTCATTCTCGAAGTTCCAATGTCCCTATCAAAGTTTGTTGACTCTTTTTTAAGCTATCTGAATTGTGGGCTAAACTTCAAATTTACGTTGCGTTACAACTAACTATCAATTTAAGACCAAAAAAAAGGGATAAGCCTAAAAAGACTTACCCCTTTTTTTGATTGTCTCTATTAGATAGCGACAATGTTCTCTGCTTGAGGACCTTTCTGGCCATCAGTTACTTCGAACTGAACTTTTTGACCTTCCGCTAAAGTTTTGAAACCATCAGCAGAAATTGCACTGAAATGTGCAAAAACGTCTGGTCCAGACTCTTGCTCGATAAAACCAAAACCTTTAGATTCGTTGAACCACTTAACGGTTCCTGTAGTAGTATTAGACATAATAATATCCTGTAGTATATAAAATAGTTGTGCCTACAATAGGCGCGATTTGCATGAAAAAATGTAGACTGGAACTTAAAAACTTCAGGACGAGGTGTTACGAATAATACTGCGAAATGTAGATTGTAAATTAAAGGCTATCTTTCTAGCTGCGTGCACTGTATAGGTTATATCACCAAATGTCTAGTTAACTTTGAGAATTATCTGAGATTAACCGGTAATTCCCTGTTTTGATACTGTTTTGGGCATTTGCTAGCTCGGCTTCTTGATTGTAGAACGCACTAAGGGGCTGATTTTGCGCTTAGCCGGCACAGACTGCACTAGCCTGGTTTGCCGTCTAATCGCGGGGAAATCAATATGGGTAGGTAGTTCCAAATAAAGCAAATAAATGCAATTGCCCAAAAAGCGACGGCTAAATTAATCATGTGAAAGTAATCATCAATAACATGGTGACCCAATACGCGTACAACAAAAGCCAAAAATAATGCGGTAAATGCGATACTCATAAGCCTACCAACTGCAATGTTACGACCGGTATGTCCTAAAGAAACTCTCGAAACCATTGATAATATCATTCCACTCATAGCGCCTATCGTTAGCGTATGAATAGCTTGAGAACGAGATACCCAACCCAAGGTCTCATTTAATCCGAACAGAAAAAATCCCAATACAATACACCAGTAACTTAGATGTAAGGACCACACCAATGGTGTTTTAAATGTTACCCAAATTCTCCAACGTGCAGCTCTTATGGCATGAACTGTCGCAGCAAAAAAGTAGAGGCCTGATTTTATTTGTGAACTGAATTCAAAAGGTAAAACATGGATCAAAAGCACTAATATCACCGAAATAATACTAGCAACTTCAATTGCCAGAATCGAATTGACTCGTCGAGTTTGAGTTCCGTTAGCGGTGAACATAGGAAATACTCTGCCTCCTAATATACACATGAGCAGCACTACCAAAAATATCATGGCGTTGCTAGCGGTATAGAGCAGTTCAGGTTGGCTGTAAAGTACCGCTTTGTGAAGCATCAAATTCGCAGCCGTCATGCCCAATAAAATGGGGATAAACATCAAATTGCGCCAAAGCTTAGTTTTTATAATTGGGTAAGCGAGCGCTATGGCTGCAGCGGGTAAGAATAGAAGATCGATTGACGCAATAAGCCAATGATTAAGGTAACTTGGTAGAAACATCAAAATCCTTGCCAGTAGCCAAATAAAAAATAGACCAAAAAGCGCCTTACCTTTTATACCTGGAACTCCACTCCAATTTTGCACAGCGGTTAACAAAAAGCCAGCGACAATTGCTGTAACAAAACCAAACAGCATTTCATGAATATGCCACCACAAAGTGCCACCGTATAGCTCAATTTGAACCTTCATTGGAAATACAAAAGCCCAAAGCAGAATGGCCAATAAACTAAAAAGTGAACCAAACAGAAAAAATGGCCTAAAAGCTAAATTAAAAAGAGCAAATTTTGGCGCGGGAGTGGGTGGCTTAGTTTCAATTTCTCCCGATGGTAATAGGCGGCTCATTTTAAAACCTCTCAGTTAGTTTGGGAATTATCGATGGATGAAATATTTAACAGCTGACTCAAATCAGTTTGTGAACGAGGTGTCACTAAGTCAGCCAATGTAAATTGGTCGAGGGTTTTGTAAAAGCTTTCGACCGCTTGTCCCAGTATCGATTTGAGCTGACAGCTAGGTGTGATGACACAATGATTGTTATCACCAAAGCATTCAACCAAGTTGGAATGACTTTCTAAATTTCTTACTAGTTTGCCCAGGTTAATCTCATTTGGGTTGGAATTTAGTTTTAAACCACCGTTTTTTCCTCGAGTTGCGAGAAGAAAACCTTCTGAGTTAAGAGTTTGAACAATCTTCATTAAGTGGTTTTTAGAAATTGAGTAGCTTTCAGCGATCTGGTGGATAGTCGATTTCTGATCTTTATTAACCGCAAGGTATATCAAAACCCTAATAGCGTAATCGGTATAACGGGTGACCTGCATTTAATTCTCCGCCTTTTTCAATTGTTAAGCTGAAATGAAATAACTATAAGATGCATACAATATACATCTTATAGGTTGTGAATTCAAATAGCGATGTGATTAAATTTCAAATGAGCTATGATTAAGCTAGTAGGTTATAAGTTCATTGATGGAAGGGCAAAGTTATTTTTACCGCTATTAGATGTATCTTATTGTTTTTATGCGCTTTATTTTCTATTTTTGCGGGTTCAGTCGCGTCGCAAGAAAATCAGTTTACACTTCGCCTCAAATGGTTCCACCAATTCCAATTTGCCGGATATTACGCAGCTGTAGAAAAAGGCTATTATGCCGAAGAAGGATTAAAGATCCATATCAAAGAGCGGGATCCTGCTCTCAGCCCCATTCAGGAAGTGATTGGTGGCCAAATCGATTTTGCTGTATCCGATTCTAGTTTAATTTTAAAACGGTTAAATGGCTCACCTGTGGTTGCGCTTGCGGTGATAATGCAAAGTTCTCCGCTGGTATTGATGAGCTTAGCTGAATCTGGCATTTCGTCGCCGTTGGACTTTTATGGTAAGCGGATTATGTATCAGCAAAACGTCGATGATGCGATGATCATGGCGGTACTAAATGAATACAATATTGGGAAAAATGATTTTATTTTTGTTCCACATAACTTTGATGACAACGCACTAGTTAAAGATCATGCTGATGTTATCTCAGCTTACATAACCGACCAACCATTTACTTATCGCCAAAAAGGAATCCAAGTGAACATAATAAATCCTGCTAATTATGGCGTGGATTTTTATGGCGACAACTTGTTTACCTCGGAAAAAGTTTTCAAAAAACAGCCGCAACAAGTTTTGGCTTTTAGGCGAGCAAGTCTTAAAGGATGGCAGTACGCGCTGAATAATACTGAAGAAGTGGTCGATTGGATTATCAATAAATATGGGTCTAATAAGTCACGCGAAGCGCTACTTTATGAAGCTAAAATGACAAAGCGAATGATCAAGCCAAAGTTAATTGATATAGGAAATATCAATCCAAGTAGATTTAGGCGTATATCTGAAATTTATATTGAAAGAGGCTTGGCGCCGTTAGGTTCTAATTTAGATGGACTTGATTACAAAGAGTATTTAGAAACGCCTAATCAGCTTGAAACACTAGTACTGATCATTTCGACTATCTTAGTCATTTTGTTAGTCATACTAATGATGGTTTTTTATGTTAACAAGCGACTTAAGCAAGCGGTTCAGTTAAGGACTGAAAGTTTAGCCGAGGCTAATTTGAGATTGAAGAAGCTTATTGGTTTTGTTGCCCACGATTTGCGTAATCCACTAGGCGCTATACTTTCGTTTGCGAAAATGGGGCGGAATCCTAAATACAAAGACAAATTGCCCCATGTATTGGAGAGTATGGAGAGCTCCGCTGCAAAAGGATTAGAACTCGTTAAATCAGCCTTGGAAGCCACCGCATTAGGAACTGGCAAATACGAATTAGAGCTAACGAGATTTGACCTGAGTGATCTGGTAGAACAAAGCGTGCAAAACTTCATCGATATTGCCAATGGTAAAGGACTCACATTTGATATTGACATAGCACTCGGCACTTGGGTGGAAGCCGATATTAATCGAATGATTCAAGTGCTCGATAATGTCATACTCAACGCGATCAAATATTCCCCTGAGCAATCGGAAATCAAGATAGCTTGTGAGCCTACTGGAACTCATGTGAAATTTAATTGCTTGAATAGAATTCCAGAGAATTATCGCATCGAAGCTGAAGAGGAAAATCTTTATCGATCCTTTGGATTTGGAATAGAAATTATACGCGAAATCCTAGAATTGCATTCTGCAAACTTGGCGTTTGAAACCAAAAACAAAACATTTGAAGTAACTTTTAGCTTAAAAAATGCTCCTAATCATTAGCTACGGCTACTCATTTCTTAAAGCCTTTAATTGAACAAGCAACTCGACTGCATCCTTTGGACGTTTGGCAGGATTTTGGTGTAAAAGCGAACGCAGTAAATCAGACGCTTGACCGAAAATATCCTGATCAAAATCGAATTTTGGCGTACTTCTTAACCAGTCAACTAATCCTGCTGTTTTGGATACAGAGGCGTTTGGTGTTTTACCACTTAGCCATTCAAACAAAATGCAACCGATTGAATATAGATCTGCCCTATGGTCAATCGATGCAGACTCTAATTGCTCTGGAGCCATATAATCTGGAGTACCGCTAATTCTTTGATTAGCGTTAGAAGATTGTTTTAGTATCGCGATGCCAAAATCAACTATGACAGGCATGCCTTGGGCGTTAAGCAATATATTCTCTGGCTTAAGATCTCTGTGGATTACCCCCTGCTTATGGATCACAGCTAGTCCTTGCACAATCGGTATTAAGTAAGTTAAAACATGCTGGAGGTTTTGCGGTTCATTCATTAAGTTTCTAAGCTCACCGCCAGTTAGATATTCTTGAACCAGATAGGGGGTGCCGAAATTATCATGTCCCAAAGCATAAGCTTTTGCGATTGCCGGATGATTTATTGAAGCGACGGCTTCAAATTCAATGCGCACTTGATTCCACAAATTTTGAAATTCATTAAAATCCCAAAGGTCTTGTATACGGAATTGTTTGAGGGCGACATCACGGTCTAAAATCATATCGTGTGCTTGATAAACGCTACCAAAACCGCCTGTACCAAGTTTTTTGCGTATCAGATAACCTTCACCTACTTGTTCAATCGTTTCGACAATAGCACGCTGGGTTTCTTCTACGATACTTTCATGAACATCGTGTTGTAGCATTATACTAGTAATTTCCGCAGCAAAACGTTTGAAACCGAATTTTTTTGCTAGTTTACGAGCGAGTAACAATTGAACTTTTGCGAGCCCTAAACGCTTCATTTCGAATGCGGCTTTGGACAGCCAAATCCGAAAGTCGATCTCAAGTTCGGGAAGGTTTTTAGATTGAATAGCGGCCAGCGTATTTTCCGCGTCGTCAAACTTTAGTTTATCTGAATTAAATTCAGCTTTGTGCCGAACAATGTCAAATAACAACTGATGGTAGGGACTAAGCTTACCAAGATATTCTTGTAATGATGATAGCTCTTCAGCGCGGAGCACTTTTCCTTGTTCTACTTTTAATAATAAGAGGTCTTTTTGGCAGAAAAAAAGACTTTCTTCATCGATATTATTGGATAAATCAAGGGTTCCTAACAAAAGACTCTCAGCCTTATCCCAAGCGCCAGAAGCCATTTTAATGCGGGCTAATAAGTTTATTACTCTAGCTCTGGTATTTGCTGGTTCCGTTTCACAAAGGGCAAGATCGAGCTTGGCAAATTTCTCTGCTTGTTCATATCGTCCCAGTTGCAGGCATAGTCTAGCAAGGTTTCCTAAAGTGATTGCTCGACCTTTTTGGTCTGCGATATGGGTCTTGAGGGCTAATGACTCGGAATAGAAAAGTAGTGCTTGTTGATGATCTGCCAAGCTAACAAAAACGTTGCCAAGGGTGTCAGCAATCATCGCTTCGCCCGATTGCTCGTTAAGTCGAGTGTAGGTGTCTCTTGCCTGAAATAAATACTCCAGAGCATGTTTACTTTCTCGACGCCAAAGCATAATAACTGCTAAACCATGACAAAGTCTGGCTTTAAGTCTTTGCTCTGGTAGTTGTTGGGTTAGTTTGCCAAGCAACGACAATCGCTTTTTGTCGGTAATATAATTTATCGGCTTTAGTAGTAATCTTTCCGCATAGCTGGCGATAAGCACTTGTTGATGCAGATTTAAGGGTGAAGCTTTGGCAATTGACTCCAGAGATTGATTACTTTTTGACTCTATGTTGCTGAGTAGGCTATAGGCAGCATCTCTGTCGCCAGACTCTATAGACAGAACGGCCTCGATCCATTGGCCCTCGATTTCATCTTCTAGTTGGATATCAAAGCTTGGGCTGACAGGGACTGATTGAGAATCCGTAGCTGGAATCTGCAATTGACACTGAAGTTTTTCGCTGATTTCTATTGGATATACTGACATTGTGAACTATTCTTTTGATTGATGATTTAATACTAGCTCATTAACACAAGATAACCAGTCGGTAGTGTTGTAGATACTTTTAATAGACAACCGCTGGAAACTCTTAAAATAACAACAAACAAAAGATTATCGTATGATTTTAAAAATTACCAATATCAACGGGCCTATGCTCGAGACCAGCCACCAGTTTTCTGATAAAAATGAAATTAAGATAGGTAGAGATCTTAGTTCTGATATCCAATACCCTGGGGAGTTTACTGCTGTTGGTAGAAACCATCTGGTACTTGCATTGGACAGTGGTCACTACGAGCTACGAGTGAATACTAAGAATCCAGTCTATTTGGATAATCAACTGGCTGGTGATGATGTTGAATTGCCTGATAGTTGTGTGATTGCTTTGGGGACAGCAAATGGGCCAAGTTTTAGAGTCGAAAGGATAGATTCAAATGAATTACCCAAAACCGTCGACTACGGTCGCCAGCAAGAAATTCATCAAACGGTTAACCGCAGCAAGCAATGGCTAAGGGCGGCATTGCTGTTGATAGTGATTTTTGCTGGGGGTTTTGGCTATCAAGCTTGGCAAACCTCTCAACGATTAGAAATGATCAACCAACAAGCAGGAGAGGTGGTTGCGGACATCTATAAGGAGTTAGATCAAGATATAGGTAAACTTGTCAATCAGGCAAGTCAGTCTGTTTATCTGGTGCTTCTCAAAAACCAAACCGGTGAAACGCCTATTGGGACAGCATGGGTAGCAACTAATAATGCTCTCGCTACCAATGCTCATGTTGCAGAAGTGTTTACCCAAATCTCCGAAGATGAAAATATGAGCTTTTACGTTCGATCGACTGTAGCGCCTTATCAAGAACACAGAATAAACAGAGTCGTGTTGCACCCAGGATTTAAAGCGTTTACCGAAGCATGGATTGAGGCTAAACCACAAGTGTTATCGGCCAATGGTCAGCCGGAAAGTGTCAAATTGATCCCTGGTTATGATGTCGCATTGCTTTATCCCGAGAATCTAGCTGGTTTACAAAAACCACTCAAGTTAGCTGATTCTACCACACTGGCAAATTTATCAAGTGGTGATCAAGTTGCTTACGCAGGGTTTCCTATGGAGGGGGTTTTTAAGCAAGATTTTATTAAGCCTTCGGCAACTATTCAAATTGCTAACATCACTTCGGTGACTGACTTTTTTCGAAGTCAGTCTAGTTTTGGTGATATGCAGTTAATACAGCATTCTCTACCTGCAATTGGTGGTGCTAGCGGTTCACCGATCATTAATAGAAAAGGCGAAGTGATTGGTTTGCTGAGCGCTGGCAATGTAGTCGGATTAACGGATGCGGGAGATAGAATTGGCAGCGCGGTCGCGATTAATTACGCACAACGCGTCGATTTATTGCAACAGTTGGTAGAGCAAGGTGAGCAGCTTGATATAACGCCCATCTCTAAACGATGGCAAAAAGGTTTCGATAATTATGATAACCCAGAAAAAGTGGCGACAAAACAAAATCGTCAAATACAAAGTAATATTCTGCAAGGTTGGAAAGAGTATGTCGGAATCTCAGAGGCCACAAAATTGATGCAACAAACCATCGAGTTTAACCTAAATCAACGACTGGAAAATATTCCCGCGGTTATGGTGGAATTTGATACACCGAGTACGGGAAATTATCTGATATTGGCAACAGAAGATAAACAATCAGATATTGATATGGTTGTTGGCGTGGTTAAGCAAAACAAGTTTCGAGTATTACAGCGGAATACCAGAGGTGACTTTTATCCAAACTTTAATGTTAAAGTGGATGCAGGAGAACGGTTGGTGATCTATGTATTACACAGTGAACTGGCGGATTCCGGAGAGACAACTGCGACAGCGACTCTTGAAATTTTCCACTAGAGCAAATTAGAAACCCCGGATTTTTATCGCATAAAACTATTATTAGAATGTCAGTAGGATAAGTTAACCTCAATAGAGAATAATAAGTATGAATTTAAAATATCACGTTTTAATACTGAGTATGTTGGGGCTTTTGTTTGTCAGTCACCAAACGATTGCTAGTCTAACGGAGACAACAAAAATTCCGTCGAAAAGTTACAATGTAGCGATTAATTCGGAAGCTAAAACAGAAAAAAAGAAACGGAAACTCTCCGATAGTTTCGCAGAAAGTAGTGATACAGATTATGCAAAAAGTACATCTAAGGCAACACCGTTCAAACCTCAGCCAGCGAATGTTTTACAGCCATTGTCCAATACGTTTTCCCTAAACATTGATGGCGCAAATGGTAAGTTTGCGGTAATTGGACAAGATACGCGTGTGAGACCAAGACGAACTACTGAATATCCCTTGCAGGCAATAGGGCGCCTAGAAATATTTTGGGAAGGTAAGAGTGGGTTAGGTACGTGTAGCGCCACTTTGATAGGCCCCGACAAATTAATTACCGCGGCTCATTGTGTTTATGACAAGGAGAATAAACAATTTGCCAAGAGAATTTATTTTACTCCTGGTAGAGATGGTGACTATATACCTTATGGAATGTATGGAGCCAAAACGGTTTATATGCCTGCTGACTACCCTAACTCACAAATGCAAAGTGGTAATTCCGATATCGCAGTTATTAGCTTAGCGACGCCCATTGGAAATAGACTCGGGTATTTAGGGTTTGGAGCCTATCAAGCGCCACCCGAACACATTAAAGAATCAATTGCTCAAGAGCTTAAATTTATCGGCCAACAAGTCGCTGGCGACGAGTCTGCCTACCGTAAAAAAGCAACAGAGTATATGGAAACTGCGCATCAGAGATTTCCCGATTATAGCTTAAGTTACTTCGGCTATTCTGGTGATAAAAACGGTGAAGTCTGGGGGGATACCTGCATCCATTTTTTAGATGAAAATATCTCTTCGGAAAACTATCCACAAATCAAAACGTTTTGTGATTATCAACGCGGAGCGAGTGGTAGTGCCTTCATCGATAATAACCAGTATGTGAGAGGGGTTAACTCATTTCATCATGGCTCAAAAAGTTCAATGATAGTAAATCGAAATGGAGGAACAACTGGCGATTTTAAAGGAGATGCCTTCGATGTAGGCAATTATAGTGTTGGTATATCATCATATTCAATGAACTTACTAATTAATTGGAAGAATAACCAATACGGTAATGAAACTTTAGTCAAACACTATTCAAATGCAAACAATCTAAAACAAGTCAGTATTGACAATGAGTGTCGTGCGACGGTGTGGATTGCTTTCCGTTACAAGAATTGGGAAGGTGATTGGGTCAACAACGGCTTCTATAAAGTTCCTCCATATAAAGACGCCTCCATTACAACTTCATCTGAGTATATTTACTATCATGCATTAGAAGATCAAGGTGATCGTGTGTGGAGTGGTTCCGACACATACCAGACCCTGCACGGAAGGAAGTATGGCTTTCGAAAACGCACCACCTCTGACGCTTATAAAAATATCATAAAGCTTAGCTGTGATTAATTAAACTAAACAATTCAATCAGTTTAGGCTATATCGTAGCCCCAAAGCTGATTGACCCTCTCTTCGTTTTCTTAGAGCAACAAAACGCTGCCTACCCCAATTTCTTTTGTCTATGCATGCAGAATAATTACCGGTTGATATTCACTAGAATGATCTGTTACTTTGCCACTTGTTAAGAATTCACTAGGATCCGTTTATGAATAGCCCACTTCGAACATTGCTAATACTGTTTGCACTTTTTTGCGCCCATTCGGTTCAAGCCAACGAAAACAAGAAATTTACTCAATTAGTTGAGAGTCATTGGAAGGTTGCTCAGCAAGAAAAAATCTTTTTCAGAACGGATCCCGACACCTTTCGAATGAATGGAACACTCCCTGAATTTAGTCCTGAATCAAGACAGCGTAGAGAGAAGTACAATCAGACTGTTTTGCAACAGTTAGATAAGATCGATCCTAGTCAACTGAATCGCGACAATCAGATCAATTATAAGCTGTTCAAATATGAGCGAAAAGCTGAGGCCGAAAGCTATGCCCAGCCCACCCATTTGTTTCCGATCACCAGCTTGTTTGGATATCACACCTATTACGCCAATGCGCCAGGCAATATGTCGTTCTTAGAGCTAAACGATTATAAAAAATACCTCGTTAGCTTGGCTGATTTTCCTAAGTACAACCAGCAACAAATCGGACTTTTACAAGAAGCCGTTGATAAAGGGTTTGTGCATCATTGCGAGGCGATGAAAGGATACGAGAAATCTATTCAGCAACATATCGTTTCATCACCAGAACAGAGCCGTTTGTTTCAACCATTTAAGAGCATGCCTAAATTAGTCAGCGACTCTGAAAAGCAAAATATCATTGAGCAAGGGAAAAAACTGATCGCGCAACAAGTCATACCCGAGTTTCAAAGGTTTTACGATTTTTATACTAATGATTATATCCCAAATTGTCGAAAAGAAGCTGGGATCAGCAGTGTAAAAGGCGGAGCTGAGTACTATCAATCTCAAATTAAATTTTTCACGACAACGGATATGACTCCCAAGGAGATTCACCAGTTGGGTCTCCAAGAGGTTGAACGTATTCAAAAAGAAATGATGAATATCATCAAGCAAGTCGAATTCAAGGGAGATTTTAAGTCCTTCTTAAAGTATTTGAGAGATGAACCAAGGTTTTATGCCAAGTCGGAAAAAGAGCTTCTTGGTCATGTAGCGCTAATAGCAAAGAACGCGGAAGGGGAGTTGCCCAAGTTTTTTGGTTTGTAACCAAGAGGAACATACAAAATCAGACCTGGGGCTAGAGGGGCCTATTATGTCGCATCAACTGGTGACGGAAAGACCTCAGGCACCTACTTCATTGGAACAAATGACTTAAAAACACAGCCACTATACGCTTTAGAAGCGTTAACTTTTCATGAAGGCGTGCCAGGTCATCATTTGCAATCAGCAATTGCCTTAGAGTTAGATGTGCCCGAGTTTCGAAAGACCGTTTACCATGCGGCGTATGGCGAAGGCTGGGGACTTTATTCAGAAAGACTAGGCATTGAAATGGGCTTTTATCAAGACCCTTATAGCGATTTTGGTCGGTTAACTTATGAGGCTTTCCGTGCGATTCGTTTGGTCGTAGATACAGGAATGCATGCATTTGGCTGGAGTCGTGAAAAGGCAATTCAATACATGTTGGATAACACAGGCCTTGGACAAAAAGCCGTTGAAGCTCAAATTGATCGCTATATTACTTGGCCAGCTCAAGCATTGTCTTATAAGATAGGCGAGCTAAAGATTAGAGCGATTAGAAAAAAAGCCGAGACTATTTTGGGTAATAAATTTGATGTGCGAGCGTTTCACGATACCGTGATTGGAAATGGGTCGGTTCCTATTGCAGTGTTGGAAGAGTTAGTTGATGAGTGGGTTGAGAATCAAAAGTAGAGTTTTGGGAGCTGGGATAAAAGCGTTTCTGGTTGCTAGTCACTAGTTGCTAGATAAAAGATAAAAGATAAAAAATAAAAAATAAGACAAAAGATTTAGAAGAGTATGTCTCACAATACTATTGACCAAAACAAAGAACGCCAAATCTTAAGTCACTATGATGAGATTTGGCTATTTGGTTACGGCTCCTTAATCTACAAAGTCGACTTTCCGATTCTTAATAGCCAGCCTGCATCAATCAAAGGTTGGAAGCGTCGTTTTTGGCAAGGGAGTCATGATCATAGAGGGACGCCAGAAAAGCCTGGAAGAGTGGCGACCTTAATTGAAGCTGCTGGTGAGCAGTGTTTTGGCATGGCTTACCAAGTCACGGAAGAAGAGTTTGAGCATCTCGATCATCGCGAAAAAAATGGCTATTTACGCTTTGAGGTTGACATTAATTTTACTGATTCCAATCCCTCACAATCAAAAAAGGGGCTGGTCTACATTGCACCCACTGACAATGAAGCGTTTCTAGGGGCTGCGTCGGATTTAGAAATCGCTCAACATATCAGTCAGTCGACTGGTCCAAGTGGGGATAATTCAGAATATGTTTATTTACTGGCAAAGGCATTGAGAGCACTGGGGGTTGATGACCCTCATTTGTATTCGATTGAGGGCTATCTTAGGCAGCTGGAAAAATAAATTTCTGTAGAAAACTTAGTTCGTATAGAACTAATTCATGCAAAGGAACGACTATGGAATATGATTACGACGAAGGACTCGATAGTTCAAAAAAACGGCTAAGTGCCATCGATGCAAATTAACCTATGATGAGAACTTATCTATCTGTCCAAAATGCAATGACCTCTCAGATCAGGAAGCTAGTAACCTCAAGGAACACTTCTATTCAGACGTTCAGCATCGTAATAGAACTTTACGGATTCCTTTTTTCGTTGGAGCAATAGTATGCTTTTGTTTGATTCTATTTTCATTAATTTAGTACTATGATGCTAGCCAGAAACAGGGTTTTTTAGGGGGGGAAGAATAATATATTTCGAAAGTTCTTTAACCCTATAAGTTTAAATAACGTCTAATAAAGAATCAGAGTAGTTTAATATTGAACCATAACGATTTTTTAATAAAGGAGTATTAATGAAACGTATTTCGCTCAGAGGTTTTGGACTAATAGGAATTGTCATTTTTCTGCCGCTTTTCTTATTCACTTTTACCGATCCTCAACTCATAGAAACCTCTGCCAAGTCGTTTGTAGAATGGAAGTTGAATGAACAAACGTCTGAGAAGATCGATTCAGTCAAATTGCCTGAAGAAAATCGATTTGAAACATTGCTTGGCAATAAGGCCAAGGAACTAAGAAAGGAAGCAGAGGTTAGACTCACGAAGTTAAAGCAACAGCTTAAGAATGATGCCCCAAGTATTCTTGCCGCTCAAATTGCTAAAATGCGAAATTTAGATTGCGAGTGCCGAAAGAAATGGCAAAGTAAGTTGCGCAAATCAATGGAGCTGGAAGTTTTATCTTTGGAGAAAACCCGGTCAAGATTAGCGGATTTCGGACAAATGAAGTATATGCAAATAGTCGAAAAGCTGACGTTGGATGTTCGAATATTTTTGGGTACCAATGCGGTAATATTTATTTTTCTCTTACTAGTGTCATTTCTCAAACCGCAGGCTATACGTCATCTGTTTTTACCTGGGATTTTAATGGTGATTTCTACGATAATTTGTTCGTACTTCTATATATTTGAACAGAACTGGTTTTATACCATTATTTACAATGATTATACCGGCTTAGGATACTTGGCTTATCTGTTGGTGGTATTTGCCATACTCTGTGATATAGCCTTTAACAAAGCTAGAATTACCACTGAAATACTGAATGCCATCGCGAATGCTATCGGCGGTACTATATCGAGTTTTTCTCCGTGTTGATAATGGATAAGTGGGAATAGTGTTCGACCTGATTAAGTGTACGACAATCTGATATTGTCCTTTGGACCCTGGAGCTACAGTAAATGAGAATTAAAATGAAAAGAATACTTATAGCGACAGTTTTAGCTAATTCACTGCTTGGCTGCCAAGGTTCTGTGAATAATCGTATTGGCTACGACTGGACTAAGAATAGCGAATACAAAGCTTCTTGTGTTAGGCAAGAATTGTCCAAAATTACAAACCTGAATGACTTGAACTCTTTGGATAATGGGTTCTCTTTCACTATTGCTCGATATACAGGACGACTGACAAATAGAGAAGCGACTCGTTCCAGAAGTGCGTATTATCTAGATTTAGATGGTATGTTTTTGGGGGAGAGTTATAAAATCTTTATTCAAAATGCAGAAAGTATAAAGAAAGAAATCATTACAGCCCTAGAGAGGAACTGCAGTGACTAAGCTAGCTTTTTTAGAGGCTATTTCCGAAAAAGTTCAACCCAATAGACTAAAAGCCTATTACCTATTAATCAATAATCTTCTCCTGCCTAAAAAAAGCAGTGAATAAGTCACAAATCTTATCAATATCCACATTCGGCGCTACTGCCACTCTAACAATATAATCTTTGTCTGCTTCTTTAGTCGTTCCTTGAGTTGAGGTTGCCGGAATGGTCCAATAGGTGCCTTTCAATTGACCATAGCTGACGCAATACTTACAGTCATTTGGGTGTTGCGTGATCATGTAATTGATCAATTTTAAATTGAGGTCTCTTTTATACTCCTCACGCTCAGCAGCTGTATTTCCAACGGTTGGTAAGTCTAAAGAAAATACTGAAGGGGTAAAGCCCTGTTTTGCAAGTTCACTGGAAACAAAATTGATCTTAGATTCAGGCAACGTTTTTTGAATATGATTCACAAATGTGACGGTATTTTCATAAGCTTTTGCTATACGAGCTGGCATGGAAGGCATGTTTTCAGCCAAGGTATTTAGCTGATGATTGACTGCACGATTATCCGATAACTCAAGATGGCTCTCTATCAGCTTTTGAATTTTTTCAGCTCGTTGGTTAGCTGCGCAATAACCTGCAATACAACGTCCACCACTCGGAAACTTAGATCCGCTTGAGAACGAGATTACTTTGACCCCAGCTAGGGTGCTTTCATCGTGAAGAAGCTTTACATTAGGACAAAAAGTTTGGTCAACCATAAAGGTCGGAGCGACAGCGGCTTTATCGTCCTGTGTTAATCGATGTTTAGATAATACTTCGCCTAAGTCTTGCATATCAGGTACTTCGACACGTGGGTTAGTCGGAATTTCGGCTAACACCAGCGGCACACCATCAAGCTCTGCAACCTGCTGTAAGGCTGTTTCTAGACTTGCGACTAACTCTTGGCCACCATCCACTAGTAAATCAATAATACCTGCCGAGGGAACCAGTTCTGCAACGCGGCGTGCTTGATCATTGGTGCCGCCATAACAATTAGGTGGCAATATAATCTTTAGAGGTTTACCAGGATGATTGACTAACGCATTTTCAACTAAACCCATCATAATGGCATATTGAATAGAGAGCCCGCTGGAAGCAATTAATGGTGATAGTTGGGTACCGGTATTTTCTTTAATACTGGCCTTTATTTTTTGCATTGCTCCCGGCATCAGGCTTTCAGCTTCAGTTTGCTCCTGCTTTACAATTTCTCGCAGCAGGCTAAGTGCGTTAGGAGGTGTCATCGCTATCGACTCACGGCGCCTTACATGTTGAACGCCTTTGACTAAGTCTTCAACCGCTGATTCATCCGTTGAGTTGTGAATTACAATAGCACTGCCGAATTGGGAATGTAAGTTGATACTCGCGTCTATAGAGTCATTAATGGTGATGGCGGAATCAAATGGTAAATCAGCGACTAACAAGTTGGTATTGTTTGGTTGTCGTGCGATCTCTGCGATTTCGTTTACTAATACCATATCAAAATCATACCCATAGATACTCTCTAGGCGCTCAAGATCACGCAGAGGTGAATCCTTGGTCAGGTAATAAATAGTCGTTTGCTTGCCAGCGAGCTTATTCATTCTCAAGATAGCTAGAATAGGCATCAGTTTGGAGGAAAATGTAATCACTTGGTCAGCACCAACTTGATTGATCTCCGCTAACAGCCACTCCAAGACGCTAGAAAGCTGGTGGCCTAAGCGAATATAGTCGTAGGCGGTTGGGAGCTCTGACAATTCGCTTGAAGAGGTAATTGATTCTAGCGAGAGTGCTTGTAATTGTTCTAGAAACTGAGACTTAGCTTTTGATTCGTCATAAATGTCTAGTCTGTGAGTAGTAAGCTCTAGCCAATCTGATGGCAGGTGATCGAGCAAATTGTTTATCGCTTTAAAGCTCTGCTGAGATGAAGTCATCTCTATACCTCAAAATATGAATGTTTCTAATGGTTTATACGAAAAGATCATGGACTTGTTTTAATCGCAAATCAAGCACAGATGACTCTATATGGGGACGTTTCGTTACAAACTCAAACCAAAGCAAGCTGTGATTTCCATATCATATCTAAGGACACTTACTTCCAAAGGGTATTTAGCGAAGCTTGCATAATTCGTCTTCTGAAATTAGAATGTGCCTGAAATTAATTAATGGTACCAAAAAATTGTTCAATAACTCGACTAAACAACAGCGCATTTGTCTGCAAACAGAGAGTCTCTCTGTTGGGGGAGTTGTGCCGATCTATTCTTGTGAAAATAACAAGAACAGTTTGAGTATAGGTAGCCATTTATTGTAGAAACACTTCCAACTTTGGAAGTGTAAGCTTCTAAAGTTTAAAATTAATAGATTGTTCTAAACAATCTAAATTATTTAAAACGCCGGAAGCTGAAAAGCACCGGCGTTTTTTTATGTCCAAGGATGGGCGGGCAGTTTTTTGTTCCAGACAAAAACTGCACTTCCTACATCCATGTAGGTCGTATTCAGAAAATGCAGGAGCAGTTTTCTGTTATGTCCAAGGATGGACGGTATTCAGAAAATGCAGGAGCAGTTTTCTGTTATGTCTAGGGATTAAAGAATTTACAAAAATTAAAAACAACAAAGTAATTTAAGGAAAAAATTTGACGAAAAAATATCGAATATTAAGGTAGCTAGTTTGGAATTGAATGGGTCTGTTTCAAATAATATTAAAGGAATTCACTGAATATTAGGTGAAGGGTTAGACTCAATTTGAATTTCAGTAACCTATTGAAAAATATATAAAATAATTAGAGAATAGTGTTGACAGAGTGGCGTTTGAAAGTATTTAATACTCGGCATATCAGAAACACTAATTAATAAACAAAAACTTGAGAAGAGAAATTAAAGCAATGAATTATCAAATAGAGACACTAATTAAAGACGGAAGAGAGCAACAGTTCTCTCGCCAGTCTGTGCTCTGTTTATTGAGTAGTCCATTAAGCGGATCAAAGATAGGTAAACATCATTCAATATTAAATTAACTCGCTTCCTTATTTGGAAGCGCAGGCTTCCGGATAAGAAGAATTCAATTCATACCTGCATTCTTTAAAGCCGCAAGCCTAAAAACTTGCGGTTTTTTTATGTCCATGGATGGACGGTATTCCGCAAGGAGCCATGGATGGCGGTGCGGTATTTTCGAACAATCAAATCTGCAAGAAAAATATTAGTCATTATTGGTGTGGCCATAGCTTAGTTGGTAAAGCTTCGAGTTGTGATCTCGAAAGACATCGGTTCGAACCCGATTGGTCACCCCAATGATGATTAGAAAAAAGGCGACTTGCATCTCGAATGAGCGGACTGTTTCTTAATTGGTACTGGAAATCATTAGTGTTGAACAAGGGCTCGAGGTGCGCCAATTTAGCTCAATAAATTTTTTACTTGATAGTTACGAATAAGCTTCTCTTGAGTTTTTATGCCCGAATAGTAGGCGACGTTCTTTAACAAATTGGTTTTCGCAAAAATACGAGCAGTCTGTACGATGCTTGTAAGTTTTATAAAAGGATGGCAGGAGATGTGGATCTCAATCGGATTGTAACCCCGAGGCTTCTGGCATACCTGGTTCGACTCCAGGGTCATCCACCAAAGCAGGTGTAGTGTTAACGGCAGCACGTTTGGCTTCCAACCAAAAAGTTCGAGTTCGAATCTCGAGATCTGCTCCAAATTTTTAAAGCAATGTAGCTCAGCGGGTAGAGGCAGGTATTTGCTCCTGCAATACCTGCACTTCCGACATCCATGTCGGTCGCGCGACTTCACACGGGGGCGAGCACTAGTTCGAATCCAGTCATTGCTACCAAATTTATCTGGGATTAGCTCAGCCTGGTCAGAGTCCTCCGCTTGGATTGGAGATGTCGAAGGTTCAACGAGCATCGTAGGAACGATGCCGAACATCGGAAGAATGACGATGGCACTTTAGTGTGAAGACCATGGACGGTCTGAGTAATCCTTCATCCCAGACCAAATAGTTCAGGGTGTATAGCTCAAAGGTAGAGCGACCGGTTGTTAACCGGTTGATCAAGGTTCGAGTCCTTGTATGCCCGCTAGGTCCGATTTTTATAGTCGATCGGCATTGCGATGGTGAAGTTGATCGAGGCTTTACCCTACAGACCCATCACGGTGAAAGTCCGACTCGATCGTTTTTAGTTTTGGGTTGCTAGCTCAATTGGTAGCAGCATCCGGCTTTTAACCGGAAGGTTCCGAGTTCGAATCTCGGGCGGCCCACCAAACATTCCAACATCACGAACCGAGGTGTGATGATACTTTTTGACGGTGAAAGTCCGTACTCGGTATTTAGCTCTGTAGTGTAATTGGTAACACTCAAGATTTTGATTCTTGCATCGTTGGTTCGAACCCAGCCAGAGCTGCCAAATACTAAACTAAAACTTCATGCCTTAAGGAGGATAAACCATGAAACTATATTTAGACGATGTTCGTCCTGCTCCAGCAGGATGGAAGTTAGTGCGCTGGCCACAGGAAATGATTGAGCTTTTGATGACTGGTGCAGTCACGGATGTCAGCTTAGATCACGATCTAGGAGATGACAAACGAGGGACTGGATACGATGTAATTACTTGGTTGGAAAAAGCGGTTGTTGACTACGGTTTGGTGCCACCAAATATTAAAGTTCACTCTGCGAATGTTCCTGCAAAAAAGCGAATGGAGCGAGGAATTAAATCGGTTAATCATCTCTATCAGTTTAGAAGTCGGTACTATTCGTAATTTAATTTTCTAACGTAAGTTAGGACTTTTTTCTGAATCCCGCAATGGGATTCTGATAGGGAAATCTGCTGTACATGGATGTTTCTTTTACATAAAACTCAACGCGAAAACTAATTTGCTATACTTAACTTTAACAAGGAGAGAAATCATGCAAGCTCAGATCTTGCGACTAAACAAAGCTGGACAAGCGATGGAGTGGATTAACTTTGAGTCCGCGGCTTGTTTGTACTCTAAAGACCAAGTGTTGTGGACATTTGGTGAAACTGCTGCACGTCTTAATGGTGGCCATTCGAGACTGACTGGAAAACGCTCTTTTCTTGATATCGCTTCGGTCATCGCTACTGATGGTCAAATCCATCAACGACATAGTCGGGTGCCAGCCTTAAGCAACTACGCGCTATTCCAGCGAGATGAGCATTTGTGCATGTATTGCGGAAAGCCTTTTAGTCGTTCAGAGCTAACTCGTGATCATGTTATTCCGCAGGCTCGAGGAGGAAAAAACACTTGGACCAATTGTGTCGCGGCATGTAAACCTTGTAATAATTTTAAGGGTTGTCGTACACCGGAAGAAGCTCACATGAGCTTATTAGCCGTTCCATTCCGACCTAATATTTCTGAGTATTTGGCCTTGGCCAATAGAAATATATTAGCCGATCAAATGGAGTTTTTGGTGAAAGGTTTTTCAAATAACATGAGGGCAAAAATAAATGGTTAACCTAGGTTAACCATTTCAATCATTTCGCTGACTCAACTAAGAGCTCCAATAATTCCTCAGCATAAAATAGTTTAGTTTTTGGGTCTAAGTTTCTCAATAACCTTTGCGTCTACCCAAAAAGTGTCGACGTTGTCTTTTCCAACATTTCGATTAAAGAAAAGATATTTTCCATCAGGTGTAACCTGGGCGGCAAACTCAGATGCGGGCGTATTTATATCATTACCCATCTTGATAGCCTCACCCCAAGCTCCGTCTTTCTTTCTAAAGCTGATAAATAGGTCAGCATTTCTTTCAGCGCTATTTCTTTGTCCATCCCAGATTATGTAGCTCTCGTCTGGTGCTATAAAAGGATGGGCATTAAATTCGCCGGTATTGATTTCTTTCGGTAGCGGTTCAGGTGCTTGCCTGACGCCATTTATCAGTCGAGAAATACGAAGAACACTATTATCCTCTGCTTCATCCAATACGTAAGTGCCGTTAGTTGATGCAGTTACTCGCATGATGCGTATATCCTCGAAGTCCGGACCCAATCGCTTTGGTTCAGACCAGCCGGCTTCTGTTCGCTCTTTATAACTTCGGCCAAAATACATGGTATTGCCATCTGGCGATAGAGTCGGAGTTCCCTTCCTTGGACCAATAACGCGCTCACGCCATTGATTATTTTCACTTTCAAAAATTACCATTTCCTGCTTGGGTTTTGTTTCGACATTAACTTCCCTGACCCAATATATTTCTTTTAAGCTAGGAGCAAAAACGACGCCGTATTCCCATCCTTTTGTTGAAATAATTCCAGGTGCAAACACTTTGGGTGTTAAACCTGGAGGTTCTTGTCCAAGGTAAGGGCCTGTATGGTTGGTTAATTTGTTTTGACTATCAACTTTGCCACTCATGGCTAGTGAGGCAAGTAATAAAATTATCGAAATAAAAGATATTTTCATGTTTCTCTCTCTATTTGGCAAAGACTGGTAGAACGGCATTTTCAATCTGAGTCATGATTTTATCTTCTCTGTCATGGGCGGTAATGACAATGGTCAAATCAAGCTCTGCAATGACGATGACTCTTTGTCCACCACCGCCCCAAGCAAAGGTTGCGTTATAGTTTTCATTGCCAACGGCTAAAGGCGCTTGATACCAGAAATAACCATAGCGATAGCTTTGAGGCATCCAGTCTTCGGTAGGTTTAACTAGACCGCTTGTTGCCTTGGCAAGATACTCTGAAGAAACAAGTTGTTCGCCATTCCACTGACCATTGTTGAGAACAACACTACCTAATTTCAGCATGTCGCGAGAAGTGAGGCTAACCATCCAACCGGCCTGTGGTAAACCACTAATGTGGGTATCCCAGCTATAATTGCTAATATTTAATTTGTCGAGAATTTCATTTTTTATGAAATCTCGAGCGGTGCCGGGCACAACCGCGTCGATAACGGTCATCACCAACATTGGATTATAATTACCATACATATAAGTTTGGGACTCAGCGGTAATCGGTTTACTTTTTTCAAGAAGGGTTTGAACAAGACCCTGGCCTTTTAACACTTCGGGTGTTTCTTTCTCGAGCGCTTCCCACTCCTCGCGATTCACGCTAAGCCCACCGTGCATGGTTAGCGCTTTATGCAAAGTGATTTTTTCAGCGCCGTCAGTAAACTTGGTTGGATCTAAGTCTTTTAGAAAACTGACCAAAGGTTTGTTCAAATCAGCCATGCTTAAATAGCCCAACTGAATGGCGCGACCTACAGCCAAACTAGTGTAAGCTTTTACCGCTGATGCTTGCGGGTGGGGTAAATTGATGCGGCCGCGTAAGTAATAGGATTCAAATATTAGTTTGTCTTTGTGGGCAATCAGTAGACTGTCGTATTTACCGTGTTTTTTATCGGCGATTTCTTTTGCCAGCTTAACAATTGAATCGGTCTCGCGACCATCAGCAGATAGTTTCCCCACCTGAATTTTGTCTTTTCTCTTTGCCGGAGCAGTATCAATGAAAGCTCGTTCGAGACGTGAGATATCTCGGAATTCGAGTTTCGCTTCTGCAGCTGTGGCCTCAGGTGCGAGTCTACTATTGGCTTTATCACCAGCTATGACAAAATTAGTAAGACAACCAAATAGAGCCGCGGTAACTAGAGCTCCAGACTTTAAGTTAGACGGTAGTTTGAAAGAAATTCTCATTGGTTTTCCTTTTGGCTATTTACAATAATGGTTAAATTAATGGTTTGTTTTGCTGATCTAGAAATCAGTTTTATTATTCTTTTTCCTTCGGCTGCATGTTCGACAGCCATTTCACACTCTCAACACCTACCTGAGGGAAGGAGTCACTATGGCCTGACGACTTAATAACAGAGTGCTTTATTGAAGATATGCCGTGGTATTGGTTATTTTTTAAAGTACTAATAAACTCTTCGACATGTGGAATCATTTTTGTCTCTAACTCGCCATAAGAAATAAAAACGTTGATGGCTAATTCTTTAGTCTTCAGTTTTGAGCTCTCTAGTGCAAACAGGTCGGCCACATCGCCTCGAACGCTTGGACTTCCGAGAATATAATTCTTAAAGGATTCGGGTTGAGCCATAAGCGCATAAGTACCAAAAAGACCGCCGGCAGAAAAACCGAAGTAGGTTCGATTATTCGGCTGGGTTCGATAGTTGCTTTCGACGTACTTAAAAACATCCTCTCGAATAAAGCGTAAGTGGCTATTTGCTTGGCCAAACTTTATTTTAGGGTGTTTTGGATTAGTGCGCTTCTTGAATGAGTAATCGCCATATCGACTGAAATGAGCGCCATATTCTTGCTTTAGATCCTCAGGTATATCTTTCTGCCAAGAGACTCCGACCAAAATAACATCTTCCATCATAAATTTTGTCGCACCTGAAAGTAGCTCCACATGCCAAATGGCATCGGTAAAATAAATCACAGGAAAGGTCTTATCTTGGTGCTTGGAATAGTTTTCCGGCAGTTTTATATATAACTCGTATTGCTTGTTGGATTGGCTGTCTTTGATGGGCTCTACTTGTATCTTTGGTAAGGCGAGCTTGGTTATTTCTCCAGCTTGGACTGCTGAATTGGAAAGCCAAGCTATAAGAAAACTTGTTAGAATCGCGCTAACTCTCATTGGTCTAATTACCTCTAAATTGTTGAATCCAATGCGATTGTTATCATTGGAGTTAAGTTGATGCCTAACTTAATTGAATCCAGAATAGAATGCCTGACGTCCACCTGATTTTTAAATGACGTTGGACTGAAAGAACAATTTAGTGATAATTATCAAATGGTTACAATCTTGGACTTAGAGTGTTTTCAACTTTGTGCTAGTATGACTTCGCTGGTTGTGGGTGACTTTTGTCGCCAATTTATATCTTGGATAACAAAGCTATGGCTGCAAAATACTGGGTAGGCGATTTTTTCGTCGATTTAACTCGAAATCAGATTACTCAAAAAATGGACTCCAAAACGATTCCACCAAAAGCTTTGGCGGTTTTGACCTGTTTGGCAAAGAATGCCAACAGCGTGGTAAGTCATGATCAGATATTGTCCGAAGTTTGGCCTGATACGGTAGTAACACCCAATACCTTACAAAGAAGCATTGCTCAACTAAGAAAAGCGTTAGGTGAAGATAGTCAGTATCAGTCCTATATCAAGACTCACGCTAAACAGGGTTACAGCTTGGAAGTTGAAGTTCGATGGCAAGAGAACACAAACCAAGCATCTGATAGTGAGCCAGAGTCTTTTATTATTACAGAGTCGCGCCTAAACAAAGACTCAACCTTACCTGAGGCAGGGAGTCAAGCACAGGCAAGCACGCAATCGCTAGATGCCGTCAAAGAAGGCGGTGTTCAGAGGAAGAGTAATTTCAAGCTAGTTTGGTATTTTTTAGGTTTCGCTATTGTTGGATTAATTGCAACCGCGGTATTTTCACCAAAACACCCTCCAGTATTAACTATTGGAGAGATTCGCTCACTAACTAATTCAGATAATAAAGAATTAGCGAGTATTTACTCACCTGATGGCCAATATGTGGTCTTCCATCGATATTCTGAAGAATTTTGCCTCAACAACATTTGGGCGAAAAATATTGATACCCAAGAAGAAATACAATTAACCAATCGTTATGATTCATACGGGAGCCATAGCTTTTCCAAAGATGGCAACAAGCTAGTTTTCGTCCAATCTGGAAACTGTAATCAGCCGATAACACAGAAAACATGCTACAAGCTAATGAGTTTAGACTTTAATAAAGCGTTACAATCGCCTCAGTCCGCCGAAGAGTTACTTGAGTGTAAAAATTCAAGAATACGTAATCCTAAATGGCTAAACAATAATGACATTAGTTTATTTCAAAAGCAGACAGACCGCTGGAAGTTGGTTATCTATTCTATTAAGGATAATAAGACCGATGTGATCTACGAGATTGAGGATGGCATTTTATTGGACTATGAGTATTCGGCTAAAGATGATCTTTTTGCTTTAACTAGTATCCATGCCGATGGATTAACTTATATTGAAATACTTAATTCTAGTGGGCAAATTCTATCAAGTAATGAGTTGCAGCGACTACCCGAGATCGCAAAGTTCAAATCGATCTACCCTAATTTTATGCCGAATCGAGAGCAGCTAATTTTTAGTACAGGGAGACAGCTTTTTACCTTGTCATTCGATGGCAAAGTATCCAATATCAGTATTCCTCTTGATGAACCAATGGGGTCTCCAAAGTTTCATCCTACGGAAAAACGAATGCTCGCTATTAAAGGACATTACGATAGTGATATTGGGACCATTCCGCTTGCCAGCCTGGTGGCAATGAACAACGACGAGAGTATTAATTCAAATGTCGACAAATCGGTCCTAGAGCTTTCAATTTTAGAACGTTCTAATCAGGGAGAAGATAATGGTCAGTTTCAACCTAATGGCGAGTTAATCGCATTTAAATCGGAACGTAGTGGTGAAGATCAAGTTTGGATATCTAGTGGTTCTAATGCAAGACCGATTTCGAATTTTCCAGTGGATACTTCCATATTCGGTATGGATTGGGCTGCAGATGGAAAGAGTCTCTTGGTCAATGTGGATAAAGAACTTGTTCAGGTATTTTTAGACTCGAATTCAAAAGCAATAGACTTTGACCTTCCAGTATTGCAGCTCTATCAATGGGACAGCTTAGCTAACACGGCATTAGTCTTGGCGCGTATTAAAGGAGTTTCGAAACTGGTTGAATTAAATTTAGATAATTCTGAGTATACTCTAATTACAGATAAACAAGTAAATTGGGCACGAACCACAGATGTTGGACAACTGATTTATACTGACAGTAACGATAGATTTTGGAAGCCTGGACCAGCCGAAGATCAATTGATTGAAAAATTAGAGTTTCAAGGAAGCGAACGACGTTTTGTTATCAACAATAAGACTATCTACGGAATTAATGAGGGGCTTCAGCTTTGGTCTTATAACTTGCAGAGCGATGCTTATGAAGTACTCGGCAAGCTTCCCAATGATATTGATTACATCACAGACGTTAACCATGATAATTTATTATTATCAGTAAAAATTGCCGCAAGAAAAGAGGTGGTTGAGCTGACTTATAATAATTAGAACCACCGTACTCTAAAACTCTAGCTAGGTATGCGTACTTTGTAAGTTATGAAGCGACCTTTCGCTATCGCTTCATAGCTCAACGCCATCATTAATTTCTTAAACTTTCCATTTCTAATACTAACTCATCAAGTTTCTTAAAAGATGAGCCGTATACTAGGTCAACATCTATCTTGTACAAATAACTCCCAAAGTTATAAAAAACACCTGTGATAACCAAAAAAGCGCTGGCAATATACCAAGGTAAACCGAAAATTAGTGTGGTGTTTGGTGACTCTAGAACAATAGCGTTTATGATCGACCGAGCATCTTCTGAGTAAAGAAATCGAATTGCAAGTCCCATAAACAACAATGAATAGAAATAGGAGAAGACCTTACAGAAAGTAGCTATCATCTCATCGCGCCAGGCGGAAAAGCCTTTTAAGTACTCATAACTATTGGTTGTTTTATCTAGTTTATCCAGTTGTTTCGAGCCCCTGTTTCCGATTAATACAAGGCCAGCCAACAAAACACTAATAAAACTTCCTAAATAAGGCAATCCAAATATCAGTGACAAAACTAGAATGACCCCAATGCCAATAATAATCGCCTTTCGGTTGATAGAAAACATATAGTGAAACCTATCAATCAAGTTTTTAGACTTCTGGTTGTAAAGGTCATTAATTTTAGGAGCTACCAGTGAATCGTTTTCAATAAACCCCTCTTTCCAGATTGATTCTATAGACTTAGTCATTAGCTATTTTCCTCGACATTTAAAATTTTCGATAGGCGATCTTTGATTCGCTTTATACGAACGCCTATATTGTTTTGATTGGTACCTATTATTGTTGCTATCTCCTGATAGCTGTGCTCTTCCAAATAGAGAAGTATTACTGCTCTATCTATCTCTGAGAGCTTTTTAATACCCGCATAGAGTCGATTAATTGACTCGTCATCAAACCCTTGGGAATCTTCCATAACTTCTTCAGGTAAACTGTCTGAAGCGAACTTATGCGGGTCGTTTTTACTCTTCTTAAGGTAGGTCAAACAAACGTTTAGCGATACTCGGTAAAGCCACGTTGACCATTCCGACTGACCAGAAAAATTGTGCCTACTTCGCCATATCTGCAAACAAACTTCCTGGTAATAGTTTTCAAAATCGTCTTGTGAATTAGTATACGCGCGACAAATTTTTATGATTATTCCAGCGTAAGGCAGAATTTTATTGATATAAAAATCAGCACCCATACAAGGTATTAACTCCAGTTTTATAAAGATTTCTAAGGGTTAGTGGCCAGATTCCTAGATTATTACACGTTCATTGATATTTTTTTGGCAATTAATAGACTGGTGGCATTTTTCAAGTTAGCTATTTGTTGATGATGGCTTTGGAACGAACTAATTGCTTAACTGGCATAGAATATATAGACTCTGTAATCTAATATTTATCGGAATTTCAACAGTTTAAGATCGTTATGTAAGTTGATTTTGATAGTTGGTTTATTGGCTATTGAACAATAGGTTCGAAAAATCAGAAGCTTTGGAATAGTAAATATAAATGGAGAATTGGGGAGAATTAATGAATAAACCTAACGGTGCAGGTGGCACAAATGGCGGAATAGGGCGCTATCTAATTGGCCTGGCTCTAATGTGCGTTGGCGGATATCTATTTCTAAGTAAAGTCATGGTGTCTACAGGGGCTTTTTCTCGCGGTTTTGGTATGGGAACTAACCTCTACAGTATGGGAGGTGGCTTTGCGGTTACCGGTGGTATGATTTTGATCCCATTTTTTATCGGCATCTTTATGATCTTCTGGAATAGTAAGAATATTTTTGGTTGGTTGTTAAGCGGATTAAGTGTATTGGCTCTAATAGCAGGAATCATCGTTAATATTAGAATGACAATCATGCCTATGTCAGCTTTCGATATACTGGTGATCATTGTGTTGATGGCTGGCGGTGCCGGTATGTTTTTTAGTTCGCTACGAAATTTTGACTCGAACTAAAATTTGAAGTGGATTAATTAGAACTTGAGCCTGCGACAATTTGTAAAATCAAAACGATTCTTTGATATTTATACGACCCTATTGATTCTTATTGCGGTATTCTTTCTATGGAATACCTTGGTTGCTTATCCACTTAAAATCCTTGTCGTGTTTTTCCATGAGTCCTCTCATGGCATAGCGACGTTACTCACTGGCGGAAAAATTCTGGCGTTTGAATTAGTCCCTCAAGCCGGGGGACATGTAGTGTCCGCTGGAGGCAATCGCTTTATCACATTAACCGCTGGATATTTAGGCTCGCTGTTATGGGGAGTGGCTATCTTTTATATTGCTGTTTCCTCTCATAAAGACCGGCTTTTGATGGGCGGATTAGGTGTATTGCTGCTCGTTATTACTCTGTTATTTGCTAGTAACACATTCGCTATGTTATTCGGAATTTCAACTGGTGTCGCCATGTTGCTATCGTCAAAATACTTATCGATCAAAGTTAACGACTTCTTACTTAGAGTCATTGGCTTAACCAGCATGATGTATGTGCCGTTAGATATTTATAGCGATACTATTCAGCGTTCATACTTGCCATCCGATGCGTTCATGTTGGCGCAGGAGTTTGGAGGCACCACTATGTTATGGGGTGGTGTTTGGTTAATGTTGAGTATTTTTACAATATTCTATAGTTTAAGAAGATTATTTCGAGCAAAGAAATAAGTAGTCATTGAAATCGCATTGGCTCCATCCAATTGTTTTTAGAAGAGCTTGATTTTCTTTGCTTTTGCAATTAGACTTCCCGCGACTATAAAAAATATAGTCACCCATTCATTTAAAGCAAAGGAGAAAAAACTATGTTTTATAATCAAATCTTTTGCTGGGTTTTCTTCGAGTCTTAACACTCTTCTTATTGGCTTGTGTATTAATCGAAAATAAGCCAGCAAAAAATACAACCGTTAGTCGTATAGCTAATAATTAGCCCTAATCGTATCGCTTTGAATTAAGTGCGAGGCTTTAAGCTGTTTGAAAGCTATTCACTAGTTAATAAAAGATTCAATCTAACCTTGTAGGCCAAAGCCGAAAGGTTTGGAGGTGCATCATGCGTTTTAATAAATCAAATCAACATTTCTTTTTTCGAAAGGACTAGTAAACGTCGAAAAGGATTCCCTTCTGAAACTCAAGTTAAACGTGGCGATCGAGTTGTACACGGAAACAAAGAGCTTTATGAAAAGCTAGGTAGGAATGATCCATGCCCATGTTTATCGGGTCGAAGATTTCAAGCACTGTTGTTTGAGCTCCGGCCGATATGATGGTGCCGTTCGTGACTATTATTATAGGGAATAAACCAAACTAACCAAAAGAACGCGGTGCAAAAGTACTGCGTGCCTGTTTGTGGAAAAAGGAAAATATTATGAGACCAACATACAATAGAAAAACCTCACCCAAAGTAATTGGTGGGCATGTACAAAGAAAAAATAACCATACTAAAACTGCAAGACTAGGCTATGTAGTTGATAGAGTTCGGCCGAGTAGAGGGTATATTCATGTCGTTAGCAAAAAAGAAATTCACGACTTTACGGATATTATTCCAGATTGGGAAAAAGTTTCCGAAGGTATAGAGTCGATATTTCTAGATCAAGAGGACGAATATACTGATGGATACTATAGGCACTTTGAAAATGAAGGGACCGGTGTAATCTGGCTCTGCGCATGGCCGAAAGATCTATGGGTAGAACATAGTGAGTCCTATTATCAGGAGCACAAATGGATTCTCGATAGTCTAGGAGTACTTTGCGAGAAGAGCGAGAAAGAGCGAGAGAATGAAACCTCTAAAGAAAGCAATGCTGATGAAAGTAACATCGAAGAACATCAGACAGAGCCAGAGATTATTTGGACATGCTATTTTACTCTTCAGCAAGCAAAGGCATTTACCTTAATGCATATTTTTCTTCACGAACTTGGTCATCATGTTGATAAGCTAAGAAGTAAGAAGAAAAATATCATTAGAGGAGGGGAGCCGTTTGCAGAAAGTTACGCTAATAGACGTTTTCATGAACTATGGAGTAGTTACGTAGAGTTATTTGGAAATCCTAATTTGTCTACATAAGATCTGAGGAAAGTATCTGAAAGCCTATCTTAATGGGTAGGCTTTCAGAGTAATCAAAATTAACCTGTGCTAAATTTGTAGTTGCAATTATGTAATCGATTGATTAAACTTCGCGCCAACTTGACGTTAGTCATATTTTTCTATCACACGTAAACAACCGCAAAGGAGATTAAAAAATGAATTTAAATAATATCTTTTGCAGGCCACTTCAAAAGTAATTTCGCTTTTACTCAAGCTTTTTCTGCTTACCCATAAAGCCTAAATTATTTTTCTAATTAGGCCTGCTCATTCCAATTATAGTTTTTAAACTATTAATTTTATAGCTATTAATTTAGGGATTGAACTATGGGCAATCACAATGGATTTAATATCCAAACATTGTCTGCGAGCGTTAATTTAGTCGCCAATGCAGACACCTGGATCGAAGGTAAAGCGATCCAACAATTACAAAAAACCGCAGAGTTAGAAGGGGTTGTTAAGGCGGCAGGTATGCCGGATTTACATCCAGGAAGAGGATATCCAATAGGCGCTGTTTTTTTAACGAAAAATAAAATTTACCCCGCGCTTATCGGGAATGATATAGGTTGCGGTATGGCTTTATGGGCCACTGATATTAAAGTTAGAAAGGCGAACCTTGATAAATTTGAGAAACGTCTTGCAAGTATTGATGAGCCGGTAACATCAGACTGGCAAGACTTTATCTTTGAAAGATATCAAGAAAAAGCGTTGTCACCCAACGGATTTGAAAGAGCGCTCGGGACAATAGGGGGAGGGAATCATTTTGCTGAGTTACAGCAGCTTGAGCAAGTGATTGATGAAGCCTTAGTAGGTGAATTGGGAATCGGTCAGAACCATCTAGTGTTGTTAGTTCACAGTGGTTCCAGAGGTTTAGGTGAACGTGTTTTAAGAGCGCACGTTGATCGTTTTGGTCACGCTGGGTTGGATGTTGCTAGCGATGAATTCAACCAGTATATCCAGAAGCATGACAAAGCTATTAAATTCGCGGAGCTTAATCGAGAGTTAATCGCAATGCGAATGCTAGAGACTTTGCATGCTAAAGGAAATCAGGTTTTGGATGTTAACCATAACTTAGTGACGGAAAAGAGCATCGATAATCAATCGCACTGGATTCATCGTAAAGGTGCGACTCCGGCAGATTGTGGACTAGTGATGATCCCAGGTTCGAGAGGTGATTACAGTTACCTAGTGAAGCCGAATGCTGACCCTGAGGTAAACTTTGAAAGTATATTTTCTTTAGCTCATGGTGCGGGACGAAAGTGGATGCGCACTGAATGCAAAGATCGTTTGTCAAAGCGATATCGAAAAGCTGATCTTGAAAAAACAGCGCTAGGCAGCAGAGTGATCTGCAAAAATAAGGCATTGATTTATGAAGAAGCGCCAGAGGCTTACAAGTCAATATCTTCTGTGATTGATGCTATGCAGGATGCTGGGTTGATTGATTTAGTCGCTCGATTTAAGCCGGTTTTAACTTATAAAACCAATGGAGGTTGCTAATGATTTTATTACAACTTTCCGCAGGCCAAGGTCCGGCTGAGTGTTGCTTAGCCGTTAGCAAAGCGATGGTGCTACTTGAGAAAGAGGCGAAAGAGTTAAAGGTTAATCTTTGCCTTATTGAAGGGGTAAATGGCCCACTCCGAGGTACAGTTAAGTCGGTTTTGTATCGGCTAGAAGGTGAAAACTCTTTAAGGTTAGCAGAGAAATGGTGTGGCACTATGCAATGGATTTGCCAAAGTCCTTATCGGCTGAAACACAAAAGAAAGAACTGGTTCTTTACTGGATGTTTTAGTGAACATGCCGAGACGAGTTTTTCTAAGGCGATCACCTATGAAGCCTGTCGTTCATCTGGACCAGGTGGGCAACATGCTAACAAGACAAGTTCAGCTGTTAGAGCTATTCACCTTGAAACCGGAATATCGGTGAAGGTTCAATCAGAGCGAAGTCAGCATATGAACAAGCGCTTGGCGAAAGCTCTGATTGAAATGAAATTGGCCGAAAGTCAAAACCAAGTGGAACAAGCAGAAAAAGGGAACCGGCATAAGTCACATCATTCTATTGAGAGAGGTAACGCGAAGAGGATATTTAAAGGAATCAATTTTCAAAGCGTAACTGCTAATGAGGAGCGGCGAAATGAAAACTAGAAGAGTTACACCTCAAGAAAAGAAGATAAGGGACTACATTTACCAAACGACAAACTGTTATGGGTATAACGATAAAAGTTCAAGGACGTCAATTCGAAAGAATAAAGCTACGAATTTACGCGCTTACCGAAGAAAAGTACAAAGTGTACTACGGGGCGACCTTGATGATTTTGACTTAGTGGAACATCAGGTGGCGTGTGTAACAAGGGGTAACTGGAAAAAATTTCCTGATGAATGTTTGTTAAAGTCTTTCGAACATAAATGGGCTAACAACAGTCGTACATGTCATATTAAGCAAGATAAGCGAACACTACAAAATGAAGCATTGAAACGGCTTAATAAGATTAAGACTCGTGAGTATTGGTACTAGGTGGTTGTAAGAGTCTAAGCAAAACTGTGAATCGTTAGTTTAATGGGAGAATGAAATGTATTTGCTCTAGGACTCAGGTTTATCTAGGGGATTTTGGGTGCAAGTAGGTCGGTGTAGACGAAGGAATACCCACAACGCTACGCTGGGTACAGTAACCCGATACGGTGGTTGAATCAAAGATCATTGTAGCTGTCAGATAGTGTATTGTCGGGTATCGCTACAAGCTCAACACCGACCTACATTTAACTCATCTTAAGTGTCACAAGATACAACCCAAAGCCGTGGTGGATTATGACTGGAACGGGAAAACAAAGGAAGGCAATCGTTTGATCCGAGCTTCTAATTCCAACACTTCTAATTTAGAAAATAATGAACATTAATAGCGCGCGACATGAAACCTGCCATCCGCAATAGGACTTAAACATTGTGTTCTTGTTCCGCAGTATCGATTCTTCGTTGAATTTCTTTTTCTATTTCTTTTGGTAATAAGCTGCCCATTGTTTTTCCATCTAGAGCTAGGTCTTTAATAGGGCGCGACTAGTTCTTGTATTTTCTCATTGTTAAAATCGTAAATTAGTTTTGGCTTGTTAGTTGTTCTGAAATCTTTAATCGATTTTTCATAAAGACAGCCATTTTCAGACCAAAGTATTTTTGATTTATAGACTTCACTCCATTCCCAGTCTTCCATATCTGTTGTAACCCCATCTAGGGTAAGTCTATGGCTCTCCCAAAGTGATGGTTTATTAGAGCCTGATGAGAGTTGCCACTTATGCCACAACTTTTCTATGAAGCTAGTTCTTCCCAGCTGTTTTCTAAATATTGAGAGCTCTTTTGTTTCTTCGACAAGCTCCCAGTCGAAACGGCTTAGTCTTTCGGGGTAAATACCTGAACTACGTAAGTTCTTATCTGATTCCATACCGGTTAGATTTGATGTATGAAACTCCCGATACGACTCTGAGCCATCAAAAAGGATGTAATTTCTATTGTTAACTAATAGTCCACCACCACATCCACCAACATTTTTCCATAAAGATAAAGCTTTTAGCCATGGAGCCTTTGAGATAACTGTATAAGAAGTTGGTCCTTTATTGGCAGAGTACATGAATAGTTTGCCATCCGCGCTTACGTCTGAATAGTATTCATAAACTCTACCTTTCACCCATTGGGATACCTTAATCTCACTTGTCTTTAGATTCCAAGAAAAAATACCGACATGTTTTGCTGGTCCTCTTCTAATTACTATTGCGTTACTAGATTTCTCCGGAATCAATACAAAATTCTTAGCTTTGCTTACTAATCTCATTACAATTTTTCCGTATTGCTAGCTTTGTTTAGGCTAAAAACATCTAAATCATTCGCCAACCAAAGGTTACCCTTAAAATATTGCTTAGCTTCATTTTCAACCTCGTCAATAGAATCGGTTTTATCACTGTCCGGCTGATAGCGTGCGCTAAAGTGAGTAAGAATCAAATTCTTAACCCTTGAATGCTCAGCAAACTGCGCAACTCTCTTAGCGCAACTGTGTTGCGGGCCCGGACCTACTTTTTCTGAAACAGCGCTAGTATAGGTAGATTCATGAACCAATAGGTCGGCTTCTTTTGCCGCCTGCGCTAAAAGGTCTGGGGTATCATTATCACCACCGATAATTATCTTTCTCGCTTTCTCTAATGGTAAATAGCAATCGGCTGCTTGGATTTCTTGTCCGTTGTCTAGCGTAATTGACTGACCACTTTGAAGCTGACCCCATAAAGGGCCTCGTTCAATACCCAGTTTTTGTAACTTATCAATATCCAATCTTCTAGAGCGGTTTTGCTCGGTGAAGCTATAAGCAAAACTCGGCACTCTATGAGAGAGTTCAATCGCTTCGATTTTAAATTCTTTATCCTTATCAAATAAATCAAGTGACTCCACAGAAATAAACTCTATCGAGTAATTTAAGTGTGTATCGGTTAGCTTAAACGTTGATGTAACGAATTCTTCGATACCTTTTGGCGCAATAATAGTTAATGGTTCAGTGCGACCTGTCATTGCAGTAGTTGCTAATAGTCCCGGTAATCCGTAACAATGGTCACCATGCACATGAGTAATGCATATTGTCTTTAAGTTTTTTAAAGACAGTTTTGTATGCAATAGTTGATGTTGCGTGCCTTCGCCACAATCGATTAGGGTCCATGATTTACTGTCTTGTTTTTTTAATGCAAGACCGCTGACATTTCGGGATTTTGTTGGGACTCCGGAGGAGGTTCCTAAAAATGTGATTTCCATTTTCTTAATCTTTATTTTTTAATGTTAATAAATCTAAATTAAAAAGCGTTTCGCATCGCTTTGCTTGCATGCGAGTTACTTTTGACCAAATCCTCAAAAGTAACCAAAAGCGCTTTACGTTTCAACGAACTAGGTTGGTATTTGCTGCTAGTTCAATTATGACTTTAAGTACTTAGTTCTGCTGCGAGTGAACCAAAGGGAAGAGAAAAACTCGCTATGCTCAAACAATTCTCTTCCTAATCTTTGATTCATTCATTTCACGTTGCCGTTCGAAAGCACTAGGCAGAAGTGCAACAGTATTTAGCTCCCTTCGACTCCGCTCAGGACAACGCCTAGCTCCTTTTTCGTCTTTTGACCTTCGCCCAGTGCCTACGAACGACACATTGAAACTCTTGAATTCAAAGATCAGAAGGAGAGCTGCCTGAGCGCAGCGAGTTCTCTCCTTCCTTTGAATTCGCTTTCCATAAGTTCCGTCATTGAAATTGGGTATGTACTCTAAGCAAATTCAAATCAAGTTCGTCTTAACGTGAAGCGCTTTTGCATACTTTAGCCGCTTAGGGCAAAAGTATGTCGCAGACAGAGCGCAGCGCTGCGAAACGTCCTTAATAAAAGAAAGCTGGAAATCCCTTTCCCCAATCAATCTACCTACTAACATCACCAGCAATCTTAACCATATCCTTCATAACTCCCTCCAATCCATTGTAAACAGTCATTTGGTCAATCTTACCAGTAATTCGCTCCAATACCTCCAATTCCTTTAGACGCATTAGAGTTGCGTTGCCTTCCATTACCTTTGCTGTGTTATGCAAGGAGCGTGTCGCCTGAGTTTCTTCGCGACGTTTAATTAAGTTAGCTTCGGCACATTTTTGCGCTTCGACCACTTGATTTAAAATGCTCTTCATATCACCTGGCAAGATAATGTCTTTCACCCCGACATCCAATACTTCTAGTCCGTAGGTGAGTGCTTTTTCCTTGATTTGGTTTTCTACTACTTGATTCACAATATCTTTATCTTGCAATATAGCATCAAGTGTTCGAGTACCAACGACTTCTCTTAAGGCTAGTTGAAACTCTCGGTACAAGAATTCAGAATGGTTCTTTAGCAAGGTAGCCACTTTTTCAGTATCAGCAATCCTGTAGCTTGCAGACAAATTAATACGCAAACTAACTCGATCTTTGGTCAGTATTTCTTGACCGCTGACTTCCATGGTTTGCAAGCGACAATCCAATCGAGTGACCTCGATATTTCGATTGAAACGCCAATATCCATAGTTGCCTGGCTGCAAAAGACTCTCAAGCTTGCCGTTAACTTTCAAAAGCCCAACATGATTATCTGGAACTTCGATGTAGTAGATTGCACTCACACCAGCGTTATAAATCGCACTTGCTTTATTGCGAACTAGTGCAGCAAGCAATTTTCCATCAACTTGAAAGCTATCTTCTAAATCAACAATGTTAACTTCGACTTTGACGGCCAAATTCCAGTACATTTTAAACGTATTAGGCGCCAGTATATCTACCAGCTTACCGTCAAAACAAACGACACCAACTTGGTTTTCCTTAATATCAAAACTAATAACTTGTTCGCCCAAGTGCTCACCGTAAGCGGTTATCAAGAAACGACCTAAGTGGTGATTCAATTCTGCCTTGGTAATATCATAGCGAAACAGGGTCACTGCTCCGGATAAATCAAACACTCGATGTTGACCTGGTTCGAGTACTTTTTCAAATCTGTTTTTTCTAAAGGCCAATACGCGTTCGTTATCGGCGACATTAATTATTTTCATTCCTAGCATTATCATTCTCCTTTTTTACTTCTATTAGTCGGGCTTCCTGCAATCAATTCGCATTCCCTATTTGAGAGAGTAGGGAAGTCGACCGAGAGGACTGTTAACTAGATTATTTCGAGTGCTAATGCCTTTGCCGCAATAGAGACGTCAGTACTAATCCGTAATAATCAAGTTTTGGTCATCAGCCAACTTCGCTACAATCTAACCCATAGTGATTGATGGTTAATTGCGGTGATAAAGCGCCTTGGCTAAACATCAAAAAACATGTTTAACAGCGTCACTTCTATCACAGAAGCCCTGGGTATTGCTCTGAGGAGTCGAACCTCAACCTTTCGGTTTTCCGTGCATATCGATTTTCAGTCGATGGTTACTTAGGTCGGAATCGAACCGACTACAAATAGATTAAATGTCTATTGCTCTACCAAATGAGCTACAAAGTAGTGGTGTCTAGAATTAATAATCAAACTTGGTATACAGAAAGGTATGCCTTCTGCACCAGACTGATCTGAGTTTTTATCCTCAGCAATCAGAGCTGCTAAATTTGTCATTATTTCCTAAACGCTTTTGGAAAAGTAGAATAACTATTCTGACTTCTCACATTCTTTTTGAAGTTCGCAACCTCAAGACTTTAGTCTGGTGATCACAATCTTCATGCTATCTTTATCAATCTCGGTCACGCTAATGGCGTTGCCGATAAATCGATTAATCACGGCTATATTGGTAGTTACATGCTCGCTTAAGGCGTGAGTCACAAAACTACCTCCCTTATTTAAAACCATGGGGAGCAACAACTGATCGGCTAAGTGCTCACCAACCACGGCTTTTGAACTCAGATATCGATTTAAGTTTTTAATCGCCTTTCCCGCGACTCTCTCGGCAGTGATACCTTTTTGAGCCACTTCATCAAATAACTCGGTTGTGTTCTCAAATTCTAAACTCAGAGAAATCAAGTTGCCGGGACCAAATGCCTCGACTTCTTTCTCTTTAAGTTCTGCTGAACTCCAATTCAATTTTTGAACAACTTTCTTCAACTCTCTTTGGCTTACCGTCATTGGAATTTTGGAAGTAAAAGTTGTGGCGTTCCTTGCCACTAGATCACCTCTATCTAACAGTTTTAACCTTTTTGTTTCCTTATTCGGTTTAATGAACGCTGTCCATTGACCACCACCATTAGGGTAGAAGCCATATCGGTCAAGTTCACACTCAACCTTATGTCCAATATTTCTAATCGCTTTGTTGAAGCTCTTAGTTATAAATTCGTAACTAGGCGCTTGCATGTTATGGGTACCACCTTCAAAGCTGACAGTTGATTCGCCTTCAGCTTTCAGTAATGCTGGTAAGATAGTTTGGAAAACCAAACTAGTACTACCTGCCGTACCGATTGCAAATCGATACTCTCCACTTTTTATTTTCCCTGGAATGAAGTCGATATAACTTGATTTAAGTTCACCGCCTTCAACCGTCGCATCACAAATCGCCTTGGCCGCCCTAACGCACGTTAAGTGCTGGCGGAGTAGCCCTGGTTTTTTTCTTCCTGCTCGAATGTTCTCGATTCGAATGGGAGTTTGTAAGCACATTGATAGTGAGAGGGAAGTGCGGAGGATTTGTCCACCGCCTTCGCCTTGGCTGCCATCAATAGTGATTTTTTGCTTATTCATTTCATTCTCGTTAATTTTTATTTCTTATTTAGGTGCCTATTTCGCAGCGCTGCGCTCTGACTGCGACCTACTTTTGCCAAGAGCTGCAAAAGTAGGCAAAAGAGCCCTCCGTTTCGGTGAACTAGTTTTTTACTTGTCGCTAGCTCATCTATGACTTTTATCGCGGAACTTCGCTGTGAGCGAATCAAAGGGAAGAGAAAAACTCGCTGCGCTCAAACAATTCTCTTCCTATTCTTTGATTCATTCGTTTCACATTACCGTTCACAAGCACTCGGCAGAAAGGCATCATTTCCCAGCTCCCAGCTCCCAGCTCCCAGCTCCGGTATTTATCTTCCGCCCAGTGCCTACGAACGACATAATGAAACTCATGAATTCAAAAAAAAGAAGGAGAGCTGCTTGAGCGCAGCGAGTTCTCTCCTTCCTTTGAATTCACCTCCAGCAAGTTACGTCACTGAAATTGGGTATGTACATTAAGCAAATTCGAATCAAGTTCGTCTAAACGTGAAGCCTTTTTGGTTACTTTTGAGGATTTGGTCAAAAGTAACTCGCATGCAAGCGCAGCGGTGCGAAACGCCTTTGATTTTAAAGCGAGCATCAATCAGGTAGAAAAACCGGATTGCTGCTACCCCTTAACACATATAACCTGCTTCAAGGTATGCACCACCTCAACCAAATCACTCTGCGCTTCCATTACCTTATCAATATCCTTATAAGCTGAAGGCGTTTCATCGATGACATCTTTGTCTTTTCGACATTCAACTCCTTTGGTTGCTTGCAAATGCTCTTCCATTGAAACCACTTTCTTCGCTTGTGTTCTGGACATCACTCGTCCTGCACCGTGACTACAACTACAAAAGCTATCTTGGTTTCCGAGCCCTCTAACAATGAAGGATCTTGCTCCCATACTTCCGGGAATAATCCCCATCTCACCCTCCCTGGCTCTCACGGCTCCTTTTCTAGTGACTATCACATTCTTTCCAAAATGATGCTCTCGTGAAATGTAGTTATGGTGACAATTCACGGCTTTTACACTTGCTTCAAAGTCAAAGCTTAGGCTTGATTTAACCGCACCAATAACTCGTTGCATCATCACTTCACGATTGGTTCTAGCATAGTTCTGTGCCCATTCAACGGCTTCAACATAATCGTTAAAATGGTCGCTTCCTTCCGCCAAATAAGCCAAATCCCTATCAGGTAAATTGATATGCCATCGCTGCATATCTTTTTTAGCCTGTTCGATGAAGTGAGTACCAATTCGATTTCCCACACCTCTTGAACCGCTATGTAACATAAACCAAACTTGATCGGCCTCATCTAAACAAATTTCGATAAAGTGGTTTCCAGTTCCTAACGTTCCCAAATGAGCGACGTTGTTAGTATTCTTTAACACTGCGTGTTTTTCACATAATCGATCAAAATCTGGCGATAGGTTTTTCCATGCTCCAATAACATCAACCGGTAAATCATTCCATGAACCTTTATCTCTTCCTCGTCTCGCATGAGCCGAACGCCCATGTGGAACTGCTGCTTCAATTGCTGTTCTGATCGCAAACAAGTTATCTGGAAGCTGGCTAGCATTCATTGATGTCTTAACTGCCATCATGCCGCATCCAATATCCACTCCAACGGCTGCTGGAATCACCGCGCCCAATGTCGGAACAACGCTTCCAATTGTTGCTCCCTTACCAAGATGAACATCGGGCATCGCTGCAACCCATTTATGGATAAAAGGCAGAGAAGCAATATTTTTTAATTGTTGTCTGGCCTTATCTTCAAAGGGCACCCCTTTGGTCCAAGACTTAATAGGCACGCCACTTGATTCCATGACTTCGTAGTTGGCGGTGTTGGTTTTATTAGTATTTGCTTCCATTTCTATTCTCTTTATTTCTTTTTGAAAAATCGTTATTCGCACAAATTTAAATTTAACTTAATTGATTGCCAAATTAATTGATAGTTAAGTTAATTTATAGAAAACATATAGCGAATGCCGTGCCAAGAATTAAAGATTGGTGATAAATCGTTTCTAACCCATTGTAAAATATAGGATATAAAAAATATTGCAGAGATTGGTTGTTAAGAGCAATTACATTTCAATACCGACTTGGGTATCGAATATGATAGTATTATATCAAATAAGATATATGACATTCTGTAGGAGCATGTAATGAAAACCACTGTCATCAGCATTTTGGGGACTAATCTCGATAGAAGAGGGCGTAACGCCAAGCGCTGGGATAAGTGGCGTCCCAATATCGCCTTGTGCCAGCAGGATGATTTAATCGTCGACAAATTAGTGTTATTGCATGAGCCCAATTTTGAAAAACTGGCGATCCAAGTGAAAGAGGATATTAAAGTCGTCTCACCAGAAACTCAGGTCGAGTTTTATTCAGTCGACTTTTCCAATCCTTGGGATTTTGAATCGGTGTATAGTCAGCTTTATGATTTTAGTCAGAAGTATCAGTTCAATGTCGAACAAGAAGAATTATTGGTTCATATTACAACGGGTACTCATGTTGCCCAAATCTGTCTGTATCTGCTCACCGAAACTAACTACTTGCCAGGCAAACTTTTTCAAACATCGCCGGGGAATAAGGAGAATCCTACTGCGGGTAATTATCAAATCATTGATTTGGACCTGTCGAAATATGATCAAATTGCTTCACGGTTTAATCAAGAGAGATTGACTGGAACTGATTATTTGAAATCAGGTATCGAAACGAAAAATCTTAAATTCAATAAGATGATTGAGCAAATTGAAAAAGTCTCGCTACTCTCAAAGGAGCCTATGTTAATCACAGGTGAAACCGGAGCAGGTAAAACACGACTAGTAAAGCGGATCTATGAACTAAAACAACAACGCGGACAACTCAACGGCAAGTTTGTCGTGGTCAACTGTGCAACCTTAATCGGCGATAAAGCGATGTCTGCACTTTTTGGGCACAGTAAAGGCGCTTTCACCGGCGCTGTCGCCGCTCGAAATGGGTTGTTAAAAGAAGCGGACGGTGGTTTGCTATTTCTTGATGAAATTGCCGAGTTAGGCTTGGATGAACAGGCGATGTTATTAAAGGCGATAGAAGAAAAAAGTTACCTTCCACTTGGTGCCGATAGTGAGGTCAAAAGCGATTTCCAATTAATTGCTGGGACTAACCACAACATTAATGAAACGGTTGCCAAAGGAAAGTTCAGAGAAGATCTGTTGGCCAGAATTAACCTGTGGAGCTACCAACTGCCTTCACTTAAAGATCGGATAGAAGATCTAGAACCAAACTTAGACTTTGAACTTCGGCAGTATGCCAATAAAGCCGGTCACATGGTCAGTTTTAATAAAGCTGCACGGTTACGTTATCTGAAATATGCCAAATCGGCAGAAGCGCTTTGGAGCGCGAATTTTAGGGACTTAAACTCCAGTGTGACTCGCATGGCAACTTTATCGGAAGGCGGTAGAATTTCAGAAGATGAAGTTAAAGATGAAATTCTTAGGTTAAAAGAGCAATGGACTGGACATGCGACAGCTGTGGGAACGCCTGAGCAAGTTGTTATCGAAATCCTTGGTGCATACCGTGCAAGTGAGTTAGATCAGTTAGAAAAATATACCTTAGCGGGAATTCAAGAAGTCTGTCGCCAATCTAGTTCTATGGCCGAGGCGGGAAGGAAGCTATTTAATGTTTCCCGTTTGGAGAAGAAATCTAACAATGATTCTCACCGCTTGAAACAACTGTTGATTAAGTACGGTCTGAACTTTGAGCAGTTGAGAAACTGATTTGGGGAATTAAGTGACGTTAGAACTTAGTTTTAAGACACAAAAAAATGCCCGCTCTGCAGCGGGCCAACATCACACAGTAGGAGGAATTGAGTCAATCTATTTGGCTTTGAGAATTTTCTTTATCTTGTGGTAAAATTCGGCCAATGTTTTCTTATCTTGATAGTCCATGGAAAGCTTTCCATGAAATAGCAAAGTAAGTGTTAAATCTTTATAACCTATATAACAAGTATATCCATCGTAATCATGCCAGGCTTTAACACCACTTAGTTGATACTCAGAGTCAACTCGTTCGCCTTTGGTAATAATCTCATTGAACGCAGACAAATTATCCATTAAGGTGATTTGATGTTCGTTCATTTCAATACCCGTTTATACAAACTAAAAATAAATTGTCTGTCCAGTTAACTTCTGGCTCTCAGAACCACACATTTCGTCGTAGGCCGACTGAAATTCTAAACATGCAAATGAGTAGTTAATACTTTTTAAAAACTCTTTAGCCATCGTTAACGAGCGAAATTTCGCTACGCCTTGGGCTTCAGAGAGCGCAACGAATTCTTCCGAATCAGTCATACCGCCCACTAAATAGTGGGGTGAATCAGCTAAGCCCAAAATAGTCGGGGTTATTGACGCATTACTAATTGACTGTTCTGTCGTTGTCTGGTCTATCATCTTCACTATCCAAATGCCGAACTTAATAGTATTTACGCCTAATAATAAAACTTGGATCAGATAAACTGAAATTATTCAAAATATCAAAAGAGTTGACTTATCTGCTCTTTAACAAGCCACCTAATCTATCGTTTGTAAATACTTAGTAAACTCCAAATAGTTGCTCTTGTTATTGTTCTGGTCGAGTGTAATCATGGAATAAGTTCATAGTCACAAGCGATAAATTTCGACACCAGACCAAGAGGGATATCAGTAATGGACAAAATAAGAATCGTTAGAACGGCCACTTTTTCCGCTTTGATGACATTGATGGTTGCAAGCTGCGCGGGTAATTATTATCTAGAGGAGGAACGCACTCCAGCGCCAGTCATTTCTGAATCTGACAGTGAGGAAAGTAATCGTGTAGTCGTCACCGGTTCTCGCATTCGAGGGGAAGCAAGGTCTAACCGTCTAGCACGAATGGCCAAGGCTGAATCGGAACGTCAAATCTCGAGTGATATAGTCGCTCTTGAAGAAAAAAGAAGGTCCGGTAGTGATAACAAAACCGTTAGTTGGAAGCCCTCGACTCAAGCCGAAAATAACGCTGTGATCAAAGTCGGTGACAAACAAGAAATCAAACCTGAGGCGCTTGATATTTCAGTACAAATTGATGGTTTTAGAGCGCGAGTAGTCATTGATGGATTTTATACCAATCCGTATAACCGCAATTTAGAAGGTTCGTTTAAATTTAGGTTGCCAGATGGTGCTGTTCCTTATTTTTTCGCTTTTGGTGAAGCTGCAACAACCACTGAGGTTGAATCCAATCAGCTCCACAGCGGCGATGCTTTAGGTTCAAAGCAGCGCTTGTCACCGGAAAATATCATGAAACAACGAAAGCAATTTTGGGTGGCTCCAAAAGAAGCGATCATGGTGTCAAAAGAACAGGCGGCCTATGCCTATACCGACACCGTTGCACGTCAAGTCGACCCTGCACTATTAGAGTGGTCTGGAGCTGGTGTGTTTTCAGCGAAGGTCTTTCCACTACTACCTAAGAAATCGCATCGTGTAGTGATTGGCTACGATGTTGATCTAAAGCGTATTAACCGAGATCTATTTTTTGATCTACCGGTCACTCGCGATTCCATTACTAAACGAATCAACTTAACGGTTAACAGTAAGGGCGCCGAGCAGGTTCTACTTCGTCGAGTCGTTGAAGAACAGCTTCAAACGGCGGAAAAAATCAGTAAGAACAATGAGATGGTAATCAGCCAATTGCAAGGCTCGGAACTTAACGGAATCAGAGTGATTATCCAGCAACACTCTGAAGTTGCTTTGTTGGGTGAGGATAATTCTGGAAGTTATTTTGCCAAACAATGGCAAGTGGATTTGCCTGAAGAAACTGCTAAAACACAGGCTACAGCGGTGTTTGCACTTGATACGTCATTAAGTGCTTCGTCGGAAAAATTCCATCTATGGGTGAAGTTAATCGACCAAATACTTAATCAAAACCAAACAGAGATAGAGCGCTTTGCGGTACTTACCTTTAGTAGTCATAACCAGTGGTGGAAAAAACAATTTATTGAAAATAATGCCACTCAACGTTCCAAACTTAAACCGTACTTAAATCAGTTAGTATTGGAAGGCGCGACCGACTTATCAGCCGCTTTAAACCAGTCGGTATCACCAGAATGGTTGCATCAAAGTAATGCATCAGGCGTTAATAGGTTTGATTTATTTTTACTCAGTGATGGCGCTGTGACATGGGGAGAACGAGACCCATTTTTTATTTCGGAGTCACTTAAAGCGGCCAATCAAAAGCACAGTTTCTTAAATCAGTTATTCACTTATCGATTCGGTCAAACCGGTGAGAATAAACTGTTACTAGAACACTTAGTCAGAGAGATTGGCGGAGGTAGTTATTATCTTGACCATGATTCCGATTTACAGGGGGTGGCAAAAGCGCACCAACTCCAGCCTTGGACAATCCAGTCCATTGAGTTAGCTGGGGCCTCCGACATATTGATTGCTGGACGACCGAAAGCCGTTTATCCCGGCCAAATGTTAACTTTTGCGGGGCGGGCATCCCAGACTCTTGGTCAATCTATTAGCGTTTCGTTTAGTAAGGGAAAGCATCAGCGAAGTGCAGAAATTCCCTTACAACACAGAATTGATTCTCAGTTAGCCGCAAGAACTTACGGTCAAATTGCAGTGAGTCAATTGGAATCCATATCAGCCTTACAACGAAAAGTAGCATCCTCATTTGCTAATCACTTTCGAGTACCGGGAAAATCAAGTTCATTGTTGATGTTGGAAAGTGAAGCAGATTATCAACGTTATAAAATAAAGCCAGAGGAAGATGCTTATGTGGTTTCCCATCGACAAGTTAGCAATATTTTTGAAAAATTGGCCAGTGGCTTTGAGAAAGCGTTGGCTGATCCTAAGCAGAAAATGAAAACGTTAATCGAAAAACTAGCCAATATGAAGAATATACAGTTTGCTCTGCCTGATGTGGTTACCTTATTGATGGAGGAACTGCCTCAATCCGCCTTTGAAATTGCCAACAAAAACTATGCGGCTAAACCATTAATGCGAACTGATTTACCAAGGAAATACCGGAAAAAACTGACTCCTTCATCCATTAATTATGAGGTTGTCGAACAGGAAGCGAAACGCCGCTACCAGAGATATTCTGCACAAGATGGGCTGAAAGTCGCCAGTTCATTGGTGGAGCAGGCGCCTTCCGATGTCGCAATACTGCGCGACGTTGCGTTTACCGCTGAAGCGTGGGGATTAAATCAACAAGCCTATGACCTGCATCTTATTGCGGCCAAACAAAGACCATTTGAACCGCAGTCATACACCTATCTCGCAAAACTAGCCGATAAATTAGGAAACAAAGATTTGGCTTTGCTCTATTATGAAATCGGGCTAGCGAGTCAATGGTCTAACCGATTTGGTGACTATGCGTTAATTCACAAGATTGACTATGCCGATTTTTTACTTAAATCGATTCAATCCATAGCTGAAGATAGCAAAGGAGAATCTAATGCGAGTTTCTATGCTAAGGATTATGCCAAGTTAAAGCTCAATCGTTTAACCGATGAAATTAATTTAAAAGGAACAAAGTTGATAGTCGCGATAGCATGGAATACTGATCGAACTGATATCGATCTTCACGTAAAAGAGCCAAGCGGTGAAGAGTGCTATTACTCGCACAACAAAACTCAAAGTGGAGGGTTTATTACTAAAGATGTGACAGCCGGGTATGGACCGGAGATGTATATCAATAAAAAAGCTCCGAATGGTCGCTACGATGTGTCAGTGAATTATTATTCTTCAGATCGTAATAAACTTGGGCTGAAAACTAAGATTTTAATTAGGACCATTAAAAACTGGGGCACTTCCGAACAGCTTGAAACGGTTAAAACAATCAGCTTGGATAAACAAAAAGATAAACACCGCGTAGCCAAAATTACGATCTAAGTCAGTTGAGTACGCTTGCAGTACTGAACACTCAAAAAACCAACAAAAAGGTAATTCGTTGCGCTGTCAAATGTCAGGTGTAGAAGCAAATATCTGGGCTGCTACACCTGAAATATCTGAAAAGCTTGATTTACTTGGTTTTTCCTAAGCTACTAAATGCAGTGAGTAGTTCTTTCGAATGTGAATCCGGGTCGACTGATTCAAAGTGTTTAACAATCGTTCCTTCTGGATTAACAATAAAAGTTTGTCTGCTTGGGTGTGGCCATGGAAGAATTCGATCAACGTTCATCGCTTTTGAAAGTTTCTTATCGACATCGGCTAACAGAGTGAAGGGCATTTCATAGGTGTCAGCAAAGTCTTTGTGAGATTCAACATCATCATAACTCACACCGATAATTTCAATATTATTGGCTTGGTATTTGGCATAGTCATCAACAAAGTTTTGTGCTTCCACGGTACAACCTGGTGTCTTATCCTTAGGATAGAAATAGACGACTTTCCATTTTCCGGCGAAATCCGAGTTCTTTTTGATTTCACCATTTTGGTCGGCTAATTCGAATTGCGCGAATGGTTGTCCTTCCCAACGATTACTATTGGCCTGCACATTCAAACTGAATACAAATATTAATGCTGTTACTAGTGCTTTCATCATTTTAACTCTCTATGTTTTTCAGTGTCTCGTAGATTAACAATCTCGCCTAAGTTCGAAATCACTTTGATTTAAAAGGTAAATTTAACAAATTTTTGCCTCAAAGTCCCAGCTTATTCATCCTGTAATACTTCACAAGTATCTAACAAGCTAGCTTATTATGAGGTATTACTATTAGGAAAAATCGCCCTATGGACTAAACTTTATTATAGGGAGTTAGCGATATTGATGAATACTTGTTCTACAAGACAACCAATATCTCGACCCTACGCTGCTAATTACGTTGGAATTGGGTATTCAGATCGGTGAATCTATCGCCTATCTTACGCCATGTTGGTTAATAGGACTAGGGAGTGGAGTTTATGATAAAACGCAATATCATATACATTATCACTAGTGTAGGCCTCAGTTTCTTGTTGGTTTTCCTGTTTGTCAATTGGTCAACCAAAGACTTGTATCGAGAGAATAACCGGATAACTATTCAACAGTTTGCTATTTTAGTCTCTCAAATTGAAAGGCTGATTGAATCCGATTTTCAAGAGCAATCGAACCCTGAACAACTTCAGTTGGAGCAACTAAACTTAATCGAGCAAGTGGTTGGCTGGGAGCTTGCTGATTCGAAAGGCAAGGTCTTGGCAAGTTTTCAACGTAAACCGGCTGTAGAGCTGAGAGATCTTGTTTCTCGAGTCTTTTATATACCAGCCTCCGAGAGTAAACAACCCATGATGTTGGCGGTTCATTTCGATTTGACTACGCTTGCTAAAGACATCACTCCTTTGACTGTTGAAACCCTGATTCTTATTCTTATTTTAATCGTGGCTATTACGCTTATTACCTATTTCAATTTAAGATGGGTAATTCAACTAGAAGTCTTTTCTAAAGATGCGTTAATCAGCGGCAAGCAAACACCACATTCTGATTTAGTGATCCATAACATCATCGGGTTTACTTTAAGTCAGCTAATTCTAAATAATCGATTGCTCTCAAAGTCTAAGTCAGAGTTGACTAACCAAATAAGACGAACCACTTATATTGATGAGACAACTGAACTGGGTAACCACCTTTTCTTCAAAGCAGAACTGCAAGTCAGATTACATAATCAAGATGAAATGGAATCTGGATTGGTTTTAATTCTAGCCTTCGTTTTAGAGGAAGGGCAAAGTTATTCGCTTGAGGATGGTAAACAAATAGCGATTGCCAATTGCTTGAAAAAGTCCATTGACTCGATTGATAGTGCGATAGTGGCAAAGCTAAAAGAAAACGAGTTTGTATTGTTATTGCCGAATATAACTGCGACGAAAATGGATCAATTTTGTAAGAAACTTGTCAAAGATTTATCAAATCAAGTTTATACCCAGCCAGAAGAGTTACACCATTTTGTCGACATTGGTATTTCCACTTATAAACAAGGATTTGACTACTATCATGTTTTGGCTGAGGCAGACCTTGCACTGAGAAATGCTCAATTACAGGGCGCAAATAATTGGTATGTATATGGCGAACCACTTTCGCAATCGAAATCTAAAGGGCGACTAAAGTGGCAGAGCTTTCTACGTAATGTGTTAGATAGACGAAAAATTTCGTTGTATTGCCAAGAGATCCATTATTTCGATGCATCAGCAACACGCCACCATGAAGTGCTCGCAAGAATTCAAGACGGAGATGAGTTATTGCATGCGGAAAGTTTTCTTGCCATGGCTTATCAATGCGGACTTTCTGTAGAGTTTGATCGGCAAATAGTCAATGCGGTTATCAATCATCTTCTTTATGGTCAGAAGCAAACTAAGCCGGCCAATCTATCGGTTAACATTTTTGTTCCTAGCTTGATGAATCCGTCATTTTCAGCTTGGCTAACAGCAAAGCTATCAAATTATCCCGAAATTGCTAATAGACTAATCTTTGAAGTATCCGAAAATTTGTTGAAAAAACACCTTAATGATGTCACACCTATCATAAAGCAATTGTCCGATTTAGGTGCAAGGTGGTGCATCGAACACTTTGGTTCCATTGGAGAAGATCAACAATACATTGATTCAGCTAAAATTGATTTCGTTAAAATCGACCGACGAATAATTAACAATATATCCGAATCTTTAACTCAACAATTGTTATTTAGTTCTATCGTCGTTTCGTCAAAACCGAGAGGAATTAAACTCATTGCGGAGGGGGTTGAACAACCTCAAGATGCTACCTATATTGAGCAAACTGAAATAGCTGCTGCACAAGGATACTTTTATAACCAGCCAAGAGAATTAAGCTTTGACCCGACGATCAAGCTGGCTAGCAATTGAAATAACCGCTACGCTTTTCTACTGCTTTACCGATCGTGAGCATTCTTGAATAGACAAAGTCTTTGGGTTGTTTGCCTAATTATCAATCACTCTCCAAATTATCTCACTTTTGGTATATTGCTAATCAATATATAAATACAAATTTCTAAGAAGCTTTATCAAATAAAAATAAGAAATACAAGTTAAATAAATGAAGAGTGAGAGTTTCATCTCTTAAAAATGTCCGAATATCTATATTTACATTGCTTTTTCTTACTAAACCGCTAGAATTGAACCAATTGAGGCAGTTATGTTGGTCTAATCTGGAAGCAGAAACTTTAGCGAGAGAATTCTTCAATTTTTCTTACACTATTTCCCGCTAAATGTAGACGAGTACTTCATGACTGGTTATAAGAGGAATTGAAAGTGAAAAACACAAGTAAAAGTTCTAACTTTGAAGTGATCAATGGCGACAGCGCTTATGTAGGGCCGGAAAGACGGCTTGATCGCAGACGTGAACAAGGACATGAGCGTGTAGAACGACTACTGAAAAACTTTGGCCTTGACCGACGGTTAAGTACCGATCGACGTAGAAAGGATAGCTCTTGGTTTTTAACGTCTAAAAAAGTTGTTAATCTCTAATTGTCCAATCTAAAATATTTCCAAGAAACCGACAAGAGTCGGTTTTTTTTCGTCTAAACAAAAGTTTATGAGTCCGATAGTGACTAAAAGAAAGTTAAACAAGTGCCTTACAATCAAAGACTTAGACAAAGAACTAAGCCGTTCAGCTATTGAAAACCTCGCTTTAGAGCCTTCGTTATCAAAGTCTTACAGACTCTATATTAAGAGAGATGACTTAATTCACCCCATCATTTCTGGAAACAAGTGGCGGAAATTAAAGTATTTACTTCAAGATATTGAAAATAGTGGGTTTCGACGAGTCGCCGCGATGGGCGGCAGGTATTCGAATTTCTTACACGCTTTATCTTATGTTTGTTATTTATTAGGCTGGGATTGTGAGCTGTTTGTACGAGGTTATCAGAATCAAGCACTTACCCAAACACTAATTGACTGTAAAACGTGGGGAGCCACCATTCATTTTGTCGACCGCCAGGCGTTCAGGGCACTCAGAAATTCTCAACCTAATCTGGCGGATGATACTTATTGGATTAGCGAAGGTGGACAGCAGGTAGAGTCTACTTTAGGTATTGCAGAAATTGTCAAAGAGCTTCCTCGCAGCTACGATTACATTGTGATTGCGAGTGCAACTGGAACTAGTGTTGCTGGTTTAGCGAATGGATATCATGATCTTCCCGCGAGTCATTCCGCATACAATGCTAAAAATCAAACACATATCCTTGGTGTATGCGTGCTTAACAATCAGCAGCAACAAATAGAAGACGTCAATAAACTGGTTAATACCGAAAGCCAATTATGGCAAATAAAATCAGGTTATGAGTTTGGCGGTTTTGCCAAAAAAAGCCAAATGATTGACAACTTTTGTGATTGGTTTTCAAGTGAATATAAAATTCAAATTGAACCGGTTTATACTGGTCGCTCGTTCTATGCGGTTTTTGATCTAATGAAGAAAAACTATTTCAAAAAAGATTCAAACATTCTATTAATTCATTGTGGTGGGCTGCAAGGTGCTAGAAACTTGGAAAAGTGAAGTAACCGTTTAAATCCGTTAAGAACGAATTAAATGATCATCATCACCGTATAATCAAGATCTAGAACCACGTCAGCGTGGTAACGAGTTCGTGAGTTATCCGTTGAGTAGAGAGTCTCAATCTTATCGGGGGTATTGTTTTTAATTCCGATCATTCTGATACGAACCAAGCCTAAATCGTTTCGACCTTCAATTGGTTGCTTGTCTAGTATTTCACTTTGACAATAAATGGTGTCGCCTGCAAAACTCGGGTTGCAATGAGTGCCTCCATTGATTGCAGAAAGCCAAATACCATTACCTAAACCGTTATAACTTAAAGCTCTGCAGATAGAAATTATATGGCCACCGTAAACTAAGCGCTTGCCATGTGGAGAGCTATCCATCATGGCTTGGTCGAAATGAACCCTCGCATTATTTTGATAAAGTCGAGTAGCCAAAGAATGGTCGGAGTCGTTAATCGTTATGCCATCACGATGAAATAAAACATCACCGATATCAAGGTCGTCAAATTTAGCTTGTGAGTCACTATAGTGCTCTTTCCAACCCGAGAAATTTATCGTAGAGGGGAGTTGTTGTTGATGGAATTCAACCTGCTGTTTTAACTCAGGTAAGTAGTTTTCCGAAGCATCACTATTTGAGTCTCTTTGCTTTTTGTGGACCATCACCCATCGTTTCCAACTAATTACCAACTCGCCGTGTTGATTGGCAGCTGATGAGTGGACATAAACTACTCCGGTTTTTCCGTTCGAATTTTCTTTTAAACCAATAACTTTACTAGTCACTGAAAGGGTATCTCCGGCATAGCAAGGAATTTTGAAGGCCGCTTCTGCGTAGCCTAAGTTTGCTACGGCGTTCAGTGATATGTCATTGACAGTCTTCCCAAATGCAATATGAAAAACTAATAAATTATCTAGTGGGACTTTTTCAAAACCGACATTGGAAGCAACAGTTCGCGCACAATATAGCGGATAGCGACTTCCCGTAAGCGCAAGATAGAGTGATGCATCGCCTTCGGTGATAGTTCTTGGAACACCATGAATCAGCGTTTGCCCTAGTTGAAAATCTTCAAAGAAATTTCCTTCCGACAATAGTTTGTTTTGTGTCATTTTTCAGGACCAATTAACTCATTTTGCCCAAGCTCTTTCACTTGATTATAAAGAGCGATTACTCTACGAGCCCAAAGTTCGAGACTTGGTTCTATTAAACGATCATCGATAACCGCGACACTTTTTCCCATTTCGTGTGCGTTAGCGATTGCTTCAATAATTTTCTTAGCTCGCTTAATATCTTCACCTTTGGGGGTAAAAGCATCGTTGTTGTATGCCAATTGAACAGGGTGAATAACAGCTTTTCCATCAAAGCCCAAGTCGCGTGCTTGGCGACATGAAAACTCGCAAGCTTCGATGTTTTTTAGATCAAAATGGGGACCATCAATGATGCATTTGTCATGTGCTCTAGCACCTAATACCGTCATCGATAAGCTGGTCAATAGTCCCATCCTATCGAGGGTCATATTGATTCTCAAAGAATTTGCCAAATCGGTTGTACCAAGGACGATGGCTGACAGTCTGTCACTTGCGCCGGCGATTTCTTCGCTGCGCAAAACGCCTTTCGGACTTTCTATATTGGCCATAACTGGTAGACGCGAGCCGCCCATCTCATCCATGGTAGCAATCGCTGCTTTCATTTCTCCACCACTTTCAACGTGTGGAAACAGTACGCCATCAATATCTAGTTTAACCGCGGCTCTTAAGTCATCCATTCCCCAATCTGAGTCGAGAGAATTTATCCGAATAATCTTTTCTGAATAACCGAAATTAGGATTTTCGAAAGCTTTTACAAGCAGTTCTCTCGCTTCAGTTTTTTTTGAAGGCGGCACTGACTCCTGTAAATCAAAAACAATGCAATCGGCTGAAAGCTGTCTAGATTTCTCGATATGTCTTTCTTCGTGAGCTGAGACATAGAGAACGCTTCTTCGCGGTCGATATTGATAACTCATTGTGAGTGACTCCTTTTGCTTTGCAGATCGGCAAGCATTTGCTTTCTAAGTACTTTACCATTTTTTGTGCGAGGAAAGTCGTGATAAAAATGGATTAGCTTTGGGGCTTTATATTTGGCTAAATTTTGATTGCCAAAGTCTAGCAATTGTTGCTCAGTCAATTGACTGTCCTTGTGTAAGATAACGCAGGCACTCACCAACACTTTATCAGGACCTAGTTCCTCACCTAAAGCAACACAGTCAGCAATTGCTGGGTGAGTTTTCAAAACTCTTTCGATTTCGTGTGGAGAAACTCGATAACCAAAAGTATTGATAATGTCATCTTTTCTACCCAAAAACCAAATATAACCATCTTCATCGGTTCTTGCATAGTCGCCGGTAAAAAAGTAGCCATCATGTTTTGCTTTGGCTGTTTCTTCAGGCAATTGCCAGTAATTTAGGAATAATCCAGGGTCATTTTCAGGTATTGCGATCATTCCTTCTTCATTTACTTTAGCAGGAGAACCATCGCCAGATAATATTTGTACCTGATGCCCTGGCTGCGTAAAGCCAGCAGCGCCTGGACGGATCGGTCTATCAATGCGTTGAGAAATGTAATAAGAAAACTCACTCATACCGATCGCTTCAAACACGTCTTGTTCAAATCTTTCCCGCCAAGCTGCTAACATTTCGTCTGACAAATGTTCGCCGGCACTCATACAGTGTCTCAAAGACGGAACATCTTTTGCGGCGAAATCGGTCTTCTGAATAATTTGTCGGTAGATAGTGGGTACGCCAATAAAGATCGTACACTGATGTTTTTTAATCAGTTCAGGCCAAGTACTAGCATCATTTTTTCCCTCATGAACAATCACAGTGTGTCCATGAAATAATGGATCCATAAGCGCGGAGCCTAGAACATAAGTCCAATTAAATTTACCAGAATGCATAATCCTATCGCCGGGCTTGAAATCAAACCAGTAACGACTAGCTGGTAATCGACCAATCAGTGATCGGTGAGCATGTAAAACGCCTTTTGGAAATCCGGTGGTTCCTGATGTATAAACTAAGTAGGCAGGGTCATCTGCTTTACTATTGACAATTTGTTGTGTGGTTTGAGTGGTTTTTAGTTTTTCTGTTAAATCAATTAACTGGATATTACTATTTGTGGAGTCGCTAGGCATTGGACCTGCGCCTGCTAGTAAAATAGCGTTTAAATCGGTTGATTCGGAAACCAGGGAACTTAGCTCTGACCACATAGACTTGGCTGCGATGAGTATTTTTGCTCCGGAGTCTTTTGCAAGATAGGCCACTTCGGAAGCCGCTAGCAAAGTGGAGGTTGGAACCGCAATAGCGCCATGCTTTAAACAGCCGAAAAAGCTCTCAGGATAGTCGGTGGAATTGGGTAGCCGAATCAAAACTCGATCGCCTACTTGGACATCAAGTTCATTTAAAAGTGTGACCAATTTTCCACTTTGTTGGTCGAGCTGAGAATAACTGAGCTCCTTAGTACCTAGCTGATCATCTTCAACCACTAAGGCTATATTTTCGGCATTTTCACCAGTTGCATGCCGCACAACACATTCTTTGGCAATATTAAAATGTTCAGGAACATTCCATTGTAACTCGGACTCTGTGTGATGATTAGTTTGAGTTAAATATTGATCTAATTGGTCCATATTAAATTCTTCCGTAGGGCCAGTTTTCACGAATCACATGAATGGGCAGTAGTTTAAGGACTTTCATTGCAAACTGTTTATCTTGGTCGGTCAGCGACTTAAGCGCATAGGCTCTTAGTAAGGTTTGCAGAGCCTTACCAAACATCGGAGGATCGAGCATTTCACCTTCAAATTTAATTGCTCCGCCGAGTAACGCATCGGCCTCAATCGCCGCTTTTAGCATTTGAATATTGCGTTTTATAATTAAAGGAGACGGAGTAAAGGCAACCTTACACAGATGGATATGATACGGGTGAATAACTTGCTTTCCGGTTAATCCCATTTGAGCTTCTACCGTAGCGTGTCGATGAACTACGTGTGATTCATGATCGCCATGCAGATCGAGCCATCGCCTAACATCATGTGGCTCGATATTTTGATCAGGCATGGGTGTTTCATTAATTAATACTTCGACCCCACCGATTACACCTTTACCTGCAATACGAGCTTCTAGTAGCAAGTTTCTTAAATAAGTTTTTAACTCGTCGATCCAGCCTTCTGGCGTCAAATGAATTGCCATTGCTTTGGAGAAATCATGAATCCCGAAAACGACGTGTTTAACGGTCGAAAACTGCATTAACTCGGGTGCCAGTTTTAATGAGCGTGGGTGCTCTATAATGGGTTGAATTTCAATATCTGGGTTTACCCCAACAAGCCAAGCTGAGAGGTCCCTAATTTCTGCCGCACCATACATTTCACCGGCTTTCGCTAACACAATGACATCAACATACTCACCAACATCTCTAATCAACTCCAAATCCTTTTCGTATTCTTCGGTACGAAACGGATTGATTCGAAGGGCGATTTGGAATTTTCGTTCTGGAAAGTTTGGTAATTCGTTTCTTAGTAATTCGCGACTCATTTCCTTTTGTCGACAGCCATCTTCTAAATCGAAAAGTAAGGTATGAGCGGGACATTGGTGTGCATGTCGACGAATACGAGCAACGGCTTGCTCCATGGTTTCGTATTCACTGTCTTTAGGTGAGTATTTTACAGGGGGATAATAAAGTTGAATGCCAGGCCAAAAGCCACCCAAGACATCTTCTTCGTTTACGTGTTCGAGAAACTCGTTGTAGCTATTCATGGTATTTTCCCGTGAAGTTGTTTTTACCGACTTACCTTAGACCACTTGATCATTAGTGATATCTAGAAAGTAGAAATTCTACTTTACTCAACTGGTCGGATGTCTTAACCTGTTTAAATGAATCATACCTATTTCAATCGAAAATTCAAACAATTGTTTGAAAATGACTAAAAATCACACTTTTTATATGAGGCTTAATCAATCGAGTGAGTTGATTCTATCTCAAAAATATCAGTAATTGGCCCTTTTATAACGCCAATATGACTAAAGTCTAGTTATGATTTGTTGCAAGTAAACGGGATTATTGAGATAAATACTCTTAGGGTCGTTTAACAATCTAATAAGAGCTCTTGCCAAGCTTTACAATCAAATATCTTGGCAAAGCATCCAGTGAGTTTTAAAGGAGCACACAATGTCTACACTCGTTCATCCCAATCAAGCTTTGTTTGACGCAGAAAAGCCTTTTCCTGTGATCCCAAGTTGCGAACACTTTGCTGGAAGCGAAAAATTGATGCTAAAAGCATTGGAGATGCAATCCAAAATAGGGCCTGTGTTCGATATTACATGTGATTGTGAAGATGGCGCTGCCGCTGGGCAAGAGTCCGAGCATGCCGAAATGGTAGCAAGAGTTATATCTAGCGAGCAGAACAAGCATAATATGATGGGCGTGCGAATCCATGATTTTAGCCACCCACATTGGAAAAATGATGTGGATATATTAGTGCCTAAAATCGGTAACAACGTTGCTTACATCACTTTGCCAAAATGTACTCAAGCGTTTCAAATCGAAGCGATGGTTGGCTACATTAAAAAGGTTGCTACAGAAAATGGAATTGGAAGAGAAATCCCAATTCACGTTTTAATTGAAACACATGGTGCCTTGAAAGATATTTGGAAGATTGCCGAAGTTGATTGGATTCAAGTGTTGGACTTCGGCATGATGGATTTTGTCAGTGGGCATTATGGCGCCATCCCTGCAGCTTGTATGCGCAGTCCCGGACAGTTTGAGCACCCGTTGTTAGCGAGAGCTAAAACCGAATTGGTCGCAGCGGCATTAGCCAATGGTATTGTGCCAGCTCACAATGTCACACTTGATCTTAAAAACGTTGAGCAAACTAAAAGTGATGCGTCTATCGCCAGAAATCAATTCGGTTTTATGCGAATGTGGAGCATTTACCCAACTCAAATTGAGGCCATTGTTGAAGCCATGCAACCTGACTATTCTGAAGTGGAAGACGCGCAAGGGATTTTGCTGGCAGCTCAAGATGCGGATTGGGGGCCTATTCAATACAAAGGTGAGCTACATGATCGAGCGACCTATCGTTATTTTTGGCAACTCCTTCAGCGTGCATCAATTTCTGGTTTAGAGTTAAACGATGAAGTAAAATCCAGATTCTTCGCATAACAATCTGAGTGTCTTGATGGACCAATTGGAACATTTTAAGCGGCTTGAAAATATGTACCAAGCCGCGCCTTTGAACGATTTTTACTTACCGGTGATGAAGGTGTCCGAAGGGCACGCAGAAATCTCGATAGACCTTAATCCTAAAATGTTTCATGCGGGCCAAGCTGTGCATGGTTCTGTCTATTTTAAAATGCTCGATGACGCCGCATTCTTTGCGGCCAACTCGTTAGAACCGGAATTTTTTGTTCTAACCACTTCCTTCACAACTTACCTCACAAAACCCATTTCTAGCGGTACAATGAAAGCGGTCGGAAAAATAGCCAATTACAATCGTACCCAATTTATTGCAGAAGCCGTGGTTTACAATTCAAGAAACCAAGAAGTTGGAAGAGGCAATGGGATCTTTGTAAGAAGTAACAAAAAGTTAATGGATGTCGCTGGATATAAAGATAGGATTGAAAAATAGATAATGCTGATCCCTTTATTGGCAAGGCATACATTGTTCATCTCATTATAAATCAATATTTCTACCGCTCAAAACTCAAAGTTTTCATTCAGTTTGAATTCAGTTCAACAAAACTAGTATGCGCTCGTGGTTAATCGAATCACAAACTTTCTAATTTAAATAAGGAATTGAAATAATGAAAAAGACAATAATCGCTAGCGCAGTATTATCTGTTATATCATTTGGTGCGATGGCAGAAACTCCATCATTTGATTATGTTGAGTTCGGTTTTACTGAATATGATTCGGACGGACTAGGCAAATTAGATGGATTTGAGCTTACAGCCAGTAAAGAGCTGAATAACAACTTTTACGTCGCCGGTGATCTGGCAAGAGTTAATGAAGGAGGATTCGATTTAGATACGATGACTATTGGTGTCGGATATAAAAATCAATTTTCTAGCAATTCTACTTTTTTTAGTGAGATAGATTTTGCCAAGATTAAAAATAGTAATGATTTTGATGAAAATGGGTTTCAAGTCACCGCAGGTATTAGAAGTATGCTAGGTAAAAATCTAGAGCTTAAAGCCGCAGTTGAATATCTGGATATCAATGATGTCGACGAAACGAGCTATGTTGTTGGTGGGGCATATAACCTAAACTCTGACTTAGCGGTATATGCGGATTACACCTATGAATCAGAGCTAAGTAAATACGGGGTCGGAATCCGATACAACTTCTAACTGATTGGAATGCTAGTCAAAAAAGCCCAGTGACTCTGGGCTTTTTTGTGTTCGTCTTTAAAGTACGATACAGTGGCGGTTTATGATTTAACAAGGGCTATCAAACCAGTGAAAAGATCCTTCTCTCTAAAGTTTATTTTGTTATTTGTTTTTAGTTTACCTGCTTACGCGACTGATTACCTTTTACATGTTGGAAAAATGATCGATGTAGAAAATCTAAAAGTCAAAAAAAATCAATCGATACGAATTTCAGGTAACAAGATTAAAGCCATCGAAAAAGGATTTATCGCAGCGAATGAAAATGAAATATTAATTGACCTGAAAGACAAGACTCTAATGCCTGGTCTGATGGATATGCATGTGCATATGTCGGGCGAAATCTCGAAAGAGTCCTATGGAGAAAAATTTTTTCTGTCTAATGCTGACTATGCCTTAAGAAGCACTGTTTATGCACAAAAGACCTTAGATGCTGGATTTACTACCGTTCGTGATTTGGGAGACCTTTCTGCCGGAGTGGTTGTTTCGCTTCGTAAAGCGATTGATCAAGGCTATATCAAAGGGCCTAGAATTTACGCCGCCGGTAAGAGTATTGCAACGACCGGAGGTCATGCAGATCCTACTAATGGTTTACGGCCTGATTTAATGCTAGATCCAGGTCCCAAACAAGGTGTGATCAATGGTGCGGACGAAGCCATAAAGGCCGTTAGGCAACGTTATAAAGAAGGTTCGGACGTTATTAAACTGACCGTTACAGGCGGCGTATTAAGTCTGGCTAAAAGTGGCTCTAATCCCCAATTCACCCAAGATGAATTAGATGCCGTTGTGCAAGCGGCGAAAGACTATGATTTTGTGGTAGCGGTCCATGCGCATGGTGCTGAAGGAATGAAGCGAGCTGTTATGGCTGGAGTGGATTCAGTTGAACATGGTACCTACATGACCGACGAAGTCATGCGCCTAATGAAGAAAAAAGGTACTTACTATGTGCCGACTATTACAGCTGGTAAATGGGTGGCAGAAAAAGCGGCTATTGATGGCTATTACCCTGCAATTGTTCAACCTAAAGCCGCTGCGATTGGCCCTCTAATTCAAGAAACCTTTGGGCGAGCGTATAAAAAGGGCGTAAAGATCGCTTTTGGGACTGACGCAGCGGTGTTTCCACATGGCTTAAATGGTCGAGAGTTTAAGTATATGGTGGAAGCTGGAATGCCGGCGATTGAAACGATTCAGTCGGCCACTTTGAATACCGCTAAATTGCTTCGAATAGAAGATAAATTGGGCAGCATTAAAGTTGGAAAATTGGCTGATCTGGTAGCGGTTGATGGTGACCCATTAAAAGACATTAGTCTGATGGAGACTATTTCTTTCGTGATGAAAGATGGTGTAATTTATAAGCAGTAGGAGGTGGCGTGGTTTCCCATCTATTTGAGATTCAAGGTCAAGGGCGTTTCGCACCGCTTTGCTTGCGTGCGAGTTACTTTTTTCAATAGCAAAAAAAGTAACCAAAAATGCCAATTGCTTGGTCAGCAGGACACCGTTACCTGTTGTACAAGTATACTTCAGTATGATCTGATACGCCTGACCTCGAGTATATTCGACTGCTGTTTTTGATTGGTCATGTTACACATCAATAAACAACTGAGTTATCGACCGTTTTAAGTATTAGCGATAAGTTCGATTATTTATTTTCCTTTAAAAGCTTTAGCGCTGCGAAACTGATTTTGAATGAGGAAACAGCGACTCTTTATACAAAAAAGCCCACTTACAGTGGGCTTTTTATCATCGGTTAATAATCGCTATCAAAGCTGATAGGCCACTGCATTTTTCAAGAGCTTATCTTTAGAAGAACAGTCACTAATATCATCATAATCGAACACATAAACTTGGTCTTTGTTATCCTCAAAGTTTGAAAAAATCAGTGTGACGTGTTCATTCTTTTCAAGCGACCTTAAGGTCGAACCATAATCACAAAGGGTACTGATAATTACATTCGCCTTTTTGTTGTTTTTCTCACGAACTTTTTGATATTTCTTCTCGCGATACTCTTTCATGGTCTTCTGGTAAAGGGCTTGCTCTTCGTTTAGTTTCTTCATTTTCTTCTCTAACTCAGCTCGGCGCTTATTAAGCTCTGAAGATTCTTCACTATTGTGTTTAGCTTCTCTTTCCAGTTCACGAATAGTTCGTTGCATATCTCGAATCTCTCTTCGACTCTCTCTTTGTTGGTCTCTGAGTTCTTCCATGGCGTTTCGATACTCTTCATAAGCTTCCATCTTTTCTTCCCAAGCATCGACTTCATCTACCGGCCGTGGTGATCGAGGCGTGATCGGAGCTCTAGGCGCATCATTGAACTCGCTATCTATTTCAGCAAAAGCCTCGGAGACTTCACTGGCAATTGTCCCTACTAATCGACCAACACCTTCGCCAAAGGCTTGCCAGTCGTCAGCCCCACCAAACTCAGAACTGCTAAAGCTAAATGTAAACACCATCCCTTGCTTGGCTAAATAGGTGGCTTGGGTTGAGCCTGAGCGACCAGGAAATACCGAGTTGGCTTTGCTAATGTTGGCATCGGCGAGTGAGGTATCAAATATTTTGCTCATAATACGCAATTCTTTTTGTGCACGGTCAAAGTCATTGGCAGAAGCGACTAGACTCGAGCATGCTAAGGCACTGGATAGACCCACTAATGCTAATTTCTTGAATTGTCTAGCCACTATGTTGTTACATAATTTAGGTAATGTTTGAAAAGTTAGTTGCTTCATAATTCGTTACTCATTTTAAATAGTTAATTTCACAGATACGGTTGACTGAATATCTACATGTCATTAGGTTGCTGTTCGCTTCCATCGTCACCTACTGATTGGATCAATTGATTAATCGCCTGATTGTTCTCAATTTGATTATCTGCTAGGTACGCGAAACGTTGGTCAACATTTTTGAGATCTTCATATCGTTGTGATTGCCAGCCTGTCATAACAAATTTAATATCTTGCTGTCGTTCATCTCGATTCTTTTCAATCCAATTCGCCAATCTTAATTTGGTACGATTGTCTTGTTGCTCTAAAGCGGTCTTTAGTTTTACTTCAAACAGCTTTTCTTGCGTTTTTTTATAGCTGGCCAATTGTTGCTCAACCATATTTTCGATTTTTGATTCCGCTTGGTTACCGCCAAAACTAATGGTCAATCCTTGATCTCCGGTATTAACTTCTAATTGGAAAACCACCATCAAAATCGCTAATGATGAAGTCGCCATTGATGCCCAATTTAGCCAAGAGTTTTGCTTTACCGGAGGACGTACTGCATAGCGTGTGCGGTGCCACTCGGGAACTTCCTGTTGTTGCCACTCATGAGACATTTGATAAAGCTGCAAACACTGGCGGTAAGTCGCTTGGCAGTCTTCACACTGCTCTATACAACTGGAAACCTGTTGTTTTAATTCGACCGATAATTTGTCTTCGATAAAGTCATTGATGTGGTCAATAACTAACTGATGATCACATAACATTTTGAATCTCCGAGTAACCTTTTAACTTTGTTAATGCTGCATAGAGGCGCGTTTTAACGGTGTTAATTGACGTGCCGGTTTGATGACTAATTTCATCAAAGGTAAAGTGCTGAAAAAACTTTAACTCAACCACCAGTTTTTGCTCTTCCGGTAATTTATCCAAAACTTGTTTTATTTGTTGATTGTTTTTAGCCATCTTATATTCTTCAGCCGGATCTTGATGATGGGAGCCAGCATGGTGTTGTTCTGGAGAGTGGTAGCTTTCTTCGGTGACCTCTCCTGCATGATGTAGCGGGTTTCGACCACGAGAACGTAAAAAATCGGTCGTTTTATTGGCAGCGATCCGCATCATCCAGCCCTTAAATTGATTTTGGCCACGATAACTAGGTAAATTACGGTAGGTTGCTAAAAATACTTCTTGCATTAAATCCATTGCATCGGATCGATTAAAAGTCATTCTTAAACAGTAGTTATAAACGAGCCCTTCATACCGTTTAACAAGACTCACCCAGCTACGCTGAGAGCCTGCCAAGGCCTTTTCTATGAGTTTTTCGTCTTTATTTAGTTGAAACATGTGGTTCCCATGCTATTCCAGTCCTAAGAATCTTCGCTTAGCCTAAGGGCTAGTTCAAGTAGAATTATTGGTTAAGTCGTAAGCCAAGCTTAAAAAGTTTGAATGCGGGTACAATTTATTAAAGAAATAGCCGATTTCTTAGGGAAACAAGCTGCTGTGGCTTAATTTAGCCAAAAAAACGTTGAGTATTGGCAACGTTGAGCGATTATTTGGTGCAGGGTATTGTGCAGAAGGATAGGGCTCATATAAGGTAAATGAAACATTATACCGGTTCAATTTACTAATGCTGCCTTCTTCAGTTCTAGATCAATTAATTGAGTTAACATTAGCGAAATAAAGGCCAAACCTGCTCCCAAATAGAACACCAACGAAGGACTATAAAGCCATAAGATCCCAAAACTAGCCGGGATCACTACCGCTGCAATATGATTGATGGTGAAGCTCACTCCTGAAGAAGCTGCGATGTCTTTGGGATCGGCTATCTTCTGAAAGAAAGTTTTTAAGGCGATTGCTAGAGCGAAAAATAGGTGATCAACCACGTAGAGTCCTGCAGCAATATTGGGATCTTCTACCAGCGCATATCCCACAAATACAAAGATCAAGCCAATGTATTCAACAGTCAGTGCTTTGCGCTCCCCGATATGACCAATCCAGCGTCCAATTTTGGGCGCTATGTAAAGATTCATTAAGTGATTAACAATAAAAAGTAGCGCGATATCTGACGCTTGGTATTCGAATTTTTCGACCATCATAAAACCCGCGAACACCATAAAGATTTGCCGTCTTGCACCACTGAAAAAAGTCAACAGGTAGTAAAGCCAGTAGCGTTTGCGAACGATTAATTTTTTATGTTGCTCAACTGGCGAATCGAACTCTGGAAAAGTAAACCATAGCCAAAGAAAAAGCAATAATCCGGCTCCACCGAAAATAAAATAAGCAGTAGAGTATTCTACCGATAAAAAACTAAACAGTACCCAGATGGAAGCGTAAGTAACTAGCGCAGCAAATGCTTTAACTGAAATTAGTTCCCCTAACACTGCTGGCGCTTCTTCTTTGCTTAACCATTGAAGTGATAGAGAGCTATTAATGGTTTCAAAATAATGAAAACCTATCGACATTAATACCGTGGTGGCATATAGGCCAATTTCAAAGGGAAATAATCCAGTGATTGTGACGCCAATGGACAGCAAACATAGTGAAAGCAGAGCGAAGGTTTGTTCCTTTAACACTAACAATACAAAGATTGCTGTAAATGCCAAAAATCCTGGTACTTCTCTTAGGCTCTGTAGCATGCCTATTTCCGCACCAGTAAATTGAGCTTTTTCTACCGCAAAGTTATTCAATAGTGCAGCCCAAGCAGAAAAGGTCAGAGTCATTAGAATAGAAGTGATAATCAGAAAAGCTTTCTTTGTTTGCCACGGTTTCGCTTGCACTGGTGGAATTCCGGTTTGCTTGAATTTGAAGTGAGCAAAGTATAGCGATAGAATAAATGGCATTCTATCGCTAAAAAGACGAGTTATTTATCAAATCGGACACAAATTGGACTCGTGGTCAGTCAGGCTTTCAAGAAGATACGCTTTCGCGCCCGATCATTGCGAGGGTTTCAGAAATGCCTGAAAACTACCTAGTCGAACAACACCAGCATCCGTGGGGGCAGCTAGCGTATTGCTCTAGTGGAATAATGAAAGTCGAGGTGCCTGGTGCGAGTTTTATTATTCCTCCTCAGCGAGCTTTATGGTTGCCAAGGTTTACACCTCATATCGTGTCGACAAAATTTGGCCTAAGCTTCCGTTCGCTTTATATCGATAATAGTCTTTCTGAACGCCTTCCGGAAACGACCGAAGCGCTGATGGTGAATAATTTGCTGAGAGAGTTAATATTAAGCATTGCTGAGTGGCAGGAAGAATATGAACTAACAGAACGAAAGCAAAGGCATATTGATTTCTTACTCGATCAGCTTGATCTAGCCCCAAAGGCGCCACTTTCTTTGAACATGCCAGAAGATAAACGATTAGTAAAAATCACGGAATTTATTTGTGCTCATCCGGGCAGCAATACTTCACTAAAAACTTGGTCTGAATCGGTAGGTGCAACACCGAGAACCATTAATCGACTATTTCAAAAAGAAACTAACATGGGATTTATCGAATGGCGACAAAGGTTGCGCATACTCTATTCTTTAGAGCGCATCGAAAAAGGAGACAAGATTTCAAATGTTGCATTGGATTTAGGTTACGAATCTGACTCTGCATTTATCACCATGTTTAAGAAACATATGATGGTTTCGCCCAAACAATACTTCAAATCAAATTCTCAAGTACATTCAAACGCTAGAGCTTGGGCACCAGAGAATTCGATTTAATCGCGAAGAGGCAGTGGCTAAATTTGCCCAGTTTCATGCAGGTGATAAAGATAAAATCCACCACCAATAACCGCTAGAGTTCCTAGTACAGCAAAAGTAATTTTTACCCAACTCCAAGGGCGCTCACCTTGAACTTCGCCGGTTCTAGCATTCACTAAAAATCGATAGATTTTTTCTTTGTAGCGATAAGCGCTTAGCCACACGGGCAAGAGAATGTGTTTAAAGGAAATGTTGTTATGCTGCGTCTTAACGGTAAAAATACGCTGCTCATCACCACCAATATGCCGCCGAATGGTCATCCGAATGGTTTCATCCATGATGTCTTTAGCCAGCTCGAAACCTTGCTCTAAATCAACTTGATAGCTCTCAGCTTTAAAACCACTTAAGTATTCATCTTTGTAGCTGACAAGGTTGTTAAGGTCCCATGGTTCTAGTTCTCGCGTATATTTTTCGGGGAGCGATTTACTTGCAACAATCAGTACATCATCGAAATCATCGGTGACTGTTCCCGCCGCTGGATACCAACGAGTCTTTCTGACTTGAACGGTATAGGTCTCAGATTTTCCGTCGGAGTTGGTACGAGTCCTAGTTTCTGTGACGTAATAATAGATGCCGCGTTGACCAGTATAATATGAGAGAGTGTCTGCATCATAAGTCCAATGAGGCACATAAACGCCTTTTACGGCTAGTTCTAGTTTGGCTTTTTTCTTTAAAGCATTTGGTGCAAACCACAAACTATTCAGCCATTTTTTGTAGCTTTCTTTTGCTGTGCGTTTCTTGATCTTAAAGGGCAATAAAGAGCGCGGTTTGAGGAGTTTTTTTGATTTTGCCGTGGTGACAATTTCGGTGTCACAAAAGGGGCAGTTTTGCGAAGTGACATTGGCTTCAGATGTCGATTCCGCTCCGCAAGAGGTGCACTTAATAAACAGCCGTTCTTCTGTGACTTCGCTATCTTGCATTTGCGCGAGATATTGATGAAAGTCGAGTTCGACAATGTCTTCTTCACATTTTGGAATGGCATTTTCAAAATCACAATAGGAGCATTTCAGCACGCTGGTTCCGGGAGCATAAGTTAACTTTGCGCCACATTGTTTGCACTTAAATTCGCTAGACTGTGCTTCAACGGAAGAATCATCGTGAGTAACATCAGAGTTTTTGGATGAATCGATGTTAGGGGTATTTAGAGGTGGCGGAGACGAAGCCATAGAAAGTCCTATTCTAAAATTCTTATTAATCAATCCGACTATTGATCAATAGTCGGATTAGATGATTAGTTTATTGTGGTGGTAGTGGAGGCGGAACGGCTGAAAATAAGCCTTTGGTTTCTGCAACTTCTGAGGCTTTACTCCAGTTAGCCATGCCGTCTGTCCAGACTAGGCTGTCACGGTTGACTGAGCCATCCTTTACCAAAGACTGCATTTGTGCAATTGACATTGGTCCTTTGGATTCACCATTGACGGCTACATGAAATTGTTTTTCCTGAGGTAGTGGCGGCGGTGCTGAAACGTTAGGATTGTTATTGGTTGCTTGACTGGCTTGATTAGTGGTTTGACCCATTTGATTAGCCATTGCAAAGCCCATTCCCATGCCCATTCCACCACCTGCCATGCCATCATTTTCTGCCGCTTTTTCCATTGCGGTGGCCGCTTGGAATTGAGTATATTGATTGAGGTTACCCACAATTCCCATGCTAGTTCGTTTGTCTAATACTTCCTCTACTGCCGGAGGTAGTGAGATGTTCTCGACCAACATTTTAGTGATATCGATACCGTACGCGAGGAAGTCATCGTGAATTTTTCCAGTGATAAACTCACCGAGTTCGTCGTAGTTGGCAGCCATATCCAATACTGGAATTTTCGCTTCTCCAACGATGTCTGCAAAACGGGAAACGATTAAATTACGAAGTTGATCTGTTATTTCATCGGTGGTGAAGTGACCATCAGTTCCTACAATTTCTTTGATAAAAGATTCTGGGTTGCTGACTCTTATCGCGTATGTTCCGAATGCTCGAACTCTTAATGGACCAAACTCGGGATCCCTTAAAGTGATTGGGTTTTTAGTTCCCCATTTAAGATCAGTAAATCGTCGAGTATTAATAAAGTAAACTTCGGCCTTAAATGGGCTATGAAATCCGTGTTTCCATCCTTGCAAAGTAGACAGTATCGGTAAGTTGTCAGTTTCTAAGGTGTAATCACCTGGCTCGAAAATATCTGCTAACTTGCCTTTGTTAATGAAAACGGCGACCTGCGATTCACGCACGATAAGCTTAGCGCCCATCTTGATTTCATTCTCGTGTCGTTCGAATCGATAAACCATGGTGTCGCGACTGTCGTCAGTCCACTCAATGATATCGATAAATTCGCCACGTAACTTGTCAAAAAATCCCATTTACCTTTTCCTCTTTTATCTTTTCTAACCGCTAAAGCGCTGGATTGCCACTAAGTGTAGCAAACTGCTAACGAGTCAACTATTGGAAAATTCCTAAATTAGCCCAAATTGACAAAGTGATATCATAATGATATCTTTGTGGTGTAGAGTTCGGTCAAACACCTAAGATTTCAATTGAATAAGTTTAATTAAGTGGTTTGGTTATAAGCAATTTTTGCTGCAACCAAAATCGAAAGCAACAAAGTAAGTTTCGATTAAGCATGCGGTTACACTCGGTTAAGGAGATAATTATGATTACAGAAAAAGAAATTAAGGCGCCAAATGGTATCGCTACCATAGTGGTTTTGTTGGTGGCGCAAATTGCGAGTATCGTTGTTGCGATTTTGCTGGCCAGATCGGGAAATTTGCTTGCAATTCTAGCTTTCTTAACTGCTATTACTGTCCTTATTTGTTGGTTTGGATTCTTCATGGTTGACCCTAATGAGGGAAGAGTATTGCAATTGTTCGGTAAATACGTCGGGACTGTTAAAGAGCCTGGTTTAAGGTGGTCAAACCCTTTTTACACCAAAGATCGTGTGTCGCTGAGAGTTCGAAATTTCGAGAGTAGCAAGCTAAAAGTAAATGATAATAATGGAAACCCGATCGAAATTGCGGCCGTAGTAGTTTGGGAAGTTGTTGACACCGCTGAAGCCATATTTCAAGTGGACGATTATGAAGATTTTGTTTCTATTCAAAGTGAGGCTGCATTAAGAAACTTAGCGACAAGCTACGCTTATGACAATCAAGATGAAGAAATTTCGTTGAGAAGCCACCCCATTGAAATTTCAAAAGCTCTGCGTAAAGAGGTTCAGGATAGACTTAACAAGGCAGGCGTTCATGTTGTCGAATCAAGAATTAGCCATTTGGCGTATGCTCCGGAAATAGCCAGTGCGATGTTAAGACGGCAACAAGCGATGGCTATCATAGCTGCGCGAAAGACGATAGTTGAAGGAGCGGTTGGTATGGTAGGCATGGCTCTTAATCAGTTAGCAGAAAGAGAAATTGTCGAATTAGACTCGGAGCGAAAAGCGGCAATGGTAAGCAATCTACTAGTGGTCTTATGTAGTGATGAAGCTGCTTCTCCAGTCGTCAATGCAGGTAGTTTGTACTAATCTAACGATTGAAATTTATCAATTGCAGCATAAAGTTAATTAACACCGGAGTTAACCGTGGCTAAAAAAGCGTACCCTCTTAGAATTAATGAAGAGGTGCTCAATGCGATGCAGTCTTGGGCTGAAGACGAACTAAGGAGTGTTAACGCGCAAATCGAATACGTTTTGCGCGAAGCGCTGCGTAAGAATGGTCGTTCTAAGCCGCCAAAAATTACGCCGGTGGATCTTCCCGACTAAGGCTTGTACTTCTCCTCTGGACAGTTTGAACCATTCAAGGGCTGGCACTTCGCCTAGTTGACTAGTCGGATCTACACTACAATCACCTAAGCCCCACAATAGCTTCCAATTATTTAACCCAACTAAACTTTTAATTGAGTCCTAAGGCCGATTGCTGTATTTTATTTCTTAAAAAAGCGCGTTGCTTCAATATGTTAGCTAGGTTTGTGAGGCCTTTCGGTAGTTCGTTCACCATTAGCAAATTTAGTCAATTGATTTAACGATGCAACAATATTTATTTTAGGGGATTCAATGTCAGAGCCAATTACCTATCTTGTCACTAATACCGCAACGGTTTTCGGAATTTTGGCGGTTATTCTGGGGGTAGTTTTTTATACTCACCAAAGTGATAAGCCAATTTTCAGAAAGTTTTATAAATATGTGCCGGCTCTATTGCTTTGTTATTTTATTCCTTCGCTTCTCCACACATTCCATGTAGTTCCTTATGATTATCCGTGCGATCAAGTTTTAAGCGGTGCGATTGATGCAGGTAATTCGGTGCTAACTCAATGTCAAAATGCAGCTAAACCAGAAGACACTAAAATAGCAGCCAATGGCTCGCAAATTTATTATGTGGCTTCGAGGTTTTTGCTTCCAGCGAGTCTCGTATTGCTTACTCTCAGTGTCGACTTTAAGAAGATCAAAGCGCTCGGACCAAAAGCATTAATTTTATTTTTAACTGGTACTCTCGGCATAGTGATTGGGGGACCTATCGCGGTGTTATTGATGTCAGTGATTAATCCCGATGTCGTTTCCGGGGATGTATGGCGGGGTTTAACTACGGTTGCCGGGAGTTGGATTGGGGGTGGCGCTAATCAAGCTGCAATGAAGGAAGTCTTTGAAGTTTCTGGGCCACTTTTCTCGAGTATGATTGCAGTCGATGTCATTATCGCCAATATCTGGATGGCTGTATTACTTTATATGGCTGGCAGTGCGAAGCAAATTGATAACAAAACTGGCGCCGATACGACGGCTATTGAAGATCTGAAAGAGACTGTCGAAAAATTTAATCGCGAAAATGCTAAGAATCCCAACTTGACTGACTTAATGCTAATCGTTGCTTTGGCGTTTGGTGCGACAGCTATTGGCCATGTGGTGGCGGATAATTTAGCTCCTCTTATCGCTGATGTTTGGCCAGCAGCATCAAAGTATTCGCTGACTAGTAAGTTCTTCTGGCTGATTGTTACTGTTACAACTCTTGGACTAATCGCTTCTACGACTAAATTGCGTAATTTTGAAGCCGTCGGTGCATCTAAAGTAGGTTCGTTGTTTATTTATATTTTGGTTGCCGCAATTGGGCTGCATATGGACGTCGGTGCAATTCTAGAAAGACCTTGGTTGTTTCTTGTCGGCGCTCTGTGGATGATAATACATGCGGGTTTGATGTTAACAGTCGCAAAACTAATTAAAGCCCCTTTATTTTACATGGCTGTTGGTAGCCAAGCTAATGTTGGAGGTGCTGCGTCAGCTCCGATTGTTGCGTCAGCGTTCCACCCTTCTTTAGCACCTGTGGGTGTTTTATTAGCGGTGTTAGGCTATGCTTTAGGAACATATGCAGCTTGGGTGTGTGGTCAATTATTAATGTTAGCCGCTGGCTAAAGACCAACTTTATTTATATAACGCATTATAAAAACAGTGTGACGGATTAAAATTTGATTTTTTTCTGAGCATAGAACCGTTATTATACGTCATCGGAAAAATGAAATTAGTTCAATAACTTACAATTAGGTTATTTCTGGTTAAGATTGAGGCTAATGGAGAATAAAACGCCACAATGCTAAAAATTCAATTCAAAGATCGCAGAAAGCCGGCCATGTGGCTTGTTGATTCGACTATAAAACTTGGTAGTGATGCTAAGTGCGATATTGTGGTTGACGATCCTGATGCAGAAGCAGTTCATTGCGAATTAGAGATTGAGCAGTCAGAAGTTACTCTAAATAATTTGAGTAGAAATAAGAGCATTCTAATTAATGGATTTCCAATATCTGATAGTCAAAAGCTAGTCGCTGGGGATCTGCTTAAAATCGGAGAGTCAGAATTAGAAATAATCGATCCGCTACAAGAACTTAATCAACCGCGCGCAACTGTTAAAGCGAGCAAAACGGTGATTCGACCAACAATCTCTCCGTGGTTGTTAAAAGCCAACTCGGCACCGCTTTCTGGTCAGTTTTTTCAGATTAATCAAGCCTCAACTATCGGAAGAGATGAAAAGGCAGACATAATGGTTCCGCTGAGTTTTGTTTCTCGCACCCACGCTAATCTGATTATTAAGCAAGACAAACTTTTTATAGAAGATGCCAACTCATCTAACGGCACCTTTGTTAATGACGAGCGAATTAAATCTTGCGAGTTGCAAAACAATGACGTGATTCGACTCGATGAGTTTTCATTTACCGTGATAGGCCCAGAAGTAAAAACTCAGTCGAAACCTAGAACGGTTGTCAAAGATAAAGTACCTAAACAGAAACGCTCTTCGAAAAGAAATACCCAAAGCCAAAGCCGGCCAGCTATGGCGACCGAGAAAGTATTCTTACATGACATTGATAAAACTTCGACCGGAAAGGTGTATGAGATTGTCTGTCAGAATAATCATTTGAGCAAAATGCTTGGGCACCATTTATCGACTAGCGAAACCAGTGTTTCGGCACGACATGTTCACCTAAACGAAACGGATCTAGGTTGGGAGGTCATTAATAATGGTGCAGCTGATGGCTTACTGATTAATAACAAAATGCAGATTCGGGCGATTTTACAAGACGGTGACGAAATTATTGTTGGCGGAACAAAACTGAAATTTCAGTCTCAAGGGGACATACCCAAGAATTACTTTGTCCCAAAACGCGGAACAAGCCGTTTTCCATTCAAGTGGTTTTTGACGGCTCTAGTGGTTGCAGCGGTCGCTGCTTGGGGTTATTTAACCCAGTGGCAATTTAATTAGGGTGTTTATTAACTAAATGAGCCATTGCCTAGATAAAATCCTTAGCAATTAACCCAATTATCACTAAAATGCTAATCACCAGAGCAACAACTAATCCTTTAGAGCTAGTTTGGTTTTCTGGCTTATGTTGACCTCGTTCGACTTGTTTCTTTGGTTTTCTTTGCTCTTTCCGATTTTTGGAAATGCTCGAATTTTGTGATTTACTCAGACCGCTGCGGGCAATCCTTTGAAGTTCAATCAAAACCTGCTGAGCGGTTGTTGGCCGATTGATTGGGTCAATAGCGATCATTTTATCGATTAACCTTTGCAGTCTAAATGACAACTTGCGATTGGTCTTTGGCAAAGGCTCTCCTACCTTTACGCCATATAACATATGATGAAAAATTGCCCCCATACAATAAATATCATATTGCTCTGAATAGGCTTGTTGACCCGGTGGGTGATAACTCACTTGATTGTCATCGTTAGCTTCGCGCTTTCTAACTTGTCCAAAGTCAGCCAGTTTTATATTCTGCTTACTATCAAACAAAATATTATCAGGTGATAGATTACTGTGTTGGATATTGTTTTGATGGGCGAAGTGCATAGCAGCGCTTATTTGGCATGCTTGAGTTAAAAAGTCTTGTTCGCTCATATCTTGCAATAGCAAGTTAGCTAAACTGCCGCCCGGCAAGTATTCGGTGATTAATACAAAATGACCTGTGCTTTTAGCCGCCGCATAGATTTGGACGATGTTAGGATGTTTTAGACTGGATAATATTTTGGCTTGTTTGAGACCCGCATTACTGTCCATCTGTCGCTTGATCACAATGAGCTGTTGGTTGCTCTTCTTTTGAAATAAGTACACGCTTTTTTGCGGAGTCTTACAAAGCACATCAAGTAAGTTAAATTGAGCGCTGAGGTCTTTGGTCTCTTGTTGCGCTTGCTGTAACTTACTTTTGTTAAGATGGCTACCTTGAGAAATACGCAATAACCAATCTCTAACTTCTGATAAAGAGTTTGGCCGCATCGCTGGTTCTTCATTAGTACATTGATCCATAAGCGTTATCAAAGGCTTAGGTATTTTGGCCAATTCTTGTTGATTAATCGGCTCGCCTTGTGAGTGCTTATAAAATAAGTTCTTCAAAAGCATACCGAAAGAATAGATATCACTAGCGATAGTTGCTTGGGCGTAATTGTTTTCTTGCTCTGGCGCAATGTATCCTTCCGTGCCTATGACCGAGGTTTCATTTTGTTGGCTTTCCGATTCTGAAAGGGCGATTCCAAAATCCAAAATACGAGCATTACCATGCTGGTCAATAATGATGTTAGCCGGCTTTATGTCTCGATGAATGACATTGTTTTTATGCGCATAAGAAAGCCCCTTACAAATTTGAATGGCGATATCAATTTTTTTGCTAAATGGTAAATCTGCACCACTTATTAATTCGGATAGGTCAATGCCATTAATTTTTTCCATAACAAAATATGGCTGTGAATCTTCGCTGATCCCTTTATCAATGACTTGGACTATATTGGGGTGATTTAACTGGGCAATTATTAAAGATTCTCGCTCAAAAAGAGAAAGCGCTTCGTGATGATCGAGCAAGGTTTTACTTAAAAACTTAATAGCGACCGGCCTATTCAGAGAAATCTGGATAGCATCATAAATTTTGGCCATACCACCCGCTGCTAATTCTCGGCTGATGGTATATCCCTGCAATTGTGGTAGCGCCATAAGTATTTGATATATTTATTTTTATAACTGAAATATAAGTTTAGATGTAAATCTCTGATTTTTCATAGATTTTAGTTGGAATTGGGGGATTTGACTGTAATACTAGAAACCCAACTGAATGTGTAATGATTGGCTGAGGTTTGACTAAATGAAGAACTTAATAGTTATTTTTACCATAGTGGCGGTCATTTTGATCGGAGTAGGTTATAGCCTGGTAACTTCGCCAGATTATGCTCAGCAAAAGTTGTTTGCGCAAGCATTAAAAGGATTTGCCGAGAAAGCTGGAAATTTACAGCGAGAATTTTTAAGTCGTCAGAATCTAGCTGAACAGCAACTATCTATCACTGTAAATTTTGAAGTGTTGCTAGGCGAACGGGTGAATCAAATCATCAAGGCGGAAGTATTTAGCCAGCGAGTCGTATTGAGGTTTTCTGAGCAGAGTCCTTTGTTTTCGGGGCAATCAGTTATATTAGAACCTGTAATAGATAACCAGACTGTTCGCTGGAAGTGTATAAATGGTGATGTTGTGACACGAGTAAGAACAAAGAACTGCCGAACCGGCGTTGGTGAAACACTTGATTCGATGCTTCAATTATAAACATCCTAGTATCAAAACGGCTCGAGCATTGAGAGTGCTTATGCTTTCTTGGCGCTGACCTCTGGCAAGAAGTTTTCAGCTATCATACATCTTGCACTACCACCTCCGACTGATTCAATAGTAGCAATGTTAAAGATGGCAAAGTCGGCGTGCCGCTCGAGTATTTTCTTTTGTGGATTACTAAATCCCTTAAAAGCGGAATGTGACATTACTAGAACTGGTTGCTGCTGTTGGTCGCATAACTGCAGTACATTACCGCAAAAGCCTTCCGCCATTTGCTGCTCGCTTATAATAACCACGTCTTCAACGGTATCATACAAGGAATCTAATACTCTCTTTCGATCTTTAGAATGAATAACAGATTCAGTGATAACCGCAAAATTCTCTCCACAGCTCATTAGAACATTGGTGTGGTATACCGGCTTACTATTACTTGATAATGTATCAAATGCTATCAGGTCATATTCAAAGACTTCGGCAAATCGTTTAAGCGGTTGGGCTAGACACCTTTCGGAAATGGCCGCGAATAATCGGTTACTTGGGTGATGAAATATTAGCGAACCAGTGCCTTCTAGTATTTGGTCATTTCCAAATTCTTCTCTTAAATCGGTAATTTTCGAAATACCGAAACCACCTGAGTTTAGCGTTTTACTCAAGTTATCTATTTGTACTTCTTCTTGTCTATTGGCAGTTTTCATCGGATAGATTAATAGCTCGCCATTCGCTCGGGTGGAAAACCAGTTGTTCGGAAAAACCGCGTCTGGGACTCTTTGTTGTTGTGGTGACTTGTTCAGAATTTGAACTCCAACGCCTTGGCTTTCTAGAGCTAGTACACTTTGTTCAAACTCATGGCAGGCTTGCTGGGTAATTTTAGAGTGATCTTCTGCCTGCGGTTTGTTTTGAAACTCGTTGTCGACTCCAGTTTGTTCATTAAATCCAAAGTCCGTAGGGTGAACCATCACCACTTGATTGGTAAGTTGCTTTTGATTTATGGGCATCTTTAATTCACTCGAGGTTAGGATTTTACTTGGTAAGGTTTACCAAGTTAGGCCAGTGAGGTTGGTATAATCAGCTGAAAATCGATAGAAATCAAGCAAAAAAAAGGCCTGCAAGTAGCAGGCCTTATTAGCAACTATTATGTGATTCATTTGGACCAAAAGGGGTAGGGAACCACTAACTTCACTAAAAAATTCTGTTAGGACAGAAATAAAAACAACACTCAAAGAGGATCCACATGATCCGTAGAAAAGAAAAAACAATAGAATTTTTCTAATCTAAAACACGCATTCCGGCGTGTTGAAGTCAAAAGGCGCTAGCGAATTTAACTTCGACCCAATATCAAATTTCAAAAACTCAAAATTGGGGACATATACCTGCAATTCACAAAATGAGAAGCAACTGAATATGGTGCGTACTATACGCTCAAATTGCGAGGTTTCAAACGATCATTTATAATGGTAACCATTAATAAAACTAATGCGAAATTCATACTCATTGCTAAATTTACTTAGAGGTAGTCTCATTGGCTAGAAAGATTCCACCACTTAAAAGCTTGCGTGCCTTTGAAGCTGCCGGTCGTCATTTGAGTTTTACCAGAGCGGCAGATGAGCTTTTTGTAACCCAAGCGGCTGTGAGCCATCAAATTAAAGCGCTGGAAGATTTCCTTGGAATCCCCTTGTTCATTAGGCGAAATCGTAAGTTGTTACTTACTGACGAAGGTCAAAACTATTGGCCTAAGATTCGAGATATCTTTGAGAACTTAACAGCTGCGACGGAACAATTAAGAACTCAAGTTGCTGGTGGCCCTATTACTGTGAGCGTGATTCCAACTTTTGCGACTGAATGGTTAATTCCGAGATTATCTCGCTTTAATGAAACTTATCCGGAAATTGAGGTTCGATTAAAGGCTAGTGATGCTACTGTTGATTTTTTACAAGAAGATGTTGACTTGGCTATTTACTATGAAAGCGGTTCTTATCCGGGGCTCCATAGTGTCACATTGCTTAATGAGCGACTTACCCCCCTTTGTTCACCGTCATTACTGGAAGGCGAATTACCGCTAAGTTCTCCAGAAGACCTGAAGCATCATAATTTATTGCATGATTTTAATACCAACGATTGGCGACGTTGGCTTCGATTAGCAGGGGTTAAGGACATAGAGTTAAATCGCGGGCCAGTTTTTAGCCACTCTAGCATGGTTCAGCAAGCTGCAGTGTTTGGGCAGGGAATTGCGATGGGACATCTAGTCTTATCACAAGCAGAAGTAAAGGCTGGACGGCTCGTTCAACCTTTTGAGTTAATGATGGAAAGTGATTTATCCTATGACCTAGTATGTCCCATTGAGTCAGCGCAGCGACCCAAAATTAAAGCTTTTATTGATTGGTTGGTAGAAACAGTACAACAAGAAAACAATTAACAATTCTTAGTAAAGCCCTTGTAATAAATTTTAGTCTTTGCTGACTAACTTAGTTAAAGCCGGCTTATATAGAAGTAACAGAGCTAGCTCTTTATTCTCATTTTTCAAAAAGTAGAGTGACTTCTTATGCGGTTAATTGTAAAAATCTGGAACAATAACAAGGGGTTAATCCTTTTTATCTTTTTGATGTTGTTTTTTCGAACTGCAATTGCGGATTGGTACCATGTGCCGTCTGGCTCAATGAAGCCAAATATTTTAATCGGCGACCGCGTCTGGGTAGATAAGCTTGCTTATGATGTAAAAATTCCTCTGACAGATATTAACCTCAATAGACATAGCGAACCGCAGAGGGGAGATGTGATTGTGTTTAACTCGGCGGTTTCCAATGATCGTCTGATTAAACGGGTGATCGCTATTCCTGGTGATACTGTATCAATGCAAGGTAACCAGCTGTTTATTAACCATCAGCCACTGGAGTTAAAGTTGGATAGGATGCATCAACCGGCTAGCGATAACACCGAAATTGATCACCTCGTGATTTTAGAAGAACTTGCTCAAACAATGAACCATGAATCTCCCAGTCGGTATTCTGTTCAGTATAACTCTAACATTGATTATCGTAATTCATTTGGTCCGATCGAGGTTACCTCGGATCATTTCTGGGTGATGGGAGATAATCGTGATAACAGTGCGGACTCTCGAGTTATAGGTTTGGTCCCAAGAGCTGAGTTAGTCGGTAAAGCAAAGCGAGTCGTCGTTTCATTTGACAAGAACAACTACTATCTACCTCGTTCTGGTAGATTCTTGGAAAGGCTTTGAACAAAAGAGTTTAATCTAGCTCTCCAAAACCGCTTTCTATTAGTTCAGTTAGAGCTTTGATAGCTAGCGCTGCGTCACTACCGGTGGCGGATATTTCCAAAGTCGATCCCTGTGGTGCGTCAAGTGTGAGAAGTTTTATAAGGCTAAGGCTATCGGCAGATTTTGATTGATGAGTAACCGTTATTTGACTTTCGAATTTACTGGAAGTCGATACTATTTGCGCCGCAGCGCGAGCATGAACTCCCTTTTTATTGGTGACTAAACAGCTTTTGTTAAGGTCGCCGAGTGATTTCATTGTTAGCTCGGTTTTAACTCTCGGTGCCTAACTTGTATATCATGGAACAGCGGAGAAAATGCCGCGGCTAATTTTTCGACCATAAAAACTGAACGGTGCTGTCCGCCAGTGCATCCAATTGCTACCGTTAGGTAGTTGCGATTTCCTTCTTCAAATCGCGGTATCCAGGTATGAAGAAAAGTTTTAAGTTGCCAAAAATACTCTTGTACAGTGGGGGCATCTTCTAGGTAGTCGATGATTGGCTGATCTTTGCCGTTATAAGGCCTAAGTTGCTCTTCCCAGTATGGATTGGGGAGGCATCGGGCATCAAATACAAAGTCTGCATCAGTTGGCGCGCCGTGTTTGAAGCCGAAAGATTTAAATAATAGACTGATTTGAGTTTCGTTGTCCCCCATGACCCTATTGACGATAGTCTCGCAGAGTTCATGTGGCGATTTAGTGGTGGTATCGATAACTAATTGTGCGTAACGAGTGATTGGCTCTAGCCGTTGTTTTTCCACCGCTATTGCTTCCGCGAGTGATAAACCTTCTGCGGTAAGGGGATGGCGTCTTCGAGTTTCACTAAATCGCTTTAGTAGTGTGGTATCACTCGCATCAATAAAGATCACTTGGAATTGCTTTCCTTTGCCCTGCAAGTGTTTCATGACTTTATCAAATTCTTCATCACTGGCTGGAATGTTTCTAGCGTCAACACCAATCGCCAGTTCAGGGTATTTTTCTTCAGTTTGATTGAGGAGTTCAGGAATTAGATTGATTGGAATATTATCAACGCAGTAAAAGCCTTGGTCTTCCAATGCTCTAAGTGCCACTGTTTTACCAGACCCTGAGCGGCCACTAAGAAATATCCGTTTCATTGCTCTCATCTGCTCCTTTCTATTTCTCCAATTTCAATGCAGCTTGCTCCAAAATTTCATAAAGAGCTTCGCTACAATGGGCGTTTCTTATTTGAGATAGGATTCTTGGGTTGGAAAGGATTTCTGCGACTTTTGCTAAGTGTTTAAGATGCTCTGTATGAGCTTCTTCTGGCACCATAATAGCAAACACTATGTCGACAGGCTTTCCATCTCTTGCATCATAATCTATCGGCGTTTCGAGTAAAATAAATACTGATATAATTTGATCGCAGCATTGAACGCGACCGTGTGGGATAGCAACTCCTTCACCTAACGCGGTTGTACCTAGTTTCTCTCTCGACAATAAGCTTTCGAAAACGTCTTTGGGTTTCGCATTGACTTTTTCAGCCAATATCTCGCTGACTTTTTCTAGCATTTTCTTTTTACTAGAAATGTTGCCACAAACCAGCGTAGAGTCGGGCGATAAAAGTTCACTGATATTCATTTAGGATTATTGAGTTCGCTAATCAACTAAGCTTTAGTTCGCGAGATTTTAACATACCTGTCTATTAACGCACTCTAAAAAGTGTAAAATAAAACAATATTGAGCTGGAGAAAATGGTAATAATCAATACATAGAGCTTATAACTGGAAAAGTTGGGGCGCAAATACCAGAAAGGCTATTCCCGGTACTTGCGCAACGTCTTTGGGAGAGTTAGTGTCGAATCATCTTTTCTTTGTGTTTTATCACTTGTCTGTCAAGCTTATCGACGAGAGAGTCTATCGCTGCATACATAACTTCCTCTTCGCTGGTAGCGAAGATTTCACCACCGTTGACATTTAATTTTGCTTCTGCTTTTTGCCTTACTTTATCAACTTCAAGCACGACATGTACATTATTGATATGATCAAAATGTCGCTCCAATCGTTGAAATTTGTCGTGAACATAATTTCTTAGCGCGTCTGTTAGGTCTAAGTGATGACCAGTAAGATTAATTTGCATAGTGCACTTCCTTCTGTTGTTGATGGAAACTTCAATTAAAACAATGCGAAAGCGGATCTAGATTTACAGCAATGCCTTTCGCTCGTTCGATGGCGGAATCGACATACTTTCTCGATACTTTGCCACTGTTCTTCTTGCTACTTTAATTCCTTGATCTTTCAGGAGAGTCGCAATCTTGCTGTCACTCAAAGGTTTAGCTTGATTTTCCGATGCCACTAACTTTTTGATGACAGCTCTTATAGCTGTTGATGAGCATTCTCCGCCTGAGGCTGTACCTACATGACTTGAGAAGAAGTATTTCAATTCGAAAATACCTCTCGGTGTATGCATAAACTTCTGGGTGGTTACTCTCGATATGGTTGATTCATGCATTTCAACTTCTTCAGCTATATCGTGTAAGACCAAAGGTTTCATGGCTTCTTCGCCGTATTCTAAGAACCCGACTTGTTTTTCAACAATTGATGTAGCTACTTTCAAGAGCGTTTCATTTCGACTTAAAAGGCTTTTGATAAACCATTTCGCATCTTGATAGTTATTTTTTATAAACTGATTATCCGAACTGTTATCAGCTCTCTTAATTAATGCGGCATAGTCTTTATTAATCTTTAAAGTTGGTGTGCTATCACCATTTAATTCGACCTGCCACTCACCTGATTTGTTCTTTCTAACATAAACGTCCGGCTTTATATATTGGGCGTTGTTTTGACTCAATTGGTTTCCAGGGCGTGGGTCTAATGTTTGTACGACTTCCAATGCACCTTTTAGCTGCGCTTCGCTTAATTTTAGGTTTTTCATTACTTGTCGGTAGTTTCTATTGGCTAAAAACTCGAATTGGCTGGTGACGACTTGTTTAGCTAGTTCAATTTCAGGAGATTCAATAGACAAGCGCTTTAGCTGTATTAATAGGCACTCTTGAAGCGAGCGTGCTGCAATTCCTGCAGGCTCAAAGCTTTGGATAAAGTGAAGAACAGCTTCAACTTCTTCTTCTTGGATGGTTGAGTCTTCGTCGTTTGGCAGGTCATCAAGAGCATCACTATTATCTTGAAGCATCTCGACTACGTCGCTAATGTCGGCCTTCATGAATCCAGAATCATCAATTGAATCGATCAGTACCATAGCGATTGCACGGTCAGTTTCTGATAGTTTGGTCATATTGACCTGCCAAACTAACTGATCACGAAGACTTTCACTAGTCTCACCTTGATACTCGAATTGATTGCCATCGTCCGATTTTGAGCCGCTGCCTTGAGAAACATATCCCCAGTCTTCCCATTGAGTATCTGCAACCATATCTGTGTCGATAGTGTCATTTTTTAGGGATTCTGACGTGTCCTTATCTTCGCGCGCTGTTGATTCCTTGGTGCGCTCATTATGGTTAGTTTTTTCGTCTTGCGAGGTAGATTCGTGATTTGATTCTACTTCGAGTAATGGGTTTGATTCGAGGGCATCTTGAATTTCGGCTTCTAGGTCTAAGCTCGACAGTTGTAACAGCTTTATTGCTTGCTGCAACTGTGGTGTCATTGTAAGAGACTGACTTAGCTTAAGCTGTAAGGATTGTTTCATTCAGTTATTTTTCCAGAGGAGAATAATTGCATTTTTTCACAACTGGTTTGTTCCTTCTTATACTTATGACTATAGCAGTTTTTGACAGCCTTTGAGTAAATTAATTTCATATATCGAGTTATTGTATTATTGTTTCAACAAACTGTGATCAAGTTATAACAAAAGCCAAACATAGCCCAATGCGGCTCAATCATTTCCAAAATATTGGCTCACCAAGCCTTATTTTATCTATGGAGTCTAGATTTAGATATTTCAACTACTTGTCTATGATATTTAATTCAAACGAACAACGATTTGAGCGAACAGAACTGTTCAAAAATTGAACATTTTGAGGCGGGCTTTTTGTTATGGAAAATCTCTAACGTTTGATTAAGACATTAGCTCGGTAACTTACAAGAGAATGATCAAATTCTAAAGTCTTCTCCTAGGTATACTCTTCGTACATCTTTGTTTTTAAGTATTTCCTCGGGGCTTCCATTGGCAAGTATTTGGCCTGACTCCACAATATAGGCTCTTTCACAAACATCAAGAGTTTCGCGGACATTATGATCGGTTATTAAAACCCCTAACCCTCTATCTTTTAGGTGCTTTATGATGCCTTTAATTTCGCCTACAGAAATAGGATCGACTCCGGCAAATGGTTCATCTAATAAAATAAATGCGGGTTCATTGGCTAGCGCTCTGGCTATCTCTACTCGTCTTCGTTCACCACCTGAAAGGCTCATGCCTAAGCTGTGTCTGATATGTGTAATTTTAAATTCTTCCAGAAGGGCATTCATTTTTTCAATTTGTTGAGTCGAAGATAACTCAGTGTTTAGTTCTAAAATAGAAAGCAAATTGTTCTCTACGGTCATTTTTCTAAATACTGATGCTTCTTGAGGTAAGTAACCAATTCCCATTTTTGCGCGATCGTGCATAGCGTGTGAAGTAATATCAAGGTCTCCGAGACTTACTTTTCCGCCGTCGGCATTTACTAAACCAACAACCATATAAAATGAAGTGGTTTTTCCTGCGCCGTTAGGACCAAGTAATCCGACTACTTCACCCGCGGAAACTTGAAACGAAACATCCGAAACAACTTTTTTACCAGAGTATATTTTTGCTAAATTTTTTGCGACTAGACGAGTCATGGTTGTTGCTTCTTCTGTTGAATAATTTCGATTTGTTGTTCGCTAGAGCGGGTAAAACTTGATTCTTTAGTCTTGCTGTTATATTCAAAAAGACCAGCAGAAATTTGCCCAAGTTCCAAGTTCGCGATGACGTCTTCAGCCAATTTTAATTCTGATGAGCCAGTATTATATATAAGTTGATTTGAAACAGCTTCCAAATCAATATTGCCTAGTTTTTTTAACACTATTTTAAGTGGTGAACCATTGGCCGAAATCAGTCTACTCTGCTCATTCTTGTTATCTAAATCTATTTTATTGGCTAGAATTTTGACACTGTCCAAATTTTCATTAGAAAGCTCGAGGTCGGCGTTTTTCTCGACCTTAAATTGCTTCTCTTGAATTTTGTATTCGATTAATTCTGCTTTAATATCGAGCTTTTCTTTCTTGATTTGATCTATTTGAGTGAGATGTGCTGCTCCCTTGGCCGCAATAAAATCGTAGCCTCCATCTTCGCGTCGTTTACCATTAATACAATCTGCCTTTATCATGATGTTCAATTGAGTTAATTGAGCATTTCCGCAATGTTCAAATACTCCTGTTTTTCCATCCAACTTTAAGTTGTCGGCATTAAGAATAATAGGCGCTTGCTGTTGGTTGATCGATTCTGACGCATGTACATTAGTCGAGTTAAAGCAAAGAACTATCAGTAACATATTAATCTTAGAAGCATTCATCGTTGGTAGATCTCAGTTCGTACATTTGCGGATAGCTGAATAATTTCATTGCCAAGGTCAAATTCAAACCCATCACTTTGAGCTTTTAAAAATGGACTTTGAATTAAAACTTTCTCCGAAGTTGATGCAATATTCTTTTGTAAATCTATACTCAAATTTCGAGTGGATATTTTGGATTCGGACTGTTCGTTTTGGCTAAACTCCTCGATAGTCACCGAATCGAGAAGAGTTAATTCCACATCGTCGATGATCTCTCCTCGTGGTGATTGAAGAATCCAGTTTCCTGTTTGACTTTTATTGTAGGTGATAGTGGGCTTTGTCAATATGGATAGGTTTTTATCGATATAATGTTGCATTCGATTCGCTCGCAAAGTATTTGCGATTGAACCGTCCTGATTGTACTGATAAACCGTAACATTTTGCATAAAATAATCTGAGTCGGGGATGTCTGTTTGTAAAACAGAAAGTGCTGGATCATCCTCAGATTGAAACACTAACACTAGCATTGCAAAGGCAACCAAGCTAATTAACCATCGATTTAGTTTTAATCGCTTCATTGAGTAAGGAAACCTTGATGAATAGCATCCAATTTTTGTTGCGCTATTAGCAACATATCAGCAATTTCTCTAACCGCTCCATCTCCACCGTTGAGCTGGGTGCACCAGTCTGCATTTTGCTTCACAAAAAAATGACCATCATTCATACTGATGCCAAGTCCAGACATTTGCATTAGCGGTAGATCGGGTAAATCATCACCAGCATGAGCAACTTGAAAGGGCTGTATTCCGAGCTTACTTATGATCTCTTTATAAGACTCGCGTTTATCTTTTTTACCTTGGTAAATAAAAGGGATCCCTAACTCTTTGGCTCTGCGTTCAACAATTTCAGATTGTCTTCCTGTGATAATGGCAACACTAATATCATTATTCAGCAATTGCTTGATACCAAGACCATCCTTAATGTTAAAGCTTTTGATTTCATCACCACTGTTGGAATAATAAACTTTACCATTGCTCAGCACGCCATCAACATCACATATTAATAAACGAATATTCTTAGCTTTTTCTAACAGCAGTGGATCATATCCAGACAAAGACATTAAACGACTCCTGCTTTTAATAAGTCATACATATTTAATGCGCCAATTGGATGGCCACTTTCATCGGTAATGACTAAACCATTAATGGCATTTTCTTCCATGACTTGTAACGCTTCAGCAGCTAGTTTTTCTTGATGAATGGTTTTACTGTTTTTGGTCATCACTTGTTGAATTTCTGTTTCATTTAAGTCGACTTTTGATGCAAGCGTTCTGCGTAAGTCTCCATCGGTAAAAATTCCAATTAATTTATCTTCCGAGTCGACTATACACGTCATTCCAAGTCGTTTATTGGTCATCTCTAGCAATGCTTCACTGACAGTGGTTGTTCTAGTTACCTTAGGTACATCTTGATTCTTGTGCATGATATCTTCGACACGAAGCAATAGCTTTCTTCCTAACGAGCCGCCTGGGTGAGAAAGCGCGAAGTCATTCTCGCTAAAACCCTTTGCCTCGAGTAAAGCAACTGCCAACGCATCTCCCATTACCAGAGCGGTAGTGGTTGAGGCTGTTGGCGCTAGATTCATTGGACAAGCTTCTTTTTCCACGCCTGTATCTAAATTAACATCTGCGAACTTAGCCAGTGTAGAAGCCGGTTTGCCTGTCAAACTGATAAGAGGTACTGCCAATCGTTTGATAACTGGCAATAAACTAGTGACTTCACTGGTTTCTCCTGAGTTCGAAAGCGCCACAACGACATCTTTGTCGGTGATCATTCCCAAATCGCCATGACTAGCTTCTCCGGGATGAACGAAAAAAGCCGGAGTACCTGTACTCGCAAGGGTCGCAGCAATTTTACTTCCAATATGACCTGATTTACCCATGCCTATTACGACCACTCGGCCTTGGCAAGCTAACATCAGTTCACAGGCTCTGGCAAAGTGATGATCGATTCTTTCTAGCATTGCGGATAGGGCTTGTTGCTCAATTTTGATTACTGCTTTTCCTAGAGTCACGAAATCATGCTTCAAATTGGAATCAGCCATATGCTTTTAATCACTTTAAGGTTGAGTTGGCAAAAGAAGGTATAGTTTATCAGAATTATTAATTATTGCAGGTTTGAACTTCGGCTTAATCGGCTGTTACAGGGATATCAACTGTTAATGACCAATTGGTAGCTCTGGTAGCCGATAAAGCAAGCTAGCAATATACCGCCTTCAAGACGAGTAATTTCACCCGGTGAGTCTTTGCGGCCCCACGCCATAATTGACATCGCGACGCTAAGGCCAAACATCAAGGCGTAATCTAAATGAAGATATTCGGCTTTTATGTCGACACCACTAATAATGCCAGGAATCCCTAAAACCGCTAACAAATTAAAGATATTCGAACCAATCACATTACCTATCGCCAATTCATGTTCACCCTTTAAAACACCTGTTACAGAGGCTGCAAGTTCTGGCAGGCTGGTACCAACGGCTATGATAGTGATACCAATCACGAATTCACTCACATTGTATTGCAGAGCGATATTGGTAGCGCCTAATACTAGGATATTTGAGCTAATTTGAAGTAGGACCAACCCAATTATGACCCAAAAAATTGCTCTACCATTAGGCATCTGGTCAGGTAATTCTTCGACAAGTTCTTTAAGCATTAAATCTGATTTTGAGCGTTCACTCGCAGCGGCTTTAGTCAGCCAAATAAGATAACCCACCAGCGAACTTAGCAATATGACGCCGTCTAGCATCGAAAGTCTTAAATCAATCAACAACGCAAGAGTCAAGAGCATAAAGCCAAACAACACTGGAATTTCTCGCTTTAAGGTTTCTGACTGCACTCGAAGAGGAACTACTAACGCAGAAATACCCAAAACCATCGCGATGTTGGCGATATTCGAGCCAATCGCATTTCCAATGGCCAGTTCTGGCGTACCTTTGAGGCTGGCGTTGATAGAAACAATCACTTCTGGAGCGGACGAGCCCATTGCTACGATTGTGAGGCCTACGATCAGTGGTGAAATGCCCATATTTCGAGCAATCGCTGCGGCTCCATCGGTAAACCGATCAGCGCTCCACACTAAAAGCGAGATCCCACAGATTACCATTGCAAAGTAAAGAAGCATATAACTACTTGATTCTCCAGCAGGTTTGAATGGACATGGACATTAAAATAAGAAAACTCATAGTTGATTCGGCCTTTACACCATAATGGTGCCAAGCTGTAACTCATTCAAGAACAAATTTGTTTCAAGCCGTTACGTTTAATACGTATTTTTATAATGTGGTTTGGATTTGCAAGCCGCACATTATACTTAACTGAATGGCATAAAGTAACTGTTTGTTGTTGCTTATTTAAGCTAGCTCTATTCTTAGTTGCGGGACTTTCGGGTACAATAGCGCGATTATAAATTTAACCATTTACTGAGCTTAATTAATGACTGAACAAGAAATTCAACAAATGATTGAACAATCGATGAATTGTCAATCGGTAGAAGTTGCTGGAGACGGCTATCATTTCGAAGCGAAGGTAGTTTCCAATGAATTTGAAGGTAAACGACCAGTTGCCAGACAACAGATGGTTTATGCCGTGTTGCAAGAAAGAATTGCAAGCGGAGAGCTACACGCAATCTCTCTCAAAACATTGACCGAAGAAGAAGCTTCTCAGCTTTAAAAGTATCGCTAACCGAGAATTATCAATGGATAAATTACAAATTACCGGCGGAAATCGTCTAGACGGAAGCATTCGTATCTCAGGTGCTAAGAATGCTGCTTTACCGATTCTGATGGCTACGCTGTTAGCTGAAGGTCCTTCCACAATCGGCAATGTTCCACATTTAAATGATGTCACAACTACCCTTGAGCTGTTGGGGGTTATGGGGACTTCGGTTACGTTGGGAGAGAACATGACTGTAGAAGTGGATGCCGGAACCATTAAAACTTTTGAAGCACCCTATGATTTAGTAAAAACTATGCGCGCTTCAATTTTAGTTTTAGGACCTTTACTGACACGATTTGGTCAGGCTGATGTTTCTTTACCAGGTGGATGTGCTATTGGATCTCGGCCAGTCGATCTTCACATTAAGGGGATGGAAGCCATGGGGGCAGAAATTGATGTCACCGATGGGTACGTCAGAGCTCGAGCTAAAGATGGTTTAAAAGGTGCTCGAATTTGCATGGACATTGTGAGCGTCGGCGCGACTGAGAATTTAATGATGGCAGCTACTTTAGCCAAAGGTACCACGGTTTTAGAGAATGCGGCACGAGAACCAGAAGTCGTAGACGTAGCAAACTATCTAATTGCGATGGGAGCGAAAATTTCAGGTGCCGGTACCGATATCATCACAATTGAAGGTGTAGAAAAACTAACTGGTGCGCATCATGAGGTGTTGCCAGACAGAATAGAAACAGGAACCTATTTGGTTGCGGCGGCAATGACAGGTGGAAGAGTTAAAGTTAGAGAGACGAACCCAGAAATCTTGGAATCGGTATTGCTTAAGCTGCAAGATGCCGGCGCAAAAGTGACTACAGGCGATGACTGGATTGAACTTGATATGGAAGGAAGACGACCGAAGTCCGTGAATATTAAAACGGCGCCTTACCCAGGATTTCCTACCGATATGCAAGCTCAATTTACTGCTCTTAATGTTATTGCCGAAGGTACGGGAGTCATCACTGAGACGATTTTTGAGAACCGATTTATGCACGTTAGCGAATTGCAAAGAATGGGTGCCGACATTCAGATCGAAGGAAATAATGCGATTTGTACTGGTGTTGATGTTTTGAAGGGGGCTCAAGTTATGGCTACTGATTTAAGAGCGTCTGCAAGTTTAGTGATAGCTGGGCTTGTCGCAGAAGGGAAGACTACTGTGGATCGTATTTACCATATTGATCGCGGATATGAATGTATTGAAGAAAAACTGCAATTGATGGGCGCCAATATTAAGCGGGTATAAAAATAGTCTTTGAAATTATACGGTTAGTGGCCTCAGCTAGTTCTGAGGCTTTTCTCTCAATTGCAATTTAATCTCAATGGGTTGTTTGTTACGTAATACCTTAACAATTACATCTTTACCAATAGGTAACCCCAAGAATATTTTACGCAACTGAACCATATCTCTAATCAAATGACCGTCGAACTCAATCAGATAATCTCCAGGAATTAATCCAGCCTCTGAGCTAGGGCTACCAACTTCAATTCGATTTATTAATAGTCCGGTACCATATTCAACCCCAGGATCAACCTGCAAGTATCCAGCGCGATTCAGCTGGAGTAATTCGGCGCCAAACCAGTTCCTGATTACCCGTCCATTTTTTACGATTTGTTCAAAACTTTCTTTAACTACATCAATCGGGATACCAAAATTAATCCCAATTTCATCATTCGCTTCAAAGCTAAACTTGGCACTGCTAATTCCAATCACCTGACCTTTGGTATTAATCAAAGCGCCACCGGAGTTTCCGTAGTTAATAGCTGCATCTGTTTGAATTTTGGGATAAAGCGGCCCATGGTCAATTGAACTGATAATTCCTTTAGTCACTGAGTTTTGAAAGAGTCCAAAGGGGGTGCCGATTGCCATAACTTCGTCGCCGGTCCGAACCTCACTTGAATTGCCTAGTTCTGCGACATCCGGTGTTTCTATGTCTACTTTTAAAACAGCAATGTCGTTGCGCTGATCAAAACCAACAATGTCTGCTTTCTTACGCAATCCATTTGAGAAATAGGCAGCAATCTCGGCGCTATTTTCAACAACATGGTAATTAGTGACTATATAGCCCCGTTTATCAAAAACTACCCCAGATCCAACCCCAAAAGGTGTATCAACTAAAACATCTCCAGCACGACCATCTGGTGCTGGCCTAACTCTGCTTTTACGCATAGCGCGAACGCTGACAACCGATGCACCGGCTTTCTCAACAGCTTCAGAAACTGAGTGCGAAGTATTAGTCGGTATTGAAGATGAGGCTTTTTGATAATATTGCCAAGCCTGTTTGGCTTCATGCCAATTAAAACTGAAGGGGCTATTGGGGACAAAAAACAAAATCGCAAATCCAACGATGCTACCTATAACAGCATACTTAACGAAAAAAGCAAAATTTTTGAGGAACTTCATAGGGTTAGCGAGTCAAGTCGATTCAGGATCAATGGTTTATACTAAATCAACTTGCGCTAGGTAACAACTGAATTGGTGGGAATCTAAGATTGAATTCCCATTAAGAGTTTTTTACACCATCGATGTCTAAGCTATTGTGGTTAATGACGCCTTCTTTTTTGATCGCGTAATCTAAGGCCTGTGCGCTAGAGTCTTCTTTCGCCGAGGCTATTTCTACCACTTTGTTATCGTTTATAGCAGCGGACTCTTCAGCATCATTTAATTCCTCTTTATTGCGGTAATCGTGCGCGTTATAAAGATGGTCAGCATCAAAAACCTCATCTTGCTTACTGTTAGGAGGGGTTAACACTGGGCTTTCCTCAGTCACTCGTTGGCGCCCTTCATTGGTCTTAGGAAGACTTTGAAAGGTTTGAGTGGCACACAATTGTGTCGAGCTTTTGGCCATGTGGTCATATAGTGATTGATAGCTGTCAGAGACATGGTTAAACAGCTCTGCGGTTTTTTCGAAATGACTATTAACCTTATTGTGAAATGCATCTAATTCAGCTGTTTTTTCTTTGAGCTCTTGTTCTAGTCGGTTTTTTTCGACTTCACTGGTTGAAGAGTTTCTACCAAAGAAAAAACCTGCAGCTGCGGCAACTATTATTCCGACTGATAATAAAATTTCCATCTTTCGTCCTTTTGCAGTACTGATATATTTACAATATTTCTTATACTAACTATATCGTATTTTCGCAATATTCGTCGATTATTATTTAGTCAAAGAATGTAAAATACAGCAGTTTTTAGGTCTCAACGAGCAAAAATCTGATCAGACCAAAATTGAAGGATATCAATTGCCGCAAAATGACATGACTAGAAAGTATTTGAGTGGTAACCACACAGTTTTTAGAATCAAGTAATACTAATTGCCTATCCAACTGAAAAATATGAAATCTATCTCTCGCTCAAATAAACTGCGTGGTATCTGTTACGATATTCGTGGACCGGTTCTTGAGGAGGCTAAACGCCTCGAAGATGAAGGGCATAAAATCCTTAAATTAAACATCGGTAATCCGGCACCTTTTGGGTTTGATGCGCCAGACGACATTCTTAAAGACGTCATCCATCATTTGCCGTCATCGCAAGGCTATTGTGATTCCAACGGGATCTATTCGGCTAGGGTGGCAGTTCATCAGTACTATCAAAACCAAGGCATTACAAATATTTCAGTAAACGACGTTTATATAGGCAACGGCGTGAGCGAATTGATAATGATGTCGATGCAGGCTCTGCTGAATACCAATGATGAAGTACTAATTCCCAGCCCGGATTATCCGCTCTGGACTGCGGCGGTTAAGCTATCTTCTGGCAAACCGGTACATTATATATGTGATGAAGGGGCAGGTTGGTTGCCAGATATACAAGATATTCAATCAAAAATTACTCCCAATACTCGAGCGATTGTCATAATAAACCCCAACAATCCTACGGGGGCGGTCTATCCAACAGAAACACTAGAAGCAATAATTAAGCTTGCTCAAGAGAATGACCTAGTTATTTATAGTGACGAGATCTACGACAAAATACTTTACGATGATGCCGTGCATATCCCAATAGCGTCTTTATGTGATGATGTACTTTGTGTGACTTTTAGCGGATTATCCAAAAACTATCGGGTAGCAGGATTTAGAGTTGGTTGGATGCTTCTTTCCGGAAAATTGCATTCGGCTCAAGATTATATTCAGGGCTTGAATATGCTGTCCTCAATGCGCCTCTGCTCCAATGTGCCAATGCAGCACGCGGTGCAGACAGCATTGGGGGGCTATCAAAGCATTAACGAATTAATTAAAGAAGACGGTCGGCTGGCAAAACAGATGAATACCAGTTATCAACTGATTAAACAGATCCCAGGAGTATCTTGCGTTAAGCCAAAAGGAGCTCTCTATCTTTTCCCCAAATTAGATATTCAACGGTTTAATATTAAGAGTGATGAAAAACTGGTGCTGGATTTTCTAACAAGTAAAAAAGTATTGCTTGTTCACGGCGGAGGATTTAACTGGGCACAACCTGATCATTTTAGGTTGGTCTTTTTACCACATCATGAACGGCTTCGACAGGCTATTAATGCGTTAGCTGACTTCTTGGCAGATTATTCGCAATAATTTAATCATGCGTAATTTTTAATCTTTCCTTAGACAAGGTAATATATTGGTGACTATTACCTATTATCGAGGCGGCAATGATGAAATTACAATCCAAGTGGTTTTTGATGATTCTATTTGTTGGAGTTATCCATTCAACAAAAGCAAATGAAAAATTTAGTGTACAAATTACAGCTGATATTGCCAAAGTAACAGTAAAGCACCAAGGTAAAGATGTTGTTATACAGCGCAATCAAAATAGCAAAAACACCATTCACCCTGATTATGCTCTGACATCGCGAGAGTGTCCTCCATTTTGTATTCGACCAATGAAGCTGGCTGAAGGTGTTGAAACAATCGCTGAATTGGAAGTGCTCGAATATCTGAAGAAACTATCGGCGGGAGATAGCTCTATTCTCGTGATTGATTCTCGTACACCTAGCTGGGTTAAGAAAGGAACAATACCAGGTTCAATCAATATTCCATGGACCGAGTTGTCTTTATCCGCGGGGGGAAATTCTTTAACAATCGTAGATATATTAACTGAGAAGTTTGGCGTTAAAAACCAAGACGATCTCTTTGACTATAGCAATGCTAAGACTTTAGTGATGTTTTGTAATGGTATGTGGTGTGGTCAATCGCCTAAAAATATAATGACACTATTAAAACTTGGTTATCCAGCGGAAAAAATAAAATGGTATCGAGGCGGTATGCAAGATTGGCATATATTGGGGCTAACGACCATCTAGTAAAATTTGTCAGTTAGAACAATACTCAGACAAATTTCTTGTTAGTTGCAGGACGGGCTTTTTGGGGTAAGTCACATAAAGCCATGTCGTTGCCTAATTGGGATATGATGCGACTCTACTTTAGTATCAAAGATTAATGGTCATCAAGATTAGAAAATGCGAAAATAGGATTTTCCTGTAGCCGCCCATTCACAGATGCGTATTAACTCCGAAAAACTAATCATTCCAGGTGCTGTCGGACAACTCGAAGCCTTGTTAGATCAATCTGAACAGCCACAAAAGAACTATCTAGCGATTTGCTGTCATCCACACCCGCAACACGCTGGCACCATGACTAATAAAGTTATTCACACAGCCTCACGTGCATTAGCTGGCATTGGAATTAGTAGTGTTCGATTTAATTTTCGAGGTGTCGGTGCAAGTGAGGGAAATTACGCTAATGGGATCGGCGAGCAAGCGGACTTGGTTGCCGTGGTAAATTGGGCTCGACAAAAGTTCCCGGAGCAACATTTGGTTCTAGTGGGATTTTCTTTCGGCGCTTATATTACAGCCCTCCAAGCTAACTCTTTAAAACCGGATGTCCTAATTAGTATCGCTCCACCTGTAGGTAGAATCGACTTCACTGGATTTCAACGCCCCAGCTGTCCTTGGTTAATCATTCAAGGAGAGCAAGATGAGCTGGTAGAGGCTCAAGCCGTGCTTGATTGGGCAGAGTCTTTTGAACAACCTCCCGAATTGGTTTCGATGCCCGATACTAGTCATTTTTTTCACGGCAAATTAGTCACCCTTAGAGAATCCATTGAAGAATATTGTGTTAGGCAACTTGAGTTAAAATGATCTGGGATAACCAATATCAACGTAGTCAATGTATTCAAGGCTCGCCTTATTTGGACCGCAACTGAATGAATCAACAATCTAACAATACCTTGCTAGCGAAATATCAGTCCGACTTGGCAACGGGCGAATACTCGGAAGACCCACAACAGCTTAAAGCAATTGATCTATTGGATGAGCTTAGCCAACGACTTATCAAGGATATTTCCCATCAAACAGTTGTAACAAAGCTTGCGTCACTATTTTTTAAAAAGAAGGAACCTGTCAAAGGCATCTACTTTTGGGGTGGTGTCGGGCGTGGGAAAACCTATTTGATGGATATGTTTTTTGATCTGTTGCCAACGGATAAGAAAATGCGGCTGCATTTTCATCGGTTTATGCATCAAACCCATGAACAGTTAAATGAGTTTAAGGGGAAACAGGACCCATTATTTTTAATTGCCGATGAAATTGCTGAGCAGACCAGAATAATCTGTTTCGATGAGTTTTTTGTAAAAGATATTACTGATGCAATGATATTAGGTGGTTTGTTTGAAGCACTTTTTGAGAGAGGTGTCAGTTTGGTTGCCACTTCAAATATCCCCCCCGAAAGACTCTATTGGAATGGCTTACAGAGGGAAAGATTTATACCGGCAATTGAGCTAATCCAAAAGTACTGTGAAGTGGTCAACCTCGACAGTGGTATCGATTACCGTTTACGTACGCTGGAGCAAGCCGACATTTTTCATACGCCTCACGATCAAGCTGCCATTGATAACTTAGAACATAGTTTTACCCATCTAGCCACAGAAGAAATGACCCGTGGATGCACCATTGAAATTGAACACCGACCGGTCAAAACGGTTAGATGCGCAGAAGGAGTGGTTTGGTTTGAGTTTGCTGATATCTGTGAGACCGCAAGAAGCCAAACTGACTATATTGAAATCTCAAGATGCTACCAAACCGTTATAGTGAGCGAGATTCCACAAATGGATAGTAAAGATGACGCCGCTGCTCGCAGGTTTATTAGCTTAGTGGACGAGTTTTACGAAAGGCATGTTAACTTAATGATAACAGCGGAAGTCGAATTGGAAGAGCTCTATATAGGAGAGCGACTAGCATTTGAGTTCAAACGTACTTTGAGTCGATTACTGGAAATGCAATCTCACGATTATTTAGCTCTGGAGCATTTAGCCTAATAGCTTTGTCGGTCTATTCTAATAGCCCTTAATAGAATGCTAAGTGGGTTGTTTATTATGTGGCGTTATTTTGCTGGGGTTGTTTGAAGTGCTGGTTTGAAAGGTTAACCAAGCAGCTCAGCTTCGCTGCTTGGTTTGTCAAAGAGTCTATAAAACTACTTAGCCATATCCTTCAACTTCTTTAAAGGACGTACTTTAACTTGAGTAGAAGCTGGTTTAGCTTTGAACATAGTTTCTTCACCAGTGAAAGGGTTGATACCTTTTCTAGCTTTTGTTGCTTTTTTCTTAACAGTGGTTATTTTAAGCATTCCAGGTAATACAAACTCACCACACGCACGCTTCTTAATATGACGCTCAATCACGTCACCTAGCTCATCAATTACAGCAGAAACCTGCTTTTTAGTGAGTTCAGTGGACTCAGCAATTTCAGTGATGATTTGAGTTTTAGTGTATCGATCTTTAACTAATTTTGGTTTCTTTGCAGTAGCCATTATTTTTCCTATGCATGGATGGTTTTAAGATAATCTTCTATAGAGTAACGTATAAGCCTTGAACTTGTCGTTACCAATCCGCTTTTTACCCCAGTTTTACCGCTAAATAAAGCAAATATTTCGATTTATGGGAATATTTTGAAAATCCAAAGATTTTCATACAATTATTTTAATAATTTGATGCTTTTTCGATCAAAATAGCGCACAATGCCGCGCGATTTGAAATTCCCGTTCAAATCGCCAAAAACGGATGGTTTCTGAGAAAAGAAACGCTGCTCCCACCAGCGCCAATTCAGCGAAAACGCCAGATTTAAATAAAAATGATTAAAATTCATGAAAATGGGTTGTGAATAGTCAGACATTTCTGTAAAATTCGCGCTCTTTTTTGAATGCAAGAAAGAATTAACAGGCAAAATCAAGCCCACATTGGAGCTAAGAATGAGAACTTTTAGTGCAAAACCAGAGTCAGTGCAACGCGAATGGTTCGTTGTAGACGCAGAAGGTAAAACACTTGGCCGTTTGGCAACTGAAATTGCGCGTCGACTACGTGGCAAGCATAAAGCAGAATACACTCCTCACGTTGATACTGGCGATTATATCGTTGTAGTAAATGCTGAGAAGATTGCCGTAACAGGTAATAAAGAAGCAGACAAAATGTACTACCGACATACTGAATTCCCAGGTGGAATTAAGGGTATGGCTTTAGGTAAGCTTCGAGATAGAGCACCAGAGCGCATTTTACAATTGGCAGTTAAAGGTATGGTTCCAAGTAATCCACTTGGTCGTGCTTGCCTACGTAAACTGAAGATTTTTGTTGGACCTGAGCATACGCATCAAGCCCAACAACCAAAAGAATTAAACATATAGTTGGTGAATAGAATGGCTGATACACAATATTACGGAACAGGTCGTCGTAAGAGCTCTACTGCTAGAGTTTTCTTGCGTCCAGGTAACGGTACTATCACTGTTAACCAACAACCTCTAGACGAGTACTTCGGTCGTGAAACTTCAAGAATGGTTGTTCGCCAACCTCTTGAGTTGACTGAAAACAACGAAAAATTCGACGCATACGTTACTGTTCGTGGTGGCGGTGATACTGGTCAAGCGGGTGCTATCCGTTTGGGTATTACAAGAGCATTGATGGAATTTGACAATGAATTACGTCCTTCACTTCGCGCGGCTGGTTACGTTACTCGTGACGCTCGTGCAGTAGAACGTAAGAAAGTTGGTCTTCATAAAGCTCGTAAGAAGCCACAGTTCTCTAAGCGTTAATTTGTTTTTCCAGAATGCGAATTCTGGGATACAAAAATCAAAGCAATTCAAAAACCATTGGTTCGCAAGAATCAATGGTTTTTTTGTTTGTCGGCCGGCTACCTCTAAATCATAGACGAGTTTGGCAGCTGAAAGTTATTACACGCCAATAGTTTGAACTTTTCGTTTGGAGACTTACTTCTTGTGCTTGGCAGCATCTTCCTTCATGTTCTTGAAGAACATTCTAGCAAAGAACACCCCCATACCAATCATAAACACCAAAACAACCAAACTAAGTTGTCCTTCTGCACTGCCTAGCAGCTCACTTAACAAAGTCATGTTATATCTCCGACCAATGAATAGGGTTTGATTTTAGCTGTGTCGGCAAGAATAGGGATTGACCTAAATCAATCATTGTAAAAAATAGGCTTAACGCTGTTAGAATAGAAGTATTAACCTTAAATTATCTTTACCGGTAAGATGACTAAATCGATTAAATAAGTGGCTTTTATGAATCAAACAAATCTCGTTACCTACTGCCAAAATTGTGAATCCGAATTAGCTGGTTTGTTTTGCTCCAATTGCGGGCAATCAGTAAAAAGTCGACGAGGCCCTATTTGGACCGTATCGGGGGAATTTCTTCAAGATACCCTTGCACTGGATTCCAAAACGTTCCAAAGTTTAACGACGCTGTTATTTAAACCTGGCGCATTAACCAAAGCATTTCTGGACGGTAAGCGCCACTCTGTGTTGCCGCCGGTAAGGCTCTACCTAGCAATTAGTCTACTTTTCTTCTTTGTATTCCAAATACCGACACCCGATGTTGAAGAAAGCAATGTTTATATCGGGAATATCCTGTTGGGACATGAAGAGCCAATAAAAGGCGCTCCCAATTTTCAAATCATGCATTTTGGTGAAGAAAACGCAGTAAATACTTGGTTTGAAGAAACCTACTCAGAGCAAATAGAAATTCTAAAGACCAAAGACGCTCAACTATCGGTAGAGAAAATATTTAATAGTTTAGAAGAAGTGATGCCAACAATGCTGATTTTCTTTCTTCCTCTATTTGCGTTGGTAATGAAACTTCTTTATATCTTTAAACGAGTTCTTTATTTCGACCATTTAATTTTTTCACTACACTTTCAAACTTGGTTGATGGGAGCTGTATTAATTATTTATGGACTAGCTCAATACCATGGAGCATGGTCGGCGCTTAGCGCCTTAGTTCCAATCTATTTGGCAAAAGCGCAAAAAGTGACTTACCAACAAACTTATTGGCTTGTGATCCCTAAGACCTTGATGATTCTAGTTATTTATTTAACGCTAATGACCATCGCTGGAATGATGTCGTTTATGTCGGCAATTGCATTATTAGAATAAACTCAATGGAATTGGCGGTAAGTGGGTTTAGTCCATGAGTTCGTCGAGCAATTTATTGGACTCGTCCAAAAGTTGGTCGGTATAACTAAGTTTCACAGGCGTAAAGTTTATTCTGTCGTGGGTTCGCAGTTGTCCTAATAGCGGAAGATCAGCAGCGATGACATTGGCGATTCGAGGATACCCGCCTATAGTTTGGCCGTCCACCGACGAAATAATGGGCAATCCAGACGGTGGAATTTGAATGCTACCTTGGGTTAATCCACTCGAAGTAATGTTAATAGAGTTGTTCTGATCTAAAGGCTCACCTTGCAAGCGGATCCCCATACGGTTGGCTTCTGATGACACTTGGTAAGTTTGCGCGTAGAACGCAGAAATTTGCGATTCAGAAAATAAATCAGTTTCTAATGAACTGACACACCTAACCAGATAATTTCCTAAATACACTGGAGTCAGTTTTTTGGGAAGTTGTTTTGCTGGCAAATGATATCCACCGCTAATGCTTAAGGATTGGCCATCGACAAATGCGCCGTTAATACTTCCTATATTTGCCGTTAGGTGAGTTGAATAACTATCCAAAAGAGGGGGTATTTCAAGCTGGCCGGTGAAACTAATATAAGCCCTCACTCCTTGCTTACATTGTTTGAATTCGAGAGAGTCACCACGATTTAAATTAATCACTTGGTTGCATTGAGTTTTATTGCCGTTGTGACTTAAATCGAAGTCAGCTCCACAAATGGCGAGAGCAATATCGTTTTCTGCACGAATAACCGGTCCAAGCAAAGTGACTTCAATGACAGGAGAATTTAACGGTTTGTTCATCAAATAATTAGCCAGCGTCATTGAGCGATAATCCATCGCGCCGCTGGCAGAAAGCCCTAAATGCATTTGTCCCACTCGGCCCCAATCTTGGAGGCTGGATTGAAGACCTGCTTTTATAAAAGTGAGGCTCATCGTGTCGACACTTCGCTGCTATTTTGCAACTGCAAAAATGCTCGTTCGGAAATCGCAGTAAACTTAATTTCATCGAGTGGATTCAGAGCAATTGGCTGTTCAGCTTCAAGTGTTAATAGTTTGGTTGGCGTTCTTCCAATGACATTCCAGCCTCCAGGGCTTGAAAGAGAATAAATGCCGGTCTGTTGATTGCCAATAGCAATTGATCCTGGTGAGACTAACAGACTTGGGTTCGATTTTCGTGGGCAGTGAAGTGCTTTGTCAAGTCCGCTCAAATATACAAAGCCGGGTAAAAATCCCAACATTGCTACCCAATAAACTGGCGTTGTGTGACGTTCTATTATTTCTTGGCAAGACAATTGACAGTGGTCTGTAAGTCGTTGCATATCAGGGGCAAACTGGTCTTCGTAACACACTGGGATCTCAATCAGCTTTGATTCGACGTTGGTATAACTGATGCTGGATGATAGAAGCAATTTAATCTTATCAAGCAGCTTCTTTCTAGGTGATTTAATCGGATTAAATAATAGGGTTAAGCTTTGATAACTTGGAATAGTTTCAATAATGATGCTTTCCAGCTGTTTTTCTAGTAGGGAGCGAATTGATAGAATTTGCTTAGTTAATTGTTGACTAGCTGTCTCTTCAAATATTATTGAATAGGCACTATCACCGTTGTTAACGATTTTGTGACCAGGGGGTTTAAACTCAAAGCTATTCATATCAGGTGTGTCTTTTGCCTATCATAATGTGATGATTGGTAAACGCTTTCGCAAGGGACTCCGCGATCTTTACAGCATTTGGATTGTCGCCATGCAAACAAATACTATCAACAAGTAGTGAAATTGATGAGTTTTCTAGAGTAGTAAAAGAGTCACCAGTGGCTAACGCCAGCGCTTGTTTTATTGCCTCATCGCAATTATTGATGACTGAATTTTCAACAGACCTCGGAGAAAGCTTACCCGTGGATAAGTAGCGCCGGTCCATAAATCCCTCGGCAATAAAGGGGAGCCCTTGCAACTGACAATGCGTTTTTAAATTGCCTTCTGCTAAGCCTAGTAGACTCATACTTGGAAAATATTCTTTACAAAACTCAACCATTTGTTTGGCAAGCCGATCATCTCGTTCTATATCGTTATACAGGGCGCCATGAAACTTAATGTGGGTAAGATCCACCTTTAAACTATCAGCAAGCGCTTTTAGCGTTTGAATTTGGGAATACAATGAATCTTTTAATTTATCAATGGGGATAGCCATAGATACTCGACCAAAGTTTTCACGGTCGGGATAGCTGGGGTGCGCTCCAATTTTGAGAGATAAAGCCTTCGCATTAGTTAACGACTTAGTCATAGTTAACTGGTTTCCAGCGTGCCCACCACAAGCAATATTGCAACTCGAAATGAAATGCATTAGTTGGTGGTCTTTTTGACAATCTAGTTCGTCGTTACCTTCACCTAAATCGCAGTTTATATCGATGGTCGTTAATCCCTTCATTGTGTTCAAACCTAGTTATTCCGCAGTTAACAATTAGTACCATGCCTCAAGCTTGTCATAGTAGACCAAATGCCGAACCTAAGCTTCTTGCGCTTAATCCAATTGTAGTCATAAGAACGACACCACCCAGCAAGTTTTGCACTAGTTTATTCTTGTGTTCACCCAATTTTTTGGTATTCATCACCCAAAGAAGAAAACAGGTAATTACAGGAAGCAAAATGCCATTGGCTACTTGAGCAAACCAGATGATATTGATAGGACGGTAGCCCGAAGTCGCAACAATTACTCCCAGAAGTAATATTGAAATCCAGATTATCTTAAAGGAGTTTGTCTGCAAGATACTTTGCGCATCCGTCTTTTTCGATGAAATTCCGAGCACGCCACTGAGTGCAAAGGCTGCAGCAAGCGGCGCGGTGACCGCCGAAGATATACCCGCAGCGAATAGGCCTATCGCCATCAAAATTCCAGAGAATGATCCAAAAAGCGGTTCGAGGGCGGGGGCCAGATCGGCAGCAGATTGAATATTGATCTGATGACCAAAAAATGCGGTTGCGGCGGTTGAAAGAATAGCCATTGAAATGAGCGCCCCAATAGGAACAGAAATATACAAATCCTTGCGGGCCAGAGATAGTTGGCTGGCAGAAGTCCACTTTTCCTTAACACTAGAAGCATGTAAAAACAGGTTATACGGAACGACCGTTGTGCCTATTAAAGCAATGACTGTCAAGGTTGCACCATCTGGAATGTGCGGAACAAAAAGCCCTTTAAAAATAAGGCTTATGTCGGGAGCCGTAATCAACATCGTCGCGATAAATGAAATACTCATCAATGCGACTAAACTAATGAGCGATTTTTCGATTAGTTTATAGCTGCCAGTCCATAGTAGTGCAAAAGCGGTTACTCCTATGACTATGGGCCAAACGAAATAGGGGATGTCTTTACCCACTATCCCAGATAATCCCAAAGAAGCGCCAGAAATATTACCACCTTGATAAGCCGCATTGCCTATCGCAATCGCAGAAACTACCAAGAGCACGCCTAATATACGCGCTAAGGGGTTGCGCAATTGGTCTCGAATATTTTCGCCCAAACCTTGTTGTGTAACGATACCCAATCGAGCTGACATTTCTTGTAAAACGATGGTTGCTATGGCAGAAAAAAGTAGCGCCCACAAAAGAGCGTAACCAAAATTGGCACCAGCCAAACTAGTGGTAATCACTGTTCCCGGACCAATAAATGCCGCTGTCACAAGAAATGCAGGACCAATTTGAGGAAGCTTCATTATTTTTGTTCTCTTCTCACCAGAATATAGTTAAGACTATACACAAAATCACGAGCTAATCTAAGAGCAGAACTAGAATCATGCATTATGAACTGGATTCGAACAGTGGCCGAATGAATGAATAAATTGAGAGTTTGCTGGCGAAACAATCTAGGTTTTGTAAGGAGGATTTAAACCAGCATTAGTTGTACAAAAAATATACATTTTGCAGGCTAAATGTCGGCTTGTTTTAAGGGGGGCTTAAAAAGGCCTATTTTTGAACGAATCAGGCTGTTGCAAAGTATAAACATTAAAACTAAATCACTTTAAATATCAATTAGATAGAAACAAAAAACGGCATTTCCTTGTAAAAGATATGGTAATTCTTTATGATCCGTCCGATTACTAAACCGTTATTGCCAAGAATCCGGCCTTTACCGCCTATAAATACTAGGATTGCAATCAGTTTAGAGCCTCAATCATTCAGTCATTGAGGTCAATTAAAATACTTATTTTTTCATGATATATAGCTGGTCGAAGGGGAGACTATCCGAATGACTAATGATGGTGTAGATTTAGAGAAACGCCGTTTCTTGACGCTAGCAACCGCTGGTGTTGGAGCTGTAGGTGCAGGCTTTGTAGCTGTTCCTTTCCTAGGTTCATGGAATCCTAGTGAAAAAGCCAAAGCTGGTGGGGCTCCTGTTGAGTTCAACTTAGATAAAGTACAAGTTGGACAAATGGTGAAGGTAAAATGGCGTGGTAAGCCGGTGTTCGTGGTAAGACGAGATGAAAAATCAATCTCGGCACTTGCTACAAATGCTGCAGAGTTGAAAGATCCTGACTCAGCGGTTGAAACACAGCAACCTGAATATGTTGATAAAGCCACTCGTTCAACTCGACCAGATATTGCTGTCATTGTTGGAATCTGTACTCACCTTGGTTGTGTTCCCCAACATAAAAAAGAAACTGAAGTTTCTTGGGGCGGCGGCTTTTTCTGCCCATGTCATGGTTCTAAATTCGATTTAGCCGGACGTGTATTTAACGGTTCTCCAGCATCGACTAATCTAGTCGTACCTCCATATAAATATTTAGCTGATAATAAAATCATCATCGGTGTTGACGAGGGAGAAGCATAATGGGAAAAATGGCTCTTTTTATGCAGTGGATCGATGACCGTTTCCCTGCGACCAAAGTTTGGAACGAGCATTTAGCTCAATACTACGCACCTAAGAACTTTAATTTCTGGTATTTCTTCGGTTCTTTAGCTTTATTAGTGTTGGTCAATCAAATCCTAACTGGAATTTGGCTGACGATGAACTACACCCCGACTGGTGAAGGCGCTTATGCCTCGGTCGAATATATTATGCGTGATGTAGAGTGGGGATGGTTATTGCGTTACATGCATGGCGTCGGCGCTTCAGCATTCTTCGTCGTTGTTTATTTACATATGTTCCGTGCTCTAATTTACGGTTCATTCCGAAAGCCAAGAGAATTGGTTTGGATTTTCGGCATGATCATTTTTGTGCTATTGATGGCAGAAGGTTTCATGGGCTACTTATTGCCCTGGGGCAACATGTCTTATTGGGGTGCTCAGGTAATCATCAACTTATTTAGTGCTGTACCTGTGGTCGGTGAAGATTTAGCCGTTTGGATCCGTGGTGATTTTATCATTTCAGGAGCAACCCTAAATCGATTCTTTGCGTTGCATGTTGTGGCGCTTCCAATGGCTCTCTTATTGATGGTTTTCTTGCACATCGTTGCCTTGCATAAGGTTGGCTCTAATAACCCTGATGGTATCGATATTAAGAAGAACAAAGATGAAAATGGCATTCCATTAGATGGCATTCCTTTCCATCCGTACTACACAGTGAAAGATATCGTGGGCGTGGGCGTATTCTTGTTCATATTCTGCGGAATCATATTCTTCAGTCCGGAAATGGGCGGCTATTTCTTTGAGCCACCAAACTTTACCCCTGCAGATCCTTTAAAAACGCCTGAACATATTGCGCCAGTTTGGTACTTCACGCCTTACTACTCGATATTAAAGGCTGTTCCAAATCAAGGACTGGGTGTTGTTGCCATGGCTTTATCCTTAGTGGTTTTATTTTTCCTACCTTGGTTAGATAGAAGTCCAGTGCTTTCTATTCGTTACAAAAGCCCAATCTTTAAAGTAGCATTGGCATTATTTGTCATTAGTTTCTTTATTTTAGGTTACTTAGGAATGCTAGCTCCAAATGAGATGAGAACTTTGGTTGCTAGAATTTGTACCATTTACTATTTCGCATTTTTCCTACTGATGCCATGGTGGAGTCAGTGGGGGACTACTAAGCCAGTTCCAGAGAGGGTGACTCACTAATGAAAAAGTTATTAAAAATTTCTTTGCTGACGTTAGCTAGCATCTCTCTGCCTGCGATTGCTGCAGGTGGTGGTGAGTACTTGCCGAACGATAAAATGCCTAGCTATTCAGATCATCGTTTAACTACATCAATGCAAAACGGCATGCAGATCTACATGAATAACTGCATGGGTTGTCATTCTCTCGAATTTCAACGCTACAATCGAACTGCTAAAGACTTGGAAATTCCTGAGTCCCTGATGGTAGAAAACTTAATGTTTACTGGTGAAAGAATTGGCGATTTGATGACCAATAATATGCCTCGTGCATCGGCAGAAAAGTGGTTTGGAACGGCTCCACCCGATCTATCGCTGATTGCTCGTTCTCGAAAGACTGATTGGTTGTACAACTACCTTCGTGGGTTTTATGCAGATGAGTCTCGACCATACGGAGTAAACAATTCGGTATTTAAAGATGTCGGCATGCCTCATGCGCTGGAGGCTCTGCAAGGAGTTCAAGATAAAACCGAAGAAGTTAAGAAGCTAGAAAATGAAGTTGATTATGCTCTAGGGGATATTGCAACTGCCAATGAAAAGCTAAAAACTGGTGGCAACGCTAGTGAGTTAAATAGCGTTATCGAAAAGGCGGAATCGCTAATTCATGACCATAAAGAAACGTTGAAGCAGCTATCCAAAGAAGGGAAATACTTCACTATTCTAAAAGAAGGTCAGCTTTCTCCAAAAGAGTTCGACTCTGCAATGGTCGATCTTGTTAACTTCTTGGATTACATCGGGGAACCGATCAAAAGAGATAGAAAAAGTTTGGGAATCTATGTGTTATTGTTTATTCTATTCTTCACTGGCATCGCGTATTTCTTGAAGAAAGAATATTGGAAAGACATACACTAAGTTTATTTCTGATTTCTAGGCTACAACCAAAGCGGCTCTATAAGAGCCGCTATTGTCGTTCTAAACACCAAGGTTTTTGACTTGTAAAGTTCGAAAATCTTTAGAAAAATTATTATTACTAGGAGAAGCCTCAATGGCGACTGTTGCTAAACGTTCCATAATGACTTTATATACTGGCTCTGACGATGTTTATAGTCATCAAGTTAGAATTGTGCTTGCTGAAAAAGGAGTCAACTTTGAAGCGATTGAAGTACTGGATAGTCGACAGCCTCCAGAAGACCTAATCGATCTTAACCCATACAATACCGTGCCAACTTTGGTTGACCGTGAATTGGTTCTTTTTGAAGCACCAATTATTATGGAATATCTTGACGAGCGTTTTCCGCATCCGCCATTAATGCCTGTTTACCCAGTTGCTCGAGCTCGTTCTCGACTGATGGTTAGACGAGTAGAAAAGGATTGGTATAGCTTAATGAATACTATTCTTTCAGGGAAAGATAAAGAAGCAGAACAGGCACGAAAAGAGCTCACTGAAAGCTTATTAACTTTGGCTCCAGTCTTCTCAGAAACTCCGTATTTTCTAAATGAGGATTTCTCGTTAATTGACTGTTGTTTAGCTCCACTAATGTGGCGTTTACCAGCAATGGGAATTAAGTTAACTGGAAGAGGCGCTAAAGAAGTAACAACCTACATGGAATTGTTATTTGAGAGAGAATCTTTTCAAGCTAGTTTAAGCGATATTGAGCGCGAAATGCGACCATAAACACTAGTAGTGAAGGAATCGGGACAGTTTGACTCGATTCCTCTTTTCCAGATTCAAGTCTCAGTTTTCTTTTAGTTTCAACTTGCTACGTCGGAGTTTAGTGTGACCAATATTGATCTCGTCGGAACAGCGTTTTCTTCCAATAAGCCATACTTGTTTAGAGGGATTTACCAATGGATCCTCGATAATGAGGGCACTCCTTATTTATTGGTTGATGCGATGCAGGCGAGCGTTCAAGTTCCACAAGAACATGTCAAAGATGGTCAGATTATTCTGAATGTGTCACCGAACGCAATTCAAGGCTGGTTCTCTGATAACGAAGCAATTTCATTTAGCGCTCGTTTTTCTGGTAAAGCTCAACAGATTTATATTCCAATGAACGCCTTACTGGCTATTTATGCTCAGGAAAACAGTTTAGGAATGGCTTTTCCTGAAGTGGTTGAAGAAGCCGTCAGCGAAGCTAGCGAAGAATCAAAACCCGAACAAGAAAATTCTAGCGGTGGCACAACTAACAAAAAGAAATCCGATAAAGTGTCGCACCTAAAGGTTATTAAGTAATTCTAAATTTAAGACCTTATTAATCTTCTTCCAGCGTTTCAATCGTTTCGAATACTTTGATTACTCGTGAAACGCCATCAACATTTCGAGCTATCTCGACAGCTTTATTGGCCTCGTCAGGTGTGACTAATCCAAGTAAAAAAACTTCGCTGTTTTCAGTTACGACCTTTATTTTTGATGAGGGGAAATCTTCTGTAAATAACATTGATGATTTAACTTTTGATGTCAAAAATTCGTCATTGCGCTTGGCAAAAAATGATATTGGTGCGGCTACTCTAATTTGATTGTATATTTTTCTGATATTTGGAATGCTTTCCACTTCTTTCTTTGCTCGACGTTTTAAACTTGCCGTTGGAGCCTGTCCGACTAAAAGTAAAACACCGTTATAACTAATGACGTCTATATTGGTATCTCGCCAAATTTCGTCGTCTTCGAATAAAGAGGTTGTCGATTTAATTTCTATGTTCTCATCTTCTAATTGTGCCGGGACTGTTCTTCGATCTTGACTAGCGACCGCTCCAGTTGCCGCTCCTGCCACAAAAAGTCCAGCACATCCAGTCATGACAAAACAACAAGCCATTAGAGTCAATAGAGCGACAAACCTCATTCATTTTCTCCAAATAGTTGATTATCAATTAAGTCACATAAACTATGGATGACCAATAAGTGAACCTCTTGAATTCGAGCGGTCGAGTTCGAAGGAACTCTTATTTCAACATCATTCTCACTGATCAAACCCGCCATTTCACCACCATCCTTTCCGGTACAAGTAATGATTAGCATATCCTTGGCTAGCGCGGCGCGCATTGCTTCTATGACGTTTTTTGAATTTCCACTGGTCGAAAAAGCCAATAAAATATCACCTGGTTGACCAAGTGCTTTAACTTGCTTGGAAAATATTTGGCTAAAATCATAATCGTTGCCAATTGCAGTAATCGTAGGAGTATCTGTCGTTAAGGCTATTGCTGGTAGAGGTGGTCTATCGCGTTCGTAGCGATTTAGCATTTCTGATGAAAAGTGCTGAGAGTCCCCCGCGGAACCGCCATTGCCACAGGTTAGTATTTTACCGCCATTAAGCATGGTTTTAACCATTAGTTCTCCGGCTTTAGCTATCTTTTCTGGTAGCACGTCCGCTGCGGCAATTTTTGTTTGAATACTTTCAGTAAAGTTATTTTTAATTCGTTCTATCATTTTTAACAGCTCATTTAGTGAGGCTTTTAAGTAAAATTATATTGTTTAGACTAATTGGTACTTTAGTCAAAGTTTGTATTTTAATTTAGCTAAAATCAAACGCCGCCTTGACCCATTGGAAATTAAGATGATTAAGACTACCAGTTATAGCAAAAACATCAAAGCGACATGCAACTTTGTTGGTTAAATTATGTTTCTGCAAAAAGTGATTGGCGGCCAATCCTATTCGTCTTTGCTTCTTCTTATCAACACTTTGGAGTGCGCCGCCGTAACTCTCGGAGCGGCGGTATCGTACCTCTATAAATATCATATCATGTTCACTACGAGCGATAATATCGACTTCGCCCAGCTTACATAAGTAGTTTTTCTCAACAATCTCTAACCCAGCTTTCTTAATCACATCAACCGCATAGCCCTCATGCCTGTCACCGATATCTCGCTTATTAGGAAAAATGCCTTCAAACATAACAGTTCATAGATTATTTTGCTTTGTAATGCTCGTTAATTAGCGGAACCGGCTGATTGCTTAGTATCTGTTTGGCTTATTGGTTGAATTGCCATGTTAGGCTCAGGAGCAACTCGCTCTTTGGTAACTTGAGTCTTGCCATTGGCAAATTTTGCCCAAGTTAAATAACGATGAATAAAGCCTTGTTCATTGACGCCGATTTCTCCAGAAAGTCCGTACCATCGATAATCAGGAAATGCTTGCAGTTTAGATAGCTCTGGTATTAGTTGGTAGGCGTCGTAACCTAGCGAGAAAAAGCGACCGTTAGTACCCTTAAGAATATCAGTGTCGATTTTCATGATGGTTTCGCGAGTCTGAATCATCTCAGTTTGCTCACTAACATAGAGTGGGATATCGGCAAACTCTATCCCGTTCAAATCATTTTCTAACTGGTCAGAAGCCACTCCTGAAAAAACTCTTTCGGTCGATATGACCGGTAGATCTAAGGCAAAATAGAAATCAATAAAAGGCTTTATTCGGCGAGCCTCTTTTGGTGTCGCAATCATAAAAATAAAATCCGCGTCTTGGCGACGTCTTATTTTTGATTCGATATTGCGACCTACAATTTGCTCTATCCTGCGCTTTCTTTCAAAGCTTTCGTTAACTCTTAGTAAATTCTGTACATTACTTTTTAGCTGCTTAATGTCATCGAATTCTTCAGTATCAATTAGCTCTCCACCCAGTTGCTCAAAGTAATCTTTAAATGCGACATGGGCTCGCTGTCCACGTTGATCTTTTGGTAGAAAAGCTATCGCTTTTCGATAACCTTGTTCCCAAGCTCGATGGGCGGCTTGAATCGCTTTGTCTTCAATAGAGAATACAAACTGATAAACCATTGGATGACGAGTATTCTCTTCTGACGCGGTGTTCAAAAATAATACAGGTGTCGTTAGCTGCTCTAGACTAATTATTTCATTAATCGATTTTTTAATCAGCGGCCCGATGACAAAATCAGCGCCATCTTGTATCGCCTGTCGATAACTTGCAGCGCCAGAAAGGGATTGCGCGGTATCATAGAACTTAATACTTGGAATAGTTTCGACATTCGCTTGTTGATATTGAGCGGCAATCAGTCCATCGTGGACCATTTTCCCGGTACGGGCAAAGCGCCCACTTAGTGGTAGTAAAACAGCGATTTTTTTTGGCTGGTGGTTCTCTACAGTAGCAACCCTTTGCAAACTCTTCGGTTGTGAAACGATGGCTGAATGTAAAGGGTAACGCTGTTTCCACAAACTAATTTGTTCAAGTAGTTTATCTGGCCGGTTTCCCCAAGTTTTATTGATCTTTACAATCTCTAACCAACCATTGACTCTTTGAGTATTAAAGCTGGAGATCATTTGGTTAAGAAATTCAGGACTCATTTGGCTAATCGCCAACCAAATTTTCTCGTTGTTCTCGGCAAGTTGCTCAGGGGTATCGATCAAGTCGTCTAAACCTATTCGTTGTTTTGCTGCTTCAAAATAATTGGCATTAGCAAAATAACTATCGGATAGCGATTGGAAATAGCGAATCTGCCACTCAATGGAATGGGCATTTGGTTTAGTGACAGCCAATAATTTGCCGAGAGAGGCCTTATATCGCTCGATCGTTTTTTCAGCTGAATGTTCTGGGTTTTCCCAGAGTAACGCTTCACCATAATATAATTGATAGGTATCTGTTTGTAGTTCATTTAAATAGCGTTGATCAATATGAACTAAAAGTTCCAAGGCCTTTTCTTGTCGTTGCTCCAGCAGTAAAATGCCGGCAGCTTGAATCAACAAAGGATTCTTTTTATCGGGGGCGGCACCATCGGCTTGCCGAAGTATTGATTCTAAGTTTTGTTCCGAACTGGCAAGCTCACTACTCGGCTTTTTAGTGGTCGGCCCACACCCAGCCATTATTCCTACTAAGGCGACAAAGGAAACTATTTTTAGACTTTGGGTGATATACTTATTCATAACAATACTCTTAAATAAATCCAACATTATGGTCGCAGTAATTTCAAACGCTCAGAGTAGTCAAGACAACTCTAGTTTCGGTACATTGTATGTGGTCGCCACACCTATTGGCAATTTAGGCGACGTCAGCGATCGAATGCGTCACATTTTGGCCCAAGTTAACCGCATCGCAGCGGAGGATACTCGCAGAACAAAGCAATTATTATCGCATATTGGGGTCGATACGCCATGTTTTTCAATGCATGACTACAATGAAAGACAAAAAATCGACTGGGTGGTTCAATTGTTGGAAAATGGTGAATCAATTGCTTTGGTTTCAGATGCTGGAACGCCATTAATCAGCGATCCGGGCTATCCGTTAGTGTCGGCTTTACGAGAAAAACAAATGCGCGTTGTTGCAGTCCCTGGTCCGTGTGCTCTTATAACAGCACTATCGATAGCTGGTTTACCTAGTGATCGCTTTGTCTTTGAGGGGTTTTTGCCGGCAAAATCAACTGGGCGAATAGCTCGATTTAAGGCTGTTTTGGATGAAACTGCGACCATTATCATCTATGAGTCTTCACATCGAATTAAAGCCTGCTTGGCGGATATTGCCGAAGTTTTCGCAGACCAAAGAGATATAGTCATTGCGAGAGAGCTAACCAAGACTTTTGAAACGGTGATTGCGGGTAGTGCAAATGAGATTTTGAAGGTTTTGGAATCAGACCACAATCAAACCAAGGGCGAGTTTGTAGTGATGATTAGTGGTGCGTCCAAGAGGAAAGACGAGCTTTCAATTGAAGCTAAACAGCTCGCGCAAAAGCTGTCTGAGTATTTGCCTAAAAAGCAAGCGGCCAAAGTTAGTTCTGAAATTCACAACCAAAAGAAAAATGCAATTTATCAATATTTGTTAAGTCTGGACGAGAATTGATCTTTCTTGGCTTTAATTGGCATTATAGAACTATACCTGTTTCTCCCATATTCATTCTCAACAAGGCTAAGCGAAAAGTCCACTGTCAGTTGTTATCAAATAGCACCTATAATTTTTTCTTGAGATTTTCTAACGTCTCTTGATAATTCTTCAAATCCCAAAGATTTTTCTTTCGCGCGATTTCTATCGCTTTTTGTCTAGCATTAAGTGCCGCCTTAAAGCTTTTTTGCATTTCTAAAACATCACCTAATTGGTCGTACGCTGGCGCAGAGTCGGGACGATATTGTACCCAGCGATTCGCCACTGTTAATGCTTCATCTATTCGGCCGTCTCTTAGCAGTTTTCCCGCGGCAAACCGCAAGCAGTTCACACTGTTCCAACGGTCAGCTTTGGGAAGAATTTTGAATCCATATTGTTTTGATAATTGAATAAAGAATTTATCGATATTCGCCATGGCATCACCTGGTTTAGCAATAAGGTCTCGATAATCAGGAGCCCATAAATTCGACGGAAATATCATTTCCATTGCCCCCAGAATCGTTTTGGTGAAAGCAGCGTAATGATGTTCATTGGGGATTACGTTCAGTTCAAACTTGAACTGCTCACTCACAAAAGGTTTCATATTAGCGGCTAACTGGTTAATGTTAACTTCATACTCTGGTTTATCTAAGTCGTCGTCAGCTAGAGCGAAATACAGGGCTGTCTGTTTGTTTGTACGATGACTCATACTCTGCTTGATAGATGAGATGATTGTCTCTCCCTTTTTGTAACCCATTCCTATCATATCCATTGCTGCAAGAAAAATATGCGCGTCAAAAAGCTCAGGGGCATGTGTAAAGCTATACAGCGGAAAAATAGAGCTAGCCGATACACCAATAATCATTCGGTATTCATTGGCACGGAAGTGTTTACTTAAGAATGGAAAAAGTTCGAGTCTTAGATGAGAGACATAGTTATCAGGATCGCCATAGCCACTCATTGTTTCCCTAGAGCCGTCCCACATTCCATTAATAAAGAGCTCTGGAAAATGACCGCTCCAATTCAAACTGACAATAATGGCCTCCGGCATGCGTTCTAGTTCGCCCAAATGCTTAACGACGCCGGATAAGGTAAGGAAGAATCGGTTTCCGTGACTGCCATTGATAAAGATAACTGGATAGGTGTGTTCTTCGGATGACTCATAAAAACTACTCGGCAGATAAATATTCATGGGGATAGATTGAGCCAATATTTTTGACTTAAATACTATTTTGCTGGCGTAGTTAAGGTCGGTAATTTTCTCAAGTTCAAGCATCTGCTCATTTGATTCTGTCGCAGTTGACGCAATGGCTTTTGCGATAACTCTGTTTGCAATAACAATCTCAAAAAGCAATAGGCTAGAAATCAGAAGCAGGTAGTTAAAGTATTTTGATGTTTTAGAAGCCATTCTAAGTCCCTGTTGTAAGAAGTTGCTTGTGAGTATGAGATGTTTTAATAATCTCTAAAGAGTAACTAAATCATTCTGCATAACATTCCATGGATTATCAATATCGCTAGACTGAGTAAAAGCTGATGTTTAGCTGATGTTAATAAAATCCTGGAGAGCCCTCAAAATACAACTCAGTCTGCTGGCTATCTTAATAATTTGGAGTGCTGTCTTCTTAAGCTGAAGACGAGATTGGTGAATGGTTGTCCTCTTAATGACGGATATCTGACAATCATTAAGAGGCATTTGGGTTATATTTCGAACTTTAATAGATATAGTGAACTCGGTCTTTACGATAATTAAGTACAGGTTGCTGACTGCTATCACCGCATTGATTGGTGCCGTGGCTGGTTCTAATCCGACCTTGATTAAGGAACACGCTGACATCAAAATTCCAAGTGCCTACGTTATCATCCGTTCCGGCATCTTTGTCTTGCAGTCGCCCAGAAATGACGACGTCTCTATTTCCGCTATAATAGTAATCGACCTCGAGATATCCATCATTTACGCCATCATTGTTACCGTCGGCGATGACGAAAGCATTTCCTCCACTGACATTTCTAGTATTTGAGTCAGGTAAATTAAATACTGTTGTCCCATTGATACTAAAGCTACCGTACATATCTCCTGGATCAAAAGCATCGCAATCATATTTAATGTCAACATCGATTAACTCAATTTTAATTCTCTCACCAATGGGCTCGGCCGTATCCTCGATAAATTCACACTCTCTGATAGCGTAGTCGGTCGACTCACTCACTTTTGCGATTGGGTTGCCAACTTTAAGTTGATTTAATTGGTACGAGATTGGGCGAGCACTAGTTAAAGAAGGATCGGAATCAAAGTAACTTTTTAAGTCACCATCACGAATTAGTGATGTCACATTGGTTGATGCACCACCCAATGCTGTTACTTCAATTTTGGCGGTACTCAAAGTATTTCTTATTTCGCCTTCGGTGTAACCAGAAACATCACCCGATATACCTTCATACGATGCAGTGATTGCCGCTCTCATTAGATCCTCTTCTGCTGATGAAGTAAAGTTGTACATTAATATTCGACCGTAGGCGATATTTGCGATATATACTGGCGGATTTTCAGCTCCAAGCGCGCCGTCAACCAATAGTTGGTCGAGCTTTTCTTGGGTAAAGTCATCACTAAAAAAATCATCCGGTGTTGGTGGCAACTCAACGGATGCTGTGAACATTTTTTGGTAGAAGTAGGCGGTTAGAGTTGTCTCTTCGGCATTTCTTTCGAATTCCAAATCAGCCGTAGCAGAAGCGCCCATATAATTTGCGGAGATCCCAAATTTAAGGGCGCTTTGTTCAACTGAGTGAGTAATTTTCTCACTGTATAGAGTGTCGGTACTTCCTTCCAACCCAGAATCAGTAGCTTGTTGAATTAACTCGCCAATCGCTGATTGAACAGTGGTCAAAGACGGGTTCGTGACTTCCCGATAGTTCCCTGCGGTTAATAAGTTAATAGAGACTCTAAGCGGTGCTCTTTCTCTCACCGACAACTCGGTGAAAGAGCCTATACCGTCTTTATAGCCTTGTCCTTGAATTAGATTCCCAAGCCATAACACAGACTCATTTGGTGAAAAAATCACAACTTCTTTGGGGGTGTCGGTCAAATTGTACTGAGTCGATGTACAGCTGTATTTCAAAGTGCCAACTATTTCTTCCTCTGGCTCGGTGGTAGGTACATTAGGATCGATTTCGTCTTGTGCTGCTTTCTCGGGCGAATAGACATCCCAAGTGGGAATTTCCAAGAAGGCACCGTTGACATCGGCTTTCGCAACTGGCGGAGGAGGTGGCGGTTCTGGATCTGGTGTTTCCGGTGAACTTCCGCCGCCGCCACACGCAACGGTGACTGATAGCGTGGCTCCGATCAATAAACTGCTTAAAAAGTTGGCTCTGTAGTGGTTAACTTTCATTTTGACTTTCTCCTAATATGTGAGCGATTTGTGCGTCTATTAGGGAAAGCGTGAGGAAAGCTAAATAGCCTTCAAAATACTTGATTTAATTTAAAATACTTGAACAGCTGCTATTATTGCTAGATTACAGAAAACATAGGCCAATATTATTTATCTTGTTCAATCGAGACTAAGATTGCTAGAGTTTCGCCTTTGTTAAGTGAACTTTTCGAGCAAGTACAAGGTTTGTTAACTGAAATAGAGCGATAAATAGATTTACCGGTCGCAGGTCGAGTTCAGTAAAGAAAGAGTTTCAATTAACAGATTGAGTTATGTTTTATCTCGGTATTCGTATTGAAAGTCAAGTTAATGGATTTACAAAAAAACTAAGTATGGCGCGAATTATTATTTCGCATCTTTTAGATATAATCATAAGTGTAGGTTTAGGATTTAATTTCGCTTTTAGGCACTTGAGGAAATAGGTTATTTAATATGCCGACTCCAATTATAGTCGGCATTTACTATGCCAATAAAAAGCTAACCGAATTTCATAACTTCCTATTTGTTTTCACAAAGAACTTTTCTACCCCCCACCAAACATACCTGTTCTTGGTCTCATTTGATTGCTTTCGGCGCCTGTCTCTTGTGTGTTTGAATCTATTCCCGTCAGTGGGCGAGCGTGACTTGTATCCATTCCAAAGCCCGTCAAAGGGTGTGTAGGGTTAGCTCCATTGCCACCAGTTATGATGTTAAGCTCTTCTAGCGTAAGCTCTCGAACGATGCCTCTCTTATCCGTATTTTTTCTCCTTGTTTATTTCGTTATCAAATTTTAGGTGAGTTTATAAACAAAATAACTCACCGTGTCAGTCTACAGTTACAAATACACATTTTCAATATCTAGCTTAGTTCTAAACTCTAATCTGAGTTGAAAGTATACGCAACTGATAGAATACACCTAGAACTTGAACTAATTTGATAAACGAAAGTAAAGTGATTCTTGCCTTTTAATATCAATAAATAAGCTCTTACCTTAACTCGAAACAAGGAATTTGATGTTTTTTAGAGCTGTGCAGAATCGTTACTCCCATCTGAGATAAATGAGTCTACATTGATTAGTTTTTCTCTTAGGTTTTTAACCCGACTATCATCTCTATCGAACGTTAGAGACAATATTTTTAGAGCCTGTTCTAAGTTGGCCTTTGCAACAACATAATTCTGTTGCTTATAGTAAAGCAGGCCAAGTTTTTCGTATGCTTCGCCTATTCTCCAATGATCTTTTGGTAAATGTTCTCTACGGATATCTAAAGCCTCTCGATAATATGATTTAGTCTCGAAGTAGTTACTATGCTTTAATGACATGTTTCCTAGTAGCACTAAAATATCACTCATTTTCGGATTGTTGATATGACCAGTTTTTCTTGCTATTTCTAACGTTTTTAAAAGTAGTGTTTCAGCGGCTTCTACCTGTTTATTCTTAATTAGGAGCTTACTTAAACTAAGTGAGCTAGCTAGAGCATAGACATGTTCTTCTCCCATCATTCTAGTAACTAAATTGGTCGACTGTTCTCGATATTGGATAGCTTTTTCTAGCTCTCCTTTCTGGGAATATATTCTCGATATGATTCCATAGCTAGCACCGACCTCTAAATGATCTTTTTTATGGATCTTCTTTCTTATTCTTAACCCATTTTCAGCATGTTTAAGCGCTTCATCATATTTCTTATTTTGAATTAAAGAGGAGGCGAGTTGGTTCATTCTATGTGCTGACTGCGAATGAATTTCTCCAACTATATCGAGAGATAAAGATAGGCTTTTTCTTAGATAAGCTTCAGCCTCTTGAAAATTTCCCAAATCACGCTGAAATTGACCTAACTTAGCATACGCATCTGAAACTTGAATTGAGTCTATAGTATATTCTGAAATCGAGAATTCCAAGTAGTCAGAGTAAAACTTAGCGGCTTTTTTTAGGTGACCTTGATCAGCATAATTATCCGCTAGAAGCACATTTGCCGAAATTAATTGTCGCCTGTTTGATTCTTTATCCTCGTTAAACAACTTAATACTCTTTAGCAGCATTTCTTCTGCCAATTCAAAATTACTCATTTCAGTATAGTAGTCGCCTAGCTTGTAGTGAGTAAGCGCTAATTCACTGAACTCAATATCGGGTAACTCTAGTTTAAGTTTAAGAGATTCGTTTAGCATACTCTCGACACGGTCATAATCTCCTCGTCTTTGGCTTACAGTGGCTAGAGTCTCGAACATGGTTGCTTTCAAAATACTGGGCTTAAGTTGTTGTACATTTTCTTTTCCCCGTTTAAGTAATACACTCGCAGTCAAGTCGTTTCCTGCATGTACATCGGGATCTGAAGCGCTAAAAATATCGATTAGAAAATCTGTTGTTTGTTTTGCAAGTTCGGACTCTTCTATGGCCTTTCTTTTTTCGTATTCAAGCTGCACCGATTTTATGGACAACGAAAGCGAAAAAAACAAGATACTTATTATAAGGACGAAGCTGACCGACACAATGGCTTTATTTCGTCTTACAAACTGAGTGAATAAATAGATAAATGATTCAGGGCGCGCCGTAATGGGATAATTATTTAAGTATCTAATTATGTCTTCTGAAAACTGTTCAACTGTCTTATAACGAGCGTTAGGCGACTTCTTTAAAGCTTTTAGAGTTATGGTATCTAGATCTCCTTTAATTCTTTTTCCAAAGTTCTTTAGACGTTCTTTTGAGCCGTCGGTCACTGTAGACATTTTTGCTATAATCGCCACGCTAGGTTTGATGGGTTGTGTTTCGCAAATGGCGCGTTCCAAGTTGAGTCTGGTTTTTTTAGCAACCTGAAACAGGGTTTCTTCGGTCAATAACTGATAAAGTAAATTGCCGAGTGAGTAAACATCGGTCTGGGTAGTAATGGCGTCCCCGGTAATTTGTTCCGGTGAGGCATTTTCTAAAGATAGCAGCCTCATTTCCGCTTGGGTATTGACTACATCTTGCTGATAAGCTTCTGGGTCCAGTATTTTGGCAATGCCAAAATCAAGCAATTTTATTTGACCCTCATTGTTAACTAAAACATTGGAAGGTTTAATATCTCGATGAATAATCAGGTTTTGATGAGCGTAACTAACGGCAGAACAAACTTGCAGAAATAATTCTATTCGTTCGGATAGGTTGAGTTGTTTTCCGATGCAATAATCTAGAATGGGGACTCCTTCAATAAACTCCATCACTAAAAAAGGGATCCCTTTTTGAGTAGTACCACCGTCAATCAAATGAGCAATATTAGGGTGATTGAGGTTGGCTAATATTTGACGCTCACTTTCAAAGCGACGGATTGAGTCAGGGTTGATCGAATGAGATTGTATAAGCTTAATAGCGACCTTTTGTTCGAATGCTTTGTCACTTCGGCTGGCCGCAAAAACCACCCCCATACCGCCTTTCCCTATTAGCTTCTCAATCTTGTAGCCGCCAATGACTTCGCCTTCTTGGTGGTTGAAGTTCTGTTGATACAGTTGATCAATATTAGTCGAGACGGCTCGAGTAATCTTAGATGAATCATCACCATCAGCCGCCAGCATTTGTTCTAGTTTTGCCGCTGTTTTCGGATCAGATTTAGCCTGTCGTGCTAGCCAGTCTTGTTGTTCTTGTGAGGAAAGAGTGAGAAGTTCTTCAAAATGAGCCTTAATGACCTGCCAGTTAGTTTTATCCATTATGATTCCTAATTTTCGATTGAATAGCTGTGTGCTCTAGCGCTATTTGTAGAATGCTGCATTCTATTAATGCGTAATTACTTTGCAATTACCTTCAATCGTCGGCTAATTTATTGGATTTTATTTTGTTTTATTTGGAGTTTTTAAGCTCATTGAGTAACCAAGCTTTTGCAACCCTAATTTCTCGTTCAACTGAAGAAATAGAAATATCTTCTACTGCTGCTATTTCATTATTGCTAAGACCTGCAAAAAGTCGAAGTTCAAACAAGCGAGCTGCTCGAGCATCAAACTCATTGAGTTGCGATAGTAATTCATCAATATAAATAAGGTCGTGATTACTCTCAGCGTTAGCATTCAGGTTTTCTTCAAGCGTCACTTGTAATATTTTTCCACCGCGTTTTTCGGCAAGCTTGGAGCGAGCATGATCGACTAAAATTCGCCTCATCTGGGTAGCTGCAACAGCAAAAAAATGCGCTCTACTTTGCCAATCTAGTTCCATATTAACCAATTTCATGTAGGCTTCATTGACTAAGGCGGTGGCTTGTAGAGTGTGTCCTTCAGCTTCTCCTCGCATATAGTGTTTGGCTAGGCGGTGTAATTCATTAACGACTAGCGGTGTTAACTGTTCCAGTGCAGAACGACTACCTTGTCGAAGCTCCGATAGGAGGCGGGTAACTTGATTATCATGATCTTTATTCATCAGTCTTGTTGGCTCGGCATACTATGATTGTTGTTTTCTGTACATTGGGCCCATTAGTCCAGTTTAATCGAAGCTAGTATTTGACTCAACTTTACAGAAAATTTACTTCCTATTAGTGGTTTGCAGGGTATTATTACAGGAGGCGGGTGTCGAACTATAGGATTTATACCTCATTAACGTGTTGATTTTAAAGGGTAATAGATACTGATGAGTGAAAAAAACTCAATACTGATTGTCGAAGATGAAGAGGCCATTCGAGCAGGCTTGGTCGATGTCTTTATCTATCATGGGTTCAAAGTAGAATATGCTGAAGATGGTGCCAAGGGATTAGAAATGGCACTGACAGGCGACTTTTCATTGATTATTTTGGATGTCATGTTGCCCAAAATCAATGGATTTGATATCTGCAGGGCTATTCGAGAAAAAGATAAGTCACAGCCCATTATCATGCTAACCGCAAAAACAGCTGACGAAGATATTATTCAAGGACTCACTCTTGGAGCGGATGACTATGTGGCGAAACCATTTTCTGTCGCCCAACTGGTGTTAAGAGTTGAGGCCGTTCTGAGACGCTCCAGCAATAGTTTCGAGCCAATATCGACGATTAAATTGAATGATGACCGAGAAATTGATCTAATTAATTTTTGCATAAATCATAATGGCCAATCCACCGCTTTTACCAAACGAGAACTTCAAGTTATAGAGTACTTACAGCAACACTCATCCCGCCCGGTTTCTAGAGATGAGCTATTAAGCAAGATATGGGGATATCAGCCTGACATGGATATTGAAACCAGAACGGTTGACATACATATTGCGAAAATTAGAAAAAAAATTGAGGTCAATCCCAAGCAACCTGAGTTTTTGGTGACCATTCGAGGTGCCGGCTATAAAATGTTGGTAGCGGATTAATGAGACTAATTCTTCTATCCGTTTATTCTGCATTTAACTTTGAAGGTTAATATGGTCAGGCATTCAAAACGAAAAACTCGTTTAATCTTTATTGCTTTTTTCTTTGTGTTAGCGGTCCCCTCAGTCGTTTTAAGCTTTCAAGCTTATCAGCAATTGCGTTGGCAGAATTTACATCAAGTTAGGCAGGTGGCTCTGGAATTCGCTCAACGAGTTGATAACACGTTGCGCCAAGCAATTGTGCAAGAAGAAGCAAGGAGTGATACTGATTACACCTTTTTTGTTTTAGCCGGTATTCCGGAAGCAAGGTTTGTGCAACGTTCAGAGCTTTCCAAGTTTCCAGTAAATTCCGATTTACAAGGATTAATTGGTTACTTTCAAATTGATGAAACTGGAAATTTTAGCAGCCCACTATTACCGTCGGCCTACGTTCAATCTGAGGTGGTTCCTAGTCTTTACGGTATAAGTAAAGAGGAGAATCAACAGCGGTTACAACTGGAACAACGATTAAAACAGATTCTCTCCGATAACCAGCTAGTTACCCGCACCATGCAAGATGCTGTTTCACCAGCGACCCAAGAATCGCAAGTCGCCTCAACAGCTGTCAAGAAAATGGCCAAACAAGAAATCGGTTCGTCAGTATCGACGGAACAAATTGCAGAACAATTGTCTTCGGTTGCCGAGCAGGAGCAGCAAATCAGTTTAGACTCCATCCAAAAAGAACAGAGAGAAAGCCACCAAAAAGCTTTAGAGCGAAACCAATTACAAGAAAAGAGAGCTACTCAAAAATCCAGTAACGATGGTTTTTACAAGGCGATCGAGCAAAAACGCCAACAAGACAGCCAAAAAATCGTTGTGACCGGCTCGCGCATTAAAAAAGCAAATGACAATGACGCACTCACAAGAAAAGCAAGAACGGAAAAAAACTATAGTCCACAACAGAGTTTGGTTGATCAGCAGTCGAACACAAGTCTGCTAGAACCCAAGGACATTAAATTAAAGTTATTTGAAAGTGAAATAGAACCATTTAAATTTAGCCAACTAGAAAGCGGGCATTTCGTTATCTATCGTCAAGTATGGCGAAACAACAAACGCGTTGTGCAAGGTGCTCTAATTGCTTCTACGGCGTTTATTAGTCAATATTTTGCTCAGGCTTTCAATCAATCGTCATTGATTGAGTCGACCCAGCTGAGTCTTTTCTTTGGAGAGCAACTTTTGCAGTCGTGGCATGGGCGGACATCCGATTATTCCGCTAGTCGAGCTACGACACTGGAAGGTGAAGCGCTAACTCAGGTTAATTTGAGTGAACCGTTTTCGCAGTTCAGTTTAGATTTTAAGGTGATTAACATGCCAGTGGCTGCTGGTGCGGGATTTGTCAGTTTAGTGGCCAGCTGCTTAATTTTCGGGCTAGTTCTGGGGACTTTCTTGCTTTATCGGCTAGCGCTGAAACAATCTTTTTTGGTGCAACAACAGCAAGACTTTGTATCTTCCGTGAGCCATGAACTCAAAACACCATTAACATCAATTAGAATGTATGGTGAAATTCTCAAACAAGGCTGGGTCAGTGAGGATAAAAAGTTAGAGTATTATGATTATATTTATTCCGAATCTGAACGGCTTTCTCGATTAATTGCTAATGTGTTGCAGATTTCTGGGGTTAACCATAACGCGCTTGAATTAAAATTAGAAACTGTGAAGGCTGCGGAGCTTGCCAATCTAGTTCGTTCGAAAATTGACTCGCAAATTGAACAAAGTGGTTTCGAGCTAAATATGCGGTTGGATGAGCATCTAAGTGAATCTAGTGTGGTTGTCGATAGGGATGCTTTTATTCAAGTGATGATTAACTTGGTCGACAATGCGATTAAATATGCCGGTGGTACCAAACGACAGCAAATAGATATTCGATTCCAGATTGAGAGCAATAGTATTCTGCGTATCTCAGTTCGGGATTATGGACCTGGGATTTCGAAACAACACATGAAAAGAATTTTTGACCTGTTTTATCGAAGTGGTGATGAAATGACTCGAGAAGTGAAAGGAACTGGAATCGGTCTTGCTTTGGTTAAAGAGCTGGTTAAAGCGATGTCATCACAAATATCGGTCAAAAATTGCCATCCTGGGGTCGACTTTAGAATTGATATTCCGTTAGTTTAAAATAATGTCCCAATTTCAAATTCAGGCCTAAAAGCACTCGTTTTTCAGTATTCGCGTTAAAATCCAATAAATTTAACAATTAATCACGAAATAGAGCGATTCTTGTTGCTTGTAGTGTAGCCACGTACAACCACTTTTGGTATCATCCCCCGCCTAAAATTTGACCATTATGAGGATTAGTGAGTGGATCGTGCGGAATTAGAGTTACAGTTAGAGGTTTGGAAAGATCTTGCAATTAGCAAACAGATGTTAATTGGAGCCGCGGCTGAAGCTCTTGGTATTAATTCAGAATGTAGCATGGAAGAAATCAAAGAGGCCTTCGAAAAAGCTACGCAACGCGCTACTCAAGCTGATGCTGCCATTGCCAAAGCAAAAGAAGATGCTGAAAATGCTATCGCTGAAATGCAGGCAAAAGTTAAGGCGAATGATATCGAATTAGCTAAAGCGAAAGAAACTGCAGAAAATGCCGAAGAGGCTTTAAAAGCGGCAGATCAAAGAGTCGATGCTGGCCGAGAAGCCAATGCTGATGCACTTAAAAAAGCCAATGCTCAAATTGCCGAAAAAGATAAGGCACTTAAACAGATCAAAAAAGTACTGGCTGACTCACCCGAAAATGTTGTTAAGAAGCTTAAAGTCCTTAAGAAAGAAAAAATGGACGAAGCTAATGCTCGCAAGAAAGCCGAAGAAGAAGCGAGAAGACAGAAAAAAGACAAGCAAAAATCTGAGCAAGAAGTGAAAGATCTGCAATCAACTATTGAACAGTGTGGTGCGTTAGTTGAGCAAGTTAGAGAGCTTAAGACATTCAGTGAAGCGCAGTATGACCAACTTAAAGAATTAGTTGAAGATGCGAAGAAGCTTGAAAAAACCCCAAAATTAGATGAAGAGCTACTCACCAGTATTGAGAAGCTGGCGGGAAATGATGATGAAGAAGAAGAGAAATCATCAAAATCTTCTGGCAATAAGAAAAAAGCCACTAAGAAAAAAGCTAAAAAGAAGTAGTCACAAGCTACACGTTATACTAAGGCCGCAACTCGCGGCCTTTTTTATGCCTAAAGTGCAGTAATGCTCGATATCCCAAATTGATATTGATAGAATGCGCGCCGAGGGTCAACTGGGCAGTCGCCGCTTTAATTGAAGCTTTATAAGCGCTAGTTAGAGGGGAGGAAAGTCCGGACTTTATAGAGCGGAGTGCCAGGTAACGCCTGGGCAGTGCAAACTGACGGCAAGTGCAGCAGAAAGTAAACCGCCTTTCAATAATTCGTTGTTGATCGGTAAGGGTGAAATGGTGCGGTAAGAGCGCACCGCGTTGGTGGTAACATCAATGGCAAGGTAAACCCCACTCAAAGCAAGGCCAAATAGGGTTCCCGTTTGGGTAGTTCGCTATCCATATAGGCGTGGCTCGCGCTGGAACCGGGTAGGCTGCTTGAGCCAAGAAGCGATTCTTGGCCTAGATGAATGACTGTTCTCGACAGGATCCGGCTTATAGGTTGACCCTCACTCTATCTTATTGCTCAAAATTTCAACTAATACCAGCTTTTTTCCCTATTTAGTATCTGTGATCGAGCTCTCAAAAGCTAAAAACCGTGTTTTCTGGTTAAACATGTCCAAACTTAAAGTATTACTTTAAGTTTGGATGTTAAGCGTATGAATTCATTTCCAATTCGTTTTTATAGTTAAAATCCTTTTCGTAAAAACCACCTAAGTCCTTGTCATATAAGCAATATTTCAGTGTTTTTCACTGCGCTTTTACTTGACAAAGCACGGCTCCACTACCTATAGTGCACAATAGTGGAGAAAAGTGTCATTTTGTGTCTTTTTGTGTTGTATGAACAAAAAAACGTTTGACTGATCATTAAACGTACCAGCAGAGCTCAAGACTCTGTGACAGGATTAAAAAAGTGTTTCGAGGAGCAAATTCAATTAATTTAGATTCTAAAGGGCGAATTGCCGTGCCGGCAAAATATCGTCCTGGCATTACTGAATCTGCTGACTCCCACCTGATTATCACCTGTGATCCCTATGATAACTGCTTATTGATATTTACCCTAGAACATTGGGAAAGCACTGAAGCAGACCTCCAATCTCTCTCGAATTCGAAACCTCTCCACAGAAGGTTAAAAAGAATCATGCTCTCACACGCTACAGAAGTTGATATGGATGCCAATGGGCGTTTACTTATCCCCAGCGTATTAAGAGAACGCGCCAAACTAAAAAAAGACGTGATGCTAATTGGTCAAGGCAAAACATTCCAACTTTGGGATGAAAGCTGTTGGCATCAATTGGTTGAAGAAGATATGTCGGTAATGTCTGGTGATGAACTGGATAGCGACGATTTACCCGATCTTTATTATTAATAAGAAGTCATGGCAAACGAATCGAAACATATTACCGTGTTACTTAATGAAGCGGTAGACGGCCTAAATATAAAGCCTAATGGGATCTACCTAGACGGAACATTTGGTCGAGGTGGTCACAGCCAATTAATTTTGGAACGGTTGGGAGACGATGGAAGATTAATTGCCGTCGATCGCGATCCACAAGCGGCAGAGACTGCAAAACAATTTGCCAATGACCAGCGGTTTAGCTTCTTTCATCAGAATTTTGCCAATATTAAGGCGCTATTAACTCAACATAACCTGATAAATAAGTTAGACGGAGTGTTGTTAGATTTAGGGGTATCGTCACCACAACTCGATCAGGCTGAACGTGGATTTAGTTTTTCAAAAGATGGGCCGCTTGATATGCGTATGGATACATCGTCAGGAGTGTCTGCTAAAGAATGGATAAATACAGCCCCAGTTGAGGAGATGAAAAAAGTATTCAAAGAATACGGAGAAGAAAAATTTGCCTTACGAATTGCCCGTGGGATCGAAGACTATCGTGCAAGCAAACAGATTACGAGGACTCTTGAACTGGCAGAGATAGTCGATAAGGCTTGTCCTGTTAAAGATAAGTTTAAGCATCCTGCAACGAGAACCTTCCAGGCTATTCGAATATTTATCAACGATGAGCTAGGTGAATTAAGAATCGCTCTAGAAGATATGTACGAGCTGTTAGCCAGTGGCGGTCGAATGTCTATTATCAGTTTTCATTCATTAGAAGACCGTATGGTGAAACGCTTTATTAAATCCCAATCGATTGGACCTCAGGTGCCAAAAGGGATTCCGATTAGAGCGGATGATTTGGATATTAAATTTAAGAAAATTGGTAAAGCGATTAAAGCATCAAAAGAAGAAATCGCAGCAAATGCTCGCTCACGAAGCGCAGTATTAAGAATTGCCGAAAAAAGCTAATTGCAAACGACGAACGCAGCGATGACACAGGAGAAAATGAAAAAGCAAAAGAAACTCGCACTAAAAAATGCTCAACCTTCTTTATTAGGTGAAATGTTTAATGATGTCTTTAAGACCTTTTGGTTGGTGAGTTTACTAGGTGTTTTAGCCGTGCTCTCTGCAATGTTTCAAGCAAAAACAACTCATGATGCAAGAAAAGCGGTAGCTGAATCACAAAAACTAAGAGAGCAACGGCAGCAGTACGAAATTGAACTACAAGCATTACGATTAGAGCTAACTAGTTTGACTGAAGCTAATCGAATTTCTAGTTTGGCTAAGAAGGAGCTGGACATGATTGAAGTGAATACCAGCAACGAAAAAATTATTACTTTATAACAAATAATAAACAAACAACTAAATAAGTGAACATGAAGAAAAATAGAAAACCCAATACGATACCACTATGCAGCATCAGATTTTATCTGCTGTGCGGAGTATTGTCTTTGGGTTTTGTTGCGCTTATGGCTCGAGCGGTTTATTTACAAATTGATGAATCAGAAAAACTCAATGAACAAGCCGACTCGCGAAGTATTAGAACTAAAGGAATCACAACCTACCGAGGAAACATTGTCGATCGAAATGGCGTTGAGTTGGCCAGTAGTATTCCGGTCAAATCTGTGTGGCTCGATGTAACCAAAGTATTTGAAGAGTCACCTCTACTCAATGAAGCTGGATGGAATCGATTAGCGGTAACCATAGGCAAGAAACCCGAAGAGCTTAAGCGCTGGTTGGCTAAGCGGAAAAACAGAAAATTTGTTTGGTTATCTCGCCATCTTAATCCACAAAAAGCGAGCTTTATCGCAAAATTGGATTTACCTGGAGTGTATTTACAAAATGAGTCACGACGATACTATCCATCGGCAGAAATTTCGGCACACATTGTAGGATTTACCAACGTTGATGACCATGGTCAAGAAGGTCTAGAAAAATCCTATGACAAGTGGCTGAAAGGACAAAAAGGCGCCGAGAAAGTCATGCTTGATTTACAACGTCGAGTGGTCGAAAAAAGAGACGTGCTTGCAAAAGCTAAAACAGGGATGTCTCTGCAACTGAGCATTGATTCTCGAGTTCAAGCAATTGCTTATAAAGCATTAAAAACAGCCGTGTTAAAACACAAAGCCAAAGCCGGTGCGTTGGTAATGATTGATATCGACACTAGTGAGGTGTTAGCGCTAGTCAGTCAGCCGTCATACAACCCGAATCGGTTTGATCTAAGACTTCCTGAGTTAACTCGTAACCGAGCATTCACCGATAGTTTTGAACCAGGCTCAACCGCTAAACCATTTACCGTAACTAGCGCTTTGCAATCTGGCGTGGTTAATGCCAACAGCAAAATTAATACCTCACCTGGTCGTATTAAAATTGGTTCTAAAGTTATACCTGATGGCAAAAATCATGGGATTTTGGATGTTGGTGGCATCTTGCAAAAGTCGAGTAATGTGGGTGTCACTAAACTAGCAATGATGATGGAAGACGAAGACTTTCTGAAAGCTTTTTATAGCGTTGGATTTGGTGTTGATACTGCCAGCGGCTTTCCTGGCGAGAGTGCTGGAATTTTTAATATTAGACCCAACTGGAGCAAAATTGAAAAAGCTACTTTGGCTTATGGATATGGGTTTACTGTCACTCCAGTTCAGCTAGCGCAGGCTTATGCAGTGCTGGGTGCACATGGTGTTAAACGACCGCTTTCGCTGGTAAAAATTGATAAAACAGAAAGTGGCGAGCAAGTCATTGAGCCGAGCATCGCCCAGCAAGTAATAGAAATGATGGAAACTGTTGTTAGTGAAGGTGGGACAGGACAAAAAGCTGATGTAAAAGGCTATCGTATAGCTGGCAAAACAGGCACTGCTAGAAAAGCAATCGGTGGTGGATATGGCGATGAATACTCAGTATTTTTCGCAGGAATTGCACCAGTTAGTGACCCTAAAATCGCCATGGTTGTTTTTGTCGATGAGCCAGGCAGTGAAGACTATTATGGCGGCCAAGTGGCAGCACCTGTGTTTGCAAAAGTTGCAGGCGATACTCTTCGTCTACTTAATGTTAAGCCAGATGAGAACACTGAAAAAGAATTGAAATTGAGCACGCTTAAAGTGGCTAAAAGCTCATCAAGAGGAGACGACAATGGTTAGTCTTCCTTCCCTAAAAGATGTACTAGATAATATTTCCAGTGAGCAGGTAGAGCCCGACCGTTCTGGTTGTCCGGTTGGGCCTCTTCGCTTGGACAGTCGACAAGTTCAGAGTGGTGATACTTTCGTAGCCATTGAAGGTTTCCAAACGGATGGTCGAGTATATATTCCAATGGCGCTTGAACAAGGTGCAGGATTGATTTTTGCTGATGATGACAATAGTGATGAATTCAAAACTTTGTTTGAATCTTTACCTTCAGAAAACATTATTTGGATCAAAAATTTACGCAGCCAGTTGAGTGAACTAGCTGCCAATTATTTCGCTCATCCCTCGGAGGAGCTTAAGAATATTGCGGTTACCGGTACTAACGGTAAGACTAGTTGCAGTTATTTGATAGCTCGAACTTTGCAAAAATTGCAATTTGAATGTTATCTCATGGGGACCTTGGGCGTTGGTAGTTGTGGTGACCTAAGAGAATCAGAGAATACCACTGCTGATGCGATTACATTGCAAGCGGTACTTAAAGAGGCTCTAGATAGCGGGGCACAATTTTCTGCAATGGAAATTTCGTCTCATGGCTTGGATCAAAATAGAGCTACCGCGGTTAGATTTGACACGGCCATTTTTACTAATTTAACTCGAGACCATCTAGATTACCATCAAACAATGGAAAATTATGGCGCAGCCAAGCGTAAACTGTTTTTGCACAAACATTTGAAGAATGTGGTGCTTAATATGGATGATAAGTTCGGAAGAAAGTTAGCGAAAGATGAAGAGATTGTCGCAGATAAATGGCTAATCACTACCAAGATGCCAATTTCTGGCGCTCGTCTAGAACACTGGATTTGGGCGGAAGATGTTAACTTTTCGCTACGCGGTATTCACGCAAAAATATATACCCCTTGGGGAACTGGAAAGTTGGACTCTCCATTAATTGGCCAATTTAATTTGTCCAACCTGCTGTTGGTAGTCGCCGCGTTGGGTTCGATTTTAAAAGAGTTACAGCCTATTTTAGAAGCGTTAAAAACAGTGCAAGCTGCCGATGGACGGATGCAATCGATTGGCACAGATAAAACCCCTACCGCAATCGTCGACTATGCACATACTCCAGATGCGCTAGAAAAGGCCCTAAATGCGATACGTGAGCATTGTTCTGGATTAATCTGGTGTGTATTTGGCTGTGGTGGCGACAGAGATGCAGGCAAACGTCCATTGATGGCGGCGATTGCAGAAAAATTATCTAATCGCGTTGTGGTGACTCAAGACAATCCCCGATTAGAAGCTGAAGAAAATATTAAAAAAGATATTTTTGAGGGCTTTAAGCGCCCAGAAAAAGCGATTTATATATCAGATCGTGAACAAGCTATCGCTCATGCCATCAGCGAAGCGCAAACTAACGATGCCATATTGATTGCTGGTAAAGGGCACGAAGATTACCAAATAATTGGCAAGACCAAAAATGATTTTAGCGATATCGAAACGTGTCAAAAGTTGTTGGAGGAATACTACCAATGATTAACATGACGCTTTCAAGTATTACCAAAGTATTGCAGGGGCAATTATTTGGAACAGACCGTAAGGTCAATGAAGTCATTACTGATAGTCGTAAATTGAGCGACACGGAAGATAACTCAAATCGGTTATTTATTGCACTTAAAGGACCTCACTTTGATGCTCATCAATTTCTTACGACCCTTCCGAAAAATCTTGGAGGAGTCGTTGTTGACCATCAGTGTGAAGTCGATATCCCTCAAGTGATAGTAAAAAGTACTCACAAAGCGTTAGCTGAATTGGCTCGGCACAATAGGATGCAAAGTAACGCTAAAGTGGTAGCAATAACAGGGAGTAGTGGAAAAACCACGGTCAAAGAAATGATAGCGGCTGTGTTAAATCTTGCGGGAAAAACGCTAGCGACAGAAGGTAATTTTAATAACGATATCGGCGCTCCATTAACACTTTTGCGAATAGAACAAGAGCATCAATTTGCAGTAATTGAATTAGGTGCTAATCATGAAGGAGAAATTGCATTTACATCAGATATTACTCAACCAGATGTGGCGATGGTTAACAATGTATCGGAGGCCCATTTAGAAGGTTTTGGTGATATTCGAGGTGTAGCCAGAGCGAAGTCGGAAATTTATTATTCACTGAGCAAAGACGGTATCGCAATTGTTAATCAAGACGAACCGTTTGCGGAATTCTTTATGCAGCGAATCGACTGTCCGATGTTGCGCTTTTCCATTAATCAGAATGCGGATGTTTATGCTGACAATATTGTAATAAAGGAAAATCAAGCACCAAGTTTTGATATTCACTATGGTGAACAATTACAGCACGTCGAGCTATCAGTAGTTGGTATTCACAACGTTGCTAATGCAGTGGCAGCAGCAAGTTGCTGTATCGCATTGGGAATTACCTTGGATATCATTGTTGAGGGTTTACAAAAAGCCTCATCGGTCCCAGGTCGACTAGTGGTTAATACTTTACCAAATGGATGTAAGGTTATTGATGATAGCTACAATGCAAATGTTTCTTCAATGAAAGCGGCAATTGATCTTTTAGGACAGTTTCCTGGAAAACGTATTCTAGTCGCTGGCGATATGGGAGAGCTCGGTGAACAAGCTCGCGAATGTCATGAACAAATTGGAGCATACGCCAAACAAGTCGGTATTGAAAAGCTTTTTAGCGTCGGTGTATTGACTCAGTTTACTCAAAGAGGCTTTCATTCTAATGACTCGAAAGAAAGAACTGAGGCGGAACTACACACAATCAATCATGCTCATTTTTCTCAACAAGCTGAATTAATAAAAACACTAAAAAAAGAAGCGAAAAAAGGAGTGACTATTTTAGTCAAAGGCTCACGTAGCGCTCATATGGAAAATATTGTCAAAGCGTTGGAAGAAAACACTTTTGACTCTTGCAAAGAGGACCAGCTTAAAGGTTCTCAAAGCATCGCTTCCCTTATGGGGGATCAATAACATGCTGTTATGGCTAGCAGAATATTTAGAACAATATTACTCAGGTTTTAACCTGTTTCAGTACTTAACCATAAGAGGAATCTTGGGCGTTATTACCGCTTTCTTATTTTCCTTGATGTTAGGTCCATACATGATTCGAAAGTTGAGTGTAAAACAGATAGGTCAAACAGTTCGGGATGACGGACCACAGACTCACTTAAGCAAGGCTGGAACGCCTACCATGGGCGGTGCACTCATTTTAGCAGCGATAGCTATAGCGACACTTTTATGGGGTGATTTGGAAAGTCGATTTGTTTGGACCGTACTTTTAACTACCATAGGATTTGGATTAGTTGGCTGGGTTGATGACTATAGAAAACTAATTTACAAAGATCCGAAGGGCCTAGCTTCACGGTGGAAGTACTTTTGGCAATCGGTGATTGGATTAGCTGCTGCATGTTACTTATTTTATAGCTCGCAAAGTATCGTTGAAACCACGCTAATTATTCCATTCTTTAAGAATGTCGCCATTAGCATGGGATTGTTCTATATCGTGTTCACTTATTTTGTCATTGTTGGAACGAGTAATGCGGTAAATCTTACTGATGGATTGGATGGACTAGCCATTTTGCCTACGGTATTGGTCGCGGGCGCGTTAGGGGTATTTGCTTACTTAACTGGGCATGTCAACTTCGCGGAATACTTATCAATACCTTATGTTCCTGGAACGGGTGAGTTGATTATTTTTTGCGGTGCAATCGCTGGCGCTGGTTTGGGGTTTCTTTGGTTTAATACTTATCCAGCACAGGTCTTTATGGGCGATGTTGGAGCGTTAGGATTAGGAGCTGCACTGGGTACGGTTGCGGTCATAGTGAGACAAGAATTAGTCCTGTTTATCATGGGGGGAGTTTTTGTTATTGAAACCGTTTCGGTCATCCTTCAAGTGGCATCTTTTAAGCTAACGGGCAGACGAATTTTTAACATGGCTCCACTGCATCATCACTATGAGTTAAAGGGCTGGCCAGAACCTCGGGTGATAGTAAGATTTTGGATCATATCAGTCATTCTTGTATTAGTCGGATTAGCGACATTAAAGATTAGATAGTTGAGTGTGAAATAGGAAAAAATGAATAATATTCCATCAAATAATATCACGCATATCATTTTCGGACTAGGAGTGTCCGGAATGTCTTGTGCGCGTTATTTTGATCGAATAAAACAGCCCTACTTTTTAGTGGATACGCGGAACGAACCTCCGGGCAATGAACAAGTCGAAGAATTAACTTGCTGCCAAGGGCATTCATTCGGTAAAACGCCGCTCGATCTGTTACAAAACTGTGAAATGCTAATTGTTAGTCCTGGAATTTCTTTGACTAATGAGTACGTCGTTGAAGCGCGAAAGCTAGAGGTTGAAATTGTTGGCGATGTCGAATTATTTGCCAGAAAATGCGAAAAGAAAATTGTTGCCATTACTGGCTCTAATGGTAAAAGTACGGTTACCGAACTAACTGAAAAACTACTGCTTGCTGCTGGAGAGAAAGCTCAAAAAGGCGGCAATATCGGCTTGCCTGTTCTTGATTTCCTGCCAGAACAGGACGCCGATATTTATGTATTAGAGTTGTCGAGTTTTCAGTTAGATACAACTCGATCATTACAAGCGGAGGTTGCTGTACTGCTTAATATTAGCGAAGATCACATGGATCGTTACTCAAGCTTCGAAGATTACTGCCATTCAAAGCGCAGTATTTTTATCAATGCCAAGAATAAAATATTTAATTGGGACGACCGGCTAACGTCGCCAACCAGCATTTCTGCCAACGATTTGAGCTTCTCTTTTGAGCAACCTAAAGAGGTTAATCATGTTGTTAGTTATATGGAGCCGCAACAAGCGGAATTCAAATTTGTCATCAATAAACAACGGTTGGCAACGACTAATGAACTAAAGGTTACTGGGGCTCATAATTGGCTGAATGCTTTAGTGAGCTTGAGTATTGTTGAACGTTTAGGTGTTGAGTTGTCGGATGACGTTATTCAAGCTTTAAAAGATTATCAGGGATTGGCGCACAGGTTCCAATTGATCTCAAGAAAGCACGATTGTCTGTGGATTAACGATTCTAAGGCAACAAATGTTGGAGCAACCTTGGCAGCTTTGAGCAGTCTTAAGTCACATAGTGCAAATCGTATTTTTCTAATTGCAGGTGGGGATTCAAAGAATGCTGATCTTGATGATCTAAAACCGGCGTTTGAGAGCTCGGTATACTGTCTTGTATTAATCGGTAAAGACGCTGATAGATTGTCTGAGTTGTCGCCCAACATAAAACAAGTCCGAGTTAATGACTTAAATCAAGCGATTAAAAGGATAAAGCCAGAGCTCGCTAAGGGTGATGTTGTGTTGCTTTCTCCAGCATGTGCCAGTCTTGATATGTTCAAGAATTTTGAAGAGCGTGGAATGGCATTTGTAAACGCTGTGGAGGAGTGCGCATGAGAACTCCAGAGCGAAACATAATTTGGTATGACCGTACGCTTGTTGGGGTAGTGATTATCTTAGCCTCACTAGGTTTGATTATGGTGACCTCGAGCTCAATGCATTATGCACAAGATATGTTTAAAGGTAATTCGTTTCATTATGTCATCCGACACATTGTTTTCTTAATGATTACTTTGGTAGCGATTAGTACGGTAATGACACAACCAATTATCAAGTGGCAAAAATATAGTCCTTATCTTTTAATTGCAGGAATAGTGCTTTTGTTATTAGTACTTTTTGCTGGCCGCACCGTAAATGGTAGCCGACGTTGGTTGGCGTTTGGACCGATTACTTTGCAAGTTTCTGAGTTCGTAAAGCTTTTCATCATTGTTTATATTGCTGGATATTTAGTCAGACGAACCGATGAATTGCAAACTCAGTTTGCAGGATTTATGAAACCGCTATTTGTTATTGCACTGATTTCTAGCCTGTTACTTTTGGAGCCAGATTTTGGTGCGACGGTAGTTATTTTAGCGACAACTTTGGCGATGCTTTTTCTGGGCGGAGCCAAGCTTTGGCAGTTTATTGGATTAACTCTGGTGGTTGGCGCAGCGCTTTCCGCAGTTGTTGTCAGCTTCCCATATCGGTTGCAAAGAGTATTAACTTTTTTAGATCCTTGGGCCGATCCATTCGGTTCAGGTTATCAATTAACTCAATCACTGATTGCGTTTGGTCGTGGAAATATTTTTGGACAAGGGTTAGGCAATAGTTTGCAAAAACTATCTTATTTACCAGAAGCTCATACGGATTTTGTGTTCGCTGTTTTAGCGGAAGAACTTGGATTGATCGGAGTCTTCGCGGTTTTGGTGTTATTTTTTATTCTATTTGTAAGAGCGATGAAAATTGGTCGGGTTGCATTGTTACAGAGTCGCGCGTACTCCGCTTATCTGGCCTACGGCATTGGTTTTTGGCTTACCTTTCAAGCTCTAATAAACGTCGGTGTGACCAGCGGTGCACTCCCAACCAAAGGACTAACTTTGCCATTTGTTAGTTATGGCAATAACAGTTTACTGGTGTGTGGTATCGCGATCGCAATTTTATTGCGTATCGATTTTGAGAATAAGTTGGTCGAAGAGAAACTACTCTCGGCCAAAGATACAGAGCTTGAGTCGAAAGGAACCAATAATGACTAAATCTGTGTCCAAGATACATTTAAAGCCCAAAGAATTGACGGCGTTAGTGATGGCTGGTGGAACTGGTGGGCACATATTTCCAGGACTCGCAGTAGCGCAAGAGTTAATTGCTAGAGGTTGGAAAATCCACTGGCTTGGTTCTAAAGGTGGAATGGAAGAAACATTAGTAGCTAGACAAAATATTCCTATGTCTTTAATCGCTATTTCGGGTTTAAGAGGAAACGGTTTACTTGGTTGGGTTAAAGCTCCTTTTTCACTGATTAAAGCTGTATTAGAAGCTAGAAGAGTGATAACCAAAGTTTCTCCACAGGTGGTGTTAGGATTTGGAGGCTTTGCTTCTGGGCCGGGTGGGCTAGCGGCAAAATTAGCCGGAAGGTTTTTAATTGTTCATGAACAAAATGCGATTGCTGGTCTAACGAATAAGATGTTGTCGAAGTTTGCAAATCGAGTATTTCAAGCATTTCCGAATACTTTTGATAAAAATGTCAATGCGCAAACGGTTGGTAACCCTATTCGTAAGGATATAACTAAGTTATCAAGCAATAGTGGTGAAGAATTAGCTCTAGGAAGCCAAGTAATGACCAGCAATAAAGTCATTCAAGTTTTAGTGATTGGTGGTAGCCGTGGTGCTCAAGCACTTAATCAACAATTACCACCGATTTTTTCAGAACAGTTGAAGAGCGGCAAGATTCAAGTACGCCATCAGTCGGGTGAAGCTGGCTACCAAGATGCCTGTGCAGCCTATGGGAACGTTGAATTGAATAATCAAGAATCAGTTAAGGTTGAAAAGTTTATTGATGACATGTCATCGGCCTATCAATGGGCTGATATAGTCGTTTGTCGTTCAGGCGCTCTAACGGTTTCAGAGATTGCCGCGGTAGGAAAAGCAGCTATCTTTATACCTTTTCCGTTTGCGGTTGATGACCACCAAACCATGAACGCTAATTGGTTGGTAGAACAAGGAGCGGGAATAGTTATTCCTCAGTCATTACTGAGTTCAGATGAAAGTGTTAATAAAATAAAAGCGTTGCTTGCGGACTCTAGCAAAATTGCTGAGATGGCAAACAAGGCAAAGCGCACGGCGTATTTGCACGCAACAGAAAAAATGGTTCAAGCCTGTGAAGAAAGTGTGGAGATGGCAGCATGAGTACGTTAACCGCCAATACTATTAACGACGCTAACGTTATTATCCCTGAAATGCGAAGAATTCGTAGAATTCACTTTATAGGGATTGGCGGTGCCGGAATGTGTGGTATTGCCGAAGTATTACTGAATCAAGGATATTCCATTACCGGTTCAGACCCGATAGAAAGCAACAATACAAAAAGGCTAAAGCAGCTTGGTGCGCAGATTTTTCATCAACATACAGCCAACAATATTTTGGGTGTCGATGTGGTTGTGGCCAGTACCGCTATTTCAGATGATAACGTGGAAGTTGAGGCCGCTCGTTCAAGAAGAATACCTGTTGTTCCTAGAGCAGAAATGTTGGCTGAGCTAATGCGATTCAGACACGGGGTTGCTGTAGCAGGTACTCACGGAAAAACCACTACCACTAGTTTATTAGCGACGGTTTTTGCTGAAGCCGGTTTAGATCCTACTTATGTCATTGGTGGATTATTAAACCGACTTGGGGCTAACGCAAAATTAGGCAAGAGCCGATATTTTATTGCCGAGGCTGATGAGAGCGATGCATCATTCTTGCATCTTCAACCAATGGTTTCGGTAGTGACCAATATCGATATGGATCATATGGATACTTACGGTGGGGACTTCGAAAACGTTAAGAAGACCTTTATTGAATTTATTCATAATTTACCTTTCTATGGTCTCGCCGTTTTGTGTGGTGACGATGATGCGGTAAAACAAATTATTCCTTCATTGATGCGTCCATATGTTACCTATGGATTTTCTGAAGGTGTTGACTATCAAGCGATAGAAGTTAAGCAACGTGGTGTGGTCAGCGAATTTAAAATCAAAAGAAAAAATAAACCTGGCTTAGTTGAAATTTCGTTGAACATGCCTGGCAAGCATAATGTTTTAAATTCGTTAGCGGCTTTTGCTGTAGCTAACGAAGATGGCGTTAAAGCCGCAGCTATTTCAGAAGCACTTAAAACCTTCTCTGGTATTGGGCGACGTTTTCAAAGCTATGGCACCTTTGAAACTAGCAAGGGAAAAATCGAATTAGTGGATGATTATGGGCATCACCCAACCGAAATTAAAGCCACTATTGATGCCGTTCGTGATGGTTGGTCTGAACGAAGAATTGTCATGGTATTTCAACCTCATCGTTATACTAGAACACGTGATCTTTACGAGGATTTCGCGGCAGTACTGTCAACTGTCGATGTGTTAATCATTATGCAGGTATATGCCGCTGGAGAAAAACCAATCGCGGGTGCCGATAGTCGTTCCTTATGTCGAACCATACGTCAACATGGTGGGTTAGATCCGATTTTCGTTGAAGAACAAAAGAACTTAAAAGCAGCTATTGCGAAAGTTGTGAGTGATGGCGATATTATTGTTACTCAAGGCGCGGGAAATGTCGGTGGTTTAGCTGCCGGATGGGCAAGTGAGAACATGCAATTTATAAATCAGAATTAGAACCAGAGAATTTAAACCAGTGAAAACAACGCAGCAGTCAAAATACAGTTTCGAGCCTTCCAGTTTTGGAAGAGTTGCTGTGCTGCTTGGTGGAAATAGCGCAGAAAGAGAAATTTCTTTACTCTCCGGAAACGCTATTTATGAAGCATTAGAATCCGCTGGAATTGATGCGATTAAAATTGATACCAAAGAACAGAATTATCATCAGTTATTGCAACAGAATATCTCTAGAGTATTTATCGCTTTGCATGGAAGAGATGGCGAGGATGGTGTAGTCCAAGGTTATTTAAGAATGCTAAATATCCCCTTTACTGGAAGTGACTTAGCAAGTTCGGCTTTGGCAATGAATAAGCTCAACAGTAAACGTATATGGCAAAACTTGGGACTTAGCACAGCGCCATTTGAAAAAGTTTCTAGGAAGTTTAATTTTAATGAGTCGCTTGCTTCAGTTGTAATGAATAAATTGGGTGATGTGCTGTTTGTTAAACCGATTCGAGAAGGCTCTAGCGTTGGGATGTCAAAGACACACTCTGTCGAAGAGCTTGTTAAGGCAGTTGAATTAGCGCAACAGTTTGACGATGTATTAATTGAAACGTTTGTGAGTGGTAAAGAATATACCGTGACGATATTACAGGACAAAGCGCTGCCAAGTATTAGCATGATCACTCCCAATGAGTTTTATGATTATGACGCCAAATACTGCTCAAACGAAACTGAATACTTTTGTCCTAGTGGGTTGGAACCTGAGCAGGAAGAGGCTTTGAGAGAACAAGCTTTAAAATCATTTAAGGCATTAGGTTGTAGTGGTTGGGGAAGAGTTGATTTCATTCAAAATGATGTGACCAAAGAATTCATGTTGTTAGAAGCGAATACAGTACCCGGAATGACTAAAACGTCATTGGTACCCAAAGCTGCAGCGGTAGCAGGGATAAGTTTTGAGCAGTTGGTTATACGAATATTAGCGACTAGTTTTGAGCACACTTCTGATCTAAAGGAGTCGACTAATGGCTAAACGAATGGCTGTTAAGAAGCCTCAAAAGCAAGACAGGTCGCTACCTAGTTTAAATATGACGTTACCAAAGAATGCCGCTCGAGTAACTGCTTTTGCTGGATTGTTCGTGTTAGTAATAGCCATCTTCTACGGGTTGAGTCAATTACCAAGCCTGTCATCAGGTATATGGCCAGTAGAAAAAGTGAGTTTTGCTGGAAGCACTCAACGGATCAATAAAGAGGATTTAATCGAGTCTTTGGATTTGACTGATGGCACGGGAATGTTATCGATTGATTTACAAATTGTAAGAGACAAAGTATTAGAGAATCCATGGGTGGAATCAGTAGACGTGCGTAAATCATGGCCCGATACTTTAATATTTTCATTAACAGAAAAGCAACCATTGGCGATTCTTAATGACGGTTATATTTTCTCAGATGGAACGGTTATTTCTACGCCGATTATGCAACAAGATAAGGATAGTCTTTTAGTGATAAACATCGCACAGCTAGACAGAATGGACAAACCGAAATTAGTTATGGTTACTGAACTACTTCACTCTGTCGAGCAAAAATTAGCGGCTAATAGTTTTTCAGTCAGTGAAATTGAAATAGATAAAACCAATAGTTGGAATATTAAAACATCTACCGGTATCACTATTAAAACAGGAAGAAAGAACCAGTTACAGCGCTTAGATCGATTTTTACAAGTGTATGTAGCGATCGAAAATAAGAGCCGGTTGAGTAACGTCGATTTACGTTATCGCAATGGGTTGGCCGTTGAATTGAAAGTAAACGCGACTAGCGAAGAAAGCTAAAAAAAAGAGTTAACACTTATGTCAAAAACACAAGAGAAAAAATTAATTGTAGGCTTGGATATTGGCACATCAAAGGTAGTAGCGATTGTCGGTGAAATAGGCTCAAGCGGGACTACTGACATCATTGGTATAGGTAGTCATCCTTCCAATGGCTTAAAAAAAGGTGTGGTGGTAAACATTGAGTCGACGGTGCAATCGATACAGCGAGCAGTAGAAGAGGCCGAGTTGATGGCGGGTTGCCAGATCCATTCAGTGTTTGCTGGGATTGCGGGAAGTCATATCCGTAGTTTGAACTCTCATGGGATCGTAGCCATTCGTGATAGCGAAGTTAACGCGGGCGATGTTGAAAGAGTTATTGATGCGGCCAAAGCAGTCGCTATTCCTGCGGATCAGCGGATTCTACACATTTTGCCTCAGGAGTTTGTAATTGATAATCAAGAGGGCATTCGCGAGCCAATTGGTATGTCGGGCGTTAGACTGGAAGCAAAAGTTCATATGGTGACAGGTGCCGATAGTGCGTCACAAAACATTGTTAAATGTATCAAGCGCTGTGGTCTAGAAGTCGATGACATTATCTTAGAACAACTGGCGTCGAGTTATTCGGTGTTGACGGAAGATGAAAAAGAATTGGGTGTTTGTATCGTTGATATTGGCGGTGGCACAACCGACATTGCGGTTTTCACTGAAGGTGCGATTCGTCATACCGCGGTGATCCCGATTGCAGGTGATCAAGTCACCAATGATATTGCGGTTGCTCTACGAACACCAACTCAACATGCGGAAGATATTAAAATTAAATATGCCTGCGCTTTAAGACAGCTGACTTCACTAGAAGACACTATCGAAGTGCCAGGAGTTGGTGATAGAGAACCAAAGAGAATGTCTCGTCAAACACTTGCTGAAGTTGTAGAACCTCGATATGAAGAATTATTTACGCTTATTCAAGCAGAATTAAGGCGAAGTGGATTTGAAGAAGTTATTCCGGCTGGAATAGTACTAACAGGCGGCTCTTCGAAAATGGAGGGGTTAATTGAATTGGCTGAAGAAGTGTTCCATATGCCGGTAAGGCTGGGTGTACCGCAAGGAATTAGCGGGTTGGTGGATGTCGTCAAAAATCCGATTCATGCCACTGGCGTTGGTTTGCTCTTATACGGCCAGCAACAAAATGTTTATAGCAGTTCTTATGAAGAGAAAGCCCTTACCTTTGGCGGATTTTTCGGAAGTTTAAAAAGATTATTTAGCGGCTACTAGCCGCAGAGTTTTTGCTCTCATTTGAGAGCGAGTTAAAAACCGTTTTTTATTTTAAGTTTTATTTTAAGTAAATATTAGCAACCTAGAAGGGGAATTATTATGTCTAATATGTTTGAGCTAGTCGATAGTTTGCGTGACAACGCAGTAATCAAAGTCATCGGTGTTGGTGGTGGTGGTGGTAACGCCGTCGAGCACATGCTACGTGCTAATGTCGATGGAGTGGAGTTCATCTGTGCCAATACTGATGCACAAGCACTGAACCGAAGTTCTGTTCGGACTTCTATTCAGCTTGGTGGAGAAGTGACCAAAGGGCTCGGTGCTGGCGCAAATCCTGAAATCGGTCGTCAAGCTGCGCTAGAAGATCGTGAGAGAATTTCAGAAATTCTAGCTGATACCGATATGGTTTTTATCACTGCCGGAATGGGTGGTGGTACTGGAACTGGTGCAGCTCCTGTGATCGCTGAAATTGCTAAAGAAATGGGTGTCCTTACTGTCGCGGTTGTGACAAAACCATTTTTCTTTGAAATGAAAAAACGCATGACGGTTGCTGAAGCGGGTATTGATGAACTTCGTCAACATGTTGATTCATTAATTATCGTTCCAAACGATAAAGTCCTAAACGTTATGAAAGGCAAAAAATTAACGGAAGCGTTTAGAGCGGCTAACGATGTATTGCATGGTGCGGTTCAAGGTATTGCAGAGCTAATGACTTGTCCTGGACTAATAAATGTTGATTTCGCCGATGTGAAAACGGTGATGTCTGAGAAAGGTATGTCGATGATGGGTAATGGTGTTGGAACTGGCGAAGACCGAGCAATCAAAGCGGCTGAGCTAGCGGTATCAAGTCCTTTACTTGAAGATGTCGATTTATCCGGTGCCAAAGGTATTTTAGTCAATATCACTTCTGGTGAAGACATGAGTATCGACGAATTCTCTGAAGTAGGAAGCGTGGTTCAAGATTTTGCTGCGGAAGATGCGACCGTGGTCATTGGTACAGCGATTGACCCTGAATTGAAAGACGAAATCAGAGTGACAGTTGTTGCCACAGGTATTGGCCAACCAAGCCAACCGGTTGCTCAAGTTAAAGTGGATAATACTAAAAAGGCGGATGGTAGCAATGATTATGAAAAGCTACAGCGTCCGACTATTTTGCGAAAGCAAGCGACACAACCTAAACAAGTTGTAGGAAGTGATATGGATTATTTAGATATTCCAGCTTTCTTAAGAAAGCAAGCCGACTAGTTACTTAACTAGTTGGTCACTTGACCAATGACTTATTTTGACGTGCATTAGTTTGTGCACCACAGCGTTTTGTCGAATGCTAGCTGATCTATGCCTCCCTTCTAGTAGGTTGGCTAGTGTTTGATAATATTGAGGTTTTTACTAAGGAATTGGGATAAAGATTCAAGGAAGGATGTTCTCATATTGAGATGTAAGGGAATTTTATCCATTAATTCTGGTCAAACCGCAGCAATAAGGACTATTCCGAGTTTTGAGTCCTTTTGTCTTAGTAAAATTGCTTGGTGAGATAAGCCAGTGAAGAGCAATCGATAATTTGCGCGACTGTTCAAAAAACGAACAAATATTTAATTTTATGTTCTGTCATATTATGGTAATATTCCACAATTGAGCTGCTAACTCATCCGATGAGTTGCTAACAGATTGAAAAAGTTGATAAAAATCAAACTTAGTTGTTGAAAGCCGAAGTCAGTTAAGACTTAAGTTAGTAAAAGAAAACTTATTACACTAGGCCAAAAAGGAATATTGAGTCTACATAAAATTCATTTTTGGAGATTTTATTCATGATCAGACAACGTACTCTCAAGACTGCAATTCGCGCAACAGGCGTTGGGTTGCATACCGGTGAGAAAGTTTACCTGACCTTAAGACCTGCGGCTGTTGATACAGGTATCATTTTTAGACGCGTTGACCTTGATCCTGTGGTCGAACTTATTGCTAAACCTGAGAATGTTGGTGATACCACTTTATCAACGTGTTTAGTAAATGGTGACGTTAGAGTTTCGACCGTTGAGCATTTGTTAGCGGCGATGGCCGGTTTGGGCATTGATAATGCCATCATTGACGTATCAGCTCCTGAAGTACCCATTATGGACGGCAGTGCCGGTCCTTTTGTGTTTTTACTGCAATCTGCGGGTGTAGAAACGCAAAGCAAAGCGAAAAAATTCATTCGTATCAAAAAGCGAGTCGAAGTATCTGATGGCGATAAGAAAGCCATTTTTGAACCATTTGATGGATTTAAAGTATCTTTTGGAATCGACTTCGACCACCCTGTATTTCAAGCAAGTGCTAATTTCTCAGAAGTTGATTTTTCTGCGACCTCTTTCGTTAAAGAAATCAGCCGCGCACGTACCTTCGGTTTTATGAATGACATTGAGTACTTGCGCTCTAAGAATCTCGTTCAAGGTGGCAGCATGGAGAATGCTATTGTCCTGGACGAATATCGTGTCTTAAATGAAGACGGATTACGATATGACGACGAATTTATAAAGCATAAAATTCTCGATGCGATAGGAGATCTGTATTTACTTGGCTACAGCTTAGTCGGAGCGTTTACTGGAGTTAAGTCCGGTCATGCACTAAATAACCTGTTACTGAGAGAATTAATGGCTGATGAAACTGCATATGAAATGGTTTCATTCGAAGACAATGAAACAGCGCCAATTTCCTATATTATGAACCCAGGCTTGGCCGTTTAAATAGCAAGCCGTTGTTATTGAGCCGTTAAAGTTTATTAAAAGCCGAGCTAAGCTCGGCTTTTTGCTCTAAGTCTCACGCTTGGGTTGAACGATAATGTCAATATTGGCTAGGTTGAGAAAACCATTACTTCTGAAGTGGCTGAGTAATTCAGGAATGGTAAATCGGATTTTGTTACTCCAAGCAGGGCTATCCACCGCTAATACTAGAGTACTCTTTCTAATGTTAGCGACCCGGCAATGTTTGGCAATCGCTGGATCGAGATAATCGTGGAGTTTTTTATCGATTGTCTGTATCTTAGTGAGCCGATCGAGAAGTGCTTTGACGCTACCTTGCGGCTGGTCTAGCAAGTTATCCACTGCATTTGGGCGATTTTTGGGCATATTTTTGATAACTAGCTAATATATAAGGGTAAGTAATAATTTTAACACTCTTTTAGATAGAGTTGACTAGAACCACTAATAATAATAATCGATAAACTGCGAGAGCAATTAAATTCCACTATGAGTATTACAATTCTTCAACGATCTTCGCAGGGAATGAGAAGTGTCAAATTACGTAATGGATTTATTTATAGCATCATCTCATTTGTTTTGATCGTACCTCTTGTAGCCGGAGTAAGTGGTTACTATTATGCCATTAAGCAAGGCGAAGCAACTCAAGTAGAACAAGTCACTATTGACCAATGGCATGCCGAAATGCAGTCCCAGTGGGATGAAATCGAGTTAGCTAAGCAAGCTTCCCAACAACAAATTAATGCATTGGCCGCACGCCTAGGAATGATTCAAGCTCACGTTAGGAGGCTTGATGCTGCTGGTGAGCGAATACTCACTATTTCTGGGATTGATGCGAAAGAGTTTAATTTTGGCGATGCTCCGGCTATCGGTGGTCCAGAAGATGCGATTAATGACACCAGGAGTGATATCAGTACGCTTGATTTAGCTTTCAATGACGTTAATCTATCTCTGCAATCGAGAGAACAGCAGTTGAAAGTACTGGAATCATTGTTAATGGATAAGCACATGGGGGTAGAGCGCTACATATCGGGTCGACCAACAACCAAAGGTTGGTTATCTTCATTTTACGGCGAGCGAAGTGACCCGTTCACGGGAAAACCGGCTTGGCATGCTGGTATTGATTTTGCCGGAAAGGAAGGCGACCCGGTTATCGCCACAGCCGCTGGGGTTGTTTCTTGGGTTGGGAATCGTTCAGGTTATGGTTTACTGGTAGAAATTAATCATGGCGATGGTTTGGTGACTCGTTACGGACACAACAAGGAATCTCTAGTTAATAAAGGCGACGTAGTGAAAAAGGGACAAACGATTTCAAAAATGGGCAACTCTGGACGCTCTACCGGCGCGCATGTTCACTATGAAGTGATAAAAAAGGGCCGTCCCACGGATCCAACACCCTATGTCAATCGACGTAAGAAAGGCTAGATAATGAAATATCCTGATTAATCGCCGAACGATTAATCGAAAAAAAGCCCAAGTAGTCAATGACTGCTTGGGCTTTTTTGTAACGACCACTTATCAAATCAAAACGTTAGATGATGCCATATTGTTTTAATGGCAAGCGACGATAGCGCTTGCCGGTAGCATCAAATATCGCATTACAAAGTGCTGGCGCAAAAGGCGGCACACCTGGTTCGCCAATTCCAGCAGGCGGCTTGTCACTTTTGAGTATATTGACGTGAATATCTGGTACTTGGCCAATTCGCGCCATTTCATAATCATGAAAATTACTCTGTTCGACGATGCCATCTTTCGCGGTAATTTCACCATAGTAGGCAAGCGAAGTGGAAAATATAGCTGCACCTTCCATTTGCGAGCGCGCGCGATCAGGATTGATGACTTTACCTGCATCAACCGCATAGAAGACTTTTTCAATTTTAATTTTGTCTTTTTGCGAGGAAACAATCACAACCGTTGCCACATAAGTGCAAAAGCTTCTATGGGCAGCGATTCCAATGCCGTAGCCTGCTGGTAATTTTTTGCCCCAACCAGCATCTTTAGCGACGACTTCTATGACATTTTTTAATCGGCTCGTGTCAATTGGGTAATCGTCAAAGTTTTCGCCGTAATTTTCGTATTTGGCTGCATCTTTATTGACATCTAGCATTTGGTCTTTGCCAATTAGCGAGAGTAAATAATCTTTTGGATCTTGCTTTTGCTCACGTGCCAATTCGTCTGCGAACGAACTCACTGCGAAAGCGTTGTTGATATTGGTGACTGAACGAACCCAGCCAATCCGCATAAACGTATCACTTTCGCCGTTGGTTAGTTTAATATTGGGTAAATCAAACGGCAGGTCGGTTTGTCCTAAATCGGCAGCTCCCGCTTGTTTAGCCGCAGGATTAAAAGTAGCCCCGATTGGATGATTAACCATGCCATGGTACCAGCCAGTGGGTAGTCCTGACTTATCAAACGAAGCTGATAATGATTGATAGCTTGGTGAATGATAATAACCATGTTTAATTTCATCTTCTCGTGTCCAACAGACTTTGACTGGTAGCTTGGTTTCATTGGCGATGTAAACCGCTTCAGCGACATAATCCGGTTTCGACTTTCGACCAAAACCACCGCCTAATAAAGTCACATTTATTTTTACGCTGGCCGCTTTTTCTTGAGGAATTTTCATCACTCCCATGACATTTCTTTGGGCAGATTGAGGTGTCTGAGTACACGTCCAAACTTCAACACCATCATCGCTGACAACGGCGGTAGCGGCGGGTGGTTCCATAGTGGCATGCGCGATCCCTGCAACATAATAATTTTGGGTAAATACTTTATCGGCTTTTTCCTTAGCCTTGTCCCAATCACCCCGGTTTCGTACTACATGTGGAGGGTTGTCTAGCGCTTTAACAAATTCCTTTTCATAATCCTTGGTATTGTAACTAGCATTAGCACCATGCTCCCATTCAATCTTTAATTTATCTCGGCCTTGCAAAGCGGACCAGGTATTATCGGCAATCACCGCAATGCCCCCCAACATATTGAAAACCGCTGGAGGATTAAGTGCTGGCAGTTTGATCACTTTGAGCACGCCTGGCACTTTCATCGCTTCGCTAGCATCAAACGACTTAACTTTACCAAAGACTACTGGAGGTCTGGCAATGACCGCGTATTTCATCCCTTCGATTTCAACATCATATCCGAATCGCGCTTTTCCAGTGACGATATCCTTGCCATCAAGTAGTTTGATATTGTCTTTGCCAACATAGCGATGCTCAGATTCTTTTTTTAGTTTAAGTGCCGACTTTTCAGGGACTTTTAGAGTAGCAGCTATTTCCACTAGTTCCGAAAAGTCGAGGACTTGAGAACTGCCTTTTAGTTTCGCTCGGTGGTTATAAATGGTGACACTGGTTGGTTTCACTTTCCATACTTGCGCAGCAGCCATTTGTAACATGGTTCTGGCCGTTGCGCCGGCCTCTTTCAAACGATAATAGAATCGTCGTACACTGCGAGAACCATCTGTGTTTTGACTCCCATATTTTGCGTCACCTAGCCCTTGCTTTACCACTACGCGATCCCAATCACATTCCATTTCATCGGCCACCAGTAAAGGTAACGAACTTCGGATCCCTTGTCCCATTTCTGAGCGATGACAGACGATATAAACGGTGCCTTTTTTATCCATAGAGATAAACACATCGGGAGCAAAATCTTTATCCGATGGATGTGCGTGAGTCGAAGTTGCTGCTTGTATTGAGGAAAGTTGTACTCCTAAGACTAAGCTCGAACTCGCTAAACCAGTTGCCTTCAGGAATCCACGTCGAGTGACGTTTTTAATAACAGAGCCTTGATGATCGCCAGCGATTTCGGATTGTTGATCGTCCGAGTTAAAAATTTCGTCCTCGCTAGGAATTACGCCTATTTTATTTAAGAAACTCATCTTACTTAACCTCCCTAGCTAACTTTGCTGCTTTATGAATCGCACTGCGAATTCTCGGATAGGTACCACAGCGGCAAATATTACCTGACATGGCCTGGTCAATTTCATCATCTGAAGGCGAATCATTTTTGTTGAGTAACGACGCTGCTGACATGATTTGGCCGGGCTGACAATAACCACATTGCGGTACACTGATATCCATCCAAGCTTGCTGAAGTGGATGGTCTGCGTTGTCTGACAAACCTTCAATGGTCGTTACTTTTTTGCCGATAGCGGCTGAAACCGGAAGAACACAAGAGCGAGTCGCCTCTCCATCAAGATGTACCGTACATGCTCCACATAAACCCATACCGCAGCCGTATTTACTACCGGTCAGCTTAATAATATCCCGAAGCGCCCATAACAAAGGCATCTCCTGTGGGACATCAAGTTGGTGTTTTTTATTATTTATCGTGAGTTCAATCATTGTTGTTCTCCGTGTTTAAATCATTGAGTGCTTGTAATTGTTGTAAATCGTCTAATGTATCTAAATCGGTTGCAGCATTTTTTAAATCGACTGCAATCACTTTCTGGCGGTGCTGATGTAGGAGATTACGAGCTCCTTTTTTGGTAAGACTTAGCAAATCACTGAAATAGGTTTTGGGAAAGATGGCCGGAGCACCCAAAACATGTTGCTGTTGTTTCTTGTCAAAGTACTGGCTTGCAATAATTTGATCGTTAGCCATTGTCCACTGACCGTACAATTTTTTCAAGTCGGTCTCCGTGAGCAAATATTGGTCACATAATAAAATCAACACCGCATCGGGTTTGATGCGTGTCGAATGGTTGGCTTTCGAATTATCAATAAAATACTTCACGCCGCTGGCAATTGATGTGCCCATTCCAATACGCCAGTCTGGGTTGAGCAGAATACTTTGGTGAGCCAAACTCGTCTGCTCAGCAAACTTTTTATGCTCAAAACCTAATACGCAAACCATGTTAGTGCTGATCGAACGTGCCAGCCGCAAGGATTTATTCAGTAACGTCTCGTTGTGAAAGCGAACAAGCTGTTTAGCCTGTCCCAGTCGTGATGAGTTTCCTGCGGCGATAACAATTACCCCAAGGTTTAGTTTGGCGTTGCTCGACCCAGTGTTGTCTAAAGGTTCAATCATCTGGTTGGATCTTGATAACAACTAATGGCCGATTTCTTGTTTCGAACCGCCTGAATTTCAGCAATGATTGCTAAAGCTATGGTTTCTGGGGAGTCACTACCAATGTCCAAACCGATGGGGCCAAACACTCGGCCTTGATGCTCGCCAAAATGGGTACCACAATTCGCTAAGAGTTTATCGCGTCGTTTAGTGGGGCCGAGCAATCCGATGTAGTCGAGTTGACTACTCAGTAGTTTTTCTAAATACCGTTGATCATGTTCGAATTGATGGCTCATGACAATAACACTATCAAAAGGTGCTAGATTGAAGTCTTGCCATTGGGAGCGTTTAATTAACTGCACAGATTCTGCGTAGGGAAAACGATCCGCTTGTGCCGCGCTAGCTCGGTGATCAATTACGGTGGTTTTCCAGCCAATTTGATGAGCAATGGCAGTTACTGGCGGAACATCTGGGGAAGCTCCACAGATTAACAAATGGTGCGGTTTAACCAACTCAAAGCCAAATCGAACATTTTCGATTTGAGGCCCTTGCGCCAAGGGCATAATTTTTAACTCATTATTAGCGTTCGCCAAAATCGAAAGGTATTGGCTTTGTCCATCGCGCCAGCAATTTAAGGCATCAAAAAATCCTAGATGATTCTCAAGGGATGGCAAGTATTTTAAAAGTACCGTCACTTCTCCATCGCAACCTAGGCCCATTCCCCAAAGCAGATCCGATTGGTCGCGCATATTATAAACTAACTCTAAATCTTGCTTGGTATGAATCACCTTTTCACTATGCAAAACAATATCACCTTCAAGACAACCACCGCTAATCAGGCCCCAGTATTTTTGTTGGGCGTTGATTAACATCATCGCTCCGGGCTTACGGTATGTGGAGCCGTTAGCGTCGATAATGATCGCAAGAACATAATCTTGTGTTGAATCAAAATGCTGTAAAGATTTTAATAAACTATACATACACTTTCAGATTCCTTTTTTGACCAGTTTTTGCATTCATCAATCTTAATGCTCTCTCGGACTATTGCAGGCTTTGAGTGCGGTTTGCCAAGGCAATAACGCGCAATTGATCCGGCTGATGTGTTTTTTAATAGGGACTAAAAAGCTTAAAGCTTTTTCTAATTTTGGATTGTTTGGTTCAGGGTCTTCCAGCTGATTGAGCAATTGACCCAGCAACTGGGTTTGTTGCATCAAGAAGGTAACTTCTTGTCCTTCGGTTAAACTACACAAAGCGGACGCAGAAGCTTTACAGATGGCGCAACAATCACAGTCAAAACTAATATCGATTATTTGATTACCATCATTGCTAATATCGAGATGAAAAGTGATTTCATCGCCACAGCTAGCGTTATAACCTTCTGCAGTGTGAGTCGCCCGAATCGATTTCGCCAAGCCGACAGGATTATTATTATGTTCTTTGAGTGCTTGCTGGTAGAGCTCGATCACATAAACGTCCACGGAAGATTTTTATATTCAATCGATTCTAAAGTCCTTAATCCCTATTGACCAGAGCCGAATAGTTGCAAATTGTTAATATTACTGGAGAGTTCAACAAAAAGCTCACATAATTGATGTAATTAACCGTAAACTCGTGCGTCAAAGCTCAAGTACAACGGATATTTATTTAATCATAGGAACCAATTAGATGAGACTTCTGAAAGTAACGCTGGCGTTTTTAAGCTTCATTTTTCTTTTATCAAGTTGCGAGAGCGGTTCAACCGAGCAATCGCAAAATAGCCCAACTGAATCAAGTAATACAGCGAATAACTATTTAGGCGAAGACTGGACTTTAACTAATTTAGCAGGAGAAGCGGTAACCTTATCGGACTTTCAGGGGCGACCGACACTCCTAGTGTTTTGGGCCACTTGGTGTCCCTATTGCAAAAAACTACTGCCAGGAGTCGCGCGCTTAAATGACAAGTATGAAGCCCAAGGGTTAAAAGTTTTGGCGGTCAATATTAAAGAAGATTGGAAGCCAGAGGTTTATTGGCGAAATCACGAATACCAATTTGATACAGTGCTTGATGGCGATGAAATCGCGGAAAAATACGGAATATCAGGTACTCCTGGATTGGTGTTTATAGCACCTTCGGGTCAAATATTGGGTGTGCAGCAATTTTCGGATCCTGAGCATCCTTTGCTTGAGCGGTTTGCTCAGGAGGGGATTAAGTTGATGAAGGAATATCAAGCTGAGAATCCAAAACGCTGAATTGTCGTTTTGGATTGTCTTAAAGACTGTTTCGAAGGTAACCTAAGGGAGTATTCTAGGTTTGTTCTGACACTTTTAGATTAACCGCAAGAACTAAGTGAGTAATTCAAGATCCAGCCAATATTTGGGGCTAGCGGGGCATACTATTTTTTCCCAAAAGGGAAATTCTTGTTGTTCTATTTTTAAAAATCAAAAATTAAGAGCAATGTCAATACTTCGACTTCGCTCAGCAACCTTTTTTCGCAGCGCTGCGCTCTGACTGCGAGTCCCTTTTGTCCAAAGCCACAAAAGGAACCAATAGGCCTTTACGCTGAAAATAACTAGTGATTGACTTGTTGAAAGTTATTCTAAGCCTGAACGTTCCTAATAGGTTGACCGTGAGTCAGCGGAAGAAAAGAGCTCGCTGGCGCTCATTTACTTTTCTTGTCTACCCGCTGCCTCATGAGTTTCACCAGTCCGTTATAAGCCGCTAGGCGGGTAAAACTTTGGTAATGACATCCACGTCACTAATTACGTTTAAAGAAAGAGTGCTCGAAGTAGGTAGTATTGGGATGGGCCTCACAGACGAGCGGGTGGTGGGCGACCCACCGAAATTTAGCACAAGACACTAAGTCAATTTCGGTAGCCCAGTGCCAACGATATTGGCCTTTTTGCCTTCTTTTTTGGCTATTGAAAAAAGAAGGTCGCAGTCAGAGCGCAGCGCTGCGAAAAAAGGTTGCTGAGCGAAGTCGAAGTATTGACTTTGATTCTTGTTTGGGTTTTGGTTCTTATTAAAGGACAATAATAATTGTCCGCTAAAGATAAAGAGCAGCCCCACACCAACGCTAACCAAAAAAGCAAAATCGAGTAGCGATAAATATAATTAATCAGATAGCTTTTGAATTTAGCATACTAGCAACTAGCAACTAGCAACTAGCAACTAGCATCCTTCGACTCCGCTCAGGACACCGCCTAGCAACTAGCTACTTACAATACTCCGCAAATGGATTTTCCTGACTAAAACTCAACTGATTCTCAAACTTAGTCATTGCAATGCCTTGCTCGGTAATTTTTAAATCATTTTCATTCATCACATCAGAACCAAAATGGTAGATCACGTTTAGTTCACCATTAATCACAGCTTGGTCGTAAGCTTCCGCTTGAGCTTTGACTTTTTCATTGAGCAATTTGTATTGAGCAATCCGCGCTGGTCCATATTTGTTTTCTAACATTTCCATGGTGACATGCGGTGATAAAATCAAACCAGTGGCATTGTTACCACCAAACCCTTTGGAGTTAATGAGTGCGGCTTTCATTTTTTCGCCTTTGTCACCAACCGGGGTGTGCTTAATACAGAACTCTAGGTTTGAGTCATAAACATCATCCGCAATTTTATCAATAGTGTTGATGCCCGGAATAACACCGTATTCCCAAACACCTAAAGTTGCCGCTAATTGGTCGCCGCCAGCAGGGCCTAACGAGTGCCCGACATACGATTTTATTGCGGCAATTTTCCAACTATCAATTTCAAAAGTTTTAGCCACTTCATTTAAAATATGCGACTCGCTGACTCTGTTTTGTGGTGTTCCTGTGCCATGAGCTTGAGCAAAAGTTTGTTTTACGCCTTCTTCACCTAATATGTTTTTTGCCAATGACATCGCTTTAGCCACGGTCACATAGTTGCCAATTCCGGGTGACGAAATGGATTTTTTATTAGCATCGGCATTAACAAAAACATCGGCTACAGACGCATAAATGGTTGCGCCTAATTCCAGTGCCAGCTCGTCATCCATAATGATAAAGAACTGAGACGCTTCAGCAATGGTAAATCCTGCATTTTCTGCAAATGGTCGACTGGCTCGTCGGTTATCAACGGTATCAGTTCCATCTAGCTCTGCTAATTGTTGATCTTCAGCCAGTGCACCCATGGCTTTAAAGCCTTCAATCACTTCAGGCTCAATTGGCGCTTCCGCACCACCGACAATAACGACACGTGCCACACCCGATTGAATATCACTGATCCCTTGGCGTAAGTTATACAAGAAAGTCGCACAGGCGCCCATGTTAGTTCCGGTTGAACCAACACTATTGATCATATAACTATTGATAAAATCGGCTGGCATTTGCGATAGCATTAGCGGCATTTGTTTAGAACTAACTCGTCCACCCTTTAACCAAGCTTGGCTTAGTCCGCGACCACCAAAATCATCCAGCTGACCGATTGCCGAACCGGCGTAAACTGAAACTTCATCTGGGTTGATATGCTTTAAAATCTGAGACCATTCAACGCCAACGGAGTGCAAAGCATCGGATGCTCCAAAGACTGTTAGTTGCAGACCTTTTGGTTGGTTACGTGATGTATAGAGGGCCGCTGGGTCAAAACCTGTAGGGAGCTGTCCGGCACTGGTCACAGCGGTTTGATGTTTTTCAGGCATCATCACGGTTAGCTCACCTTCAATGGTGACGTTGTACGCGCCATTGTCTAATGGTTCTAGTTTCCAATTGTCAGGAATATGCTTTGGTAATTGGCGCTTACTGATTTGAAAATGAATGGTGTCATCATTTGATTTGAGTACTGCTTTTTTGTGGATATTAATTTCATTAATATCAAATGTTTGCTTTTCGATTTTACGTATAAGCGTTTGTGCCAGTAAGGTTTCTCTTGGGGTATCTTTTGGTTGCTTGGTGAGACTAGCCAGTCCTTCAAACATGGGGGCTGTTACTGAATCAGGTAAGGCGTCATGCACCATTCGACGATAAGCATGATGAAAAGAAGATCGACCAGCCGTATTAATTCCACCAAATCCAACGATTACAGGTAACTTTTTCATAGAGTTCTCTTTTTAAAATCCAGCGCTTTATTTATTAGTTAAAGCCTAATGATTAATCAGTTTCACTTAGCCCGTGATCAAAGCAGGTCTAAGATTGGTTGGACGCTAGTATATTGACTGATGCGGTTAATATATAGGACAATAATGCCATTAATTTGTACAAATAAGCCGTGATGAGTGATGAATCCGTCTCTATTTATTGGTTATCAGAAGGCGCTACTCACTGGGATTAGCCTACCGATGGAAATGATTTCTTCGGCTCGCTCTATTGCCAGAATAAAGCGTAATCGCTCCACTCGATGGAATTGTTTCGTCGTTTCCGGCTTTTTGGAACAACTCGAAGCCATCCAATTTGCTAATGGAATCAAAGTCTTACCATCGCATAGTTTATCCACTGCGCCGCCTGCACATACAGTATTTATTCCTCCTATTTGGGGTAATCCCGAAGTGGTGATCGAGAAGCACCCAGCCTTAATCGAATGGATAGTGGACCAATATCACGCGGGAACCAAGCTAGTGGCGACCGGTACAGGCGTCTGTCTACTTGCCCATGCCGGTCTGCTGGATAATAAGATCGCCACCACTCATTGGTATTATTTTGACCAATTTGAAAAAAAGTACCCAAAGGTCAATTTGCAGAAAAAGCATTTTATTACCCAAGATGGCGACATTACTTGCACAGGAAGTATCAATGCGTTGGTTGATTTGGTGGTTTATTTAATCGAAACAGAATTTGGCAAAGAAGTGAGCCAAATCATTGAACAGCATTACAGTCATGAGATCAATCGAACATATGATAAGCCTTGGTTTGACAAAAGTGGTAGCCGTCATCCCGATGAAGGTATTGTCGAAGTGCAACAATGGATGCAAAAGAATTTTAATCAATCCTTTGATTTACCCAGTTTGAGTCGCATGGCCAATATGAGTAGCCGTAATTTCTCAAGACGCTTTAAAAGCGCTGTAGGAAAAAGCCCACTTGCTTATGGTGTCGATTTAAAAATACACGCAGCTCAAGAATTATTGCGAGATACCAATTTAAGTCATCAGGAAATTTCTGAGCACTTAGGTTACAAAGATAATGGCTTTTTTGCTCGTCAATTTAAGCAAAAGACTCATCTGACGCCACGCCAATATCGAGAGATGGTACGTGGCAAGCTATTTGAAGCCCAACCGTAAATAGATGACACCGCCGGTACTATCAGTCTTAATGATTGAATCTTTGATCATAAGTCTCTAGTATGACGGCAATTTTATCGATTTAATGGTTTAGAAGTTTTTATGTCAAAGAATATCAAAGTGCTCGCGGTTTTAGCTTTCGTTATCGCAAGCCAATTAGTTTCAGCAAAGCAAGATAATCGTGCCGCAGCAATTCTCGGCGACGAAATCATAACCTATCAAGAAATAACCTCACCAATCGCTGGTGAAATCTATGAAGCAGAACGCGAGATCTATGAGCTCAAACTGAATCAACTTAAGTCCCAGATATTGGCTCGTTTGATTGAAAGAGACCCGCTTAGTCAAGGCGTTAGTACGGAAATCTTTGTGCAAAAATATATCACAAAAAATCCAAGCGTTTCTGATCTCGAAGTGGATCGTTTTATCGCGCAAAGGCGAGTTCCAGCCAATCGGATCAACCCAGAATTCAAGCAAAAAGTAAAAAGCTTTATGTTGCAACAACTGAGAGCGACAGCGATCAATCAGTGGATAGAAAGAGAAGGGAAAAAACATGGGTTGACTATCAATATACAACCGCCCGAAAGACCGAGGGTGGAAATAGCCATTAATGATTCGCCAACTGCTGGTCCTGACAATGCACCAATTACGATTGTAGAGTTTTCAGATTTTCAGTGCCCTTATTGTGCTAGAGCGGTAGCGACGGTTAAACAAATTCAAAAAAACTATGCAGACAAAGTTAAAATTGTTTACAAGCAATTTCCTTTGGACTTTCATAAAGATGCTTTTCGAGCCTCGGAAGCCAGTCTATGCGCAAATGAACAGTCGACTGAGCATTTTTGGAAATTGCATGACTATATGCTAGCTAATCCAAACTCTTTAGACCAAACGAATTTGATTGCCAAAGCGACTGAGTACGGTGTTAATAATAAGCAGTTTTCACAATGCCTAAAATCCGGCAAATATGTCAATCAGGTTCAACAAGAGATGCAAGAGGGGAGAGCCATAGGTGTCAGCTCTACGCCAATCTTTTTTGTCAACGGTATCACGGTTAAAGGGGCGCAACCCTACGAAGTCTTTGAAGAACTTATCGAAGAAGAGTTAGCACGCGTAAGTAAAAAATAAGACGCTGTTTCTTAGGAAGCGTGTTGTACGAGAGTTTAGGGGGCACTTTTTAATTCAAGCTGTATGTTCATCAAAGCTACATGCGGAAGTTATAGTTGAATCATAAAGTTAAATAGAACCAATGAATCGAAGAAAATTTTTAAAAGTTTCAACCCTCGGTGGTGGTCTTTTAGCTGTTGCTGGGGGAGCTGCTTGGTTTAGTATTTCAGAGGCCAATGGGCCGCTGACGATTGAGTCGCTGCTTGAACGACTAAGCCATATTTCTGAAAGCAGCTTTGATGCGAGAGGCGAATGGGATTTGGCTAAGATATTAATCCATGGCGCGCAAAGTGTTGAATACTCGATTGAGGGATATCCGCAACACAAATCGGATCTGTTTAAATCGACTGTCGGAAGTTTGGCATTCGCTATGTTTGAATCAAAAAAGAAAATGACGCATGGGCTTAATGAAGCGATCCCTGGAGCACCTGAAATTGTGGTAGGCCAAAGTCTCGATAATGCGCTAGGGCGTTTAGAAAAATCCTTGCTAGATTTTAAAAACTTCCAAGGAAAACTTGCGCCTCATTTTGCCTACGGCGAACTCAATAAAGCGCAATATAGTCTAGCTCACGTTATGCATTTTAATAATCATTGGTCCGAAGTGTCGCCAGTTTCTGTTTAAACATTTGAAACGATATTCAGCATCAGTTGTACAATAAAAAAAAGGGCCATTAAGGCCCTTTTTATAGTTAGTTTCGATTGATGGTTAACTTCTTTCTTAATTACTCGGCGTTGCGGTAATTGATAAAGTGACGTTGGACGATGCTCTATAACCTCGCACATCAATATACCAAGTATCTGCCCCCGGATTGGTGAAGCTACAGTTTTCGACGTTACCATTTCTATAGGGACGACAATCGTAAGCGGAGGTCGTTGAGGCTGCCCCTTTACGAACGTATAGATCTGCGTCGCCGGTTCCACCAGATATGGAAACATTTAGATCGGAATAACCAGCCGGTAACACTTGGGTATAACGAGCCCACTGACCTTGACTAAGTGAAGCAATGGTTTCTGTTCTATCAATTGGATCATTATTGGGCGGCGTGCCACCTTCGGTGTAACTACCGGTTAAACTAACACCAGAGAAGGTAGAGTAGGCCTTAAGTCGAACATGATAAGTACCATTGACTTGAGTGGCGGTACAGGTCTCGACATTTCCGTTTCTGTACGGGCGACAATCGTAGCTTGAATCCGTAGGAACGGAACCAAATTTGACGTACAAGTCTGCATCACCGGTTCCACCTGAAATATTAAATGCGATATTGGTAGCATTTTGTGGCACTGCCATGGTGAATAATAATTCTTCCCCGGTTGATGCAGAAAGTCCGGTTTTAGCAACACCGTTTTCTAACACATTGTCGGCAGGTGGCGGAACATCATCTGTGACTTGTAAGAATATCGCAGAAACAGCCCCCCAAGTGTTGCTGGCATCTTTAGAACGAACATAAACAATATGTTGTCCAACGCTTAAGCCCGTTGTATCAATGGTTCCAGTAAGACTTTCTGTTGAACTATTAAAGTTACCGTCGGACGCACTTAGTGGTATAGCGGTAGCGCCAGATACCCATGGGGGTGTATCGATATAGTATTCACCGCTGGAAATATTTTGAGTTGCTTCGGTGCCATTGGCTGAACTAAAGCGCGTGTCCGTTGCTGTTGCTGCGATTGTTCCGGTGGCGCCCGGAGCAATATTTCCTGAAGAAGATGTGCCGTTAATGGTAAGGCTGCTGATATCTGGTCCGCCCGGTGTTATATAGGGCAATCTAACTACTTTGGCCGCGTAAATTAATGCCGGTAGGTTATCAGTTACAATGGTATTTTCATAAGTCGAACACGCCTGAAAGAAACTAGTCCCTAGTTCAAAGGTGAAGGCGGCGACACCTAACTCGCCATAACTAATGTTATCACTGGTGCCATCAGTCGGATAAAGACCAATTGATTGCTGAGGAGTATAACCATTGAAATAAGCAAACTTACGACCAAGGGTTTGCATTGCAACGCCATTAGGAGCGACTTGACTGCTATCGCCCCAAGGCCACAAAACTAACTCGCTGTAGCTATGGATATCAATATGAATACCCGAGGTATCTGCTGGTGCAGCGTCGGAGTTATTCGGTCCTCTGTTATCTGCAAAAATTGATTTCACGTAGCTTTCTAGCGCTTGTATTTCTGGCTCAGAACCAGCAGAAGGTCCACGGTAAGTATTGCTACATTGTGAGCCACTCGAGCCTTGGCCGTTAGTGCTGTTCCATTTGAAACTAAAGTTACGATTAAGATCGGCGCCACGACTATTTGAAGTTGCCCCACAATAATTTTGGTTTGTGTTTTTTCTCCAAGATAATCCTGTCTCTGCTTTTTTTCGGCCGTCAGGATTGGTTTGTAACATCAGGTGGACTTCGTGATGATCGAGTATCCACGTAGCGTCTGCGTCGTTACCGTAGCCATCAACCAGCCAGCGGGCAAATTCTAAATTGAGTGGTGCTGTCGTGTACTCTCTTGCATGAATCGCACTGTTAATAAACAAAATAGGTTTAGTGCCTGTCGTGCCTGAATTTGTCAGCTTAAGTACTTGAATATCATAGCCACCTAAGTTTTGAGTTTTTTCCCAAGAATCACCAACATCAATAAATTGAGCTAGGTTTGGGTGGTTTGTCACCATTTCTTCAGCAGCGCTAAAAGTTTCCTCAACGGTTTCATAACACGCATAACCGGGAATGGTTTGCACAGTAAAGTCACTGGATAAAGTGCTTTGAGTTGCTAGGGATTGTTGAATAGTCGCTAGCCTTTGGTTTCGTGCAGCTATGTAATTGTCAGCTGGCTTAAAGCGAAATCCAAATGTTTTAAGCTTGCTTTTATCTTCCTCCGATAATTCTAAAATCAAATAACCATCGTCCATTGATGATTCAAGAATCTGGCTATGGAATGTAATGGAAGCCTTACGCGCAATGTCCTGATTAGGAAAGTAAGCGCGATAAATATTAGTCACCAATTTTTCTTGTTCTATCTCATCTAATGCTAGAGATATTTTGTTGGTGTCTGCATAAGATGTAAAAATAAGACTGGCTAAAGAAAGTGATAGGACCGATTTAAGTGTTGTTATATTTTTCATTCAGTATTCTCCTTTGCTAATAAACGCTAGTGCGTTATGCGTGTCGAAACTTAACCGGCGTACAAAAAAATGTACGACTCGGCACAGCTTAATCGCTAAGAAAGGGGGAGCAGGAAAAAATTTTAAAAACATTCTCGGAGCGAGATAAAAAAACAAGTTAAGTTTAATAAAAATCTCATTCCGCAAAATATTATGGTTATGTAAGATGGGCAAAAATGATGTTTATGAGCTAAAAATACTGATTTAAAACCTCTAGTTGCTGGCTTAGAATAATTGCTGAAACAAGAATTTGCATAGACTACAAAGCTTTGCCTTGTCGAATGGAGATTTGGTTTTGTTGATTTCGCACTACTTTCATTATTGGTGTTTTGCCAAGTTTCAAGTCTCAGGTAATAGCGTGCGGAAGAATTAAGTCATTGAACTTATTAGTTATTAGTGATCGTTGAACCGTACCTACACCGATCAAATTTGTTTAGTGCGCAATCTCGTGATAATACAATTTATCGCTAACTAATTGATTATTAGAAGAAACTAGGATTAAATGGCTATTTTTAAACTATGTCTATGTTTGCGTTGTGAATATAGAAACTTGTTAAATATACAAGGAAGATGTTGCATATCGCAATAAACTATAGGTTCAAGAACATCAGGAGTTAGAGTGTCAAAATATAGAGAGCTAAGAAAATCTAGAGATCATATACTCGCGGGTGTTGCGGGCGGAATTGCTGAATTTCTAGGGTGGCAGCCCAAACAAGTTCGAATCATATGGTTTATTGCAGGATTATTTACCGCAGGTACAGCGTTACTGGTTTATACAATATGCGCATTTGTATTTCCGCCTCCAAGTGACTTTGACGTAAATGACTTTCGCGAACAGTAAGAAGATATTTAACCATACGCAGGAAATCGAAATGCAAAAAGTCGCATTCGACTCAGCTTGGCGTTACATGTGCTTATGAGCAGAGATAACTACATATATTTAACTGAAGAAGAATTTCCTTGCGATGTATTGGAAATGATAGTTTCGGATTTTGAGGGTAAGCTTGAGGGTACAAATAGCTGGATTATTGAGAGTGACGATGGGCCAGTTAGAATTAGCTCTAACCAGTTGAAAGGCAGCGAATTAGGTTCAGACTATAATTGGTGTATTGGGATCCACTTTCAAGCGCCCTATGGGCCGAAAAAATTGTGGCTTGCATACATAATTCCATACCAGTGCCTACTTCTCCTGAAAAAGCTAAAGTTCCATTCTGGACAATGCGAATTTAAAACATCAAGCGCCGACGAATTCGAAGAGTTTGCAAATAGCGACATATTAAAATACACAAGCGTCCAAAAATTACATAAAAAAGGGCTACTAACAGGCAATGAACGTCTTAAAACCAATATGTAACAAGAAGCTGTCGCAGATGAACCGTAAAGCTCGGCGTTATAATAATAGATGCCTTCAGCATTTATGGAGCAAGCATTGAATAGAATTTCTATTGATAAAAGCATCTTAATCTTTTTATCAATATTGGGTCTTACAATTTCGATCTATGGCTACTACGAGCTAATATCTACTGTTTCTGCATTCGAAGACATACTTGACGTTTTCGAAACCGACTTAAGAATAGCGACTGAATTTATAATTCAAACTCATATCTACTATGGATTATTCTCAGTTATTGGCTTACTGGGTTTATCTCATACTCTCTTTGATAAAATTAGCCTACCATATGCTTACGGCCTACTAGCAATCAATCTGTTGCTAATGTTTGTGGTTAGGTGGTTGGTCTCAAGTGAATTAAATCATGCAGTTTTAACTATGGGTATAATCCAATAGTCCAGTTCTTGGTTTTTAAAAAGGACTTGATGAAATAAGTTCACCGTTTGCTGGCGGGTATAATGTTTGCGGAGGTTGAAGTTTAGACACAAAACAAGGAATCGAAAGTTAGCTTGGAAGAAACGTTCTCTTTGTTAGTAAACCTTAGATAGTCTAACTAGCAATATCAACAAACCATCGCGAAAGATAAAACACACAATCATTTGAACGATTGGCTGGTGACGACCAAGTCGCTGCCGAGTTATCGAGCATTTTCTAACACACCTCAGAAGGGTAAAGGTAAGAGCTAATATACTTCAAAAGCGCATGTTAAAGGAATACTTCCCAACACTAGATTTCAACCATCCAGAGTTGTATCGCATTTAAACCCTTTATACACTTGCATCGTCTAAGTAGAGATTCTAATTAATTTCAAAGGAAAACAATGAGATTTTTAACCACTATTCTATTAGCGGCAGCCTTATTCACAACAAATGTTCAAGCGGAATCTGGCAAGAAAGTTTTGATTGTAGCTTCTAATATGGTCGACATGGGAGATCCCGAAAAACATGATGCAAGAAATAATTTATGGGAGTTTGCGCCGCCGTATCATATCTTTGTCAGTCATGGTTTTGACGTAGATTTTGTATCACCTAAAGGCGGAGAAGTCGAGTTTATGATGGACCCACTTGGTATAAGCAGTTATACCATTAAATATGAAGGATTCTTAGAAAAAGCGAATAGTTCTCTAACCCCCTCTCAAATTGATCCTAGTGACTACTGGGGAGTATTTATTGGAGGAGGTTACGGCGTGATGTTTGATGTTGCGAATAATAAACAGATCCACTCCATCATTACTAGAATATATGAGTCAGGCGGTATAGTTGGCGTTGGTGGTCATGGTTCTGCGGGTATTGCGAACGTAGCTTTATCTAACGGAGAGTTCTTAGTAAAAGGGAAACGAATCGCTGGATTTCCGAACTCCACTGAAAAGTCTAAATCATGGGCGAAACAAGGAACATTATTGCCATTTCTGATTGAGAGTCAGCTCATTAAAAATGGCGCCATCGCTTTGAATAAGAAAACACTCAAAGATAAAAACGCTGTGGTCGAAGATCAGCGAATTATTTCAACCATGTTTCTACCATCAGCTGCTCTGGTTGCAAAGGAAATGATAATCTCAAAACAAAAATGAAACACTTGCGAAGTGCGAAAGACAGAAATCGACTCTTCTGTACCAGTAGCATTATCTCAACCTGTTCCACTCATTTTTCTTTCAATGATTCCGAACCAAGGTTTCGGTATCACCGAATCGGGTGATTTTTATCAAGCCTAATAGTTAAAACTCGGTAAAGGTGCTAGAAAACAAAAATGCAATCATGCTATTAGTCTGTCTGGACTTAACAAAAAGTCGCAGGAACCCTAACTGATTGCACAAACAAAAAAAATCAAAGATAAGTCAAAGTTTCATCACGATTCATTGTTCTCTTAGTATTAAGATTCCTCTAAAGGCAGATAACACGGAGCGTTCCGACAACTTACGAATATCCGGTACCAACTAATTTTTCCGTCAAAATCAATCCATATAGAGGTTTAAGATGAAACACTTATCAATTTTGGTTAGCGCAATTGTATTAGTACAGCCGTTTTCCTCAATGGCCGTTGAACTGTTAGTTCAAGATAAACAAGATTCCACTAGGGATGTGATTAAGGTTCGTGTTGCGGCAATTAGCGATAAACAATCGAAAGCTAAACCGCCAACTAAACGCAAAAGCTCAAAGAAGAAAAATACCGATGCTGGGCTACGATCTGATGGTGAATTAGTGCAGGCGAAAAAGCCTAAAAAGTTAATCGGACATGAACTAAGCCATACTGTGCAACAGCAGGGTAGAGTCTTGACGTCTAGTGACTTAAATAGCGCGGCCAAATCAACTTCCAAAGGGCCAAAGACTCACTCGCCTAGCCCGGTACCTTCTCCTTATCCATCTATTGCAAACCAACAAAATAAAAACAAAAATGGCGTTAAAGATTCTCATGATCGCTTATCAAATATGGAAGTTGGGCATCAAGCGCACTCAATACCACTCCAAAACGCCACAGTCTCACAAATACGTACAGAGCAAATTAACAGCAATCATCGGACGATTAAACCGGTGCAAATTAGAGTGAGGCTTGGTGCTAAGTGCAATAGTCGTGACTTTCCTACTAACGCGGTAATAGAAAGACTTGGAAGATTGCAGAGGGTTGAATGCAACAAGGGAAACGTGGCACTTAAGCGTCAAGAATAGCGGAATGAATTGAGAGTCCGAAAGGAAATTGAGAGGGATCAAATAGAAAGGGATTAAATAGAGAAGGATTATAAGCGAGCAATCGCTATCTAGCCGAGCCCAGATTGCTCAACCAAGAGCACCCCATCAATCAACTGATCCACATCCTCAAAATCGTTATACAGACCAACCGACGCTCGAACGCAATGTTTCACTCCAATCGAATTTAAACAGGGCTGGGCACAATGATGACCAGCTCTCACTGCAACATTTTTCGAAGCCAAAAAGGCTGCTACGTCATGACAATGAATAGATGGGTGCAAAAAACTCACTAGACTATTGCTAGACGGGTGAGAGATGATTTTGAATTGAGTTTTACCTTCAATTTCAGACTTCAAATAATCGGTTACACATTTTTCATGTTGGCTAATCTTGTCCAAACCAATTGAGTTTACGTATTCAATGGCCTTTGCAAGGCCGACCAAGCTAGCTAGATTGGCGCTGCCAGCCTCCAATCGGCTGGGCGAATCTATCAACTGGTACCTCTCCAAGGTTGTTTTCGCGACAATGCCACCGCCTAAAAGCAAAGGCTCAAGGGTTTTGTGGTCTTTGCAAAACAACACGCCGCTGCCTCCGACCGAGTAGAGCTTATGGCCTGAAAAGACATAATAATCACAACCTAAGTCAGCAAGGTTTAATGGAATATGAGAAACCGCCTGAGCACCATCGAGCAATGTTTTAACACCAAATTCCGATGCTTTTTTGATTAGATATTCAACATCAGGGTGATTGCCGAGTACATTTGAACCATGAGTGATGGCTAGCAATTGGCAGCTATCTTGTAATAGTGGTTCTAGGCTATCGGTTTCAACATTCCCGTTTGAGTCGATCGGTAAGATGTTGATTCTAGCGCCGGTCTGCTCTGAAAGCCGTTGCCAAGGCAATAAATTGGAGTGATGCTCCAGTGCAGTCACTAGAATTGAGTCGGTCGGTTTCAACTGCTCTCTCAGGCTTGCGGCCACCAAATTAATTGATTCAGTGGCACCTTTAGTAAAAATCACCTGTTCTGTATGGCAGCCAATGAACTGGGCAACAGTCTTACGGCAATGATCGATACGAGAACTGGCATTTTCACTTAAGCCGTGCATGCCACGCCCGGCGTTGCCCTGGCCATTGGTTAAGTAAGTTGAAACTTCATCGATGACCACTTGAGGGACTTGGCAAGTGGCTGCGGAATCTAAATAGCTTATGCGGGCTTTTTGGGGGCTGATTTTTAGTGCGGGGAAGTCGTTTTTCCAAGGAGATTGCATGAGTATTTGGGACGCTTTGTTGAGAAAGGGGAAATTTGTCCCCATGATAATCGAAATTAGTCGAGTTTGGCTATTATATCTAGGCTGAGCCCTCCAGAAACGTGATGTTTAACTAGAGAAGAAGCACCGAACAAGGTACAATTCCGCGATTAATTATCAAGTCGACTTAGAACATCGAACAAAATTTGTTCAGCCCGTTGGATTTTGGGCATTTGGGTCACAAAAATAAAAAACTTACTAGGTAGTGTTTATCCATGTTTGGAAATGTATTAACCAAAATTTTCGGTAGCCGAAATCAACGTTTGTTGAAGCAAATGAACAAACGAGTCAGCAAAATTAGTGCACAGGCAGAGGCTATCAAAGCAATGTCTGATGAGGAGCTTAAAGACTGTACGGTTAAGTTCAAGCAGCGACTCGAGCAAGGGGAAACACTTGATGATATTTTAGAAGATGCTTTTGCCGTAGTCCGCGAGGCCGGTGAAAGAGTCTTAAATATGCGCCATTTCGATGTGCAATTGATTGGTGGTATGGTTTTGCATGACGGAAAAATCGCCGAAATGAAAACCGGTGAAGGTAAAACTTTAGTTGCAACTCTGGCAGCTTACCTAAACGCGTTGACAGGAAAAGGCGTTCATATCATTACCGTTAATGACTATCTGGCACAGCGTGATTCAGATTGGATGGGGCCGCTCTACAAGTTCTTAGGCTTGTCTGTCGGGGTTATTTTGTCAGGCCAAGATACCGAAACCAAACGAGCCGCTTATGCTTGTGATATTACCTTTGGAACCAATAACGAATACGGATTTGATTATTTGCGTGACAACATGGCTTTCTCGATTGAAGAGAAAGTTCAGCGAGCATTGAACTATGCGATTATTGATGAAGTTGATTCGATTCTGATTGATGAGGCGAGAACGCCGTTGATCATTTCTGGTGCAGTGGATGATAGTTCTGAGCTTTATCGTGCTGTCGACAAGTTAATCCCGAAACTCGAACAACAAACCGATGAAGAAGATCAGCAAAGTGGCGATTTTTCAGTCGACGAAAAATCCAAGCAAGTTCACTTAAGCGAGCGCGGTCAAGAGCGAGTTGAAGAGCTTCTGATTGAAAGCAAATTGATTGAAGAAGGCCAGAATCTATACAGCGCCGCTTCAATTTCTCTTTTGCATCATGTGAATGCCGCTTTAAGAGCACATGCTTTGTTCAAGAAAGACGTTGATTACATTGTTAAAGATAACGAAGTCATTATTGTTGATGAGCACACCGGACGTACTATGCCTGGTCGACGTTGGTCTGACGGGTTACATCAAGCCGTAGAAGCCAAAGAAGGCTGCAATATTCAAAACGAAAGTCAAACGCTTGCCTCTATCACTTTCCAGAATTTATTCCGTTTATACGATAAGTTATCTGGTATGACTGGTACTGCTGATACAGAAGCATTCGAGTTAAATCAAATTTATGGTTTAGAAGTGGTAGTAATGCCAACCAATAAACCAATGTTAAGAAAAGATTTAGGTGACTTGATTTTCTTGACTAAACAAGAAAAGTACATGGCAATTATTGAAGACATATTAGAGCGTCGGGAAGCGGGTCAACCGATACTTGTTGGTACTGCCTCAGTTGAATCATCTGAAATATTATCTAAAGAATTAAAAGATAAGAAAATCAAGCATCAAGTTTTGAATGCTAAATTTCACTCTAAAGAAGCCGACATCATTGCGCAAGCTGGTCGACCTGGTAGTGTCACCATTGCAACCAACATGGCGGGGCGTGGTACCGATATTCAATTAGGTGGAAGTTTGCAGGCGGATATTGATGCGCTGAAGAACCCTACTGACGAACAGATCGCTAAAGTTACCGAAGAGTGGAAACAACGGCATGAGCAAGTATTAGCAGCTGGCGGCTTAGTTATTATTGGTACTGAACGGCATGAGTCTCGTCGTATCGATAATCAATTACGTGGACGAGCGGGGCGTCAGGGTGATCCTGGACACAGTCGTTTCTATTTGTCTTTAGAAGATGATCTAATGCGAATTTTTGCGTCTGACCGTATGGCGAGCATGATGCAAAAAATGGGTTGGGAAGAAGGCGAAGCGATTGAACATAAGTGGGTTTCGAGAGCGATAGAAAACGCGCAAAAGAAAGTCGAAACTCGTAACTTTGACATTCGTAAAAACTTGCTTGAATACGATGATGTTGCCAACGATCAACGTAAAGTTATTTATGAGCAACGTGCTGAACTCATGTCAACAGAAGATGTGTCCGAAACCATTAGTTCATTGCGAGCTGATGTGATCAACACCGTTATTAGTCAATATATTCCACCACAAAGCATAGATGACATGTGGGATGTGTCTGGTTTAGAAGATCGATTAAAAGCCGACTTCTTAATTGAGTTGCCGATCCAAGAATGGCTTGATCAAGATGAAAACCTTCATGAAGAGCCTCTTAGACAAAAAATACTGCAATCATTAGTTGATGAGTACAAGAAAAAAGAAGAGCAGGTGGGTGAAATTGTCATTCGTCATTTTGAAAAGTCTGTGATGTTGCAAAACTTAGATAGCCATTGGAAAGAACACTTAGCTTCGATGGATCATTTACGTCAAGGTATTGGGCTGAGAAGTTACGCTCAAAAGAATCCTAAGCAAGAGTATAAGCGAGAGGCATTTGAGTTATTTTCTGAGATGCTTGAAAATATTAAGTTTGAAGTCATTTCAATTCTATCTAAAGTACAGGTGAAAGACTCCGACGATGTTGAAGCGGCCGAAGAAAAAAGAAGAAAAGAATCACAAGCTAGCCAGGTGAATTATGAACATGAGCAAGGCTCAGCTATGCCCGAGCAAGCACAAGCGCAAGCTGAAAGTAATACACCTTATACTCGCGAAGGTCAAAAGGTCGGTAGAAATGAGCCTTGTCCTTGTGGTTCAGGTAAAAAGTACAAGCAGTGCCACGGTAAGCTAGCTTAAGCCAGCTTACCGAATCTACTGACTCGAGTTTTTGGAGTAATCATTTGTCTCGAATTCAAGTCGTTGCCGGAATTATTGTCAAAAATACTGCCGGAAACGAGCGTCAAGTGCTGCTAGCCAAAAGAAATGCCAAGCAGCACCAAGGCGGTTTATGGGAATTTCCAGGCGGCAAAGTTGACACCAACGAAGATCATTTCTCCGCGTTGCAAAGAGAGTTGCAAGAAGAACTCGGCATCACTATTCAAAACAGTCAATTCTTCCAAGAAATTAAGTTCGACTACTCCGATAAACAAGTGGCCTTAAACTTCTATCTTATTTCGGAATATACAGGTAACGAACACGGCGCAGAGGGGCAGCCTCTCGAGTGGGTTAGGCTATCTGAGTTAAAAAATTATTCTTTTCCAGAAGCGAATCAAGCGATAGTTGATCGTTTGGCCTGTGGTGATTTTGCTGGTTGAATATTTGTTGATAATAAGTAAATACTTTGAATATTTGAGCTGAGGTGTATTGAATGAAGTTTTCCCAAAGGGGACATCTTTTTTGTTTCCTAAACAGAACAACAAAATTCGTCCGCTAAAGATAAAAAGTGGATCTAGTTATACGGCGTTAACGAGTGACTATTCCCAAACTGCTAGTTAACCTCTGAAGCTAATTAGTAGGTTAACTTATTAAGTTGTTCTAAAAACAAAGCCAAGCTGAAGGTGTCCTCTTACACTTAGAAAAACTTAATTCCACTTCAACGGTTAATTGCTGATCGTTGATCGGTGTTGGCATCAATGGAATCTTTTTCAATTCTCTAATTGATTGATGAAGAACTTCCACTAATTCTGGTTGGAATTCGCCAGCAATGAGTCTACTCTCAGTGATTTCAATCGCTCCCGCTTTCTCTGCAAAACTCACCAAAATTCGAGCATTTGATTTTGGTTTTCGTCTGACTTTTCTAGGAGGAATAGGCTTCGCTTTACCTTCAATATAGTTCTTTACTTCTTCAACATAATCATCCTTCATTTCTAAGATGATTTGATCGAAAGTTGTTGAAGCTCGTTCAGATTTCGTCTGAGGTGTCGACTGTTCTTGTTTCGGTGGAGCAACCGGCTTCTCTCTTTCTATTACTTTGGGCTGACTTTTCTTTATTGCTTTTTCTTTGTTATTGGTTTTCTTTTTACTGCTGTCAGGTTTGTTTGACTGAGTTTCTTTTACCACTTTTTTCTTTGGAGGCGTTTTCTTTTTCTCTGGTGTCGTCTGCTTTTTTGCCGCGGTGTTTTTTGTTGCAGTCTTCTTAGGTTCAACGGTTTTAGTCTCTGTTTTGGCAACTTTAGTGACGGTTTCCTCTTTTACAAACAAACGTGCGACTTCGCGTTTGCGAGCGGCATCATAGCTTAATTGATTAAATTCATTAACTAGGTTTTGTTTAGGTTGTGATAATAGGGCCTGCTGAAACACAATCGTTGGAGGACGTTTTCCATACCAGATCGCTGTAAGAGCTTTCTGAAATTCAAAGTTTTTAAATGTTTTTATCAAAACATCGTTTAGCATCACCCGAGTACCAGCGCCAGGGTAGTACTCAAATACCAGTTGATCGCCTTTTTTCATTTCGTGCTTCATTATACGACTAAACTCTAAAAGTTCGTCAGAAAGTCCTTCTAGTTCGCTACGCGGAGTATTGATGAGAATTCTTTCTATCCATAATTGGTGGTTCTGTCGCTTAGAAAATTTGTCCTGAATGTATCTAACTTCCATTCGAATCGGAAAGTTTGAGTTTCGAGTGAAATCGTTTTCGGCACTATGTTGTGAGAACACTGCTGCGTAGAATATTGGAACTCTTAGCTTTTCTTGTACGGCAATTCCAGCAAGAGGCAATGAGGTTTTACTCGGCTCCGCCGTAATTGTCAGCGATACCGCGACCAAGAGTAAAATCTTAATTGAATTTTGTAGTAACCAATTCATTTGACTCGTTTTTTCCGTTTAGATCTCATGCCGAAATTCTGAAATTAAAAAAAAGTAATTCCAATTAGTCGAGCTAATTCTTTATATTATAGTTGATCTAACCAGTGTTTTTTAGCTTTCACCGTTGATTCCGGCTCTATTTGAATCGATTTTGGCCTTATCTGGTGTGAGTTTGAAGCAAAAGTCTTGGGTTCCTTTCCAACTGATGTCGATTATTTTGCCATTTTCTTGATATCGTACTACTCGGCTGCACTTGTCTTCACTTCCGCCTAGCTGGAATAGAGTAAGGCCAATTCCAATTGAACCTCTGCCAATTCTGGTTCCCGAGCCCACAGACACCGACGAATTTCCCTCATCGTGCTCCAAGTTTACCCACTCAGCGTAGTGTATTTGATCGACTACCGTAGTCTTGCTAGGTAAACCCCAATATTTGAGCAGTTGCTGGTATGAACTGGATTCCCAAGCCTTGATGCGCTCATTGACTGTAGCGACTGGAACGCTAGCACAGCCCGGTAAACTGCTAATAAGCAATAGAATTGCAAATTTGGAGAGATTAGAGTTAATTATCATCTTGCGGGCTCCTTATAATCAATATGTCTGGGCTAAGGCATTGATCTTTAGTAGAATAGCTTCTTTGAATATAGTAGCAAAACAAAGAATTAGCGATGATAGAAGTCACATCAATTAAAGAACGGATTAAAGATTTACAAAACCGAACAGAGACTCTCAGGGGGTATCTTTGACTACGATGTCAGAAAAGAGCGTTTAACCGAAGTTGAACGAGAACTTGAATTGCCCGACGTTTGGAATGAACCTGAACGAGCGCAAGCGCTAGGTAAAGAGCGAGCTGACCTTGAAGCGATAGTAACAACGATTGCAAAACTCGAAGACGGGCTTGCTGACTCTGAAGACCTGCTAGCGATGGCCGTTGAAGAAGATGATAAAGAGAGCGTAGACGAGTTAGTTGCAGAACTCGACGAGTTAGAAAACTATTTAGAGAAATTAGAGTTTCGTCGAATGTTTAGCGGTGAAATGGATACTGAGAACGCTTACATCGATATTCAGTCGGGATCAGGTGGTACTGAAGCGCAAGATTGGGCTGATATGCTACTCCGGATGTACCTCCGTTGGTGTGAAAGCCGAGGATTTAAAGCCGATATTATTGAGCTTTCCAGTGGCGAAGTAGCAGGCATCAAGAGTGCGACTATTCAAGTTCAAGGCGAATACGCATTCGGCTGGCTGCGAACCGAAACAGGGGTTCACCGATTAGTGCGGAAATCACCATTTGATTCTGGCAGCCGAAGGCATACCAGTTTTGCTAGTATATTTTGCTACCCCGAAATTAAAGACGATGTCGAAATAGAAGTTAATCCTGCAGATTTAAGAATTGATACTTATCGGGCTAGCGGAGCGGGAGGGCAACACGTTAATAAAACTGATTCTGCAGTGCGAATTACTCATGTTCCCACCAACACCGTGGTTCAATGCCAAAATGATCGGTCACAACATAAGAACAAAGACCAAGCGATGAAATTGTTAAAAGCAAAGCTGTATGAGCTAGAAATACAAAAACAAAATGCGGAAAAGCAGGAAATGGAAGATGCTAAGTCTGATATTGGTTGGGGAAGTCAAATTCGATCTTATGTTTTAGATCAATCAAGAATAAAAGACCTTCGAACAGGGTATGAATCGACCAACACTCAGGCCGTATTGGATGGTGATTTAGATGGATTTATCGAAGAAAGTCTCAAAGCAGGTTTATAAGTTCGCTTATTAATTCTCAAACAGATACTATTTTTTAACGAGTTTCGACTCAACACAAACATAAGACAGACACTATGAGTAATCAAGAAAACCAAACGCCAACAATTGACGACAACAAGCTGATCGCGGAGCGAAAAGATAAACTCGCTAGTATTCGAGAAAATTGTTCGGCAAATGGGCACCCGAATCATTTTAAGCCGAGTCACTACGCTAACGATCTTCAAAATGAACATGCCGCGCAAGATAAAGAAACCGTTGTCGGCTTAAATAAAGTTGTTAGCATTGCTGGAAGAGTCATGGCCAAACGAGGCCCGTTTTTTGTTATTCAAGATATGACTGGAAGAATTCAAGCTTATGCGCCAAAAGATGCGCAAAAAGACATGAAAGCGCGTTGGGGTAGCCTGGATATCGGCGATATTATCGGTGTGCAAGGGCAACTTAAACTTAGCGGCCACGGCGACTTATTTGTCACTATGGAAGAATATCATTTACTGACCAAGTCACTGCGGCCATTGCCAGAAAAGCACGCAGGACTAAAAGACCAAGAAATAAAATATCGACAAAGGTATGTCGATTTGATCACTAGTGAAGAGACCCGAAAGAATTTTCTAATTCGCAGTAGAGTGATTGAAGGGATCCGTCGCTTTTTGGTTGAAAAGAATTTTATGGAAGTTGAAACGCCTATGTTGCAGGTGATCCCTGGCGGTGCTGTCGCAAGACCATTTGTGACACATCATAATGCCATGGACATCGATATGTATTTGAGAATTGCTCCAGAGCTTTATCTAAAACGATTGGTTGTTGGCGGTTTTGACAGGGTGTTTGAAATTAATCGAAATTTTAGAAATGAAGGTTTGTCAACTCGACATAATCCCGAGTTTACCATGTTGGAGTTTTATCACGCTTATGCCGACTATCAGGACTTAATGAATCTAACGGAAGATATGTTAAGAACGGTTGCTCAAGATGTTCTTGGTACAACGATTGTGACTAATACGACAAAGGATGCGGAAGGTAATGTTACCGACAGTGTCGACTATGATTTCGGTGCGAAGTTCGAGCGGATTTCAATGGTCGATGCGATTCTAAAATATAATCCGTCATTTGAAGAAAGTGTGTTCAGAGCGCCCGAAGAAAATTTTCAGAAAATTAAAGAATACGCCAAGCAAGTTCATGTTAAAGAACCTGCAGTTGATGGTATTTGGGGGCCTGGAAAATACATCTGCGAGATCTTTGAAGAGACTGCTGAACACTTGCTCATTCAACCTACATTTATTACTGAATATCCGTGGGAAGTATCACCACTCGCTCGTCGCAATGATGATAACCCTTTTATTACCGATCGTTTTGAGTTTTTTGTTGGTGGACGAGAAATAGCTAACGGTTTTTCAGAATTAAATGACGCTGAAGATCAAGCCGCTAGATTTAGGAAACAAGTTGAAGAAAAAGATGCTGGTGATGACGAAGCTATGCATTTTGATGATGATTATATTAATGCCCTTGAGTATGGTTTGCCACCTACTGCCGGTGAAGGAATTGGTATTGACCGATTGGTGATGTTGTTCACCGATTCACCGACCATCAAGGATGTGATATTGTTTCCGCATATGAAACCGATTAATAGTTAACAGGTGTAATTATCGAGTCTAACATGTTAGGCCTTTGGCCATGATTGAAAAAATGATAAATGACTTAGTGAGTTATCATCATCAGGTGCTTCTCATTGGGTCTTTATCTGATTTTGATAAAGACATACAACTGGAATTAAGTCGTTATCGATTAGAAACAAGCGTTACTCCTCCAGATAATTACCACATCAAAGATTACGCCGCGATTGTGATCTCTCCCCAAGTTACTCAGTTTGAAATGGCGGCAACAGAGAATAAGCGTTTTTTCATTTTATCCTTCTCTTCAAGCGTTGCAGCAGACATTCAAATTACTAAGCCGTTTTCATCAACTCAGTTTAGTTCTGCACTAGCGGCCGCAATCGAATTTCACAAGACAAAATCAAGTCTAAGAGATATAGAAAAGCAGCACTTAATAGTCAGCAAAGAAAGAAAAAATCTGAGCGCTATTGGAGTTGCCTTAAGCGCGGAAAAAGATCTAGATAAGCTGCTTGGGATGGTTTTAAAAGAAGGCAGAGGCCTGGGAAAGTGCGAAGGTGCCTCTCTTTATCTAATGGATAAAAATAATCAAGGAGAGCCAGAGCTTGTTTTTAAACTCACTCAGAACAGTAAAATTAGCTTCGACTTTCAAGAAGTAAGGTTTCCATTAACCAGTCGATCATTAGCTGGTTACGTTGCACTCAATGGAGAAATACTTAACATCAGAGATGTGTACCAATTAGATCAAGAATTACCTTACTCGTTTGACAAAAGTTTTGATCTCAAAATAGGTTATCGTTCGAAAGAGTTATTGGTTTTACCGATGAAAAATCACAAAGGTAAAATCATCGGAGTACTACAATTTGTAAATACTTTTGGGAACGATTATTCCGACAGCGGAGAAGACTTTAAAAACGAAGTAGGATTCTCACATGCGAAACAAGGTTTGCTAGCGGGATTGGCAAGTCAAGCCGCAGTAGCCATTGATAATTCTCAGTTAATTGAGAATATTCAAAATTTATTCGAAGGCTTTGTTTCTGCCTCAGTGAATGCCATCGAATCCAGAGATCCAGTGACTAGCGGTCATTCTTTCAGAGTCGCAGAGTTAACCACCAATCTCGCAAAAATGCTCGACAGGGAGTCTAGTGGTCAATATAAAAATCTTACTTTTGACTCTGAACAAATCAAAGAAATTCGATATGCCTCGCTACTGCATGATTTCGGCAAAGTCGGCGTTAAGGAGAATGTTTTACTCAAAGCCAATAAGTTGCATGCCAGTCGTTTTCAATACATCGCGTTAAAAATTGAATGGCAAAAGCAAGTCTTGCAAAAGAAGTTTTATCAGCAGTTGCTAACTGAAGGCGTTGTGTTGTCGGGGTCGATATTTGAAGAAGAGAGCATTGTTGACCCAAAGATACTCAATTCCAGTGCTTATAAAAGCTTAAAACGAAAGCTAGCCCAATTGGACCAATATCAGCTGATGTTAAATCGAGCCAATCGACCCAGTGTTTTAGAACAAGAGGTAGTAGAAGAACTATCTCATATGGCTGATTATAAAATGGATTCCGAGTTTCCCTTTAATCAAAAATTGATCAATGACTCGGATTTTCTCTCCTTGTCTATTTCCAAAGGTAGTCTTACAGAGCGAGAGCGCAAAGAAATACAATCGCATGTTGTTTACACCCAGGCGTTTTTAGCCAGAATACCCTGGACAGATGAGCTTTCGGCGATCCCGAGTATTGCTGGTGCACATCATGAAAAGCTCGATGGCAGTGGGTATCCTAAAGGTCTTAAAGAGATAGAAATTCCGGTTGCTAGCAAAGTCATGACGATAGCAGATATTTTTGATGCACTAACAGCTCAAGATAGGCCTTACAAAAAGGCGATCAACTACCAAATGGCGCTAGACATTCTAAGTGATGAAGCTAAAAAAGGGAAAGTTGATCAAGAAATGCTAAATACCTTTATTGAAGCGGGTGTTTATCGTTGTGTTTTGTAACTAAGTTGACGAAATAAGAGGATTTTTCTCGAATATTCGAGATGTTTGTTGGAAGGCTAGAGTAAATAATGCTGAAAATTCAATCTTGCTGGTCAGAGGACTTGCCTTTTACCCATTAATGCGAGTAGGATTAGTGTGCTTATAATTCAAGACCTCCATTTGTCCCTGTGACAATTAACGAATAATTAAAAATATAACTAAAACAACCCAGGCTATAGTAGATAGTCCATATTTTACTAAGTAGGATTGAAGTAGAAAAAATAACAGGAGAATTTCATGAAAAAAACACAATTTTTGCTCTCAGCAATTACTGGAGTAGGGATTACCATCGGAATGCTCGGGTGTTCCGGCGATGGAGTTAATCCGCCGCTAGAACAGCAAACTGTCGATGTTCCTGTCAGAATGGCAGCTACTTATTCACCAGCGACGGGCAGTATTCCGCTACCCAATGATTTGTTATTCGGTGGTTCGACCGATTTAACTTTGAATATTCCTGTTGCCGATGCGACTGATTTTTCTGACCCATCTGTTGCAATTAGTGCACTCGATGGCTGGTCGGCCACTGCACCATTTGCAATGTCTTTCTCTAGCCTTGATCCCAATGTTTCTGTTGATGCCGCAAGCGTCGTTGGTGGCAGCACTGTACGAGTATTTAAGGTTAATGTACTTCGGCCTGAAGTCTCTCCCGGCATAATTGCGCCAACTGGACCTGTAACAAGTGTCGAACGTGAGTTGACAGCCAATTTAGAATTCGTGGTACAAGCAACAGGGCCAACAAGCGTGGCTATTATTCCAACCGTGCCTTTTGAGCAACAAGCCTCCTACATGGTTGTTGTGACCAATGGTTTGATGGACAGTAACGGTTTGCCAATTCTCACTGACTCGCAGTATGCGATTGCCAAAAGTGTTAATCCTATAGCTGAAACATCATCTGTTGCTGCGTTAGAGCCAGTTCGCCAATTAGTTAATGCGATGGAAAATGCTGCGGCTGCATTCGAAGGCGGTCCAGCTAGAAATAGTATAATCATGAGTTACCAGTTCACTGTTCAATCAGTTGGTACTGTAATGCAAACAGCCAAAGCCGCCCATATAGATAGAATCATAGGACTAGGAATGGCCGGGGCGCCAGGTGGAGCATTGCCTAATACTAGTTTTACCAACTTAGGAACGGATACGACACCATTTACTGGCTTGCCGGCTAGCACTGCAAATTTGTACAAAGGTACAATCGAACTTAATTACATGTTAGGAATACCCGATGCCAGCAACCCAACAGCGCCGTTGGATACTTTTTGGGTAACTTCGGAGCTTGTCCCTAACCCTGCAGACCCTTTGGGTCCGCTTGTGCCAAATCCAGCACCGCTGAGTAATTTAAGCTATGCCAATCCGCTACCACAAATCAATGGTACAGAAACTGTGCCGTTGCTTTTATCAATTCCAAAAGCAGAAGTTTGTGAAAAACCCGAAAATGGTTACCCAATTACTATTTTTCAACACGGAATTACCGCTAATAGAACTAATTTGATTGCAGTTGCAGATTCACTAGGTCAAGCTTGTATTGCGGCAGTCGCTATGGATATGCCGTTACACGGCATTGCTGCGGACAATCCAACTGGGCTTTTTGAAGGCTATGAAGCGGACGGTGTCAGAGAGCGAACTTTTGGAATCGACTTTCTCGATAACGCAACTGGAGCACCTGGCCCCGATGGTATCCCTGACACCTCAGGCGCACATACCATTAATTTGGCTAACTTGTTAGTTGCTAGAGATAACAACAGACAGGCCATTTTTGATCTTTTATATCTTGAAAAAGCGATTGCATTTATGGATATAGATGGTGATGAAGCTCCTGATTTCGATTCAAATAGTATTTCTTTTATTGGTCACTCTCTTGGAGGTATGGTTGGAACAGGCGTCATAGCTTACTCTGACAACATTAATACTGCCGCTTTGGCTAATCCTGGTGGAGCGATTGCTTCATTGCTTAATGGTTCAGAAACGTTTGGACCTAGGATTAGAGCAGGCGTTGCGGCTGGAGCTGGAATCACCACAGAAGATCCGACTTTTGCAGGAACTTTAGCGCAATTCTTGTTTGCCGCGCAAACTGTCGTTGATTCTTCAGATCCGGCTAACACTGCGGCTTTTGCGGTTTCAAATAATGTTCCAACATTAATGCTACAAAACTTAGGTGATGCTGTTGTTCCTAACTCAGTCGCTACCGCTCCTCTCGCAGGAACAGAGCCATTAGCTAGAGTTTTAGGGCTAACGACGGTTGCTACTGAGGAAGCTGGTTTAGTTGTTGGAGACAGACTATTCACTAAACTAAATGT
>JBDVOJ010000033.1:0-11746 GCA_039969155.1 Kangiellaceae bacterium
AAAGCCCTGCTGGTGGCAGTTCAGATTCGATTGGGTCAGTCACCATAATACAATGGACGTCAGCATGTTGAGAGAGCTTGCTTAATTGTCGCTCGCATTCTTCGTCAAATTGTTCAAAGTCGCTGACTAAATGGATAAGACTTCCAGGTTTTGCTAAGTAGCGTAAACGTTTTAACGTGTCTCGGAGCTGGTTCACTTTGGTATTAGCTAATTCGGTGTTGTTCGTATCATTTGCATGCATAGCTTGCTCGTTGGAACTAAAGCAACTTTCTAATGACTGCTGATAACTTTCGACAATTCGATTTAATAGACGCATACAATTTCGTCGATTACCTGACGGCTTCATTTCAAAATGTGCAGAGTCAGAAAAAAGTAATGCACCGAAGCGGTCACCATTAGACAGTGTGTGCCACATCAGTTGTCCAGCAATATGGCTAGCAATGACTGATTTAAATGCCTTGGCAGTACCAAAAAACATGTTGGGCATATGATCTAGAACCACAAAAACAGGTCTTTCTCGTTCTTCCTTAAATAGCTTGGTATGAGCCTCACCGGTTCTAGCGGTTACTTTCCAGTCGATATTTCGAATGTCATCACCGATCTGATACATTCGGACTTCATCGAAATCCATGCCACGACCTTTAAAGCGAGAACGAAATCCACCAACACGATTGGTTTTAACCATCGACTCGGGTGCCAACCATTTAATCACCGGCTTGACTCGGGTCTCCAACAGTTGATTAAGGGTCAGATCGATGCCCGGCTTGAAGTTCGGATCATTAAAGTCCGCTGCGGCCGATTCAAATGAGTGGTGTAAATTAGACCAACTTGCCATAATTTAGTTAAAAACCATATTTTGAATGACAATCAGAAAACTAAGCAACTGGCGTCAATGCAATCAGTTTTTCAATCACTTGATCGGTATCAACGCCCTCGGCTTCTGCTTCGTATGTCAGTATTAGTCGGTGTCTCAATACGTCGAAGGCCATATTCTGAATATCTTCAGGTGTAACAAAATCTCTGCCTGCTAACCAAGCCGCGGCTCGAGCACACCGATCTAAAGAGATAGTGGCTCTGGGGCTGGCGCCATAGTCCAACCAGCGATTTAAATCGTTATCTAAGTTCTTGGTTTCGCGGGTATTCATTATGATTTGAATTATGTAGTTTTGCAGCTCTTCCGCCATATGAATATCAAGCACTTGGTCTCGCGCGCTAAATAAGTCTTCTTGCATCAAATCTATAGATTCTGTTTCAGCAAAATCTTTGTGAGCTTCTGCTCTGGTGAGGGCGAGGATTTTCGCTTCCGCTGCTGCGTCAGGATAGCCCACTTTGACATGCATCAAGAAGCGATCTAATTGCGCCTCAGGAAGAGGGTAAGTCCCTTCTTGCTCAATTGGGTTCTGAGTGGCCATGACTAGAAAAAGTCTGTCTAAATTATAGGTGTGACTGCCCACAGTCACCTGACGTTCCGCCATGGCCTCTAATAAAGCGGATTGGACTTTTGCTGGAGCGCGATTGATTTCGTCTGCTAATACTAAATTATGAAAAATTGGCCCTTTTTCGAATTTGAAGGTTCCGTCCTGTGGACGGTAAATCTCGGTGCCTGTTAAGTCTGCAGGTAACAAGTCCGGGGTGAATTGAATTCGGTGGAAATTGCCTTCAATTCCTTTAGAAAGTGCATTAATCGCCCGAGTTTTTGCAAGTCCCGGGGCGCCTTCTACTATCAAGTGGCCGTCGGCCAGCAAAGCGACCATCAATCGTTCGATTAGGCGCTCTTGGCCTACAATTTGTTGGCTAAGGTTGTGTTGTAACTTGCTAAATTTTTCCTGTAACGACATTGAGTTGCGACCTTTTAATCTTGTGTTTTATTAGGTTTGGTTGCTGTTTTTACAAATTGGGCTGCATTTTTACCTGATTTAAACCCTGATTGCTAGTGGTTAGAGTTCAAATAGACCGAAAGATTCCGCTTATTTGCAACAAAGTGTTAAACCTGTAAGAATCGGGCAAAATCTTCCTCATATCAGGAAGCTACTCAGGTTTATTGTGGTAATAGTGCTGATAGGATATTAAATGAAAAAGCTTAAAAATGAAGCCCAGCTGGCTAAAATGGCGGTTGCAATAGGTGAAAAATACGCGACAAATCGCGGTTATAAAAATTTTAGCGCGACTGATAGTGCGCCACAAAAGGTCGAAAGCCTCTATCGGTTGTTAGTTTCGGACAAGTTAGTGCAACCCCTAGCAAAAGACCAAGAGAACCAAGTTAACATGAAACATAAGTTAGCCATTTGGATCTCTAAGCAACTTCCTGACGACCACCCCCTGTTAAAGTAGACGGCGATAGTTAGCTGGCAGCAATGTTTGAGTAGGTAATAATGATAACTCGCTCATTGTGCATATTTTAGCGATTGATGGCTAATCGACTGAAATATCAGGGAATAGCTCAAAAAATTAACAAAACGACTATTACACGGTTATTTTTTCTCTATTTGTAGGTTTATAACAATGAAGTTTTTATCTCGATTGTTCACTTTTGTTAAGGCAATTTTAGTATTCGGAGTGATTCTGCTGGCGGTATTGGTTTATCGTACTTATGAGTTTACGCCGAACAACTCCAGTGAAGATAAAGTACCGGTTATTTCGATTGACTATTCCGCGGCGGCAGAGCGATTGGCGGGTGCTTTAAAGTTTAAAACGATTTCCCATCAAGATCCTAGTCTTAGAGAGCCTCAGCAGTTTCTCGACTTTCACGCGTACATCAAGCAGAATTTTCCGTTAGTTGATCAACAGCTTGAACTCACCAAAATTAACCAACTGAGTTTGTTATACCGCTGGCCCGGAAAGACTAACAGCCAATTAAAACCAATTTTACTGATGGGGCATTTCGATGTGGTTCCAGTTGACCCCACGACTCTCGAAGACTGGAAGTTTCCACCCTTTGAAGGTGTGGTTGAAGGTGGCAATATTTGGGGGCGAGGAACTCTTGACGACAAGGGCGCGGTACTCGCTATACTTGAAGCAATCGAATTTCACCTATCTCAAGGCTTTACTCCCAATCGTGATATCTATTTTTCATTTGGACATGACGAAGAAGTGGGTGGTAATGAAGGGGCAGCCAAAGCGGCAGAGTACTTCAAATCGAAGGGGATTAAATTTGAATACGTGCTGGATGAAGGTGGCTTTGTAACCGAAAGAATGATGCCAGGATTCGAGTTACCTTTAGCGTTAATTGGTGTAGCTGAAAAGGGGTATCTTAGCGCTCAATTGTCAGTGGAATCTACCGGAGGTCATTCGTCTGTGCCGCCGCCGAGCACGGGAATTGGGATACTGAGTCGAGCTATCGTTCGACTGGAGAACAATCAACTAAAACCGCGATTAGTCCATGCCACCGAAAGTATGCTCACCACTATTGGCAAAAATATGCCGTTTAGTAAACGTCTTATATTTGCCAATCTTTGGTTGTTTGAACCTTTCTTAATTGATCAATTAGTTCAATCTAAACTAACCAATGCGACCATTCGTACCACTACTGCTGCAACCGTATTTAAAGCCGGTGATAAAGAGAATGCCTTACCAATCAATTCGAAAGCCATTGTTAATTTTAGGTTACTACCAGGGGATTCTATTCAAAAGGTAGAGTCACATATTGTCAGAACCATCGCTGATGAGCGGGTTAAAGTCAAAATCATTAAAGCGGCTGAAGCGACGCCCATCTCCAGCACGGAATCTAAAGCCTATATTGATTTAGTAAAAACGATTGACCAAGTCTCTCCAGAGCAGGGAATGGTGATTGTACCTAACTTAATGGTGGGCGGAACCGATAGTAGTCATTTTGTAGCGATAGCAGAGAATGTTTACCGGTTTAATGGAGTAAAAATTAATCCGGAAAGCTTTTCAGGATTCCACGGAACCAATGAATACTTGCCAGTGGCAGAATACCAAAGAGCCATTAATTTTTATTCGCAAATTCTACTGCTAAACTCGGGTCAATAACTAAGAGAAAAATATGGATGTCTTAAAAAATAATATCTATTTAGTTAAAGAACACCTAGGTATTTTAAAAGCTGCCAACAACTTTGATATTCATGATCCAGTTAGCGGAGCCATTATTATGGAATGCCGTGAGCCTACCCTTGGATTTTTCACCAAGTTGTTACGGTTTACCGATTATAAAAGTATGACGCCCTTTGACGTCCAAATTAGACTTCCTAATGGTGAGCCTGTAGTTAGAATAAGACGTGGAATTTCGATTTGGCTTTCTAGGGTAGAGGTGACTGACTCCGACAATCGACTTATAGGTACTTTTAAACAAAAGTTGTTTTCCTTTGGTGGCAAATTTGACTTGCTCGATAGCAACGATAATGTGACCTGTCAGCTTAAAGGTAACTTAATTGGTTGGAATTTTCGTTTTATTCGAGATGAAATTCAACTGGCTCATGTTTCAAAACAGTGGAGTGGTTTGGGCAAAGAGTTTTTTACCAGTGCAGATAACTATGTTCTGGAAGTAAACCAGCAAGTCGGTGAAGATATGGAGCTTAGAAAGTTAATTTTAGCGGCAGTAATGTGCATTGATATGGTGTTAAAAGAAAAGTAATTGATCAAGATCACCGATTCGTCTGGCGAGAGTGCGGTATAAATATTGAGTGCTGTATAACTCTAGTATGAGGTAAAATGTGTCGTGTTCCAGACTGAGATAATCGTCGAAAAAGACGTATTATCGAAAATGAAACAACATCTAAAACTAATAACTTTGCGTAAATAATTAGACTCTCAGCTAAATTCCAATAACGGGAAAATAATAATAATATGCCGACAATTAAAATTAGAGATACTGAACTGTTTTATCATGATAGCGGTGAAGTAGAATCCAAACAAACAATCGTATTTGCTCATGGATTATTGTGGGATCACGAAATGTTTATGCCTCAAATTGAACATTTTAAACGAGACTATCGTTGTATTGCTTTTGATTTTCGTGGTCAAGGTAAAAGTGGTGTCACTAAGTCCGGTTATGATATGGACAACCTCACGCACGACACATTAGCTTTGCTCGACCAACTGGTAGATGGCCCGGTGCATTTTGTCGGACTTTCCATGGGAGGGTTTATTGGTATGCGTTTGGCAATTCATTATCCAGAGCGATTAAAGTCACTGATGTTGCTGGAAACGACCGCGGATCCTGAACCCGAGGAAAATAAGCCTCGCTATTTAAAGCTCTGCTTTATCGCAAAATGGATCTCCATTGCTTTAATTGTCCCCAAAACTATGGCGATCATGTTTAGTCAAAGTTTCTTGAATGATCCCACAAAGAAAGCTTTAAAAACGGAATACGAAAATCGTTTAAAGAGCCTGAAGCGCTGGACCTTCACGCGCTCGGTGTTCGGCGTTATTCACCGAGAAGGCGTTTACCCAGAATTGGGGCAAATTAATATACCTACCTTGATAATGGTTGGAGATGAGGACGTTGCAACGGTTCCTGCCAAGTCGGAACGGATGCATCAGGCTATCAAAGGCTCGCAAATGGTGACTATCCCTAAAGCGGGGCATACTTCGAGTATTGAGCAACCTCAGTTTGTTATAGATGAAATGCAGCGCTTTCTCGCTAAACGGAGTTGATTCCTCTAAGATGTAATTGTGTAAATTGTAAGCAAATTCAAACAAACGTTTGAATTAACCGTTTGAATATTGTAAATTGCTTTGTAAATGGTCGAACTAGGCCTTGAATTCCCCTTATCTGCTGCCATTTAATGAAGATGACAGCGGCAAAACATCAGGAAATGGCATGAGCAACGAATCAACGAACACCTCAAAAGAAGCTGGAAATCAAGAACCTACGGCTAGCAAGAAACCTACGGCTAAAAAAACAGCCAGCAAAAAAGTAACTGCCAAAAAGCCTGCAGCCAAAAAGCCGGCCAACAAGACTGGCGAGTCAAAAGCCGCTGATAGTAAAAAATCGCCAGTTAAAAAAGCCACCACCCGATCTAAAACGCGATCGACTAAGTCTAGTGACCGAGTAGCCATTGTTGCAGGTTTAAGAACACCATTTGCTCGTCAAATGACCCACTACAAACAGCAAAATGCTATCGAAATGGGCAAAATGGTGGTGAGTGAAATGCTCAATCGAGCAGAAATTGACTTAGCATTAATCGATCAAGTGGTTTACGGCCAAGTATTGATTCATCCTGAAGCACCGAACATCGCACGTGAAATTGTGTTAGGCACAGGAATGAACGTTAATACCGACGCTTACAGCGTTTCAAGAGCGTGTGCGACAAGTTTCCAATCTGCGGTTAGTGTCGCTGAATCCTTAATGGCAGGCAGTATTCAAATCGGTGTGGCAGGTGGCGCTGATTCTTCTTCGGTGGTCCCCATTGGGGTTTCTAAGAAGTTAGCAGCTTTATTACTAGAGCTTTCCAAAGCTAAAACATTTGGTCAGAAAATGAAGTTACTCTCTAAGCTGCGACCGAGTGACCTCGCACCGGTACCACCGTCAGTGAAAGAATACTCCACCGGATTAACCATGGGGCAAAACGCCGAGCAAATGGCTCGCGACCATGGAATTAGTCGAGCTGCACAAGATGAGTTAGCACATCGCTCCCATACTTTAGCTGCAAAAGCTTGGAACGATGGTTTGCTAGATGATGAAGTGATGACCGCTTATGTTCCACCGTTTAAAGAAGCTCTCAGCCGAGACAATACCGTTCGGTTTGATTCTACATTAGAAGGTTATGCGAAATTACGACCGGCGTTTGATAAAAAACATGGCACATTGACTGCGGCAAATAGTACCGGATTGACTGATGGAGCAGCCGCACTGTTAATGATGAAAGAGTCCAAAGCTAAGGAACTTGGATACGAGCCTCTAGGCTACATTAAAAGTTATGGCTTTGCTGCAATACAAGCTACTCACGATATGCTAATGGGACCATCTTATGCGACACCTATCGCATTGGATCGTGCCGGAATGACACTCAGTGACTTAACCTTAGTCGACATGCATGAGGCATTTGCTGCACAAGCGCTATGTAATGTACAAGCTTTTGCGAGTAAGCAATTTGCTAAAGAAAAGTTAGGTAGAAACAAAGCCATCGGTGAAATTGATATGGATAAATTTAATGTGCTAGGTGGTTCGTTAGCTTACGGTCATCCGTTCGCCGCGACCGGTGCTCGAATGATTACTCAAACCTTGCGAGAATTAAAACGTCGAGGTGGGGGAATAGGATTGACAACCGCATGTGCTGCAGGTGGGTTAGGTGCAGCTATGATCTTAGAAGCTGAGTAGGAGTAATAAAATGACTAATACCAAGAGTAAAGATAACTCAGCCTTTTCCTTACAGGTTTCTGAGAATGGTATCGGGTGGATTACCATCGATGTTCCTAGAGAAACTCAAAATACCGTGAAAGCAGAATTTGTCGCGGAATTTGACCAATTATTTGAACAGATTGAAGCAGAAAAAAGCATCCAAGCTATTGTGTTGATCAGTGGTAAAGAAAATGGTTTTGTCGCGGGTGCTGATATCAGTATGTTGCAAAATTTATCCAGTGAAGAGCAAGTTGAAGCGTTGGCCAAACAGGGGCATCGCGTTTTTAATCAAATTGAATCCCTAAAGCAGCCGGTGATCGTCGCCATCAATGGTGCCTGCCTTGGAGCCGGCTTGGAGCTTGCACTTTCAGGAAGTTATCGTATTTGTACCGATGATTCCAGCACAAAATTAGGTTTGCCGGAAGTACAACTCGGCGTGCTTCCTGGTGGCGGTGGCACTCAAAGATTACCGAGATTGGTCGGTATTGCTAATGCACTTGACCTAATGCTCACTGGAAAACAGCTTAATGGTAAAAGAGCCAAAAAACTTGGTTTAGTGGATGAGGTAGTTGCTTCTGCTAATCTAAGAAAAGCGGCAGAAAAAGCAGCGCTTGCGGCGGTGTCAAAATCTAAGCGAGTGGTTAGCAAGTTAAAACCAGAAGTAAAAATGAGTAGTTTTTTTGCTAGTTCAGAATTGCAAAAACTGGCATTAGAAACGACCAGTTATGGTCGTAAAATTATTTTTGATAAAGCGCTTGAGACGGTCAACAAAAAGACTATGGGTAACTATCCCGCTCCGGCTAAAATTATCAAATGTGTCGAAGTGGGAATGGAGCAAGGCTACCAAGCGGGGCTCGATAAAGAAGCAAGACTTTTTGGCCAACTCGTGATGTCGAAAGAAGCTAGTCAATTAATGAATATCTTTTTCGCAACTACCGAGCTAAAGAAGGATACTGGTGTTGACGGCAAAGTCGAAACTCAAAAAATCGATCGTGTTGGTGTTCTAGGTGGCGGTCTGATGGGAGCCGGTATCGCTTTTGTTACCGCTGATAAAGCCGGCAAAAAAGTTCGGATAAAAGATCAAACGGACCAAGGTGTGAATCACGCTTTGAAGTATTGTTGGGAGATTTATAGAAACAAAGTAAAACGAAAACACCTAAGTATTAACGATGCCAGTCGACGTATTGCGGCAATAACTGGAACCACTAGCTATCAAGGGTTTAAACGTTGTGAACTAGTGATTGAAGCTGTTTTTGAAAATCTAGAATTAAAGCAGCAAATGCTAAAGGACATTGAAGAAGTTTGTCAGGGCAAAGCTATTTTCGCCTCAAACACATCTTCAATTCCCATTTCAAAAATTGCTGAAGCAGCAAAAGATCCTGCTAAAGTTATCGGACTACATTATTTCTCACCAGTAGAAAAAATGCCGCTCTTAGAAATTGTGGTGACAGATAAAACATCACCGGAAGTAATAGCTACTTGTGTTGAGTTTGGCAAGCAACAAGGCAAAACGGTGATTGTGGTTAAAGATGGTGCAGGTTTTTACACTAGCAGAATATTGGCACCGTTTGTTAACGAAGCGGGCCATATGGTTGCCGAAGGTGTCGCGATTGATAGATTGGATAAAGCGCTTAAAAAAGCTGGATTTCCAGTTGGACCAATCACATTGCTGGATGAAGTTGGGATAGATGTTGGTACCAAAATCGCACCAATTTTAGCTGAGTCTTTTGGCGAGCGAATGCTACCACCAAAACTATTCTCTAAACTTGAACAGGATGATCGCAAAGGAAAGAAAAACAAACGCGGTTTCTATCTCTACAGTAAGTCATCTAAAAACGGTCCTAAGGAAGTAGACCAAAGCATCTACTCGTTGCTAGGAGTCACTCCATCTAACTCGCTGCCCGATGAGCGAATTGTTGAACGTTGCTTACTACAGATGGTTAATGAGTCTGTACTCTGTTTGCAGGAAGGCATCCTATCTTCACCTAGAGACGGCGATATAGGGGCTATTTTTGGACTAGGTTTCCCACCATTTTTGGGTGGGCCATTTCGATATGTGGATTCCGTTGGAGCGAAGGCTATTGTTGAAAAGCTAGAAGGTCTTGCGACTCAATACGGTGAACGGTTTAAGCCTGCTAGTCGGTTGGTTGAGATGGCGGAAAGTGGTGGTTCTTTTTATAGTTCTTTGTAAGAACCAAAGCCAATGTTTCGACTCCGCTTAGCAAACTATTTAGTGTATTGACTTTCTTTAAGTGCGGTTTCGCAGCGCTGGCGCTCTAACTGCGACATTCTTTTGTCAAGAGCAACAAAAGAACGCAAAAATTCCCTTGACGTTGCGCTCTGGGCGAGCGCGATTAAAGTGCTGTTGTTTTTTGAAAGTAAGTACATTGCGTTTACCTTCAGAACGCCTGTAAAGTTTGAAAGAACCTAGGTTTTGATTTTTGCCCAGTGGCTGCGAGCAAACCAATAGCCCCATGTCCATCGGAATAGTGAAAAAGTTGTTTGAGCACCGCGAGTTCTTTTTCACCCGATGGACGCTACAAGCCAACCGATGACCTATTTAAATAACCAAAACAATCAGCGTCCTCGATTCGCGCTCGTTTCAACGAAAGAAGTTTTTGGTTTCTTTTGTCTTCTTACAAAAGAAACTCGCACGCAAGCAAAGCGGTGCGAAACGCTTTTGACTTTAGAATCAAAAATGTCCCATTTATATAAAAAGCGAAAATAGATAGTTAGCGTTTATCACAACCTTTACTAACCTTACAACGCAGGAATAACTCGAGCTACGCCCCCTGAGAACGTTATGGACAAGACCGTTATGGATAAGACTGTTACGGACAAACAACCACTTGATTTCGCCCAGACTCTTTTGCCTGATACAAAGCCTTATCAGCAAACTCCAAAGTCTGCGAAACCTGCTCAGTTTTCTCACTGGCCGAAATGCCAATACTTGCAGTAACTGAAATGGTTTTATTTAGTTCAACTTTAAGTTCTTCAATAGCCTTGCGAATTCGTTCAGCAATAAATGTAGCACCACCTTGTTGAGTATTACTCAAGATAACAACAAACTCTTCGCCACCATATCGATACACTTCGTCAGAGCGTCGTAATGTTTTTCGAATAGTTTGTGCAACCATCTTTAGTACCTTGTCTCCAGCAATATGACCATAGGTATCGTTCACTTCTTTGAAATGGTCGATGTCAATCACCATTAATGAGAATTCTGTATGGTGGCGTTCGTGAGCCGAGATTTGTTTTTCTAAACAAAGGTCAAACGCCGCTCGATTACCTATTTGAGTCAGTGGATCTCTGTGCGCTTGAGCAATCGCTTTGTGATAGAGCAGGGCATTACGAAGCGGGTAGATTAATAAAGAAAGCAATCTCTCTAGTAAGTCGGTTTCACGAATACTGAATGGTGTTTTTCGTGAGCAAAGAATTTCGCCTAATTGCTCACCTTCAAGGTTCAATTGGTATTTACAGTGATGAACTTGTTTTTCACCAAAGGTGAAACTTAGGTCGAGTACCGACTCATTAAAACTCACCGAGTCACAAGGGACAATTTTTGCAGTCTCTTCACAAAATGTCTGCATAAGTGGACTAATTTCAATCGATTGCTGAAGGCGAAGCGCTAGTTTTGAAACACTAGTGAACTCTTCACCTTGATAAGTATGATTTCGGTAGTTGTCTAGCCCGATGACCTTGGATTGCTGCGACTTCATATCGATTGAGTTTCCTGCAAATTACTAAAAATGATTAAACTATCGCAGGCTTGTCAAAAATCAGTCATGTAGTGTGATTTCAAGCTTACGTACTTAGTAATACAGCAATGAACATGCCAGAAATTTAAAGCTATTAATATCAATAACTTATATTTATGTAGAAGTGTAGTTTTTAGAAAGAGTCAAAAATATGGCTGTTTATTGCCGCTAAACCATATCAATGACTCTAATATCGGTGTTTGTGTAAGTTACTTAGGTTGCGCGTCAATTGACTGACCATGAATATCGGCACTATCCTCTCCCATCAAATACAAATAGAGATTTTCTAGCTCTGATGGAGAGATTAATCTTGATGCGTCTTCAGCTGGAAATGCAGTAGCCCGCATTCTAGTTCTGGTTGCACCCGGGTTGATAGCGTTGACTCTAATGTTAGAGCCTTCGAGCTCGTCCGCTAGCACTTGAGTGAAGCCTTCTATGGCAAATTTTGAAACCGCATAGGGACCCCAAAATGCACGACCTTTCTTACCAACACCGGAAGAGGTAGTAATGATTGATGCAGTAGGAGCTTCTCTAAGCAAGGGCATGCACGCTTGCGTCAACATAAAAACAGAGTTGAGATTTACTTGCATCATCTCATGCCAAACATTTACTTCAGTGAATTCAATCGGGGTTAGCTCGCTAATCATCGCTGCATTGTGTAATACGCCATCAAGTCGACCTAATTCTT
>JBDVOJ010000034.1:0-29094 GCA_039969155.1 Kangiellaceae bacterium
TGTCAGTACCGTCAAAGCTCTTGAAAATGGGGTCCCCTGCAACAATAAGTGGGTAAGCTTTACCAATTAAATTGGGATGGACACACGCAGAGATCTCCCCATGAACATCAGTCGGAAAATTAATTTTCGAGTGATAGCTCATCAAATCGAGCTGGCGGGGCTTATTTAGGGACAGTCGTTGAGCATTATATATCTCAATAAATTTAAGGGTCGCTTTAACAGCATTTTCTGTCTTTTGATAACAATCAAATTGAAGACTTCCTTGAGGAATCGCCCCAACCTCGATCACAATTCCTTTGTCCGCAATTGATTCCAAAAAATGATGATCCGTCATAAGCTCTTTTTCCGAGGTTATCACAACATCTTCAAGCTCTTGTTTCAAATAGACTGCTAGCTGTAAATGAAATAGGTCAATTCGAGTTAATACGATATTAGTTTGCATATTGGCTGTGCTGGTATGCAAATCAATAATTAAGTCTGTCTTAGGATTTCCTTTAGGACCAAGCAGTTGGTTAATCTCTTTGGCTCGTTGTTGTTCGAGGCTTTTAAGTGCCGGGTTTTCTAAATCAACTTTTTTAAAACACCGATTTAAATCATGATCCAAGTATCGTTTATTGGCCTTGCGAGCTGCGGGATTAGCCAAAAGGTAGTTGAGTTCAAGCGAAGGATACTCATTGGCAACATTGTTCTTCTGCCACTCTTGAATCAAATGTATTCCAGTGAGCTCATTACCATGAGTTCCACCAACAATCGTTACGTTGGAAACAGCTACTGGTTCACTAGAAGAGTTCATAGTTGAATACTCACTTAAATTTAACTTAGTTAGCCTCTGAAAGTGCCGCTAACTGATCCGCTTGATATTCATTATTTAGCGGTTCTAACAATTGATTTAAATCCCCTTGCATAATTTCATCTAGCTTATATAAAGTGAGATTAATTCTATGGTCGGTCATTCTGCCTTGAGGAAAATTATAAGTTCTAATTCTTTCAGAGCGATCGCCGCTACCAACCAAACTTTTCCGCTCTTCAGCTTGCTCACTATGTGCCTTTTCTTCTTGTGCTGCCAGCAGTCGAGATTTCAACACACTCAAGGCTTGCGCCTTGTTCTTATGTTGCGAACGACCGTCTTGACATTCAACCACTAGCCCAGTTGGCAAATGAGTAATACGGATGGCTGAGTCGGTCTTGTTAACATGCTGACCACCCGCACCGGATGCTCTGAAGGTGTCCACTCGAATGTCCGACGGATTGATTTCAATATCATCTAGCTCATCGGCTTCAGGCATTACCGCCACCGTACATGCCGAAGTATGAACTCGACCTTGTGACTCAGTTTCCGGGACACGCTGTACTCGATGCGCACCTGACTCAAACTTGAGTTTTGAATAAACATCATTACCAGACACCAGACAAATTATTTCTTTGTAGCCACCTTGCTCACTGCGCGTTTCACTAAGCACTTCAATTTGCCAGCGATTTTTTTCCGCATAGCGACTATACATTCTAAAAAGGTCGCCAGCGAAAAGTGCGGCCTCATCACCACCAGTCCCAGCTCTTACTTCTAGGAATATGTTTTTGTCGTCATTAGGATCTTTCGGTAACAGAAGTTTTTGCAATTGAACTTCTGTGGGTTCTAACTGCTCTTTACAGGTTTTGAGATCTTCTTCAGCCATTTCTCGCATATCTGGATCTGAGTCTTTCATCATTTCTTCTGCCGAGTTCATGTCTTCGATCAACTGATTGTATTTTGCGAAACAACTCACCACTTCTTCGAGTTGCGAATACTCTTTAGAGAGATCCCTAAATTTATTTTGATCGCCGATAACATCTGGGTCACCCAACAAGTGTCCTACTTCTTCATGACGTTCGGTAAGCGTTTCTAATTTTCTTAAGATTGAATCTTTCATAATGTTCTACTTTTCAATTTGGTATGATGCGTTCATAAGCAAAGAATTAGGTGGTAACTAGTCATCTAGTCCAAATACTTCTGTTATTGTTTTTAGCGTTTTGAAATCTTTATCTTCCCCAGCTCGTCTTATTAATTTGCTGGGTTCATGTAAGAATTTTTGAGTCAGTCTATTGGCAAACTCATTAAGTAATTGTTCGGTCTTTTCGTTATCTGACTGAGCCAATGAATTACCACTATCTCCGTCCAGTTTAGCCAATACTCGTTTTAACTCATCTTGCTTAACTTGTTCAATCTGACTTCTAAACGCTTTTAGTATGGAAACCGATGATAACGAATGAAGCCAAGTGTTATATTTCTCTACATGCAAACTGACGATATCCGAAGCCTCTTTAGCGGCCTCTTCCCTTAGTTTCAAGTTTTCTTGAATCACACCTTGCATGTCGTCGACGGTGTATAAATAAACATCATTAAGATCCGCAACTTCTGGTTCAATATCTCTTGGCACAGCTAAGTCAACCATAAACATTGAGCGATGCTTTCGCGCGGCAATCGCTTTTTCCATCAGTCCCTTACCGATAATAGGCACAGGACTAGCTGTCGAGCTGATGACAATATCGGCGTGTTCTATTAGTTCTGGCAACGAAGCCAGACTATGCGCTGTACCACCAAATTCAGATGCCAGCAACTGAGCTCTTTCAACCGTTCGATTAGCAACTTTTATATTAACAACGCCTTGTCTAGCTAAATGCCGAGCCGCTAACTCAATGGTTTCACCTGCGCCAATAAACAACGCAGTCACTTTGCTAAAATCATCAAAAATACGTTTTGCTAAAGTGATTGCAGCATAGGCAACTGAAACTGCACTCTCGCCAATTTGAGTATCGGTACGAACTTGTTTCGCAAGACTAAAAGTCTGCTGAAATAGTCTATTTAAATAAAGTCCGATCGTACCGGCGTTGTTAGCATAGCCGAATGCGTCTTTAACCTGCCCCAAAATTTGAGGTTCCCCCAACACCATGGAATCTAATCCACAGGCAACCGACATTAAGTGATTAATCGCCGATTCGCCGTGGTGCTTATAACAGTGGGCATCGATTTCCTGGTTCTCGAGATGATGGTGCTGAGCGAGCCAACTCACTATGCGTTGTTCAACCAAATCGACATTTGCATCGTCACTCAGCCCTTCGTGAATTTCATTTCGATAAATAATCTCCATTCGATTACAAGTAGAAATGATGGCGGTTTCGTTCAACAGCGCCTCAGACTTTAATGATTGCAGAGCCGAGTCTATGTTTTTTGGGTCGAACGCAACTTTCTCTCGAACAGAAACGGGCGCGGTTTTATGGTTTATTCCCAGAATAGATACAGGCATAACTAATTACGCTATGAATGGAACAAGAATGCAATAACTTGGTCTACAGACAAGATGTTGAGATGCTCGCTCCACAAACCTTTATTAACTGGCTTAAAAGTAGCCAATTGAAAGCTTGTTCTGCGAAATTGAATGTCAGTAGATTGCAAAGTTAACCAGTCTTAAGAAAGCGCATTGGATTGGGTTGCAATTCTATCGTGAATTGCTAGCAATTTGTAGTTAGCAGCCAGTTATTTTGATAATTTGCCAATGCTAGAGCGATTCCTCTGGTTATTTGTATTGGTCAGCGGGCCTAAAAAGCGATTGCTTTGAACCCGCTGAGAAAAATCAATAGATTGAATCAGCCCCCTGAGGTCATAGTCTAGCGCCTTTGGGTAGCTATTTGATAGCGTAGCGAATATCATAGTACTTATTAATTGTTTGATCTTAAAAAGAGCAATAAAACTCGCAAATGAAACTGAATACTATAATCAAACCTGTGTTTTTTATCGCATGCCTCTCGCTAGTGAGTTGTGCCAGCCAAAAACCATTGGTTGAATACCAAACTCCGCAGCAGAACCACGAGTTTGAAGACATATCACACTTGACAGACCGAGAAAGAGCCGATCTCTATGAAGCCATAATTGCAGCAGATTTAGCCAGCGCCAATCAACAGTTTGAAGTCGCGACTAGTTATTACCTATCCGCTGCTCGTCTCTCACAAAGCATTAACTTAATCCAGCTAGCGATTGATGCTGCAGCTCAGTCAAACGATAGCTTGGCAAAACTGCAAGCTTCGGAGTTATGGTTAACCATAGATCCCGACAATATTGAAGCCTTAACCACAAAGATACAGGCACAACTATCCCATCAAGAAATAGACCAAGCCGTGGAAAGTTCGGCGGGATTGTTCCGTCTAGTCACCGATAGCGCGGAGCTCGCTGTACTCTTAGATGAAATGGTTGAATCTCACTCTCCGCCCGTGGCAAATGCCTATTTTACTCAGCTTACTGCAAACTATTCGGATAATATTGCGGTGTTGTACGCTCGAGGCGCTTTCTTTGCGAGAGTAGCAAAACTAACACCAAGACCAGCTGAAATTATGAAGCAGGCTTTCACCGAAATCCGAGCGGCACTGTCAATTAAGCCAGACTTTATTCCAGCCATCGACTTAATGACCCGATTATTATATCAATCTCGTCAGGATGAAAAAGCTGAAGCATTCCTTAGAAAGCTGCATGGTGACTTTCCGAAATCTGCTGAAATTAGCCATATGCTAGGCCAGCTACTTTACGATTTGCGTAAATTTGATTTAGCCAAACAACACTATAGCAACTGGCTCAAAAGCAATAAGAAAGACTATAAAGCTTCCTTTTATTTGGCTTCGACTTATTTTGCCACCTCAGACTATCAAAATAGCTTAAAGTATTTTAGGCGTGTATTAGGTAAAGACTATAAACCACAATTAGCGTATTTTTTCTGCGGTAATTCGGCCTCGCAGATAAAGCAGTATGAGCAAGCTATAGCTTGCTATAGCCTAGTATCAGAAGGTAAGTATTTGACTCGTTCCAAAATTGAGTTGGCCAAAATTTACGCCTTAATAGGGCAAGTAGACAAAGCACTTGATACTGTACGCAATCCAAAATTTGCAGAATCCCTCGATGCCGAGGTTCAACTGATCAATATCGAAGTGGAACTCCTTAACCAATATCGATCTAAACAACAAGCGCTCACCCGAGTTGAGTCGGCTATTTCAGCTCATCCTCAGGAGATTAGCTTAGTGTTTAAGCAACTTAGATTGATGGAGTTAACTGATAAACCAGAACAATTGATTCCCATGTTACGAGCGACTCGAACGAGGTTTACTGACGAACAAAAGCGTCATCAACTTGACTTAGCCGCAGCCGCTTTACTGCGCAATAACCGCCACTTTCAACAAGCCGTTGATTGGCTTAATGATGCGCTCCTGGAAAAGCCACAAGATCGAGATTACCTATATGCACGTGCGCTCTACAAAGAACCTTTAGGTCTGTATGACGAAATGATCGCCGACTTTAAACACTTACTCGCAATCGATCCAGAGAATTCCAATATAATGAACGCCCTCGGATATACTTTGGCAGATGTTAATCAGGAGTTAGATTATGCTGCGGAATTAATTGAGAAGGCTTACTTAGCCATGCCCAACAATGCCGCGGTGGTCGACAGCAAAGGCTGGCTTGCTTTTCGCAAAGGAGAACATCGAGAAGCGCTTCAATTTCTAAACTTGGCCTATAAAATGTCCCCTAGCGCTGATGTAGCGACTCATATTGGTGAAGTCCATTGGCAAACCGGTAACAAGGAAAAAGCGATGCTTTTTTGGGAAAAAGCGAGAGAACTAGATCCTAAAAATTACCTATTGTTTACCACCATTGAACGCTTGGGTGTTAAACTCCCTGAAGCTAACTAGCGATTTAAACAGGGACTCATCACTTGCTGTATAACCTTTCAAAGCCGATATTACTGCTCCTATCGCTAATACTTGTATCGGGTTGTGCCACCAAACCGAGCCTAAAGTTAGTTGACCCGAGTAGGCCGCCCGCATTAACCGAACTCAATCATTGGCAACTCGAAGCACGAGTTGCCATTCAAACCCCACAAGATAACGTTACCGCAAGTTTAGATTGGCAAAAAAACGGCGACCAGTTTGATTTCTTAATGAGTGGCGCTTTTGGAGTCACCTACGCGCATTTGGTTCAAGAAAAATATCAAGCAACACTCGATATACCAGACCATGACACCATGATTCATAGCGACTCACAAATTCTCTTACAACAGGCACTGGGCTGGGACTTTCCAATAGATGCATTATCTTATTGGGTCAAAGGCTTACCCTCTGGTACACCTGGAGAAATGGTCACAAGAGATAAGCAAAATAGAATTACAAAAATAGAAATGGGTTATTGGCAAATTGATATAACTAAATATCGCATGTTTCAAGGGTACGATTTGCCCAAGATGATTAAAGCTCAACACCCCAATATGAACATTAAAGTGGTCGCTAAAAAATGGGCTTTTTATCAATAGATTAAACTACCTATTAAGCGTATTGATTTAACTAACAGTCTTAGTAGAAACCAAAGCAAACTAAAACGTACAAGCCATTGAACCTATTCAACCAACCAGAGACGTCTCAGCCAAAGAACTCAAGAATGGAGTTCGAATCGAAAACAAGCTGGCCTTGCCCAGTAAAGCTCAATCTTTTTTTGCAGTTTGTTGGCCAACGCAATGATGGATACCATTTACTCCAAAGCTACTTTCAATTACTTGATTTTGGTGACGATTTGGAGATCTCGATAAATACAACCGGGAAAATAACCTTCAGTTGTGACAACGAAACACTGAATTCGAGCGATAATTTGGTGGTTGCCGCAGCCAATAAGTTAAAAGCCGAAAGTAACTGCCCACAGGGTGCACACCTGCATTTGATAAAAAGATCACCCGTTGGCGGTGGTGTTGGGGGTGGAAGCTCTGACTGCGCAACGGCGTTAGTAGCACTCAATCATTTGTGGAATACCAAATTTAGTCTGCAGCAACTCGCTAAATTTGGCCAATCGTTAGGAGCAGATGTCCCTATTTTTGTGCGAGGCCAAAGCGCATTTGTTGAAGGGATTGGAGAGATTATTACACCTCATAAACTCCCTACTGCCTACTTCTTAGTCATCCAACCGGCTTGTCATATTTCAACACATGAAATTTTTTCAAATCCACTGTTGACAAGAAATAGCAAAGCCATCACAATACGCGACCTCGAAACACTGGGGCTACCTTTTAACGGCTTCAACACCATGCAATCGCTCGTTGTTGATGATAATTCTAAGGTAAACGAGGCACTTGATTGGCTAAAACAGCATTCAAGTAATGCTAGAATGACAGGGTCAGGAAGTTGTCTATTTTCTGTCTTTGACAATCAGCAAGAAGCTAGTAAAATAGCCGCCCTATGTGACCCGAGATGGCAAACTTTTGTCGCTCGTGGAGTCAATCAATCAAGATTGCACAAAAAACTAGGCTATACTGCTATTGAAAGCAAAGCTTAGTTTCAGTATTCTCGATTGATAACACATTGCTGGGATGTCGCCAAGCGGTAAGGCAACGGGTTTTGATCCCGTCATGCGCAGGTTCAAATCCTGCCATCCCAGCCATATTTCCTTATATCAAGTCTCTGTGTTTAATCAAAGCTACTATGAAAACCGTCACCTTGTTTAACCGCGCTTTGAATCATAAACCTGCTAGCAATTTAATCTTAAATAAAGAAAATACAGCGATCTTGTTGTATCATTCGTTTTTCATTTCAATCCAAAATAATAATACGGGGATTACCCATGTCTGAACTCATGCTTTTCAGTGGCAATGCTACGCCAGAACTCGCTAATAAAGTCGCCTCCTATCTTGGATGTGAGCTTGGAAAAGCTAAGGTTTCGCGTTTTAGCGACGGCGAAGTAAATACCGAAATCTTAGAGAATGTACGAGGCATGGACGTTTTCATTATTCAATCGACTTGTGCACCGACTAATGAAAGCTTGATGGAGCTTGTCATAATGGCAGACGCTCTTCATCGAGCTTCAGCTGGCAGAATCACAGCAGTAGTGCCTTATTTTGGATATGCGCGACAAGATCGCCGAGTAAGAAGTGCTCGAGTACCGATTAGTGCAAAAGTCGTTGCCGACATGATGGCTGTGGTAGGAATTAATCGAGTATTAACCGTTGATTTACATGCTGACCAAATTCAAGGTTTTTTCGATATCCCAGTGGACAATGTCTACGCTACGCCAATCCTGATTGACCATATACAAGCCAATGCTACCGGTGATGAAATCGTTGTTTCACCTGATGTTGGTGGTGTTGTGCGTGCCAGAGCTGTCGCAAAACGATTAAATGACTCAGAGTTGGCAATTATCGATAAACGTCGCCCGGAAGCCAATAAAGCGGAAGTCATGCATATCATTGGTGATGTAGCCGGAAGAGACTGCATCATTGTTGATGATATGGTGGATACCGCCGGAACTTTAGCGACAGCGGCCGGCGCTTTAAAAGAAAATGGCGCGAGAAGTGTTTCAGCTTATGCTACTCATGCGGTTCTTTCCGGCAAAGCGATCGAAAATATCACTAATTCGGCGTTAGACCAATTAGTTGTGACTGACACTATTCCTCTTTCTGAAGAAGCAAGAAAATGCGACCGTATTACTGTGCTAACGCTTTCTGAAATGCTCGGTGAGTCAATTAAGCGTATCAACGAGGAAGCCTCCCTAAGCACGATGTTTATGGAGTAATCTGAGACATTTCACCACAGAGGCACAGAGTTCGCGGAGGTTTAATCTCTAAGTCTTAGTGCCTTTGTTATATTCTTATAGACTGATTGTATATCCAGAATGCCCGGTTCTCAGTGGTTATTTAGTTTTAAACCCATAATTTAACTCCCCCACTCCCAATCATCATCAAATAAAACACCTTTTTTCATATAAACCGCCTTTTCCTCTGTGTTCTCTGTGCCTCTGTGGTGAATTCGTCTGACTTTACTCTTACTTTGATTGCACTTAACCCGCATCTGCCTTATAATTCGCCGCCCTTTTTGCTCGCCTGATGGAAAGTAACTTGGGAACACTTCCTCGAACTGGTCGCGGTCGGGGATTAAATTTATTTTTTGGAGAATTAAAATGAGCGAATCATTTGAAGTAAATGTAGAGCTTCGAGAAGATCTAGGGAAAGGTGCGAGCCGCCGCCTACGACGTCTTGAAGACAGAATTCCAGGTATCGTTTACGGTGCTGGAAAGAAACCACAACCAATTTCTTTAAGTCACAAAGAAATTATCAAGCATTTAGAAGATGAGGCGTTTTACTCGCACATCTTAACTTTGAAAGCTGGCAAGAAGACTGAAAAAGTCATTTTGAAAGACCTTCAACGTCACCCTTTCAAGCCAAAAGTCACTCATGCTGACTTTATGCGTATCAGCGCAACTCAGAAATTACAAACCAGTGTACCGCTGCACTTTATCAACGAAGAAAACTGCCCGGGTGTTAAAGCTGGCGGTGTTGTAAACCATAGCTACACCACGGTTGAAGTTTCTTGTCTACCTAAGAACCTTCCTGAGTACATCGAAGTTGATATGGCTAACGCTGAAATGGATGCAATCATTCACCTTTCTGACATCGTATTACCAAAAGGTGTTGAAATCGTTGAATTGTCTCATGGTGAAGATCATGACCAAGCGGTTGCGACTATCCACAAAACTCGTGCTGCAGTATCTGATGCTGAAGGCGAAGAAGACGGCGAAGCTGAAGGCGAAGCTGCAACTGAATAAACTCGGTTATTTAACCTGCCCTTCTTGGGCAGGTTATTTGTCTAATTAAAATACTTAATTAGAATCAACTAGCAAGAACCCTAATAATTATGTCTCGGATTAAACTTATCGTTGGCTTGGGAAATCCAGGGCCAGAATATCAGAACACAAGACATAATGCCGGCGAATGGTATGTCAGAGCCTTGGCAAATGACTACTCAATCCCACTTCAATTGGAAACTAAATTTTTTGGCCACGTCGGTCGAGGAATGATCGGAAACTCTGATTGTCGCTTGTTAATCCCCAATACTTTCATGAACTTAAGCGGAAAATCTGTTGGCGCATTAGCAACTTTCTACAAAATTCTCCCTGATGAAATCTTAGTTGCCCACGACGAACTCGATATTGATCCGGGAACCGTTAAGTTAAAACAGTCCGGAGGACACGGCGGTCACAATGGCTTGAGAGATATTATTAAATCACTCGCCAACTGCCGAGACTTCTACCGATTAAGAATTGGTATTGGTCATCCCGGTAATAAAAACCAAGTCACCAATTATGTGCTGGGCAAAGCCCCCGCCAACGAACAACGAGCCATCGATGAAAGCATCGATGAAGCGTTGCGTCATACGCCAGATATGATCAGCGGTGAACATGATAAAGTCATGCAAAGCATGCATGGATTTAAGGCAGAGGTATAAGTTGCTAAATGCTAGTTGCTAGTTGCTAGTTGCTAGTTGCTAGTTGCTAGTTGCTAGTTGCTAGTTGCTAGAAAAATTAAAAAAGAGTAATCGTCAGCTAGATAGCTGAATTTAAATAAGAATTTAGAAACTCGCGACTAGAAACTCGCGACTGTATTTTGGAGTAATTCATGGGTTTTAAATGTGGCATCGTAGGCTTACCCAACGTCGGTAAATCAACCTTATTCAACGCGTTAACAGATGCGGGCATCGACGCGCAAAACTATCCGTTTTGTACCATAGAGCCAAATACCGGTGTTGTGCCAATGCCCGACCCTCGTTTAGACGCGTTAGCGGCTATTGTTAATCCAGAAAAAGTTCTTCCAACCACCATGGAGTTTGTTGACATCGCGGGCCTGGTAAAAGGGGCTTCCAAAGGAGAAGGCTTAGGTAATCAGTTCTTAGGCAATATTCGAGAAACTGATGCCATTGCGCACGTGGTTAGATGTTTTGAAAACGATGATGTTATTCACGTTGAAAATAAGATCGACCCACTGGATGATATTGACGTAATCAATACGGAGTTAGCGCTTGCTGACTTGGAATCGGTTGAAAAACAAATCCTACGTAATACCAAGATCGCTAAAAGTGGTGATAAAGATGCCAAAGCATTAGTTGAGCTACTCACCAAATTTAAGGCGCTTTTGGATGACGGTTTACCAATCCGTGCTGGCGATTGGGACAAGGACGAGCAAAAAGCCATCAAAAGCATGCAAATGATTACGAGCAAGCCGACCATGTATATTGCCAACGTCAGTGAAGATGGTTTTGAGAACAATCCATTCCTCGATCAAGTCAAAGAATTGGCTGCAAAAGAAAATGCGACCGTGGTTGCAATCTGCGCCTCGATGGAATCTGAAATTGCTGGTTTAGAAGCAGAAGAACAAGCCGAGTTCCTAGAAGAAATGGGACTCGAAGAACCAGGGCTTAACCGGGTTATCCGCTCAGGTTATGAGCTACTCCATTTACAAACTTACTTCACCGCTGGGGTAAAAGAAGTCAGAGCTTGGACGGTTAAAGTCGATGCAACGGCACCTCAAGCTGCTGGAGTCATCCACGGTGATTTTGAGAAAGGCTTTATTCGTGCCGAAGTGATTGCCTACGATGACTTTATTGAGTTTAATGGCGAAGCTGGTGCCAAAGAGGCCGGTAAATGGCGTTTGGAAGGTAAAGACTACCTCGTTAAAGACGGCGATGTGATGCATTTTAGGTTTAATGTTTAATTAAACCTAAAACTTAACTTATACCTAGAGTTTCAATATCAACAATTTCTAACTTCATAGGTCGAAATATTGATGGTTGAATTTTTAAAATCTTTGTACAGTTTAGAAACCGCATCATAGTTTAAATCAAATTTTATAGTCACTCGAATCATCAAAGTTGAGATATTGCTATTATCATAACTAGGCTGGACATCGACCGATTGACTGACAACTTCAAAATTTTTAAAGTGACCTGTTTTCTTTAAAGCGATAATACGTTGCATGTGGGCTTTGTAAAATTTGCCAACCTCAACTCCCGCTACTAAAGGTTTCTTATGGTCGATATAGGAGGAGGTTTCTTTTTTCATCGAGCAATTCTTGTTTGCCGCTTTCGCGCTGGCTTGCTGAGAGCTAATCAAAGCAAGCATCAACGAAAAAGCTAATATCGTTTGCAGCATTTTCATGTTTATTTCCTTTCTATTTTAGACTCGAAGGTTAGCTTTTAAAGCTATTTCTATTTACTCACAATACGTTTAACTAAATACGCCATTATTAGTTGACGTTTTTGGGAATATATTGTGATTGAGTCGAGACGTGTATAAAGGTGCAATCACCTAGCTTATCCCATCTAAACTTTATAAATGAATAATCATCTACTGCTTTAATCTGATCGAGCAATGCCCAATGCTCGGTAAAACAGATTGTATTTTCGCCTTTGGTTAATGATGCCTGACACCAGCCTTGTTGAGTAATTTCTCCGTTGGCATGAACCGTTGATGACAACCCGCAACCAATCCTTTCGAATTCATTATCAGAAAATCTTGCGTCGAGCATATTGCCTTGTGCTGTTCGTTCTACTAGATCAATTTCTACCGGCATATCTGACGTAGCACCGGCCCAGATTGTTGGCGTAAGGAAACTAGATAGCACGACAACACCAATTAAGTTTTTCTTCATTTTATTTTCCTTTGTTAACATAAAAAATTGCGACTCACATAATATACTGGGTAATTTTCACTCTCCCAAATTGGTAGTAAACATCATAGCTGCCGCTCATCACCATCACATCTTCGGCTATGTAAGTTGTACCAAGAGCAATTCTGCTATTGCCTTCTCGCTCCAAATATAGATTCCCGTAGGCCAGAGAGGTCTTCTCGACCGTTGCTCAAGGTTTCTACTCTAATTATTTTTGCTTCAAAATTATAACTGTACTGACAGTAACAAAAACTATATAAACGTTTTTTGCCGAAGGTTGTTCATCATTTTGTAAGCTCCCTAATCGCAATTGCATGTGAATATTTGTATTAGCCATCATGTTCGGGTCATCTGCTAATGACATTAAGCGACTAGCTCTAAATACTGAGTTAATAATCTAAAAAACAACCACTTAGAGCTTGATGTTAATTGGGTGAGAATGTGACCACTAAAGTCCAATTTTGACTAATTAATCGAGTAGACTGAGTTTTACTCGACCAATTAGCAACTTCTATGTTTTGAATTCCAAAATGTAGCATATCGTCACCCGCCAAAATTCTAAACTGTTGCCTTTCGAAGTTGATCAACCGACGAAAGCTTAATGACTGGCCATTGAGAATTTGGAGATCTAGTGTTGTTCAATACTTTTTAACTGACGTGTTATCGCGGGAATCATATTATCTTCAATATTCTTATCTACATATTCATTGGCATTCTTCAGCTTATTGTATCTATAGTCCTGATTTCTATGGTCGTTGATTGGAACTCAAAAAAGTAAAAACCACGCTTTTGGGCATGGGAAACTCTTGCTTAAAACTTATAATGTAGTTTTAAATAAGTTGTGCGTACAAACCGCAATAGGAGCGTGATGAATTGTGACTTTGGTTCGTTACCATCTAACTTGGATGCTTCTTGATATCAAGTAGTTGAACGCAACAAGCCAAAGCATTGAGCACCACACCTTACTTACCCATAGTTAGACTTAATCACAACTAGCTCAAAGTCTCCTCAAGATTTCTGCACCATCCCTATTCTAATATTTGCCCTCACTAGTTGACTGCCGCGAGCACTAATAACAATAGGGTTAAGCATATTCAATATGAATTCTTTAGCAAAGCCACAATATTTAAAACGACTTCAGCGAATACTGATTAGCAATGCAATGATTGTATGCTGCCTAATACTTTTTTCTAATCATGTTTTTGCAAACAGTAAAATCAACTTAGATCATTCAGATCCATTTGTTATTTCAATAGAGCCACAACACCAATCATTGATTGATTTGGATGATATTAGCGCCTCTCTTGGAGAGTATGATGTTAGTGCTATGTTGGTATACGAAAAGGGGATCCTCTATTTAAATCACTCCAGCTCTGTGCCACCTGGTAGTTATCTTGTAATAATTGAGGTTGCCAATGATGAAGGTGAAGACCTAACTGTTTATAACAAACGACTTACCTTCTACCGCGAGAACTGGCAAACCGGTACAGAATTAACAACCTCTGCTAGCTATGCACTGGACTCAGAAAAAAACAGTGAATTTGCCGACGAAATCGAACGCCTAAGTGAATCCGCGTTGCGCTTACAAGCAAAGCGTCTTGGTCAAAATTTTCACATTACAACTCAACTTGACGCTCAGCATCGCACTGATGGAAGCACCTTGAGCGGCGAAAACCTAGAGCTTCCAAACTACTATATCGGCATCGAGAAACCCACCCAATACGGCAAACTTGGTTTCGCTATTGGTAACCAAGCAATCGAAAGTAATGGCTTGGTCTTTAATGGTTTTAATCGTCGGGGCATAAGTGCAAGCCTCAGCGATGAGCAGGGACTTTACGCCGTCAAGGCATTTGTAATGAATACTGATCCGACTATTTCATCAAAAAGAGACTTGTTGTTTTCCAATGATAAAGACTCTCGAAGTAAAGGTGTCACGTTTGATTTTTTACCTTACGATAGTGACGCTTCACAGGTATCTATAATTGGAGGATATCTCGATAGCCAATCCCTGCTTAGCGGGATTGGTATTGGAATCAATTACGATGTATTTGGAGAAGAAAGCCACGCTCATAGTTATGGAGGAAAAACTTGGTTTATCGGCACCAATTCCCATTGGTTTGAAGAGTCTCTTAGCTTGCAAATTGAAAAGGCACAATCCCAAATTGATATTGATGGATTCGAATTCGGCGAGCCGGAGCAAGAAGATCATGCTAGTCGCTATCGCTTAGCAATTAATAGCCGGGGGTTATTTAAAGAATGGTTAGAGGTTTTTGAACTCTCATATTGGGAGCTCTCACTACAACAACAAGAAGTAGGAGTAAATTACTTCTCAATGGCCAATGCCGGTCTTGCAGGTGACTTGCAAAACACGCAAAGTTCCTTGCAATTATCATGGACAGAAGTACAAGTGTTGCTCAATGGGTTAAAGGTGCAAAATAACATCGATAACAACGAATCGCTTGCCACACAAACGTCTAAGCAAAATCAAATTCAAATATCTTATAATCCAAAGGTGGAAATGGAAGACTCTTTTTGGGAAAGAGTTGGTCACCCAAGCTTTTCAGTTCAGTTTGGTGAATCTAGTCGTGAACAAAAAAAGAGTGATGCTCTGCTAGTGGGTGCTGATCTCGACGAAGAAACTCTCGACTCAAAGTTCACGGCGACTTTTCAGCAACAAAAGTTTAATTGGTCGCTCCAACATACACGTAATAAATTCATCAATAATGCATTGTCGATAACTCCAGAAGGGCAAATTCTTGCGACTCCACGTTCTGATTCCAAAAACAACTTTACATCGCTCGCTTTAAGTTATAGTCCGCAAGCAAATTGGTCCTTTTCACCAACACTTCAAAAATCAACTTATGATGAGCTGGCAACAGGCAATTCTCAGACCAGTGTAAATTTAGGCTTTCAGGCCTCCATGAGTTTTCTAACCGACACGCTGGTTGTTTATCTTAGCCATAATTCGTCAAAACAAGACAGCCTTTTTGCTGAGGAACTACTTACCCAAACCTATCAGAACATCCAGTCGTCGTTATCACTCAATTGGATGGCAAAAAAAGCCATCAATAGTGACCCAGGTCTGAATGTGGCTTTCAGTTCAATCTGGAATGAAAGTGAAATTAGCTCACAAGATGCTGTTGATAGTTATCAATTACTATTGAAACTAGAAGTCTATTGGGCGGCAGGAGAAGAGTAATGAAATATTCTAAAATTATCGTTTGTTTTGTATTGTTATTGGGCTTGTCGCCAATAGTGCGGGCTGATATTACGGATGTTAGCGTTTCACCTACTGTGCTAGATGTCAATATTAATACAGGCATGACTCAGACATTAGATTGGACAGTGACTTTAAACCGACGAAATGCGAACTCTTATCAAGGGGACTTCGTTAGGACAACTTCTCTTTTTCCACTTGAAAGTGTAAGTCAAATTATTACCGTCGTTGCACCAACGAGTTCGACTCCACAACCTGTTGTTGTTAGCGAAAGCCTTACTATTACGCCCGCTCAAGCACAATCTTGGTGGTCTATGAATATCAGACAGTTGAGATATAGCAGAGCATTCGAAGATGGCGAGGAAAGCGCCCCATCCGCATTCGTCACTATTAATCTAGTTGATAGGAATCAAGTGACAACTCGGCCTGGACTTAGCAGATTTAGGCAGCAAGCCACCACCCTACAAATTAACCGCATTGATCTTAGCTTTACGGATGATACCCGGGTACGTTTTACTGAGCAAAATAAACGGTTGCAAGCTAAATTGGAAATCAGTTATCAAGGAACCGGCGTGTTACGAGGCGTCTGGCAATTAGCTGACGCTTCTAATGTTATTGGAGACCCTTTATTTCGAAATCTGTCTCTCGTTAACGAGCAACTATCCGCATTGCAGCAAGCCGAAATCCTTAGTCCTAACTTACCGACGGAACGTACCGGCCGATTTTATGTAAGGTTTTGCGCGACGAGAATCGATCAAGTTGGCCTGCAAGAGAACAGCGATAAGAGCTGTCCAAGCGAAATCATCAGCACAACTATCGGCTATCAAATATTCCCTGAAAGAAAGAACATTCCTTTAATTCAAGGCGTAAACCCGAGCACCCCAGCTATATCCAGTGAAACTCTATTTAACTGGCCAAAAGTACCAAAAACTGATGTCTATCAGTTACAAATTTTAACAAAGCGAAAAGATAACCAAACGGACTCTAGTCATTTTCCTGAAAACAACGAATTTACTCTCGTTAGAGGAATGATTTTACCATCCTCAAATAACGAAACCTTTTTGAGCGATTTTGTTTTAAATTCCTTAAAAAAAGATCGGACCTATTACTGGCGAGTGTCTTCATTTGACTCAAAGGGATTACTTATCGCACAAAGTAAGTTGCTACCTATTTACATCAATTAGACTGAAGATAAAGGAGTTAAAATGACAAACCAAAAACAAAGAAGATCGGTCATCAATAAGAGTTTAGCAAAAGGTATATTTTCTATACCTTTGTTATCAATAGTGACAAGCGCCTATGCTGATTTTGACGCCAAAATTGTTTCTAGCAATCCGGAGTCCATTACCGTTCAATCACATTTGGTTGATAAGTCTAAATACGCTCGCAGCCCTGCCCTTAACTCGTCTGTCAAATTGAAATACAGAGGCTCTTGTGACAAAGGATATTTGCATGATCTTGTCATCAAGCTAGGTAATGCAACTCACCAATTTCAAGGACTTAACGGGGAAAATCAGAGTATTTCAGGCAATAATGGCGACTCGTGGAAGGCTCTTACTATGCCGGGTCAGCAAGTCTTATTTGCAGATAATCCTACACTCATAAAAGCTTGTAACGACCATGTTAATGCTAAACTGAACCAAGGATTTGACCTTGAAACAATATTAGGTTCAGATTCTTCCGTCAATAATGCCTTAATTATTCCTCTAGAAATTAAGTCTCACTGTAAGAAAAAAGTAGGCTTTAGCAATCCTCCGACTCAATTTAGCCAAGTTGGGCAATTAAATGTGGGTGCACTATGTAAAGCAACCAACTATCAAGAACCAATCAATGTGAGCGATGTCGAGTTTCGCATTGATAAACAAGTGACAATGGGAGGTGTTTGTAAAGTCCAATTAAAAGGAGCACTTAGCACTAACAAGCCAAACCAACTCGTTCGTTTTCGTTACGAACACATCGACGAAGCGTTTAAGAAAAAGCTGTCTGGAATACATCAGGTCACAACAGATCACCAAGGTTATGCGAATTATGCACATGATTACCCAATACCAAATGGACCCGGTAAAGAACGAGGGAAAATGCGTGTTATAGGTGTTAATCATGAGTTCCAAAGTGCGCAACGAAACTATGCGATGAGTTGCAACGATGCAGGCCCAGGCACACTACAGCTAGCAGGAAAAAGCACTATCAAACTAAAAATGAAACCGATCAAGAACTCAAAAAAACCGTTTGGAAATCAAATTTGTCCGACTAAAGTCAAGTTTACCGGAACCATTAAGGCAGGTAATGACTTTAGTGGAAAAGCAGTTTTCGTTGGGCAGAGTTTGGCAGATGTAACAGTCAAAGATTTCTCAATCAAAAAAGGTCAAAAGAAGCGAGTCAACAGAGTACGTAATTTGACATGGTCTGCTCCTGCGACAACCACTCTCTCTACCGGAGGTGGCATTGCCGCGCCACTGATGACTCAAGACGTAATGCAAGGGCTCAATATTGTTGGTGACAATAGTCAAAATATCATTCTTTCGGTTCCAAGAAAATCTTTTCGAGTTTCGTGTGAAACAGGCAGCGTGCAACCCGGTTTGCAAATTCAAAACGGAGGATTTACTACACTTCCATCCCATACTGGCGGTGGAGCACCAACAGATTTAAAAGGAAACAAGCAAAAGATTAGCCCGGTCATTCCAGCCAAATCTGGATCCAAGAAAAAAACTACCGAACCTAAGAAAAAGCCTACTAAACCTAAGGAAAAACCGGCTAAACCTAAGAATAAATACTAAACAAGTAATCTCAAGATTTTAACTAACACTGATAAAACTAAGGAGTTTAAGCATGACTGTCAAATTTAAAAATATTATCTATGTTGTGATCCTATTTAGCGTAGCGGCTAGCCATTTCGTTGATGCAAAGAAAGCACCAAGAAAGGTTCTTTGCGGTAACGGAGCAACCGTAGAGGTTTATGATACTAGCAGAGGAGCCGCGACTAACGCTTGCAAAAAAGCGGGACATCCACCACCAAGAGTCAACTTCAAACCGACAACATCCATGAGCATACAGAGCTCTCAACAACAGGGGGCAGATGATGATTGCCAGTGGGATCCAAATAGCGCTCGCCTTCCAGACTGTAAGAAAAAATTGAAGAAAAAGGATGACTGCAAGTATGACCCAGATAGTGCAAAACTTCCTTGTTCGGATACCCCTTCTAAAAGCCTTTTACTTCCAGCGGTTCAAGCCGCGGTTGGTGGAAGTATGGGAGCCAGTTGCGGTTCTAGTAGCTCTATATCTAGAGCATTGGATCAGTGTGGAAAAAAAGGGCATAAATTTGCTGCTTGTAAGAAAAAAAATGGTAACTGGTCTTGCGAGCCATCTAAAAGCAGAAACGGAAAAAATGTCAGACCAACAGGCATGGCGATTAAGCGATAGTACTATCCGAAACCATCAAGTTATCTCACTATATATGAATAACCTTTTCCACTAGAGCGGGCCAGAGATTTAGGTTAAAACTAAATCAAATTGTTATATCGAACTTTGATAATAATGATTTGAACTCTGGCTCCATTTTGAAATAATGAAATTCAGGTGAGCGTTTCACCAATTGAAAACAAATTTCGCTTTTTTGTTCAAGTCCGGTATTAAACCATTGCAACATTTTTTGAAAATCTCTAACGCCAGCATAAGCCTCCGCAATATAACAACCATGCAGTTTTCCTGCATGCCACTTTTCCAACAGTAACGGAAGACGCCATTGCCAAAAACCTAACAGTCCATTTTGTTTTGTTGCGGTGATAAACTCCTGATCGCCGTTATCAAAATAGCCAATGTTTTTCATTTCAATATATCGATGCTTAAGACTTAATTCTTCTTCACCTCTCCATTGGTAAGCGTACGCAATATCACGATTAACCCAAATCATTTGACCACCAAAACTAATCGCAAGCTGAAATTTCTCTAACGCCTTATCGTACTGCTTATCCATCATTAAAGTTGAACCCCAAACTGCAATTAATAATGGATTCATAGAATCTTTTTGCCAAGTATCTTCTAGTATTTCTAACGCTTGGTTATAATTTGACGATATCGCTAATAATTCAGCCAAATAGCGTTTTGCATCAACATTATTCGGATTGATTGAGATAGCTTTTCTGAAGGCTTTTTCCGCCTCTTGCAAATTATAATTGAATCCTAGTTCGATCAACCCCAAATTACTCCAAGCAATAGACAAATTAGAATCAAGTGCAAGGGCATCGTCTGTATATTCCTTTGCTAGATTAAACCAATCAATTCTTTTTCCTGTAGTATAACTACTCATCACAATATAAACAGTTGCGAGTCTCGCATAAGCCTCTGCAAAGTACGGATCCTTTTCTATTGCTAGCAATAAAAAAGCTTCCGCTTTTTGCAAGTTTTTCGCTTTGCGACTATTTAGAATGAAATTCGCTCTGAGATACAACTCATATGTTTCACTATTAGTTTTTTCTTGTACTAATCCACTTTGGCTTCCAGAAATACTATTGGCAACTATTCTTCTAGCCAATTTTTCGGCCGTACCTTTGAATAACGTATAGACTTCTTGGATTGGTTCTTGATCATCAACTGACCAAATAAGTTTTTCAGATTTTCCGTCGATTAATCGAAAACTTAAATTTATTTTGTCTTTATTTGGGAAAATTGATCCTTCAAGAACAGTTTCAACATTAAGCTCTTCGGCAATCGCTTTCGATGTCATATTTTTATTTTTATAGTACGAAGCACTCGTTTTTGAAATTACTTTTAATGATTTTTCTTTCGCAAGCTGACCAATAACCACATCCGTTAAACCACTCGCAAGATACTCATATTCTTCACTACCGCTAATATTGGTGATCGGTAAGACAACTATAGATTTTATACCTGCTTTGTCTTTGGTGGGGTGTTCGTCGTTTGATCTAAATAAGAAAAATATAACTAGTACGCTCAACAATATTAAAGCCAACAAGGTTTGGTACTTTAACCTTCCCTCTTCTGTATTAACTTTTTTTGCGGTTGCTTGACTCGTTATGTTTTTGCTAGCGTCTGGTCGCTGAGCCGGAGTACTTACACCATGATGTAGAATTGCTTGTTCAATAGTCTCTACACCGTTATTGGGAGTAGAGGTAACTAACTCTTTATATACTTCGGGTTCTAATACCTTAACCTCATAAGAAAATAAATATCCTTTTCCATAAAGGGTTTTAACAGTTTCATTTTCATCATATTCTTGAAGAATTTTTCTAAGTACTTTTATCGCACGAGAAAGCGCCCAATCGCTAACCACTTTTCCTTGCCAAACTGACTCAAAAAACTCATCTTTGGTTATTACTTCACCTGGTTTTTGCACCATCAGATGTAGAACATCAAATATTCGCGGTTCTAGCTTGATTTCTTGGGTCTGGAAATAGAAAGCTTGTGACTTGGGGTCAAGGTAAAAATCACCAAATTGGTAAATAAATTTAAAATCCACCATCGGTTTAGCCCTAATAGTCCATTTATATTAGAATAAGAAACATCAACAATATCATATAGATAGGCTTACTACTACGAATTAGTTGTTGTTATGCGCATGCATATATCACCAGATTATATACCAGAACTAACAAACCTATGAGACCCATTTGGCATTTGGGTTGTTAGTTAGCAACATCAAACTGGATCATACATCTAAAAATTATCAGAAAATCTACTATTTAACGGTTGACAAACAGCCGCCCAAACTGGAAAATACGCGCCTCTTGAGTCTTGACCAAAGTTTCAAGAGTTTAGATGCACCAAATAATGGCAAGGTAGCTCAGCTGGTTAGAGCACATCACTCATAATGATGGGGTCGGTGGTTCAACTCCACTCCTTGCTACCATATATAAAAACCTGCCTTCAGGCGGGTTTTTTTATGTCTGGGAAGTTAGGATTTGGACTTGAATCGCATTGAAATAAGAGATGAAAATTTATATTCACCTCTTGGCCTCACAAGGAATCGGCTCAAACTCTCCTGACCTAAAGGCGCCTTCCTTTCTCTAGAAAGAGCTACTTTTACTAGTGCTGCCATCGACATAACCATGCTTTTTCCAAAGAAGGCTTTTTTATGCATATCAATAACTTGTTGGAAATCAATTAATATCTAGCCACTTCTACTTGTTACTTCTTCTTACGCTCTTTTTTTCTTCTTTCAATTTCTTTGCGGATATTCTCACAGCCAGTCGCAAAGACCGTGGATTTCTTAGGAATGCTATCGCAATGGCGTTGTTTTTCTTTTAACTCGGAATAAGACATTTTTTCGTATTTGCTTTCACCGCAGGCGGTAACCAGCAATATAGAAACCGTTAGCAGTAGATACTTAGTGATTTTCATAGTGAACTCCATCGCCGATGATACATAAAGCATAGTAGCGATTTGAGGAAATAACACCTTTTGACCAAGCTTTATCCTGCTAATTCTAATCGATTGTCGGATTGCAACCGGCGTTTACAGTCTTTCAATGCCGACTTAAAAAATCCTCTAAGGTGTTTCTTAAGATGCTTAGTTACTTGGCTTGCTTCGATTCCTTTTAAATGGCAAAAAACAGCTAAAGCGTAGGTAGACTCTTCTTCATTCATAAACACCTGACGAACAGGCGATTGTCCCCCACCACATCCTCCGCATCCGCCAGCACGCGCAACAATAGCGCTGTTGGCAAACATAATCCCAAACCCCATAAATATACCCGTGAGTTCACCGGCCATAGGTAGGTAATCAGGGCCTCCTGGAGGTAGCGATTTACAAAGGCGCGTTAAATGATGAGATAAACCATGGGCAAAATGAGCAATGATCCCTTCCGGCTTTTTTAACTGTTGAGGATGATAGTTGAATCCGAGGCTAGCATTTGCTTGCGGCATACCCACTGAGGGCGGGCTGGACAAAGCCATTGCTGCCAAAGAGCTCGCGGAAGGTGTTAGGACTAAGTGACCAGATTGAGATGCCGCATTTTTGCCTCTTAGAGCTCCTTGAATCATAACCGAAGAAATATCAGGTACTTGAGAGCTACCATGCTCGACATTTTCTAATCGAGTTGGCCAATGAGCCATTCCTGCATAGTTTTTGACCTGCTCAAATATAAGACCAGCCATTCCTTCAGCGGAAGTTTCTTTACCAGGAAAGTGTTTATTATCGGGGATCACCAGGATGGTTTCTTTTAAGAAAACCTCCTTATCAAATTGCTCAAAGGCCCACGCATAAGCATTGAAAATCCATTCAATGATTTCTTCATCGAGTAAGTGTTGATTGCGACTAAACAGGTTAAGCATTGATAACTGACTGCGTTATTTTTCAAAAGTTACAACATCTTACACTAAGTCAACAAACCATTCACCGCAAAAAATCACACCAGTCGTGCAGAACCAGAACTAACAAGAACTCGGTTCCACACAAATTGAAAGGTGTTTAACTCAATAATTTAATCAAGTGAAGCAACGATATTAATGCTAATTTTATCGGCTGCACTATTTCTTAACAACGCGAAATCGACCGAATTGAAATTATATTGAGCAACCTCGGTAAATAGCTTTTTAGCCTGTTTAGTTTGATTGGTTTGCTCGAGAGCAACTGCTTTATGGAATTTCACGTAGAGCTTGTCGGTATTGGCTTTGTCATAGTGCGCCAACGCTTGTCCCCATTGTTCTTTTTGGATCGAAACAAGCGCTTGAAGCTCATGATAATCTTCTAGCTTTCGTTCATCTTTCACAGACTCTAGCAATAGTCTCATTTTGTCTGCACTTTGCAGGGCCGTTTCTATTTGGCCTTCTCTCGCTTGCAATTGACCACGATAAAAGTGCAAGTCGGATCGAATTCGACGAATTAAGTCTTTATTGTCCATGCTAGTCAAAACTGTCGAAACCAAGTTTTCTCTTTCAGTGATGTACTTGTCCGCTTTATCGAGCAGTTTAGTATGCAACGCAATCTTACTCATATTAGTCAGCGTGTTAACCCTTGCTTGATTTTTATCATGAATTTTGAGTGGCGCGGTTTCAATATTCAACAAGTGTTGCTCTAACATTTCAAGTGCCTGTTTAGGGTTGTCGCTATACAAGTGAGTGAACGCTTTAAAGTTTCCACTATTGTTAAAGTCAGCAGAAAAATTGGAGCTCACTTTAATCGCTTTATCAAAGTCTTGGCGCGCTTGCTCATAGTTGCCTAAAAAGCTATTCACATGACCACGCTTACTAATTGCAATTGTGTCATTGGGATCGAGTAAGCTAGCACGAGTGTAGTCCTGATAGGCTTGCTCTAGATTTTGCTGAGCACGATGAGAGTCACCAAGTTTAATGTGAGCCCAAACATTAGTTGGCTGAATGTTGACTGCTTTTTCAAAATACTTCTGCGCTTTCAACATGTCTTTTGGTTCACTGAATAAGTAACTATCGCCACTCGCTATGTAACTTGCGATTTTAAAAGGCGCTACTTTTCTTGCATTGGAAAATGCGACACGAGCTTCATTCACTTTCTTATGTCGTTCAAGTACGTAACCTCGTTCGATCCAGGCTAAAGTGCTTTTAGGAAAGTCAGCTATCATCTGTTTTGTGATCGTCATTTGTTTTTGACTATCTCCCGCTAAATAGGCAACTTGCAGCTCAACGAACTGTTTCTCAGCGGCGGTCGCGCCTTTCATCAACTCTTTGGCTTTATTTAATGCGAAATTTACTTCTTCTAAAGATGCAGCCGATTTAGATTGCCCGATCCAACCGATAGGCGCCTCAGGATTTGATTGAGTAATCGTAGAAAAAACTCGGTTAGCTATTGACCACCGACCGGTATTTAACGACTCCATGGCCGCTTGAACGGTCACCACTGAATTTGGTGCAATGTTTGAAATTGGCAGCCCATCAATTTCCATGGTTTTATTTTTATTTGGATCAGCTGCGACGCTAAGAATAATAAAACTGATTATGGCGATGATTGATATTTTCTTAATGTTGATATTCATTACAGTCTCCTTGATAACAACTCATTAGCCCTTTGCTCCAATACTGGAATGCAAAGATATAAATTAAGTTACACGCAAGAAGTCAGAACATGTCAAAGTTGAATGCACAGCAAAATCATGCAAGATTTGGCAAATACGCTTGGCTTCCGATTTTTTATCTACCTCAAACACAATTAATCCGCGCTTTTAGTAGTGGGGAAAGCAAGGCTACGCCTTTATTATGGCAATGCAATCGATAAGTGGTGTTAATATTAGAATAGAATGAAAAACTCATTTTTTCGTTCTATCGGATATAAAAATCGGATTGGCTACTATATTAAACCTACTCCCCCAAATGAGTTTCTACAACGATTTTTTATGGAGGAGAATAGTCATTCTAATAGGTGAAGAAGGCTATTTACTATTCTAGTAAGGGACTGTCACCAAGCTGCTAAGGATTGTCACTTAGTTTGTAGAGGCTACACTACTTTCTGACTTCCTAAGTTCCGGCTCTTTTATTTGATGCTCAAATCGAACACTCTGCCCTTCCTGTAGGCTCTCTCCACCTCGAATGACAACATCATCGCCAGCAGACACTTTACCATCAATAGAAACCCATTCACCAAATCCTCGCCCAACAACAACTCCGACTTTTCGTACTTTGTTTCGCTCATCAACAGTGACAATAAAGGTTTCTTTTTTACGAAGAATCAATGCATCTCTTGGAACCATTGTCGATAAACTAGCTTTCTCCTTCGGTAAGGAAACAACCACGGCATTGCCACTCATTAAATCCAAATTAGATGCATCTAATCTCACATTAAAACTTCTGGAAGCTCGGTCACCCGAGGGACTCCAAGTTCTAACCGGCAATGAGACCAAATTATCATTCCACTTAACCAACATTTTATCCTCTCGCTCTAAATAAGGAGCCACAGATAGTGGTGCCGCGATACTGATATCTAGAGCGAGCGGATCAACCAGTTGGACTAATACTGTACCGCTGGTAATGTATTCCCCTTGTTGAGCCATTCGTCGATTGATTCTGCCTTCAAAGGGAGCTTTGATTGTGGTTTTGTCGATTGCTAATTCAATTCGTTTCATTTGTACTTTAAGGCTGATAAGTTCATCCTCAGCAATACTCAAATCACGTTCAGTCCTGTCGTACTCAATTCTTGCGGTACTATTATTACTTAGTAGAGACTTTAGACGTTTTAATTGTTTTTGTAGATAAACGGTATTGGCTTGTTGCTGTCTCAACTGCGCTTGCTTTTCAGATAATTGAAACTCAAATTCTCGACTATCGAGTTGTGCAATGGCCTGTCCTTTTGTCACGTTGACCCCGACATCTAAGATCCATTGCAACACACCATTTTGTTCTGATGCCAGATTAGCATCCAGCCGACTGATAACGTTTCCTGGTAACCATACTACTGGAGTCACTTTCTCTTGTTTTGCTTGTTCAATGGAAACAAGTTTTGCAGGCTGCTCGCTGCTGATGTTAGTTTCGGCAGCGACTGTCGAATTAATACTCATTAGCGATGTACTGAGCAATACCGAATATCCAATATTTTTTAGTAATCTAATTCTGTGATTTGATTTCATCTTTGTATCCTCTAACAACGTCGTTAAGATTGATGATTTGATAGTGTTCGAGTTGCAACTTTAGGTGAAAAAGCAACTGGAAGTAGGTCACTTAGTTTCATTCGTAACAAGCACGGTAAAAGTAAAATGGTGAAAACCGTACTCACAGCTAAACCTCCGACAATAACCGCAGCTAAGCCACGATAGATTGCGCTACCAGCACCGGGCATTAGAAGAAGAGGCAGCATGCCAAAAAAACTGGTTAATGTACTCATGAAAACCGGTCTAAGCCTTAATCTAAGAGCTTGAGTAATGGCATCGACTCGCGACTCGCCCTGTGACTCAGCGATTCGGGTTTGATGAACTAATAAGATCGCATTGTTAACCACTAGTCCCAATAAAATAACGAAACCGATCATGGTCAGTAAGTCGAGGGGTTGAAATGCAATCAGGCTAAGTCCTTGTAGTGCAAGTATTCCACCCACTGTTGCCAACGGAACGGTCACTAATACTAACGCACTATCTTTCACCGATTTAAACAGTGCAGCTAATATCAAAAATAATATAACGAGTGCAAACCCGAAGTTTTTACCCATAATAGTAATGGCTTTTTCTAGTTGGTCAGCGCTGCCTCCGAAATGAATACTGCCATCTTCCGGTAGCGCCTGTCGCAACTTAGGTTCAACTTGCTCTTTTAACGTGTCAATTGTTTCCTCCAGCGACCAACCCGCAGGAGGGTTAACATTGAGAGTGATAGTCCTTTGACCGTTAATCCTAGTAAGCCGAGAAGGCCCAACGGTTCGTTCAATATTGACCAATTGACTTAATTGAGTGATGTTACCTTGATTAGTTAAAAGCGGTATATCACCTAAGTTGTCTGGATCATCCCAACCTTCCGCTCGCAGAATAATGTTCATCCTTTTGTTACCGTCAAAATGCTCTCCAACAAAAACGCCATCACCTAAAGTACGGATAATGGTTCCCAGTTCTCTGCGACTCCACCCCTGTTCCAGAATGCTTTGATCATTGGGTGATAGACTCAACTCAGGTTCGGCTATTTCTAATCCAGGGTTAGCGTTGACACTTGCCCCAGGAATTGCTTCTCGAACCCAATCCATCCCTTTAGCGGCTACATCTAAAATCGCATCGGTATTTTTCGATTGAAGTTGAATAGCAACAGAACGAGCTCCACCGAATCCGCCAAACAAATTACCTTGGTAGGCGACCGCACTCGTATCAGGTAAATCGATCAATATTTCATTACGAACGATATCGAGTAGCTCGTTCACACGACTTTGATCTTTTGCCCTAACACCTAGATTCCCTCCGAAAGGGCCGGTAAAAATATAGTAGTTTTTCAATGCCGGCTCTTTAGTACCTTCCATATAGGGTTGTAGTCTTTTCAATATTGGTTGCACTACTTCCTTATCGATGGTTTCTACGTTAGCGCCTGGTGGAAAATTTAAGTTTGCATCAACAGCATCACGTTTTACCGGCGGTAAGTAATCTAATTTTGGCATCGCCATCCAACTAGCTAACAAAGGAATTGTTATTAAACTAATGGCCAATACCAAACGTTTTTTTGAAGTACCGGTTGCATTGATTATAAAACCAGTGATTTTTTCCCAAAGTGCTTGATTAGGGTCACTCAGCTTGGTCTCACTTATTAGGTATTTAGCCAGAACCGGCAATAATATGACAGCAACCAACAAGCTCACTGATACCGCAATGGCGATCGTTAATGCTAAGTCTCCAAACAATTGTCCCTCAATATCCTTGAGGAAAAACACTGGTAGAAAAATGGCCACCGTCGTCACTGTGGAAGCTAACAACGCCGGCCAAACTTGGGATGAACCTTGCTTGGAACTTTCGTGGTGGTTAAGACCCTTTTCGCGCATTCTTAAAATATTTTCCAATACAACGATAGCAGCATCCAACACCATACCAACGGCAAATGCTAAGCCCGCCAGTGAAATTACATTTAATGAGCGTCCGGTAATTTCTAGCACAATAAACGTAGAAAGCAGCGAAATGGGTATTGCTGTGGCTATTATTAAAGTTGCTTTTTTTCCTCGAATAAAAAACCACAAGACCGAAATAGATAACAAAACCCCAACAAACAAATTACTGGTAACCAAATTAATGGCGCGATAGATAAATACAGAGGCGTCAAACGATTGAACCATAACAAGTTTCTTCTCAGCGAGTATTTGCTGATTAATGAGTTCTACTTCCGCCTTAACTGCATTGAGTGTTGCCAGCGTATTGGCACCATTGGTTTTATTAACTCGCATGGAAAAAGCGGGGTTACCGTTTTGATAAGCAGTATTACTAACATCATTTCTTCTAACTTCCACCTCAGCCACGTCAGACAATTTGATGGTGCGACCATTTCTATTATCCAGAACCAACTGTGACAACTCACTGGCCTGATACTTACCATTAAATCGCAAGGTATACTGACGACGACCGACATCAACAAACCCACCAGAAACATCGTTACTGCCCGCAACCAAGTTAACTAATCTCGGAATAGTAATTCCTAGCTCAGCCGCTTTGATGGGGTCAAACCTAATTTGCAATTCTTGTTGATTATTTTGGGTAAATGTTTGAACGCTCGCGACACCATTAATACTTTCAATTCTGGGTCGAATGGTTGAATCGAAAAAATCGGCGTATTCAATAATCGCTTTTTCGTTTCCTGGTAGAGCTTGTAAGAAAAAGAATGTCAGGGCAGGAGAACCACCGCCGAAGCCACCTAACATTATTTGCGGAGGCGTTGCATCCCTAGGAAGAGTATCGACACGAGTCATGCGGCTAATCACTTCAATCAACGTCTGCTGCATATCGGTCTC
>JBDVOJ010000035.1:0-37313 GCA_039969155.1 Kangiellaceae bacterium
CTTCATCAGTATATGGCGAATGAGTCATGCTAGCTGGATGCTGTATCAAGGTTTCTGCATCGCCAAGACTAACGGCAATAACACACATTTTTAATGCATTCATAAATTCAATAGCTTGTGCAAATTCACCGTTAAGCTCAAACGCTATCACGCCACCACCAGCTTTCATTTGATTACCAATGAATTTATTACCGGAATGCGAAGCAAGTCCAGGGTAATAGACTTCTTTTACTGCGCTGTTGCCCTCAAGAAATTCAGCTACTTTTTGAGCATTTTGACAGTGTCGTTCAACTCTAAGATGAAGTGTTTTAAGTCCTCGAATGATTAACCAAGCATCGTTAGGACTAATTACCGCCCCCATATCCTTAAGGGTTGTCAACTTGATGTTTTGGATCTGATCGGCACTACCGCAAGCGATTCCCGCAACAACATCGCCATGACCATTCAGGTATTTAGTGGCGCTGTGTACCACTATATCGAAACCAAATTTTACGGGGTTTTGCAGAACCGGTGACATGAAGGTATTGTCGATCACTGAAACCAGTTGATTCTCCTTCGCAATGGAAGCCAACATCACCAAATCAAATACCACTAGGTTTGGGTTAACTGGCGTTTCCAAAAACATTACCTTGGTATTTTCTTGAATAGCTGCTCTAACTTCAGACTCAAACGACATATCGACAAAGGTTACTTCAATTCCGAGATCAGCGAACTTGTGATTCAACAAGGCAAAACTACACCCATACAACGCTGAGCTTGCGATAATGTGATCGCCTTTATTGAGGTTTGCTAGTAATACAGAACTGATAGCCCCCATTCCTGAGCCAAATGCTGCGGCATCTTCAGTTCCTTCAAGGGTCGCCATTTTTATTTCTAACTCTCTAACGGTTGGATTTCCAAGCCGTCCATAGATATAGCCTTGCTCTTCTCCTAAGAAACGGTTTGACCCTTGCTGGACATTATCAAAAACGAATGTCGACGTCTGATAGATTGGTGTAGAAAGTGCACCGTGTTGACCATCATGCATTTTACCCGCATGAATTGTATTTGTTTCGAGATGTTTGGAATAAGTCATTGTTTTCTCTCATTATAATTATAATAAATAAGAGAGAATAAGCTTAAATCCTTAACGCGGTATCGCTTTTGATCTCTCTTAGAACCACACTAGTACTAACCCGTGACATGCCCGGCATAGGAACCAGCGTTTGCGAAATAAAATGCTCAAGCTCACGATTATTTCGAATGACCACTTTTAACAAATAATCATAATTACCGGTTAAATGATGGCACTCTAATACTTCTGGCAAGAGTTGTATCGCTTCGAAAAATCCCTTTAATTTATCCGGTTGATGCAGCTCAAGGCTAACGGTTATAAAACACATACAATCTTGGCCGACTTTATTCCGGTCTAGAATCGCAGCATACCCAGTAATAACACCTAGCTCTTCAAGCCGCTTAACCCTTGCATGAGTTGCAGGCGGTGAAAGGTGAACTTTCTCAGCAAGCTCAACGTTTCTTATACGACCTGAAAGTTGTAACTGTTTGAGGATTGCTATATCGCTTGCATCCAACTCAACCTGTGAAGATTCTATCATTTTAGCCTCCTAAAACTGAATAATATTAACCATATTAACTTATATACGAATAAATGTAATTTATTTCACTAATTTATTACCTTTTATTCATATAGTAATCACAAATCAGCTGTAAAGGTGAAGAAATAGAGGTAGTGAAATTGAAATAGACAGTATAAGTTAAGGCAAATGACTGAGATTATTAGGCTAAGATGTTATTGCTTATGCAATGCTCAAGTTAAAGTCTTAAACAATACAAGAATGGAATTTTAGTCACCGACTAAGGTAGGTTTGTCGAATATCATTCAAATCGGTCGTTCAGCCAATTTATTATTGTTTCAGTGAGATTAGCTCTATCTTCAGCTAGCGGAAAAATATGCTCAGCATCTTCAAGGTATGCTGTTTGCAGATTCGCTCCAAAACTAAGACTGGGAAAAACATCGGCTAACTGATTCTTATAATTATAGGGCCAACTTGCAGTAAAAACAGCTAGTAAGCTTTTGTTTTTATTGACAAATTCTTGGTACTCGCGTTCCACTTGATCTTTGGGTGGATTATTCCAACTCATATCAATGCGATCCGGAGAATCTCTACGCTCAGATTGAACAGCAGCTTTACGCTTTTTAATGGCAAGTTTTATCAATGTAACCCACGAGCTAACACTAAATAGTTTTGGCATTAAGTAGTTGAAATAATAGCGTTTGGTTGGATAAGTATAGCCATCAATACTAACAGCACCAATCACTCGGTCATCTCGCGCCATTGTTTGGTGAGCGTTATCTGCTCCGGTACAAATACCCATTACAATGAACTGCTTATCGCCTCGCTCATTTTGCAAAAAATCGAGTACATCCGTTATGTCACTCTGGTGTTGAAGTTGATAAAGTCGGCTGTCTTTATGTTTCTCACTATCGCCGATGCCCGATAAATCGAATCGAAAACAGTTATACCCCATTTTTGCGAATTTACGCGCCAAATTTACATAGAGTCGATAAGGGCCAATATGCGGTAGTAAACCGGAATTTAAGAATAGTATAGTCGGTCGGTCACAAGTTAAAGTTTCACTTTCGGTATAAATTCCAACTAACTGATTATTAACAATATGTACTACTTCTTTCATGCTATTCTCAATAGAAAACCATAAACAACGATATCGGTCAATCTAACCGAGCACTTTATACCCGAATCATATCGCTAAAACCTTTCAAAATAACGGTTAACATGATTCAAAAATTTTCCAATACTAAAGATTATTAGAACCCTAGCCGGCACCAATTAAGTGTATAACAGATTAATTTTTCGCGCTCATAAAACTTTATTAATTATCTGTTATAGGCTATTTTCTAACCTCAATAGTAGTATAAATCCTATTGGCTAGAATTACCCTTTTGCTTTATCGTTTTAGTCTTGGATTCCTGCTTAAGTTTTGGCTTCAATTTACTTTTCACCCTGGCTTTTTGCGCACCATCTTTCTGAACCCCAACGCCAGGAATACCATCAATAGAGCAAGATTTATCCGGGTTACAAGTTGTCCCGCGCGCTGAACAAGGGCTAGAAGTTTCGGTTCCACCTGCCATAGTCACATAACAGTATTTATCGTTATGCTGACCGCCTTTAGCCATAGCCCCCAAAGAAAACATTGCGCAAGAGGCAATGACACTCAATTTTACGATAGATAGTTTTTTCATTTGTTTACCCTCCAAGGTGTTTACGCTCTGATATTTAATTAAGCATAGTGGTTATTATTTATACAACAAGTGAATGAACTTTAACTGAACGTCCTTTAATTGAATAGCAAATAAACTTAAACCCCTTTTAGCTTAAAGCCCAAATAGAAGTATGCATAAACATTATCAATGTAATGATTAATCCCATTATAATGCAAAGAAAAATAAGGAAACCCTATTGAAAACACCGGTTAAGATTAATCTTAAAATCAAGTTGCTTTCGTTCTTTTGGCTAGTAATGGTTGTGTCTATATCGCCAATACTTATCATTTTGGCCATACGAACAAAAAAAATCACCTTGCGTTTACCGGAAGCTACAGGAGAGCCGTACGGATGCTGTAAGCCCGCTAACTCATCAGTTAAACAAAACTTAATTTTTATTGGCGAGTCTCCGGTTGCGGGAGTTGGTGTTGAAACTTATCAGCAGTCCATCGCAGCGCAAGCAGCTCGTCATCTATCTGAGATGACAGAAACTACAGTTTGTTGGCGAGCAATAGGCAAGAATGGCATTACCATTGAAAAGACAATTGACTCTCTCATTCCCAAGGTACCGGAACAGACAATTGACTACTTGGTAGTAATGTTGGGCGTTAATGATGTCACTTCACTTAAATCACTCAAACATTGGCATCAGTCAATTAGTAAATTGGTCAGTAAAATCCGTCGATTTACTAACGCTCCAATTTTGGTATACAGCTGCCCTCCTTTAGCACAATTTCCGGCTTTACCAAAACCACTAGCGATTGCTGCAGGAACTAGAGCACACCTATTCGATCAAGTGACTCAACATCATCCACTGAATAATATCGAGTTTAAATTTTCACAGTTTAAAGCTAACATTGTTACCACTCAATTTGCAGCTGACGGCTACCACCCTTCTGAAGCGGGTTGTATCGAGATGGGAAAACGAATAGCCACCGACCTTATGGCACTCAAACGTTAAAAAACGAATGTTGAAAAGGGATAATTCGCGCATTCTATCTTTAGCGAGTGTTGTTATGTTTGTCGCTAGACTTAGGTATAATTATAAAACTCTGTTGCTCACTGAGCACTCTAATGAATATTAAGTGAGTAAGTGTTAGTAAAATGAACTCAAATATCAGTGATAACATCAAAGAAAACCTTAGAGAACTATTAAAAAGCTCAGTCATTCTGCCGTTTAAACTAACACTTAGTGCTATAGCAGAACACTACTCGGTAAGTTTAACTCCGGTGCGCATCGTCGTCGATCAACTCATTTCTGAGAGCGTTCTAATAAGGAAACCAAATGGCCGCTTGGAGCGAGCGTTTGTACCTAAAGAAGATCTACCTTCGAAAAATTTAGAAAAAGCCATTGAAGGACTCAATAAGAATGCCCTACTAGAGAAGGCTGTCTCAGATTATGTCATCCAGTTGAGTTTACAAAACCATGATGAATATCTTAGAGAGGAAGCCACGGCTGCTAAATTCGATACAGGGCGAACTATTATGCGACAAATCTTTTCTCGATTAGAGGGAAAAGGCTTTGTCCAACATGTTCCTCGCTGTGGCTGGAAAGTAAGAGTATTGAGAGAAAAAGATATGTCCGATTACTTAGAGCTGCGCGAGCTGCTTGAAGTAAAAGCATTACATTTGGCAAGAAAGTCGCTGGACAATGTTGAATTAGAGCTGCTACTAAATGCAAACGTTACTGATGATAATCCCCAACTAGTATCGCTCAACAATGAGCTTCATAACTATTGGATTAGTCGTTGCGACAATCGCTACATCCAAGAATTTTTCGAACGACACGGGGACTTTCACACTGCGATTTTTGAGTACGTTTCATTAGAAGAAAACGTAAAAAATGAAATGGCTCAAGAGCATCAAGAAATTCTGCGGCACTTAATTGATAAGAACTGGAAAGCAGCCGAAAAAGCGCTGGTCAAACATATTAGAGATCAAAAAAACAATATCCTCAATCATCCAAGTTTTAAAAAGCTGCTTAAAAGCGATTAATACTTAGGTGATGCTGTAAAAACTTGTCCATTCGATTCTCCAATAAATCTGTCACCAACTCCGCGGTGACTGCCGCTTGAGTTAATCCTAAGTGCTGGTGACCGAAGGCAAACAATATATTTTCATTAGCAGCTTTACTGATAATAGGTAAAGAATCTGGAAGCGAAGGTCTGTGACCCATCCAGGTTGTCGCATTAAGTTGGTTCAATCCTTTTAAAAGCGGTTTTGCGTTAGTAAACAATTGTTCTGCTCGCTTTTGGTTTGGCGCTTTATCAAGGCCAGCTAACTCAACGGTACCAGCAAGCCTTAAACCTTGTTGCATTGGAGTCATCACAAACGATTTTTCGTAACAGGTGACGGGGCGATTAATCGTCACTCCGGGTTGGGGTAACATATAGTGATACCCCCTCTCAGTTTCTAGAGGAACTTTGTAACCAAGCGACTCAGCGATATTTTTACTCCAAGCGCCACAAGCAACAATCACTTTCCTCGAGTTAATCACACCTTTAGTAGTTTCGACTCTGGTTAAATAGTTTGAATCTCTGTTTTCGCTTGGCTGTATGGTTTGCACGTCTGCTTGCAAAAAGCTCCCACCATCGTTGATAAAACTATTAGCTAACTCGACCACTAATTGATAAGGATCAATCGAGTGCGCTGTGTCAGGATAGAAAAGCCCGCCGCTTATTTGACGATCAAATTCAGGTTCTAACTCAAGTACTTGATTAGTGTTCAAGACTTCTATATTAATACCATGTCGGCTCACTAACTTGGCGTGATTTAAATTAGCCCTCTCCCCAGATTTGGATTCAAAAATGGTGAGCGCGCCATTTTGACTCATCAGATGTTCGATTTCTAAACGTTGTAGTAGCTTTTTATACCGAGCAATTGAGGGGCGATTGAGTTGTTTTAACACTTCAATGGTTCTTGTTGTTTTGTGAGGCATTGCCGACCAAGCAAAGCGTGCCAGCCAAGGAAATAATTTTGGCAGATAGCTAATATCTATTGATAGCGGTCCCAATGGATCCATTAGAAACTTTGGGGCCTTTAATAGTGTCGAGAAATTCGCTAAAGGTAAAATAATATCGGTAGCGAAATGGCCGGCGTTTCCTTTCGAACATCCTTCACCAACCCCTAGCCTATCAACTAACAAAACCTTACGCCCCTGGTGTTGAAGTGATTCTGCAATCGTTGTTCCTATAATACCGGCACCTATAACGGTAACGTCATAACTGACAGCATCAACCGTTTTACCGGCAATACCGACATTGCCCATTTGCGGATCTACGTGGCAATTAACTTTTGCTTCGTGCATCACGACTTCTCTAATAATATAGCGGCTAATTCAGATACTAAAAAATGATGAGTTCAAGACTTAGTTCACTTGCAACCCAAATGGATCATCAATTGAATAAGATGGCTCAGTAAACCATTTTGGTCCTTTTTCAGTCATATAGAAATGATCTTCGAGCCTGATACCAAATTCATTGGGAATAACTAACATTGGTTCGTTACTAAAACACATCCCAACGGCTAGTGGCGTAGAATCACTTTTAACTAGGTATGGCCACTCATGAATATCCAATCCGATTCCATGCCCTGTCCGATGAGGTAGACCTGGTACTTGATAATCTGGTCCTAATCCTTGATTCTCAATATAGCTTCTTGCAGCAACGTCCACTTCCCCGCAAGCCACTCCTAATTGGGCTTTTTCAAACGCTTTCGCTTGTGCTTGTTTTTCAATGGCCCAAAACTCTCTGTGACGCTGAGTTGGTTTTCCAAATACATAAGTTCTGGTAATGTCCGAATTATAGCCTTCCACTAAACAACCAGTATCTATGAGTACAACATCATTAACTTCAAGCTTTTTTGGATTCTTGACACCATGAGGGTAAGAAGTATCTTCACCAAATAAAACAATACAAAAAGACGATCCAGTTGCACCAACTTTTTGATGTGCTAAGTTGATAAATTCAGTCACTTCGTGTGTCGATATTCCAGGCTTAAGAATGCTAGCAGCTGCCTTATGGACTTCCAAAGTCATGGTCTTTGCTTTAGTCAATAGATTAATCTCTGCGCTCGATTTACACATTCGGCATCCTGCAGTGACAGACTTTGCAGATACAAAATCAATAAATGGCGCATTCTGTTTTAGACCATCACTGATAAAATAAGGTGTCGATTCATCAACACCGATCCGCCCCTCATTTATGCCTAACTCTTTTAGACGTAAGCTTACAAACTGGTAAGGACATTGATGCTCTTCCCACGCAATAATGGCTCCCTCAGTTAGACTAAATCCATTAAAAGTTTCAATTTCAAACTGTGGAACGATATATTCCAAATGACCCTTGTTAGTTAAAATCGCGCCAACCATTCTTTCACTGGCGTACCATTTAGTCCCAGTAAAATAATAGAGGTTTGTTCCGGCATTCAGATAGATAGCTTGTAAACCAGCATGTGCCATCAAGTCTTGAGCTTTAGCTAATCTTTGCTGGTATTCGGTTTCTTGAATCGGTTGGATATTATCAACCATATTCGTTAGTTTACTTAATGCTTCTTCTTGGGATTTTCCACCAACACCTATAGTCATTATAATTTGCCTTTAATTTTGATTAATTCTTTGTCTTACACTAAACACTTTCTTCTATCCGAAAACCGTTACCAACTCTTTAAACAGAGTTTCGAAACACTTCTTACTAGCGATAATCGGTTATAAGTCACTATCCGATATTAACGACTATCCAGTATTTGAATAGCCATTTAGTCATTTTAAGTGTTTGTATGAATTTATTTTGAAATTATATCAAATAATTCTTTTTGTACACAATAACATTATAGTACTATTCGCAATAAGTTGAGCTGGAGAGTTAATGCCATGCTCTGAATAACCAAATTGTTTTGCTATTTTAAGAAGAGGTATTTGTCGTGCAAGTAAACTGGAAAGGGGTATACCCCGCCGTAACCACCCAATTTAAAGAAGATTTTTCTATTGACCATGAAGCCAATGACAGAATGTTAGAGGGCTTACTGGCTGATGGTGTTCACGGAATCATTGTTTGTGGAACGGTTGGCGAAAATTGCTCGCTTAGTGCAGAAGAAAAACGCCAAGTCATGAAAAACGCGGTTAAACTAGTCAATGGTCGAGTGCCTGTCCTTTCAGGTGTCGCTGAAACCACTACAGCTTTAGCAATTAAGTACGCTCAAGACGCTGAAACAATTGGCATTGATGGACTGATGGTGCTGCCTGGTATGGTCTACCGTTCTACCGAAAGAGAAGCCGTTTATCATTATCAACAAGTAGGTAGAAATACCAAGCTTCCCATAATGGTTTATAACAACCCAGTAACTTATGGTGTTGACGTATCAATCGAGTCGATGAAAATACTCGCTAAAGAGAAGAACATCGTATCGGTCAAAGAAGCGACTGAAGACACGCGGAGAATCACCGAGCTTTTTAGGGAGTTTGGTGATAGGTTCGTAGTATTTGGCGGTGTTGATGATATAGCGCTTGAGAGTATCATGTTAGGTGCAACGGGTTGGATTTCGGGCTTAACCAATGTATTTCCAAAAGAATCTGTAGCTATTTTTAATTTGGCAGAACAAGGTAAATTTGAACAAGCACGGGAAATTTGGCGGTGGTTTTTACCGCTGTTAAGGTTAGATACTATTTCCACTCTAGTTCAGTGCATTAAATATGCAGAACAACTAGCTGGACGAGGTTCAGAAAGGGTCAGAGCGCCACGTCTTCCGCTGGTTGGCGAAGAGCGGGCTTATGTAGAAAGGCTATTTAAAGAAGCAATGGATAATAAACCAAAGCTGGATTGATCAAAGCAAGCTTTGAATAATCCAACTTACATTAAACGAATTCAGATAAAACGGATTCAGATAAAACGAAGTGCCCAAAATAGCTAACTAAGAACTCAGTAAACTAAAAGCGAGAAGAATAATGTCAGTCAATAAAGTACTTATTAACGGTGAGTGGTGTGAAGCGACTCATCAACAAACCTTTAGCCCTTTTTCACCAACGACGGGTGAAAAGTTGGAGCAGGAATATCCTATTTCCGATTGGATTGATTGCGATAAGGCATTGACTGCGGCTACTCTCGCTTATCAAAAATTACAGGTAACTTCTCGAGAAAGCATTGCTCAGTTTTTGGAACTATACGCAGACAAAATTGCTGTGCATTCTGATGAGCTTGTAGAATTGGCTCATCAAGAAACAGGATTGGCAAAATCTCCTCGTTTAGCGGATGTTGAAATACCACGAACGGTTTCCCAAATAAAGCTAGCTGCCCATGCAGCAAGAGAAGCTAGTTGGACTATGCCCACCATTGATACCGGCAATAATATCCGCTCTATGCTGCAATCAATTGGTCCTGTGGTCGTGTTCGGCCCTAATAACTTCCCTTTTGCTTTTGGTAGCGCTTCAGGTAGCGATTTTGCTTCTGCCATTGCTGCTGGTAACCCCGTTATTGCTAAAGCCCATCCAAGTCATCCAGGCACTACCAAACTATTTGCTGAATTGGCACAATTGGCCGTTGTCGAATCAGGCTTACCCAAATCAACCGTACAACTTGTTTATGCCATGAGTAACGAGTCAGGCTTAAGACTTGTTAGCGACCCACGAACAGCTGCCACCGGGTTTACTGGTTCTAGAGCTGCAGGATTAGCCTTAAAAGCGGCCGCTGAACAAGCCGGAAAATTGATCTACTTAGAGTTATCAAGTGTCAACCCTGTATTCGTTTTACAAGGCGCGCTAAACCAACGAAAAGAGCAAGTCGCCGACGAATTTGCTGGCAGTTGCACCATGGCTGCGGGACAGCTCTGCACTAAACCTGGACTGGTGGTAGTGCCTGACTCTACCGAGGGTGATGAGTTTATAAAACTGGCTGTAGAAAAGTTTGAAGCTGGTGTGGTGGGTACCCTGCTCTCAGAAAATGCAGCAGAGCACATTAAGCAAACGGCTGATAAAATTTGCGCGGCCGGTGGAAACTTGTTGGTTGGCAACACACCTGTTGATGAGGCACGCTTTTGCTACAACAATACATTATTGACCATTGATGGCGAGCAATTTATTAAAGATAGTGAAACCTTTCAATCAGAAATGTTTGGAAACGCTTCACTAATTATACGTTCTAACTCAACTGAGCAATCTTTAAAGATTATTCAGTGTTTGGAAGGTAATTTAACTGGGTGCTTTTATAGTGATACTGAAGGAGCAGACGATCAAGAGTACACTATTTTAGAACCTGCGCTTCGCCATAAAGTGGGTCGAATCATCAATGATAAAATGCCAACGGGAGTTGCGGTATCGGCTGCAATGAATCACGGTGGCCCTTTCCCTGCTAGTGGACATCCAGGGTTTACCGCTGTCGGAATGCCTGCGGCAATAAAACGTTTTGCAGCATTAAAATGTTATGACGGTGTTCGAGTTAATCGACTGCCAGAACTGCTCACCGACAAAAATCAAAACCAGTCAGTTTGGCGTTTAATTGATGGGCGCTGGTCACAGGGTAACGTTTGAGGTTTTGCAATAGGCACTTTTAAGGTTTAGGTTAAACATTCGCATGAGTCATCAATTAAAAATTATCGATTCACACACTGGTGGTGAGCCCACTCGAATCATTATAGAAGGTGGGCCAGATCTTGGTAGTGGCGCTATGAACGAAAGGTTGGAAAACTTTAAAGCCAACTTCGATCATATTCGCAAAGCGTTAGTCAATGAACCGAGAGGTTCCTCAGTAATGGTTGGCGCGTTGATGTGCCAGCCAGTTAACCCAAAACACGCTGCTGGTGTGATTTTTTTTAATAATGCGGGATATCTTGGAATGTGCGGGCACGGCCTCATTGGACTTGCCGTCACGCTTTATCATTTAGATAGGATCGGATTAGGAAAACACACTATTGAAACGCCGGTTGGTTTAGTGTCGGTTAATCTATTATCACCCCATCGAGTCGAAATTGATAATGTCGCCAGTTATCGCTTCGCCAAAAATGTGGAAGTCGACGTTGAGGGACTGGGAAAAATTTCTGGTGATATTGCTTGGGGTGGTAATTGGTTTTATTTAGTCAAAGACGACTCTTTAGATATCGATTTACAGCATGCAGAATCGTTATTAAGTATGACAAAAAAGATAAAGTCCGCGCTACAACAAAATAAAATTACTGGAAGTTATGCAGCTGAAATCGATCATATCGAACTATTTAGTAGCAAAAATCTAAGCGATAATGCCGACAGCCGAAATTTCGTATTATGTCCAGGTAACGAATTTGATCGTTCTCCTTGTGGAACAGGTACTTCTGCCAAACTAGCCTGTTTGCATGAGGACGGTCATCTCTTTACTGAGCAAGTTTGGCGTCAACAAAGTGTGGTTGGAAGTATTTTTGAAGGAAAAATTTCAATTATAAATAAACAGTTAATTCCTTCGATTACTGGAGAGGCTTTTATTAGTTTAGAGTCAACCGTTTACTTTGATGAAGACGATCCTTATCGATACGGATTATTGGATTGAATACAGCGACAATCTTAGCCAGTACTTTTGCTCATTATTATCGCATCTCATAGGCATTGCTATAGCGAATGATTTTTGAAGTATGCAGTTTGTCACCATTACTAAATTCATTTTCTCGAGCCGTGACTTCAAGCATAGCCTGACCTATTTGCTCAGCTTTAACCGCAGCACCAATTGGTGCAAAAAAATAGTAAAGCATGTATTGTCCAAGATGAGCCTCTTCTTCAGTCGCTCCAATATAATCGGGTCTATAGGCAATCACCTGCATCTTGGTTTCTTCTGCTAATGCAAACAGCGACTTTTCAGCTCGTCTTTTTTCTCGAGCCCACATGACCGTAGAATCATCCGAAATATCACTAGAACTAATATAATGAAATGATATGCTTTCCTTTTGGCTTCTCTTCAACCATGCCTCCGTAAAACGCATTGGAAAATCAACATGAATCATAGCGTAGGTTTTTTCATCAACTCCGATTGAGTTAATACCAATAGCCCAATAAACGGCATCCACCTCTACCAACTTATCGATAATAGGCTGATAGTCTAAATAATCTTTATGGATTGTCACCTCTGCTTTACCTGATTTAACTCCTTGCTCCATTCGAGCTGTAACCCTACGCGTGATGATATGTATTTTTTTGATATCAGAACTTGCCATTGCTGCCTTCAAGATTCCATCTCCCGCAGTACCACTCGCACCAAAGATAGCTATGTTCTTGGGATAGACTGATTCCTTATCAAGTGGTGTTACCTTTCGATCATCTTGCATAACCGTGATAACACCAAAGATGTAGATCAGAAAAAATAGAAAAACAGGAATAAGTAAAAGGGTTTTGAGCCTTGGTAATTTCATCGTTTTCTTGCACCCATTTTATTTATATTAGAAAACCGTTATTGGAAGGTTTATTTTATAGAAGGGCAAGTGAAATTAATGTGAAATACCCAGTTTAGGCTTCTTCTATTTATCTGGAGGACTTTGTTTCTAGAGTATGTGCTAGTGAGGTTTTCCGATCACTTCATAAACCCCACTCGTTATTAACGTGACCACAACCTCTTTATCTGTTTTGTTTTTCCAATACCAACCATGTACACCATCGAAAGGAACTGTGGTTGATCCTTTGACGTCATTAGCTGTAGCAATTGAATAGCTTTCAAAATACCCCGTAGTATCCCCTTCTGGTTCACCGTGAAAATCAAAATAAAGCGGACTGCCATCAGTTGACCATTCAAAAGTCAATTTACCGTACTGTTTCATTTTAAACTTATACTCTAGTCCCCTTCCCGCAGGTACAACAATTTCTACTTGATCGATACTTTCTTCAACAGATTGCTCAGTAGTGTTTAAACTTGATGAACTATCATTTGCCAGTTGACTTTCGGGGCTTGAATCATCATTACCGGATAACTGCGTTAACCCTAATGCTGTACCAATTCCTGTTGGGTCTTGGTTATACTCAGCAGGTAAAATCAATGTGAAATAGATAAACACAGCAATGACAGTAGCCGCAATACTTGCTTTAATCAAAGTCGATTTTGATTGTGTGGGAACGTTAGTATCATTCATATTAGAACCTAAATATTTTTAAGACAAAAAATAACCTGTCAATTGCAGCATGGTCAACATCAAGCCACCACTCATTAGCAAAGTATTAGCTACTGTAGAAAACTGCATATAACTATCAAATCGCCGCCAGATGCTGAGCAGGATTAATACTAATGACAAAGCTAAAAATTGACCAATTTCAACGCCTAAATTAAAGGCTAATAAATTTTCTAATAAACCTTCTTCTGAAAATTTAAACTCTTGCAACTTAGTAGCCAAACCAAATCCATGAAACAAACCAAAAATTAGCACCGCCAATTTAGTGTTAGGCTGGCGCCCCAAAATACGTTGAAACCCACCTAAGTTATCGAAGCCTTTGTAAACGATGGATAAACCAATAATTGCGTCAATTAAATAAGCATTCACTTGTATATTAGCCAATACCCCAAATAACAGCGTCAAGCTATGACCAAGCGTAAACAAACTCACATAGATAATGACATCCTTAGTGCGATACAAAAAGAAGATCACCCCCACTAAAAATAATAAGTGGTCATAACCTGTCACCATATGCTTGGCGCCAATATATAAAAAGGGTACAAAAGCCACACCTTGGTTTTGCATAAGGAACTGTTTTGTTCCGTCATCAACACCATGAGAATACGCAGCAAAAGAAACAAGCATTGCAAGTAGGACAAAAAACAATAGAGTGAATTTTTTCAACATAAAAAGGGAACTTCTGTCGGTCATTTATTTTTTTCGATTATTATTTAAGCGATGTGAGTTGATTACGCACTCTATCAACTAGTCGCTGATTGGCGATGCTTACTTTTTCATTGGCCGCTTCGTCATCAGCTAAGTCTTGCCAATGTTCGCTCCATACTAGTTTTAGTTGCTCTGCATCACCCTTCACTTCTGGCATCATTAATTGAGACAAAGAAACGATTTGATTAACTGTCACCCAACCGACAATAGGAGTATCTTGTTGTTTAATAGGGTCGTTGGAACTGGCGTAAGTAATACTGTCTACCAAGTATTGCAATCTGGCTGACTCTTTCATGATTTCAAAACCAGCAGCTCTTAAATTACGGTTTTCTTCTGATTGCTCATTACGCCATGAGTTATAAGCCAATGCGCTGATAGCAATAGCAATGCTTAAGATAGCCAAAAGGTTTTGTTGGAACTGCTGCTTAAGATTAAATTTGGATGACATGAACTAAAAACCTAATGATGATTAAACCTGAGTTGGCATCAGATCTGAGCCCTATTGCAGCTAAATATGAATGAGATCTATACCTGTATTAAATATAAGTCCATATTAGATCAACGCCTGTGTATGTTTATTTCTAGTTGAGCATACCACAGTTGGCGTACTAGATAACAAGCCAAGTCACCTAAGATACTTAGCAAAATAGCGAAAACTAAACCATCAATTATTTCAAAGACTTAGCTAAATAGCATTCAAATTAACTCAAAAAGAACTGGATAACCACCCATATAAGTGCTATTTATATAAGTAGTATCAAGTGGATCTATAAGCCTATTTTAAACATGTCATCAGCAGCAATAAAGCAACTATTAAAAACCAACCGAATTTGGCAAGCTTCTGAGAAGAAACGGGCTCGCCCTGCTTTGTCTAGCGGTTATCAAGCGTTAGACGACATGTTACATTATTCAGGCTGGCCTCAAGGTGCTATTTCGGAACTATTATTATCAGCCAACGGCACTGGGGAATTACGCTTATTAGCGCCACTAATGGCCAAATTGTCCCAGCAGTCCGGTTATTTATGTTGGATCAATCCACCTTTTCAACCCTATGCGCCAGCACTTTCCGCTTTAGGTATCGATATCAATAAGTTGATCATCATTAATACCCGCTCCGATCTCGATACTATATGGACTGCGCAACAAGCAATGAACTCTAAAGCTTGTTCGCTGGTTTTAACTTGGTTACCCAAAAAGAACTTATCAAAAGAGATGCGCAAACTCTGCCTAGCCGCTGAAAATAGCCAGTGCTGGGGAATCACGTTTCGTCACCAAAGCTTAGCCGAGCTCTCTTCTCCAGCAACTCTAAGAATGCTTTTACAACCGCGACGAGTATCAAAAGCCTTAACTAATCAAAGCTTCAATCAAGTATCTATCATCAAACAACCTGGCGGTTGGAGTGGCCAACAAGTAAAGTTAAATCTTTATCCAGAAAGTGTTTATTGGACTGCACAACCAGCGAGTCTTTGGCCGACGTTAAGCATTCAATCCAAGCCATCAAACTTAATTGATAGAACGAACAACTCAATAGCAACTTCAAATCAGCGGTCATTTAATCAACAACCATTAATACCTAGCTTAGAACGAAGCGTTCGACAAGGTAAAGCAACGGATCGCATGGTCAATGGTGATCTGAATACTCAGTTCACCCCCAAAGCTAATAGCCATTATCCGCTACACTGAGGTCTGGTTATTATGTGGTTATCAATTCGCTTACCCCAGCTCCCTCTGGAAGCTTTACAAACTGAAAGCAATCAAGTTAGTGTAGAGCAAGCACAGGCAGTCATCCAAGAAAATCGAATTCTTTGTGTAAATCAATTAGCCAGTCAACAAGGTATACAAGTCGGCCAGACGATTACTAATGCTTTTGCTCTTTGTGAGACCATTCAGCTCTATCAACGTAAGCTACAACAAGAACAGCAACTACTTAAAAATGTTGCCATTTTAGTTTATCCCATCAGTTCATCAGTGATTATTGAACCTGAAGGAATTATCATTTTAGAAGTAGCCCGAAGTTTAAAACTCTATAAAGGAATAGATTCTCTACTTAATAATGTCAGAGAGCGGTTAGATGAAGAATCAATCAATTATCAACTAGCATTAGCTGATAGCCCTACAGCTGCAGAAGTTTTGTCCTTTATGCCATTAGCTTATTCAATGCAGGCTATTTCTAGTGAAGGGCAAATCAATTCAAGCAAGCTGGAGCGAATTTTATCCAAACTCTCAGTTCAATCTATGTTGCTTGAAGAAAAAATCATTCAGCAATTTCAATCCGTCGGTTTTAAAAATATTGGACAATTAAAACAGCTACCTCATTCGTCTTTTCAAAAGCGTTTTGGAAAAAAAGCATTAAACTACTTATTAAAGCTTTTTAATCAACAAGCCGATCCTAGAGACTTTTTTCAACCCGAAGAAACTTTTTATCAAAGTCTTGAATTCAATGAAGTGATCCACCATCGTCAAGGCTTACTTTTTCCAATCAAGCGATTACTTAAAAATTTAGTAAACTTTTTGCACCTTCAGCAAAAGAATGCGCAACACTTAGAATGGAAGCTGTTTGACTCAAGTAAGAGCACTCTAACTTTTTCTGTTGTTTTTTCAAACGCCAATATCAGCTTGAATAACTACCTTGAATTAACTCAACTAAATTTAGAAAATCATCAACTTAAAGAACCGATTGAAGGCATAGCGCTAACGGCTGAAAAACTTAGCCCGCTGGACATTAAAACTCAAGAACTTTTCGAACAAGCGGGTTATTTTAACAGCAACTCTCATTTCATTAATAAAATTCGTGCAAAGCTTGGTTCTAATAGTTGCTTGCAATTGGCACAAGTGCCTGCACATTTGCCTGAGCAAGCATCAATTGTTTCGGTTGATGCTTTACCTATATCAAAAGATATAGAAAACGATTATCAGCCTCATCAACCTACCTGGCTATTAGAAACCCCCAAGCCAATTCGTTCGCTTCACCAACAGCTAGTATTAAACGGAAAGTTAACCATTATTTCATCACCACAAAAAATAGCTAACAACTGGTGGGACTCTAGTGCCGCAAGAGACTATTACATCGCAGAGCATGAAAACGGCTCTCTTTATTGGATTTTTTTTGACCAGCTAAAAAAGCTTTGGTTTTTACAAGGCGTTTATGGTTAATAGGTGACTGGCCACTGACATGCGATTTTTCGAACTTAACACCACTAGTAATTTTACTTTTTTAACTGGCGCTTCACACCCTGAAGAGTTGATTGAGCAAGCCATTCAGCTTGACTATGCCGGAATAGCCATCACTGACGAGTGCTCACTTGCGGGAATCGTACGAGCTCATGTTGCCGCAAGAAAGTATCATCAAAAATCAAACAACAATAAAAAAGACAGACGTTTTAAATTAATTATTGGCTCTCGTTTAAGAGTGGATTTTCAATCTAATAAAGATCTAGAGATCATCTTACTTTGCCCCTGCCGAGAAGCCTATGCAGAGCTTTCTTCAATGATCACCCGAGCAAGGCGTAGCGCCGAGAAAGGAAACTACCAAGTCAAATTTGAGTTTCTAGAACATTATATAGAAAGATGCCTTTGCTTATGGATTAATCCTAAACAACCTTATGAAGCTCAGCTGCAACAATTAAAAGCTTTACAAAATGTTTTTCCACAGCGTTTGTGGGTAAGCTATCAACGAGAATTGCGACTAGAAGATTATCAGCACTATTTGGACTGCTTAAAACTAGCCGAAACTTTAGAACTGCCGGTTGTCGCACAAAACAATGTGCTCATGCATTGTAAGCAGCGATTAAAACTACAACATTGTTTACAAGCCATTCGACTTAATCAAACGGTCCAATCATTAGGCAGCGAATTAATTTGTAATGCAGAACAAAGCTTACGACCTTTAGCGATATTAAACAATCTATACCCAGAAGAACTTTTAGCTGAAACGACTACTATTGCTAACCATTGCCACTTTTCACTGGACGAATTGCGCTATGAATATCCTGATGAGATATTGCCTCAAGCAATTTCTGCCACGGACTATCTATCACAATTAACTTATCAAGGTGCAAGACAGCGATGGCCTCAAGGGTTCGACAAAAAGGTATCCGAACAAATTACTTATGAATTAAAACTAATTAAACAGCTTAAATACGAGCACTATTTTTTGACTGTCTACGATATTGTGAAGTTTGCTCGCAATCAAAATATACTATGCCAAGGTCGAGGCTCAGCCGCTAATTCAGCCGTTTGTTACTGTCTTTTTATTACCGAAGTTGATCCTGCAAAAAGTGAGTTGCTATTTGAACGGTTTATTTCTGAAGAAAGAGATGAGCCGCCCGATATCGATGTTGATTTTGAACACCAACGCCGAGAGGAAGTGATCCAATACATTTACAAAAAATACTCTCGCGATCGAGCTGCCTTAACAGCCACAGTGATTACTTATCGATTAAAAAGTGCGATACGGGACGTGGGTAAAGCGCTTGGCATAGATCCACCATTGCTTGAACATTTAAGTCATTCGTTAGCTTGGTGGGATAAACCAGATAAATTGCAGGTGTACTTTGCCGAAAAAAACTTATCCATAGAAAGTGGACTGGCAAAAAACTTCTATCAACTGGTCATGTCTATCCTGCGATTTCCAAGACATTTATCCCAGCATGTGGGTGGTTTTATTATTACCCAAAGACCTATGTCGACACTAGTCCCTGTGGAAAATGCCAGCATGGCGGATCGAACCGTTATTCAATGGGATAAATATGACATAGAAGCTTTAGGTTTACTAAAGATTGATGTTCTAGGTTTAGGCATGTTAACCATGATCCGCAAGTGCTTGGAAATGACAGCCCGCTATAGTGATATTAAATTATTGTCAGATATCCCTAAAGAGGATCCCGTTACTTATGACATGTTATGTAATGGTGATACTGTTGGCGTTTTTCAGATTGAGTCGCGAGCACAAATGAGCATGTTGCCACGTCTTCGACCTCGATGCTTTTATGATCTAGTCATCCAGATAGCAATCGTTCGGCCAGGACCTATTCAAGGCAATATGGTTCACCCTTTTTTAAAACGACGTAATGGTGAAATCCCAGAGAGCTATCCGAATGAAGAAATTAAACAGGTTTTAAAACGAACCATGGGGGTTCCTATATTTCAGGAACAAGTGATTAAGCTAGCGATGGTGGCCGCAGGTTTTAGTGGTGGCGAAGCCGATCAGCTGCGCCGCGCAATGGCATCATGGGGGCGCAATGGTGACTTATATCAATTTAAACCTAAACTACTAAATGGCATGTTAAAGCGAGGCTATCACCCAGAATTTGCTGAGCGAGTCTTTGAACAAATGAAAGGTTTTGGTAGTTATGGTTTTCCTGAATCTCATTCGGCAAGCTTTGCAATTTTGGCGTATTTCTCCTCTTGGTTAAAACGCCATCACAGTGCCGCTTTTTATTGTGCACTACTCAACAGTCAACCGATGGGATTTTATACACCATCGCAATTAGTTCAAGATGCGATTCGTCATCAATTGAAAATTTTACCTGTAGATATTGATCATAGCCTTTGGGGTTCAGATATTATTTTTAAATCCAGCACGACTCCACAAACGATACGTTTAGGTTTTCATTTGGTGAAAGGATTTAATCAAATGGCAGCTGAAAGAATCATTCAACAGCGAGAACTAAAGTCATTTAACAACATCAAAGATTTAGTCTTTCGTTGCCAATTAAATGCCATCGAAAAAGACGCCTTAGTACAAGCTAATGCTTTACCACGCTTAGCCAAGAATCGTTATCAAGCACAATGGCAGTCACTTGCTATTGAACAACAAAAACCTTTATTGGAATCGTTAGACACAAGTGCACATCCACCCTCTTCGATTGAACAATCGATTACTCCCCCATCAGCTGTAGAAGATATGTTGGCAGATTACAAAACCACTGGCATGACATTAAAACAGCACCCTATCGCTTTGATGAGAAGTCATGGCTGGATTGAACCTTGTAAGCGAGCCTCAGATCTAAAAAACATGCGTCAAAATCAGTTCGTTAAAGTGGCGGGTGTGGTTTCATGCAGACAAAGACCTGGGACTGCCGCAGGTGTTCTATTTATCACATTAGAAGATGAAACGGGTAATATGAATGTGATTGTTTGGAAAAACACTCTGGAAAAATTTCGTAAAGAAATCCTCACTAGCAAATTACTTTTAATTAAAGGCGTGATCGAACGGGAACGAAAAGTAGTCCATGTGATTGCTGGCCACATTACTGATATTAGTGATAAGCTGCCGGCTTTTAAAAAAGGCTCTAGAGATTTCCATTAGTAACGAAAATTCTAATAATGAGATATTTATCTGCATTTGAGTTATTCAAAAGCATTGATTGATAGTTTTTAAGATGCTTGCAAACGCCATGGACAATTTCCTACAAAAACAATCAACTAATACCAATAGCAAAAGACTCTACTGCTGATAATATAAATCGATATTTGTAGCTTTGAGAGCAGATAACTGGAAGTTGAGAAGTCGGGCAAGCAAACTCTAATTTCAATTTAAACGGACTTAAGGAGAATGATAATGCCAACCGTCACATGGGAAAACATTTCTAGCAACTTGCAAATCAACGGCAACAAAATTAGACGATCGTTAGACACTGGAGACTACTGGCCAGGTGCTAATATTGTAGAAACAATCGACAAAGCGACGGGCTTTGTCGAGTTTAAAATAACACCGCCTGTCGACCCAGCCGCAATGACGACAATAGTAGGAGTCAACAAAAATGGTAGAGTCGCAGCAAATGACGAATATGACTTTTCCTTTTACTTTACCGATGATGAAGTCTTTGCCTACGAGAATGGCGACCTTGGTGCTTACATAGGGATCCCCTATGTCAATGGAGCAACATTTAGATTAAAAATGGTTAGTGGTGATGTTGAGTATCAAGTAAAAAACCCAGGTGATACAGATTACTCTACGTTCGTTACTTCATCATTGCACGCTGATCCCAATGCTTGCTATACCATTAATGTCACCATTAGAATCAATGGGGACGGACTTCATATACTAGCCATGTCTTAACCAAGTAATCATAGAGCCAGCTTATCAGCACCCTCTAGTGAGCTGGCTCAAAACCTCGAAATAGCTAACGCTGTTCTTTGGTTTCTTCAGACATATCTCTAACAACAGCTTCTCGCTCCTTTTGGTAATCCTCATAAGGTACTTGATTAGACTTCATACACTGGTCATATTGCTCTAAGCTAATCACATTCTGCGCACAGTCACTTTTCTGATAATCTTGTCCAAATCGGTACATCTCTTTAGAGCTACAAGCACTTAGCAGTGCAACAGCGAAAACAACTACCATCAACTTAAACATATTAATTTCCTTTCTAATCGTTTATCAATGCACTTTGAGACGCCTGTAAGCGTGATTAGTTCAAATGACCATCGCCGACAAAATCAGCTTTCACTAAGCAAGTTGATAGACAACTCTATCCTACTTGGTTTGAGGTTGCTACAATACAGCCACACTAAAAAACCTCCAATCATTGAACAAAATTTCATCAACAAGAAATCGACCAGAGATAGAAATAGATGTCATCTTCAGATCTAGTATCAACTTCAAATTCAGCTCAACAGCCTTTCGATCAAATTCTTAAAAGCTTAATCGACAACAAGCTCAATATCAGTTGGGAACTGTACCTAAAAGCAATCAATCAGCTGCCAGCAAACTATAAAATTGCCCCTAGCTTGAAATTACTCAATTTAGCTGATGGGTTGATGAATCAGTTGAACTCAGGTGTTCTTGAAAGTACACCGCAAGAAAGAAACTTACTGGGTGGGATCTCAGATAATAAGACAGTAAAAGAATACCAGCTTGACACCGAACTGCTTGGAGGCATGTCATCTTTTGCAGCATTCAAGAAAATTCTTAAGAATGATCCCGCAGGTGTCCAAAAATTGCTAAAAATAATCCCTGCCAACGGGCGTATTGATGGATGGCATTATATGCAATTTACCGATGGCTACCGGCAGTTATTTGAGACCAACGGAACAAAACAAGCGCCTCTATTCCCCGCAACTCGTCTGCTCGCAATGAAACGGCCGGATCAGTTTGTATGTATTAGCCCAGATACCGACCTAGGTTTTTATCAGGCCTTTGCAACCAAACCGTTAAAAAAGCAAGATTTCACACGTTATTGGGATGACATTATTCTTACCATTCAAAAAACCGCCTGGTTTAAGCAAGATCTACCAATGGATCCATCCCAACTGGCCATTTATCGAGCCAGAGTCTGCTTATTGGAACGAATTCTTAACCAACCAGACATAAGCTACCGAGCTGATTTAGAAGATGAGAATGAAGCTGTTGTTTCGAACCAATTTGCAGAGCAAAGTACTGAATCAATCGCAGATCCTCAGTCAAACAATGAGCACCAAGACCAGTTAAACGACTCCGAGCAACCTTTAAACAAAGGGCTAGAGAATAATCAAGTTACAGCTGGGAGATCCAGTATCGGCAATATTAATTACCAATCAGACGAGAAAATCATTTCAAAAAATGGCATTGATATTGGCGAAAACTCCGCGAAAATCTACCAAACGGCAAAACAACCTAAAAAGCTCAAAATCGCGCAGCGCAAGTCAGCCAAGGTCAACAAAGCCGCGGCGACCAAGTTAATGTCACAGTATTACTTTGCCAACAAAGCCAAATTTGCCAAGGTCGATATGGGGGCTAAGAGAGAGCAAATAATCGAAATGCTGTGTGATGGTCAATCAGTCGAAGACGCATTCGAAGCCTTAATTTAAAGGGCTATAGGTATATTGGCTGCATTCTTGATATATAACTTTACAAACTAGCGTTGAGTAACCGGCTTTAAATCTGGGAAATCAGCAACAATAAAATGCAGACCATTTAAAGCCTATTTTTTGCTGGTAATAATCAAATTAGGATCGTCAATTGCTCGATATTCAAGCGGGGCTTGCTTAATGACCTTACCTTTCCCGAGTTTCAACTCGCCGTTTGGATTCACGGTAAATGGCTCATCGACTCCACTAATTTCAAACTTTGCCTGCCAAAGCATAACTGCTTGCATGGCACTTTCCCGTTGTTTGGCCGTAAGTGCTTCACCATTTTCCCATTTACCCAGCTCAACCGCTGTACGCAGCTGGTTTACGGTTGCTTCATCTAAGTTGTCTACAAAATCTTGATAGTTCATAAGGGTTTCGGGGTACTTGTTGAGATGCCCTATTGTACTTGCTAGCTATTAAAAAGCCCAGACCAGGCTTGAATTTGGAAATCTATATCTCATATACCGCTAATCAGGCTAAGTCTTACCTCTCAGCGAGTTATGAAGAGCAATCGGTATGACTATGTAAACTGTGTATCTCTGTCTTACTGATTGATTTTTAAGCATTAAGATAGAGTTTAATGGTAGATACTTTGTTAAACATCTGATTTAACAAGTTTAAATTGAACTGAATGACTATAATTGTTATAGTTCCGGCGCTGGAAGGAAGTTGAGTGAAACTTGTCCTCGGGTAGAAAGCTGAGTATCAGCTTAATGAACGCTCTCCCCAGCGGAGAGTCATATAAAGTTCATTACGCAGCCACGTAGGAACCAGAAGAGCGAGTTAGGAATAAGTTAGTAGTCAATTAAGACTAAACGCTACTTTATCTCCAACCGCCAAAGTCTTAGCAAAAAAGCCCGCAGTATAAGCCTGAAGCTAATCGACTCAAAGAATTCAAAGAGCGATTTCCATACAAGAAAAAGCTCAAATAGATAGTCGCCAATCCAAGAGTAACCTTTGATTATTTTTCGATCGGCTTTGTAAACACAACGACATATGTCGTGAGATAGAAAGAATTTTGGGTAATAAAGAATAGTCTTTAACCCAGTAAGCAAGACAAAAAATTAATTCACAATGGGTCGCAGATATTGCGACGATAGAAGCTAGAAACGCTATAAATAATTAAAAGCTGTGAACAAAGCTTGGCTTTGTAAATCGGTAGGCAAATAAACATACATATTTGAACTTTAGTTAACTTATTGATTAATAACGATTTTACTTTCACTCACTTAAATTATAAAAGTACCAATTTAAGTTTCTAGCCCGCCATAAGTACTTAATTTTGCCTACTAATTCCGATATCTCTCACATTTGTTCTTAATGAATAAAACCTTAGATTTAAGGTTTCAAGAGAGAAAACACAATGAAGAGAATGTTAATTAATGCTACTCAACCGGAAGAGGTTCGAGTTGCTTTAGTTGATGGTCAAAACCTATTTGATCTAGATATTGAACTAGTTGGTAGAGAGCAAAAGAAAGCCAACATCCATAAAGGAAAAATTACCCGAGTCGAACCAAGCTTAGAAGCAGCATTCGTTGACTATGGTGCAGAAAGACACGGATTCCTTCCCCTTAAAGAGATTTCCCGAGAGTACTTTTCTGAGAAAAACTTCCGCGGCAGACCAAACATCAAAGATGTTGTTTCAGAAGGTCAAGAAGTCATTGTTCAAATTGATAAAGAAGAACGTGGTAATAAAGGTGCCGCATTAACTACTTTCATCAGTTTGGCTGGCTGCTATTTAGTGTTAATGCCTAATAACCCTAGAGCTGGTGGTATTTCACGTCGTATTGAAGGACAAGAGCGAGATGAGCTTCGTCAAGCGATGCGAGACGTGGACACGCCAAAAGGCATGGGTTGTATTGTAAGAACTGCTGGTGTGGGACGCAGCGCAGAAGAGTTAGAGTGGGATATGAAGGTCTTAAAAAATCTTTGGGCTGCCATTAAAAAAGCCGCAGATGACCGCCCTGCTCCATTTTTAATCCATCAAGAAAGCGACGTCATTATTCGTTCACTTCGCGACTACCTTAGAGCCGACATTGGTGAAATCGTTGTCGATAAGAAAGAAATTTTTGACAAAGTTAAACGTCAAATCGAGTTTATTCGTCCTGAATTCTCTAACCGAGTTAAGCTAAACGAAGATAGAGATATTCCGCTGTTTAACCGATTCCAAATTGAAAACCAAATCGAATCGGCATTTCTAAGAGAAGTTAGATTGCCTTCAGGTGGCTCCATTGTAATTGATCCGACAGAAGCCTTGGTTTCTATTGATATCAACTCTGCTAGAGCGACTAAGGGCGCTGATATCGAAGAGACCGCATTCCATACCAATAAAGAAGCAGCCGTTGAAATCGCTCGACAATTGCGTTTACGTGATATGGGTGGTTTGGTTGTAATCGACTTTATTGATATGTCCCCGGTTAAAAATCAACGAGAAGTTGAAAATGTCTTACGTAAAGCTTTAACTAGAGACAGAGCAAGAGTCCAAGTCGGTAAAATTTCGCGCTTCGGTCTTTTAGAAATGTCTCGTCAACGCCTCAAACCATCGTTAGGTGAATCAGCGCATGGTGTTTGTCCTCGATGTTCTGGTACTGGAGTTGTTAGAGGTGTGCAGTCTTTGTCCCTATCAATTCTTAGACTACTCGAAGAGGAAGCATCAAAAGATTCAACGTCTATGGTTCAGGCTGAATTACCTGTTCCTGTGGCGACATTCTTACTAAACGAAAAGCGTAAAATTATTGCTGCAATTGAAAAACGCCAAAGAACGGCAGTAATAATTATTCCGAATCCGTATATGGAAACGCCTAACTATGAGATTAAGCGTCTTAGAAAGTCTGAGACCCTGGAAACTGAAAGCTACAAAGTGCCAGTTCAACCTGAATTAGAGATTGTTGAATCAAGTGCAGAAGCGGCAATTACCAAACCAGTTGAGCAAGCGGCAGTGACTACGTTTGATCGTCCAGCGGCTCCGCAACATATTAAGAAGGAAGAGCCTAAAAAACCTGGTTTCTTTGCTCGGCTATGGAGCTCGCTATTCGGCGAAGATAAAAATAAGAAAAAGAAAACTAGCAAACATTCTAAGAATAGAAACCAACGTAACCGGAATAACCGAAATTATAAAGGTAAAAACAGAAACGATCGTAACCGAAACAACCGTAACCGCAACAAAACGGCTGATAAGAGCGATAACAAGCAAGAAAATCGTTCGGTCAATAAAGAAACTGGTAACAACACTCGAGGCGATCAAAAAGATAACCAAAGTCGCGGAAATCGTTCTCCTAGAGGCAACCGTAATAATCGTTCACGCAATCCGAATAAAAATAAGGCGGATAATGCCCAAACTAATCAACAACCAAAGCCTGTAGCTGATCGTAAGCCAAGACCCGAGCGAAAGTCTCGAGATGACAGGCGTAAACAAGTTGTTGATAAAAATGCTGATCAAGTAGAGATTAAGTCTCAAGAGCCGCAATTGTCTGATGACAACAAAACGACCACTAAACCAAAGCAAGCGCGAACTTCAAATCGAGGCAATAAAAAGCCTGTCGAGAATAAAGCTTCGACCGCACCTAAAAACCAAAATGCTGCGGTTAAAGATGTTCAATCTGAGGAAGTAAAGCAGGTAGATGCCCAGCAAAAGCCTAAAAAGGCTCAGTCGGATAAAGCGCCAACCGAGACAAATAAAGCGGTTACCAATGAACAATCGGTAAAGCAAAAAGACAACTCAGAAAAAACGATTGAATCAGCTTCAAAATCTACCCCTATTAAAGACGAAAAAGCTAAATCAGTCGAATCGAAAACAACCGATGCTGGTTCCAACGCTGAGCAGTCAAGTGAAACGGTTACTAACACTGAAAAATCAGTCGCTGCAAAAACTGAAACGGAATCACCAAAAGACGAACTTCATAAAGCTAATGTCAAGATTGAAGAGTCATCACCGGTCAAACTTGCAGAAGAAAGTAGCAAACCTGAAGTAGTACAGGCTTCTATTCCGAGAAAGGCATTTTCTAAAATGGCAAAAGCCGCAAATCCAGAGCCGCTAGAAATAACCAACTTTGGATTTAAAGCAAAAATCTATGCAGAAGGTGAAATGGTTACTTCTGACTGGACACCGGTTAAACAAACACCGAAAAGCTATAGTCCGATGACTAAGCCTAACCTTGAGAGTTTAATGGCCGAATTAGAAAACTAAGTTTTTAAAGGTCACGCTAAAGCCAGCAATCGGACAATTGCTGGCTTTTTTGTCTTTAAACTTAAATAGTCAAAAACCGAACTTAATTATTAATAATCTTAGTCTTTACTATTGAGCGTAAACGCATTCGTAAAGCTCAGCAAACTCCGCTTTGCGTTTTTGGCTAAACATAGGATCATCAACCAACTTAACTTTACTTTCAATTGCCTCCCAGTCAGCCTTTGCTAAGTTTTCCGCCGCGAATGGAAAAATGAATTTTTCTTCAATCCCCATATGGCTAGATAAAAGATTGATATAATGTTTACACTCGGCAATCAACTTGTCCTTATCTAAAGAGATAAACTCCGTTTCAATGGAGCTTAATGTTCGATGTAACGTTTTACTTTTCTCGTACAACCGTTCATGTTGTTCAGTAATTTCATCTAGTTTTTCCGCTAGTATAGGATCTCTTTCTCTGATGCTAGAAAAGATAATCTCTTCGGTTGGATGATGAAAAATATCTTGATAGGTCGTCATATAAAGTAATATATTTTGCCATTTATGATAATTAGGCTCTATCGAAGAACTTGCTAGTTCCTCGACTTCTTTATCAAAAAGACTCAAGAGCTTACTAGTATTAATATGGTCGGTACGTAATTGGGAGAGAAGTCTATGCATGTGGATCTCCATTCAAGTTAGTACTCTAAAATATCTCAAAAAATTAAAGTGTAAAAACTTAATCGTTTAAAAGAATGCGAGGTTCTAGACTACAGAGCTGAAAATGAGATAGTGTTGATGTAAATCAGTGATCCTGAAATAACGGTATTCTTGAATGCTGATTTATCAATCAGAGAAGCTATATAGAGACTATCAAACATCTCATACTTGAATATCTCAATAGTAAGATGTCAAAAAACTTAATAAAAGAGTTCGTGTTACAACGGAGTACTTGTGCAACCTATGATGTTCATCTGTGAAAGTTACAAACCTAATTACCACACCCAGTTTGAACGGTAATATTCCGTTTGTTTTATTTTTTCAATAGCCAAATTCATTCGGCTAACAAACTCCCTACTAATTGTTTTTTTACTGAGCATAAAAGATAGGGGATCGTGCGAAATAGTAATAGGACAGGACCTTAGTGCATCCCCTGTCGAATTAATCGAAGATCGATATGCAACGACAGTCGGATCATCAACAACGCCATCCAAGTTTTTTTCTTTCAAGAGCTGCAAATGTTGAACACTATTCTCAACATAATAAAGCTTCTTATTCATGCTAAAATTGTTTTGAATTCTAGTAAGTTCGGGTCCGTAGGCAACACCATGCTGGACAGCTAATTTAAAGCCATCTTGAATCAGTTGTTCAAGATCCATGGTTTGACATTTCTCGGCGTATTTTTCTGTGGAGTATAGCAGCATAAATTCTGCTCGATAAGGCGCTGTAAAATGGGCAAAATTAGTTCTTTCTTCGGTAAAGGAAGCATTAAGCTGCATGTCAATTTCCCCATCTTTCAAAGCCTCTAAGGCTTTAGGATAAGACATTTTTTTGAATAGCAACATACAACCAATTTGATCTGCAATTTTTCGTACTAAGGTAATTTGCAAGCCTTTAACAGAACCATCACTTTCGAAAACTTGATACGGAGGCCAGTGATCCATACCAATAGTGAGAGCGCAAATTGATTTTGGTTTGATCGTTTCAATGGCGATTAGATGTCCTGCATAAATCGCATTAAAGACCAATGAAATAAAGACTAGCCAGTATTTAAGTTTCAAACCCACACCCTATTTCCTAAAATATATAACTCGGTTAAACACTACAATAGAACTTAGATACACCCGTAATATTTTATACGTCGCCACCTTAGTTTTAGATTAACAAAGATTTATCACTCAGAAAACTCATAAGTAATAATAGCCTATTTCCTTATTATTCTCTCCGATGTCATTTTACTATTTGCTATCGTTAGCCCTTTAGTTTTTCTATCAACCCGAAACTGGCATCTTCTACCAAATCTATCACTTGGTCGAATCCCTTAGCTCCACCATAATAGGGATCGGGTACTTCCCTAAGTGTTGAATTCTTAGCGTAATCAAGAAACAGTTCTACTTTCTCTATAATAGTAGGGTCATCATCCGCCAACACCACGGTATTTTGGTAGTTATCGTTATCCATAACTAATATGTGTTCAGAGTCGATTAAATCTTGCTTGCTCAGTTGGCGAGCTCGTATTTCACTCAAATCATAGCCCCTCTTCTTAGCCGCTGCTACAGATCGAGGATCCGAAGCCTCACCAACGTGGTAGCCGATAGTTCCACAAGAATCGACTTTGACATATTCGAGCTGAGGCTCTTGTCTAACTAATTTTCTAAACACACCTTCTGCGGTCGGCGAGCGACAAATATTCCCCATACAGACAAACAGAATTTTGACTGACATCTACAAACCTCTAGGTATTCAATTGTGAAATGAACAATTGATTCGCGCGTTGCAAATCATTGGGAGTATCTATCCCAGCAGGTGGTGCATTATCTAAAACATCAACGTAAATACTCCGTCCATTTTCTATCACTCGCAACTGCTCAAGCTTCTCAAGGCTTTCTAAATGGGACTCTGGCCAAGCGACGAAATTTGCTAACAAAGACTTTGTATAAGCATAAATTCCAATATGACGATAGTAGTTTATTTGCTCTACTTTTTGTGGTTCTCTAATATAAGGAATTCTTGAACGAGAAAAATAAATAGACTTATAATCTTTGTCAAATACTACTTTTACGGTGTTAGGGTCGTCAGCCTCTGAATCAGTAATCGAACAACATAATGTGGCCATTTGTGTTTTCTTAGAGTTAACGAGCTTAGCTACTCGAGAAATATTTTCACTCGGTATAAAAGGCTCATCACCCTGTACGTTAACAAGTACAGCATCATCATCTAGGCCCAAGATTTCAGCAGCTTCAAAGATACGGTCACTACCAGAAACGTGGTTATCTTTAGTCATTACCGCGTTAAATCCTGCGCCTTGAACGCACTTCTTAATTTCTATATGGTCGGTCGCTACTGTGACTGATTGTGCACCACTTTTTGCGGCTTGACGGCAAACTCTTTCAATCATACTGATGTCACCAATTTTTAAAAGTGGCTTACCCGGTAATCTCGAAGATTGATACCTTGCCGGTATTATCACGTGAAATGTCATAGTGACTGTTCAACTTGTTCTGAAGTTAAGCTTTCGGCTCTGTCAGAAAGCATCACAGGGATTCCGTCATCAATTGGATAAGCTAATCGGTCGAAGCGGCATATCAATTTCGATTGCGTTTTATCAATTGAAACCTTACCGTGACAGATAGGACAAACAATTATTTCTAACAAAGATTTATTCATAGTTATTCCATTGTTTTATCGTACTAATTTTTACGCACTGATGTATTTTTCGATTCAGTAGAATCTTTAAGCGAGATAACCGATTGCTCTATTTGTTCGAGTAAAACACTGTCAACTTGCATTTCTACTTTTAGGAAATACCAATTCTTCTTAGCAAAAGATTCACATTTAACAGCATCTTTTTCAGTCATGACCACTAACTTATCTTCATGAACATGATCGAAATCTCGCAAACTAAAAGCATGATGATCGGGGTAAACTGTTTTTGATTTGATCGTAACAAATTTTTCGAGTGAGGCGAAAAAGCGCTCTGGGTTTCCGATCCCAGCAATTGCTACCACTTCTTGCTCACTTAAGTAATTGAGTTGCTTTTCTTCTTTCGAACTAATATTAACCAGTGATACCTCAACAAGCTTTACTTTATGGTGAGTAAACTTGTTTTCTTGCTCGCCATTTTGCACGACATAATCGACACTATCGAGCCTTATTATAGGTTCTCTTAACGGACCGAAAGGAAGTATTAGCTTATTGCCAAACTGGCGAGCCCCATCGAACAACACTACTTCGATATCTCTCGCCATTGAATAGTGTTGTAGCCCGTCATCGCTAATCACAACATCTACTTGGTTATTCTTCAATAAATATCTAACAGCATCAGCTCGTTTAGGAGCAATGACAATTGGTAATTTGAGTTTTCGAAACTGCATATACGATTCATCACCCACCGAAAAAGCAGTGTCTTCTTCGGTAACTTGATGAGGAAAGCTCTTTATGTCTGCCTTATAACCACGACTAACTAAACCTACAGAAATATTTTTGCTGGCGAGATAACTAGCAAGTGACGTAATAAAAGGTGTTTTACCGGTACCACCGACTGACAAATTTCCCACAACCACTATAGGCTTATTGAATGACGAAACTTTAAAAATCTCCAGCTGATAAAAAGCTCGTTTTGCTAATACTAACAGCAAGAATGGCAAACTTAATGGCCAGAGTATCCATGCAAGTCGAGAGCGAGAATACCAAACTGATTGAATAATTTGCCCTAGCATCTTTAACTTTCGTTATCCTGGATTACCTGAGTCTCTTTTTCGGTTTCTTTCGAACTAATGGCTTCTTTACTTTCAAACTGCAGATGATAAAGGTTTGAATAGACCGATTGATTGTCTAACAACTCCTTGTGAGTACCTTGCTCGATTAAATTTCCAGAGTCTAGAACCAAAATAGCATCTGCTTTTTCTATGGTGGAAAGCCTGTGCGCAATCACAATAGTCGTACGATTCTCAGTAAGAGAATCAAAGGCTTCTTGAATATGACGCTCTGACTCAGTATCTAAAGCCGAGGTTGCTTCATCTAAAATGACAATGGGAGAATCTTTATAAAGTGCCCTAGCGATAGCTAAGCGTTGCCGTTGCCCACCCGACAATTTAGCGCCATTTTCTCCGATGAATTCGTTGAATCCATCGGGCATCTGTTGAATAAATTCCCAAGCATGAGCTTTAACCGCCGCAGCTTTGATTTTCTCCATTTCTAGGGAATACTCTTTTTCGTTCAGCGATTTGAGATCAACGGCATATGCAATATTGGAGGCTACGCTCGAATTAAACAGGGTGACATGCTGAGAAACAATGCCAATATGCTTTCTCAAATTGGCTAATTTGAGTTGGGTTATATCATGACCATCTAACCTAATTACTCCTGATGTCGGCTCATAGAAACGTAATAACAGATCGGTAACAGTCGACTTGCCACCGCCCGACTTGCCGACAAGAGCGATTGTTTGGCCAGGCGAGATTTGAAAAGAAATGTTTTTAAGCACATCCTTTTCACCGTCGTAAGAAAAATTAACCGCGTTAAATTCTACTTTTCCTTCGACACTTTCAATTTCAATCTTTCCGTGATCTTTTTCTTCAAACTCGTCGAGTGTTTCAAAAACGCCTTGAGCCGCCGCTAAACCTTTTTGGAACACACTATTAAGATTTGAGATCACTTTTAGCGGCTTTAACATCATAATCATCATGCCTAGCATCGCCACGAAGTCTCCCGGAGTGAGATCGCCTACGCTCAATTGTTGACCCGCAAAATAAATTACAAACGCTAACGCAACACCCGCAATGAGTTGAATAAGTGGTGTGCTGACTGCCTTGGTGGCAACCATTTTGATATTCTGAGTTCTATTTTTACGAGCTTCTCGATTAAATCGCTCTAACTCAAACTCTTCTCCACCGAAGGTTTTTATTACTTTATACCCATCAACAACTTCTTGAGTATTTTGGGTTAGCCCCCCCATTGCTTTTTGTATATTTTGGCTGATTTTTTTAAATCTTTTACTGGCGGTATTTACTATCAGTCCGATAATAGGTGCGGCGATTAAGAATAAGCTGGCAAGCTGCCAACTGGTATAAAAAATAAAACATAAAATATAGACAATGACACCACCTTCACGAAGCAACTTAGTGAAAGTGTCCGTGGTAACAGTGGCAATCTGTTGAGTATCAAAAGTAATTCGAGAAACTAATTTACCACTCGAGTTACTATCATAATAACGACTAGGTAAACGAAGATATTTATCAACAACTTCAACCTGAATACGATGAACAATGTTTTGCCCAACCCAAGACATACAATAGGCAGATATAAAACTCGCTACACCTCTAATCGTTAACAGTAGGATAATATAGTATGGAACATTCTCCATGATCTCTTTATTACTGTTGATCAATACTTCGTCGGTCAAAGGTTTAAGTGCCAAAACAAATAAGAAGTCCATTCCGGCATAGGCTAGATTCCCTAATACGGCAACCGCAAAAGCTAATTTGTAGTGCTTTAAATAACCTCTAAGGCGTTTAAAGGTTTGAGGTTTAACGAGTGGCGTTTCCTCGCTCATTCTTCGTTCCTTTGTGTGGCCATTTGCAAATTAACCACACCTAATTGTGAGGTAGCATCCATAGCTGTAACCACAGACTGATAAGGCGTGTTCGCATCGGCACTAATGATCACAGGAGTGTCTTTATTGGCTTCGATAGATGGTTTTATCGCAGCCTTTAGTGTTTCGAGGGATTCATTAACCAAACCTTTACCATTAACAAAATAACGCCCTTCTTTGTCAATACTGATTTCTAGAGTTTCAGGCTTAGTATCAAGAGGCTCAACGCTAGCTTTAGGAAGTTCTAATTTGATTTGAGTTTCTCGAGTAAAACTCGTAGAAACCATAAAGAAAATAAGCAACAAAAATACCACATCAATCAATGGTGTCAGATTAACCGTGATTTCCTGTTTCTTTTGTCTAAAGAACATACTATTAGCTCCTTAGAGTCTCACGTTCACCGTGTAGAACTTCCACCATTTTGAGAGCCTCTTGCTCCATTTCTGCAACTAATTCGTCGACCTTACGCTCAAAATGGCGGTGAAATATCAAAGCCGGTATTGCAATGATTAGACCGGTGGCCGTGGTAATTAGTGCTTCTGAAATTCCATGAGCTAACGCCCCTGCATCACCAGTTCCTTGCACTGTTATCACAGTGAATACTCGAATCATTCCGATTACAGTTCCTAGCAATCCTAATAGCGGGGTGATTTGGGCAATAGTACCTAAAGTATTCAGGAAACGTTCGAGTTTAACTACGGCTAAACGCCCAGCTTCTTGAATACTCTCTTTCATTGTCTCACGACCATGTGAATGATTGACTAAACCAGCGGCAAGTATTTCGCCTAAAGGCGAGCTATCCTTGAGTTTCTTCAGTCGAGCCTTATCCAATTGGTTGTTCTTAATCCAACTCCAAACTTGAGCAACTAGGTGTTTTGGAGTGATTCTAGTTCTGCGTAAGCTCCAGCTTCGTTCTATACAAATGACGAATGCGGCTAACGAACACAGCACGATTGGTAACATTATCCAGCCGCCGGCTTTTAACAATGAGATCATATTATTTGGGAGTCCTTGAGTTAATTTACTCTACAGCTTATAAACTGCTGATTTATAAAGGGAGAATTCTGTAATTATGTCGTGTATAACGCTCACTTAATGCGAATTATAGCAAGTTTTTGGGATAATATAAGCGCTATCAAAGAGTGAATGACACAAGCAGGAACAGATTGGCTCTGGTCTCAGTAAATTATCAACTTGTTTACTTTAATTAAGGTTGATTTCGGTGCCAAAACCTTGGTTTTCTTTGGCGTTCTGTTTCGACCAACAATTGCCCCTCAGGTGACTCAGTAATCGTAATCGCGCCTTTTTCGAAACTTGTCAACATGGTTGCGTCTGCATTTTGATATCTATTTACCACGGCGTCTCGCGGAAATCGCCATTGATTGGCATATCCAGCAGAAAATAAGACCAACTTGGGCGATAGGTGATTGACAAAGTCTTCGGTAGAACTAGTCTCACTACCATGATGAGGAGCGACTACCAGATCAACTCCTGCTAAAACCCGTTTTTTGTCTTCATTAACCAAATCTCTTTCCACTCGCTTTTCTATGTCACCAGCAATTACCAGTCGGTTATGCTCAGTTTCTATTAATAAAATACATGATGCGTTATTTCCACTGTAATTTAAGATAGGTGAATGACTAGCAAATTCATTTTTGTCGTTCGTGTTATCAGTCGTTTTAAAATGATTTTTCGTGGTTATAAATTTAAAGGAGACTTCGTTCCAACTAAAACTTTTCTTGTGATGGCATGTAGAAATATGAGTAATAGTAGCTTCACTCATATTTAGTTTGAGCTTTTTAGTCTGGATTAGCTTAGGCTCGCCTAATAACAATTCACCAATACTAAAGTGATTGAGAACATCAACTAACCCACCAGAATGGTCAGCGTCGCTATGACTAATAACAAGGGTATCAATATGCTTAATGCCCTGTTTTTTCAAAAATGGTATTAGGCTCGAACGAGCCACGGAGTATTCAGAAACCAACCGTTCCTGGAGTACTATATTCGACGTGTTTTGACTACCCAGATCCTTCTTTGTGGCAAAACGTCCAAAGCCTGTATCATAGACCAGCTGATTTTTACCTTTAGAAATGCTGATAGCTAATCCGTGGCCCACATCAAACAGAGTTAATTTCAAATTGGACTGCCTGTTGGAAGGATAAAGCGTTGCCGCGAGTAGAATAGCAACTGGGAAAAAAAGACTGCGTCCAGGAACAGATTTAGGCAGTAATAGCAGCAGCATAGCTAACAAAAGTGCTATTGCACCGATGGATGATAAACTAGGGATTAACACTAATTCATTGAGTCCAGCTAGTTTTTGCTGTGTCCAAAGAGTTAGAGAAATCGCATAATCGACTAGTCTGAAAACCCAACTTGCCGCTTGTTCTGAAAACAAAAGAGTGATTAGTCCGACATAGATGAGCGGCGCTGTTAAAAATGTCGTTAAGGGAATCAAGATTACATTAGCGATAAAACCGACTAAAGAAAACTGGTTAAAAAACCACCATGAAATTGGAATTAGACCAAGAAAAAGCAACCAATTGAATCTCAACCAAGCTTTAATTCTAGTCAATTTTTGATTTGTTTGTTGTTTATAAGAAGTCACTAAGGCGATGACAACAACAGCGTAAACCGATAACCAAAAACTCATGGACATTACCGCGAAAGGTTGAAAAATGGTAATCACTATGACCGATAGCCCCAGCAAGTCTGACAAAGATAGTTTACGACCAGACCATCGGCAACCTAAGTAAATGCTGAGCATAATCATAGCTCTTTGCGATGGAAAACCTAGCCCACTAATAAGCGTCACAGCTAAAGCACTAGCTAACGAGAACAACTCAGCTAATCTTTGGGCGGGGTAGCGTCTAGTTATCCACGGAAGATTTTTAAAGATATATAGAAAAAAATAGTAGCCCCAAAGAGCCGCTATACCGATATGTAAACCCGAAATAGCTAAAAGATGCGCCGTACCGGAATCGACGATATGTTGCCATTGTGAAGGATCAATTTCCGCCCTTTCTCCCATGGAAAGCGCTAAAATAACTCCTCGAGTGTTTTCGTTTTTAGTCGCCTGAACTACCGCATCATATATTGATTGCCGGGTCCGATGATAAACCCCTTGTAGGCTTAGCTTTCTTACTAGTGCTTCTGCATTCTTAATATACCCAGTTGCAAGGTAGCCTTCACTTAATAGCCATTTTTCGTAATCAAAGCCAGAAGGATTCAGTCTGCCATGATTCGGCTTGAGTTTTACCGTTAACCACCAATTAGTACCTGCGGTTAGGCTTTTAGATAATTTTTCATCTATCCGATAGTAACTAAGCTTAAGTTTGTCATTTTGCAAAAGACCCATTGCGTTTGTATCTAATTTAGAAACGCAAAAATCGAATTTTACTGTAAATTGTTTACTTTCTTTGCTAGAAGAGTGATCTGTGGACCTTTCGGGAATGCTACAAATAAGACCTTCAACTTGATAAACCTGTGGATTACTGATGAGGTTTTTAGATTGGCTCAACCACACCTGCGCCGACAGAGCTGCGAACAACAAGCCAACAACGATGCTGGTGGTGAATTTTGCGAACTGAAGATATTGATGACTAATCAGGGAGCGGTTTAAAGCCATCCAAATCGTCACAATAACAAATACACAAAACGATATTTGCCAGACAACCAATTCAACAGATTGGATAAAATTTAAACTACTTAAACCGGCAATGTATCCTAAGCTATACCACTTCAAAACAAATCCCTATGTTTGAACGATTGATGCTGCACCCTTTTGTTAATGAACTAACCTCACAACCAAGCTTCCTATAGCTTTATTGGGCTATTTTTGACTTGATAACGATCTAAGTGATTACATTTCGGTTAAATAATCATAATCGACCAAATATACCTG
>JBDVOJ010000036.1:0-44621 GCA_039969155.1 Kangiellaceae bacterium
ATCAACGTCGGTAATAGATAGCCTTCCTAACCAAGAAGCCAAAATGATTCGAAGACAACTAAGTAACGTGACTAATCCTGTAATGCTAGCAATCCAATAAAAGCGAATTAGACTTGCTTTCTTTTTTCGCATTTGAGACAAATTGGATTGATGAGTCATTTGGTTTGGATTAAAGTCCACCGAATTGGTCTGGGTGGATTCCTGAGTTTTATTGGTATTCATAAATATTTAAATTGAAGCTTTATAAATTCGCTTTAAAGATGCTTGATCGCCTGAATTGGAAAACTCGATATGGGCAATTTGTGCGGTCTGAAAGCCAATTAATTCAGTTTGTGGCACTAAGTATTGGACCAAATAAGCCACAATTGGCATATGACTTACAACAATTAGGTTTGTATAGCTACTCGCTAAAAGAAAATCGCCAAGCACTCGGTGATCGGCCGAATGCACCAGCAATTTTTCAGTTTTGAATGGTTTCTTTATGCCTAACAGGTCGAAAGCGACTTTCGCGGTAGATTGCGTTCTTGCTAGTGGACTTGCAAGCATTTCACTAGGTTGAACCTCGGAACTATTAAGTAATTGACTGATGGTATCTTGTGCTTGCAACTTTCCAACCTCGGAAAGAGGCCGAGTGAAGTCACTTTCAAATTTAGATTCCGCTAAACCATGTCGCATTATCCAGAGGTTTTCTAGCATCGCAAAACTCCTTGAAGACTAATCTTTACTCAGTCGTTCAATAAACTCTTTTACTAATTTTATCTTTTGTGGCACCAATCTTGGGCCAAATTGAGTAACTAACTGCGCGGATGCAAAACTAGCGATTTCTCCACACTGTTGCAATTTGTAGCCTTGAGTAAGAGCATGAATAAAACTACCTGCAAATAAGTCGCCGGCTCCATTTGTATCAATGGCTTTTACAACATGCCCTTTAATATCAATTCTTCCTTCAGCATTCACGATTACCGCCCCATCGGGGCCTAGGGTGACGACCAGAGTCTTGGCAATATTTGATAAAACCTTGATCGCGTCGTTTAGGTTGGTTGTTTGTGAATATTCTGTTGCTTCATCATAGTTACAAAAGAGTAAGTCGACCCCTTCTCCAATAATCGCCTGAAGACCTTCTCTACAAAACTTAACCATATTAGGATCCGACAAGGAAAAAGCGGTTTTAACACCTAACTGTCGAGCAGTTTTCATGGTTTCAACGGCCGCATTAAGGGCTGTGGGAGAGCCAGCAAGATAGCCCTCAACATACAAATATTCAGATTCGGCTAAAGCTTTTTGATTAATCTGAGAAAAATCGATGTCGCCAGTGATACCTAAAAAGGTATTCATCGTTCGATCTGCGTCCGGTGTAATAAATACTAAGCATTTACCGGTAAGACCTTGAGGCAAATCCTCATTTTGTAAGTTGGTATCAACACCATGTGAAATCAAATCATCCCGATAAAACTCACCGGTTTCATCATTAGCTACTTTGCAAGAGTAGAAGCATTTAGAACCTAAAGTTTGCGCTCCAATTATAGTATTTGCAGCAGAGCCACCGCAGGCTCGCGCGTGGCTGCGTCGGCCAACAGACTCAAATAGTTGGTCTTGTCGTTCGACCTCAATTAGAGTCATCACCCCTTTTTCGATAGATAAACTAGCTAACTCTTCTCGATCGGTTTCAATTTCATAGTCAACTAGAGCGTTACCCATTCCATAAATTTGATATTGCTGGCTCATTTTTAATTCTCATTAAGTTTGTTCTTGTCCTATAACGCGCAATTTTAACAGGTTATTATGGTAAAATTGTGGTTTACCTATAAATTATTAGAAAAATTCAGCTATGCAAGCGTTGTTTGTCGATAATCTAACCGTAATTGATTTTGCCTATTTTCACTCCGATCGAGGTATTGTGGGTGAAAGCCTAATTATGGATGTTGAACTACAAGGAGAACTCAACGATGAAGGCATGCTATTTGATTTTTCATTTGTTAAAAAACGAATCAAGTCATGTGTAGACGCTCTAGTCGATCATAAATTCTTGGTCGCTAGACAATATGAGGGACTAGTAATTAATGAAAGTCCACAACAACTGACCTTGGATCTTGTTTGTAGTAAAGGTTTACATTACCAGCATCTTTCTCCTCACCAAGCGGTGCACTTTGTCAACTCAGATGTGATTACGGCAAACGCTATCGCCGATAGCATCCAACAGTCGGTAGCGGCTATTTTGCCAGATAATGTCACGGGATTAAAAATCAACCTTCGCCCGGAAATTATTGAAGGCCCTTATTATCATTACAGTCACGGCCTTAAAAAACATTTCGGAGACTGTCAACGAATTGCTCATGGCCATCGGTCTAGAATCTGCGTCTGGCAAGATGGAATTGAATCCCTTGATTTGGCCAAACAAGTTTCAGAATTATGGACAGATATATACTTAGCCACTGAGGAAGATATTAAAGAAAGTGTATCCATTGATGGTGTTGACTATTGGCGTTTTGAATACCATGCCAACCAAGGCTTGTTTCAACTAACCATCGCTAAGTCTAAATGTTTCTTAGTTGAATCAGACACCACGGTAGAGTTAATTGCTAGTTTCTTAGCAAACTATTTGAAACGGCAATTACCTGAGAGTTCGATACGAGTGAAAGCATACGAAGGCGTGGATAAGGGAGCAATTATGAGCGCTTGAGGCCTATTGGAAATCCATTAGGACTAGAGAACTAGCATGGCTATGCTTGACTAGCCAACCATAAAAAATCATCAAAGGAGCTGTTCAAATCTGTACTTTGACTGACTTTTTGATCAGAATTACTTGGTGAGAACTATCTGCCAGATTTACTGATCAACTAACGTTTCGCTAGTTTCTTCTGCTTCTTCAGTGTCTTCAGTTTTGGATTGGTCGCCTAACGCCTTTTGGTTTTGTTGTTCCCTGCTAGCTTGTTTCTTCTGTTCCGCCAATTGCTTTAAATCATCTTCATCAAGTAGTCGATTAACACAGGCGGTCAACTCTTCCTCAGCGGATCCAAAGAAAAAGTTATGAATTTGAGTTTCATATTGATGGCCTACCTCAATTCTACCGAAGATATTTAAATCATAACCATCTTGCAACAGCCCATAGATTTCATCAGACTGCTGTTGTTCAAACAAATAACTAGGCCCCCAAAGCTGCAGCTCTGCTTCCAAATGATCAGGAACAAATTTCGGCCGAAATGTTTTGTCACCCATGACTAGTTTTTGAAAACTTCCTGGCTCAAGATCAATATGCGACGGACCTGTCACGATAATTCTAATTTCGGGATCGGCATCCATATACTGAAGCGTTGATATTACTCTAAAGTAACCAATGTACTGTCTGCCAATTATTCCACCAGCAAATGGAAAACTCATAACACAATAATTATCAGATTGGTCGTATCCATAATCGGGGAAGTCCCCACAGCCAGAGATGATCAAAGATAAAGCGACAACTAAAACTGATTTCTTATTGAATAATTTTCTCATTTCTTAAATACTTTTCTCGCTTTAAGTCGTTTGTTTTGGCGTTGTTTGCTCTTTACTTGTCTAACTACTTTGATTTTCTTACTTTTTAAACCAACAAGCTTTTCGAAATCAGCTAGTTCATCCGGGGTAAGTTCTCTCCAGCGTCCTCGTTTTAACGCCCGTGGCAGTTCAAACGGACCATATTGAATACGATGGAGCCTAGACACCTGAATTTCAAACGCCTCCCACAGTCTTCTGACTTCTCGGTTTCGTCCTTCTTTCAAAGTCACATGATACCAATGATTACTGCCTTCTCCGCCAGCGTCTTCTATGGTTTCGAAGTGTGCTTCACCATCATCCAGGTCAACATGAGTTTGTAGCTGCCTTAATATATCATCAGTAACCTGCCCTCGTACTCTTACTGCATATTTTCTTACAATTTCAAGAGAAGGATGCATCAGCTTATTGGCAAGATCGCCATCGTTTGTAAAAAAGATTAAACCACTCGTATTAAAATCTAACCTTCCTACACTTAACCACCGAGAATTACGAATTTTAGGTAGCGTATCAAAAATTGTTGGGCGCCCTTCCGGGTCTTTCTTACTGGAAATTTCACCCTCAGGTTTATGATAGACAATCATCTTACGCTGAAATGTTTCTGGGTCGGTCACACGAATAGGCTTTCCATCGACTCTTATAAGATCTTTAATGGTTGCACGATCACCGACCTGTGCAATTTTTCCATTCACACTTACACGGCCGTCTTGGATCCAGCGCTCTGATTCTCGTCGAGAAGCAATTCCAGCTGAAGCCATGATTTTCTGTAATTTTTCATCCTGCATTGATTAATAGCCTGCGATTAGTGTTCTGTGGATTGCTCAGAATCTGGCTTTTCAGAATTCTCTTCTGCCGACTCTTCAGGAGTATCATGGTGTTCAAAACTCTGGTCAGCATAAAATGACTCACTATTGTTTTCAGTGTGAACATCGTCTAACTCATCAAATACGTCAGTTTGCAAATGACTGTCTGTTTCTGTTTCTAGTATTTCTGAGTCTTCAATTTCAGATTGTTCTGACTCCAATGAGTGATGATCTGGTGCGAATCCAGATACCATATCTTGTTCATCTAATTCAGAATTAACCATTGTTTCTTTTTCAGTTGATTCTGAACCTTCTGAATCTTGGCCGTCATTTGATTCAATATTTTCTGCAGAATTATCTGATGCTTTATCTTCTGCTGATTGTCCTTCTTCAGAATCAGGTTGCTGATTTCTTTCTTCATCAGGATTTGGCAAATCCAGTTCAGGATTGATATCTTCAAGGTCTTTAATTTCTGCCAATGTTGGTAGCTCGTCGAGACTCTTCATATTAAAGTAGTCTAAAAACTGTTTTGTGGTTGCATATAACGCTGGACGGCCCGGCACATCTCTATGACCCACAACTCGAATCCATTCACGCTCAATCATTGTTTTAATAATGCTACTGCTAACACCAACGCCACGCACATCTTCAATCTCAGCTCTAGTTACCGGCTGACGGTAAGCGATGAGAGCTAAAGTTTCGAGTGCCGCACGGCTATACTTTGCTGGTTTTTCTTCCCATAAACGGCTTAACCATTCTGAATATTCTTGCTTCGCCTGATACCGATATCCACTGGCCACTTCCTTAAGTTCTACACCTCGCTGGCTAGACTCTTCTATCAGTAAATTCACAGCTTCCTTTATCGCGTTATTAGATGGTCTCTCATCCTCCGCGAAAAGTTGCATCAGTTGTTCAATATTCATTGGTTTAGCAACAGCCATTAGCGCGGCTTCAATGATATTTTTTAATTTGTTTTGCTCTATACTCATACGATCTACTGTGTTCCTAATTTGTTAGCTCGCTTTTATAATTGTTATTGCTCTAGTCTCTTCTAACTGAGAGTTAATTGATTCTTGCTCGAACATGAATTTGTGAAAACGGGTCATTTTGTACTAATTCGATTAATGATTCTTTGGTCAATTCCATAATTGCCAAGAAAGTAACGACAACCCCAGCTCGTCCTTCTTCGATATTAAATAGCGAAATAAAATCGGTGAAGCTATCTGCCGATAAAATAGCCAACACCGTAGCCATTTTCTCTCGAGTCGAAAGTGCTTCTCTTTGAATTTGATGAGAAGTAAACATTTCAGCGCGAACAAGAACGTCCTTTAGCGCCAAAAGCACTTCCCGCATATCGACTTCCGGGAGTGGTCGATGAATATGCAGTTCCGGAGTTTCGGCTTCAACCTGATAAGTTTCTCGCCCCATTCTTGGTAGTTCATCGACATCTTGTGCGGCTTTTTTGAAGCGTTCATATTCTTGTAGTCTGCGAATTAAATCTGCTCGAGGATCGTCTTCTTCCTCTTCAATTGTCGGTCTTGGTAAGAGTACCCGGCTTTTTATTTCCGCAAGCATTGCTGCCATCACCAAATATTCTGCCGCTAACTCTAAGTTAATCGCTTTCATTAACTCGACATAGGCCATGTATTGTTCTGTAATATGGGCAATCGGAATATTCAAAATATCTAGATTTTGACGTTTGATCAAATACAGCAATAGGTCTAGAGGACCTTCAAATGCTTCTAGAAATACTTCAAGAGCATCAGGCGGAATATAAAGATCTTTAGGTACCTCACTCAGCGGCTCACCTTGAATAATTGCGAAATGCATCTCTTCTTGTGAGTGTTGCGGTACTTCTTGAAGCTTAAATCCCTGTTTAGCTTGGTCGTCGCTTTCAGCCGAGTCTTCGCTTTGAGGAGCTTGCTCGTCAGAAGTATCCTCGCCAACCGGTGTTGCAGCATTCAATTCTTCAGGCGTCAAATCATTTTCGATCGCGTCAACGGGTAAGTCGCCTGCCGTTTCTCGCTCGCTTGACTGCTCTTGTAATTCAGCTTGGTCAGACAATTCAGAAGCCTCAGCTGATTGAGAATCTGATACTTGGTCTAGAGTTGGCTCTTGAGAGTCATCTGTCATTGATTTATTTTCGTTGTCTTGATTCATGATTACAATTTAGCGGTATGACAAACCCATCACATCTCGAACATCTTGCATGGTTTCTTTGGCGATATCACGAGCTCGCTCTGAACCATCAGCAATAATGTTGCGGACTAGATCTGGATCTTCTTCGAACTCTTTAGCGCGTTCTTTAAATTCTGAAGTCTCTTGCTTAACGCAATCGATTACCGGCTGTTTACACTCTAAACACCCAATTCCCGCCGAAGTACAACCTTCAGTAACCCACTTTTTGACATCTTCCGGTGAATACACTTCATGTAATTGCCAAACTGGGCAATTATCAGGGTTTCCAGGATCAGTTAGTCTTACTCTAGCTGGGTCGGTCTGCATGCGCTTTATTTTGTTTTCGATGCTTTCTTCACTTTCTCGCATCTCAATCACATTGTTGTAGGACTTAGACATCTTTTGACCATCCAAACCTGGCATTTTTGAGACCGGCGTAAGTAGTGCCTGTGGCTCAGGTAATATGATTTTACCGCCACCATCAAGATAACCAATTAATCGTTCTTTATCCCCGAGAGAAATACTGGAATGGCCATCGACTAAAGCATGCGCGGTTTTAAACGACTCTTCGTTACCTTCCTGCAGAAAATCGGTTCTTAAGCTTGAATAAAGTTTGGCATTTTTCTTACCAAGTTTCTTAACCGCTTCTTCTGCTTTTTGTTCAAAGCCAGGTTCTCGACCGTAATAATGATTAAAACGACGAGCAATTTCTCGTGACATTTCAACATGCGGAACCTGATCTTGGCCAACCGGCACGGCACCTGCTTTATAAATCAGAATATCGGCAGTTTGTAATAAAGGATAACCAAGAAATCCGTAGGTACTGAGATCTTTATCTTTAAGTTTTTCTTGCTGCTCTTTGTAAGTTGGCGCTCTTTCTAACCAACTAAGCGGCGTCAGCATAGATAATAACAAATGTAGCTCAGCGTGCTCTGGTACTTGGGATTGGATAAACATGGTCGCAGAACCCGGGTTTACCCCAGCCGCTAACCAGTCTATAACCATGTCCCATATGGATTTTTCGATAATCTCTGGATTATCATAGTGGGTAGTTAATACATGCCAATCGGCAACAAAGAAAAAGCACTCGTGCTCATGCTGCAATTTAGCCCAATTTTTCAGTACCCCATGGTAATGACCTAAATGCAGGCGACCAGAAGGTCGCATCCCTGACAAAACTCGTTGATTTTGTAGGTTTAGACTACTCAAAATGTATTCCTTTTATTGCTTATTGAACTTTCGAACCCGACATTATAAAGCCACTTTCCAATAGTTAATACTAATTATCGAATTTATTTGATAGACTCCGCTCAATCCAATTCTAAACTCGCTAATCGAGCTATTTCGATCGCCAAAATGACTGTAAATGATCCCTCAAGCCCCAATGCTATTAGTGTAACCTTAGCTTCATTCTGGAAGCGCTTATTTGCTTGGATTTATGATTTACTGGGTGCTCTCGGAATATTCGTGTTAGCCGTAGTCGTTGGTCAAATTTTGCTCTACTTAATCACCTTGCCATTTGTTGACGAATTCAATCAAGTGGCGTTAGCGGCGAGTAAGAGTATTTTTTGGGCAGCTTATTTAATTGCAGTCATGCAATATTATTTTTGCTGGTGCTGGGTACGCGGTGGTCAAACGGTTGGCATGAAAGCTTGGAACTTGCAGCTTTATAAAGCGAACGGTGATCTTTTAAGTTGGAAAGATGCCTATATTCGCTCGTTGCTTTCATTGGGAGGACTGGCGAACCTTTGGTGTTTAATTGATTCGCAAAAGCGCGGATGGCATGACTTAGCCGTTGACAGCCGAGTGGTTGTGTTACCAAAAGATTTCTACAAAAATAAGAATCAAAAGCCGCTAATTTAACTCGATCGCTTCATTAACCAATAGGCAAAACCTGCAAAAACCAGCAATGGTATTATCGCGCCTAGAAACGGTGAAGAACCGTAGATTAAACTGATCGGGCCAAACGACTGCTTTACCAAGTGAAAACCAAAACCTAACATCACCCCCGTTAACACTCTCGCCCCCATAGAAACATCACGCATTGGACCGAACGCGAAACTAGCCGCTAACAGCATCATAATTGCTACAGAAATGGGTAGTAATACCTTTTGCCAAATGGCTAATTCGATTTCCTTTGCGTCTAATAAATTACTTGTGAGGTATTGATGGTACTTTAATAATCCTGCGATATTGAGAGTTTCCGGCTTTAGCGTGAGCGTATCGATTTTGTCTTCGTCTATCGGGTTATCCCATTCTATCTGGTCAAATTGACGTTTGTTGATCTTTTCAGCTCCGAACTGGGTGGAAGCAACATCAATTAGAAACCATTTGTTATCTATTATTCGCGCATTTTTCGCTTCTAGCAGGCTGATTAGCTTAAATTCATCATCCAATTGATAGATAGCAAGATTGTGCATTTCGCCGCTTTTGTGAATCGCCGCAATATGAATTATTTGATTATCTCTTTTAGCCCATAAGCCAGTAGCGCTGCGCGAGATCTTTCCTTCACTGAGTGCGGAGGTTCGCAGCTGTTGAGCAGACTTACTCGCAACAGGCGCAATCAGCTCACTTAAAATCAGAACGCCAATCATTAAAATGATAGAGGCCTTTAGTGTTGAACCTGCGATCCGCCAAGTCGTCATACCTGCAGAGCGCATCACTGTTAATTCATTATTTGAAGCCAAAACTCCCAGACCAAAAAGCGCACCAATGAGCACTCCCATAGGAAAAAGCTCTAGTACTTTTTGCGGTAACATCAGCCCGACATAGAGCAATGCATCCGCTAATTGATAACTGCCTTTGCCAATCGCGTTCGATTCTTCTAGCAAACCAAACATTGCTCGAAGCACTACTAATAAAAACAGGATCAACACACTGGCTGAAATGACATGGCGAGCAATGTAGCGGTCTAATAAACTAAACATTAGGCAGTTCGCCTTCTGTTCTTTTTCGATGGTTTAGCTATCTTGGGCGGCAAGTACAACCAATATATAAACGCCGCTACGATGCCGTGAATCCACCAAAAACCGAGTTCACCAGGTATCCGCCCGCTATCGATCATTTTGCGTGAGTACATCATCAGTAATACATAAATCAGATAGATGAGTACTGAAGGCATAATTCTAGAAAACTTGCCTTTTCTAGGTTGTGTTCGGGACAAGGGTACCGCCATTAAGCAAATCAATGGAATCGAAATGGGGGCAGCCAATCGCCAATGGATTTCTGCCCATTCTTTATTCCCTAAAGTTTGTAATAACTCCAGGGTCGACGTTGATTTTGCAGAATCTCTAACTTCGATAGAATCATCTTGTATGATTCGAGTGTAAGTAGATTCAAAATCGGTAATTTGCCAGCGATTGGCGACTTCATCGAATTCACTAAACTGACCGTTTTCAAGTACTAAATAGTTTACGCCAGTTTGCTCATTTTCCCATTGTCGGCCAGATTGAGCGGTTTGAATCTTTAATTGGCCGTAGCGAGTATTGAGCACAGACAAACTTGTAGTAGGAAGTTGTAAGATGTTTTCTTCGTCTGTTTCCGCTGCCTCATCCAGTTGACGAGACACAGAAAAAACGCCAGTAATAACACCTGAATCGGCTTTGGACTCTACAAATACAATACCATCACGAGAACTGTTTTCTTTGAACCGACCCGCTGCAAAAACCCCTAACTTTGCTTGAGCAGCCTGCTCCGCCATTAATACCGAGCTTTGGTTAAGAGCCCAGGGAGTTAGTAAAGTCGATAGTCCACCAGCCGCAATTGCCAGAATTAACGCGGAGGGCATTAGCATTTTTGCCAAATCTCGTTGCCCTAGTCCTAAACTGTGTACCACCACTAACTCATTATCTGAATAAAGACGACCAAACGTCAGCAATACCGCTAAGAAAAAGGATAGCGGTATTAGAAATCCGGCCACTGAAGGTATTTGTAATGCCAGCAGCGAAAAAACCGCACTAGCAGAAATGGTTCCGTCGACAGCGAGTTGAATATATTTGACAAATCGAGAGCTGACGAAAATCAAGATTAATACTAATAAAATAGCCGCAGTAGTACGGTAAATGTCTTTATTAATATAACTTTTTAAAATCAAACTTAATTCCTAAGCCGAGCCATTCGGCTTGCAGCGAAAATAAACTAGCGAGGGCACTTTTATATGACCGAATACTCTTAACAAAAGTTCGAGTTTTACTTAATAAATCAATATTTATCAGTTAAACTCTCGTTTTAACTAGTTTTCTATAAGCACCAAGGGTGTAGCTAGCTATTTTAGCATTGCTAACGACTAAGAATAAACCTTGGATATTAGGAAACATTCCCAAAATTTAGCCAATTGGTAGGTTCTTTCAATGGAATTTAATGTAAAAAGCGGTAATCCAGAAAAGCAACGCAGTGCCTGCGTGGTCGTTGGTGTTTTTGATTCACGGAAGCTTTCTCAAGCGGGAGAGCAAATTGATGAAGTCAGCGAAGGTTATTTAAGTAACTTACTTCGCAGGGGCGACATGGAAGGAAAGTTAGGCCAAGTACTATTATTGCATAACGTTCCAAATACACTCGCGGACAGAGTTCTGCTAATCGGTTGTGGTAAAGAAAGAGACTTTTCAGACAAGCAATACCATACGGTGATTGCTAAAGCGATCACGACCCTCAATGAAACAGGGTCCATGGATGCCGTGTGTTTTTTAAGTGAACTAAATGTCAAAGGACGCGATACCCACTGGAAAGTAAGACATGCTATCGAGTCAACTCAAGATACGCTCTATTCATTTGACCAATTCAAGAGTAAATCTGAAGCAGCTAGACGCCCAGTAAAACGACTCGTTTTTAACGTGACAACTCGCAAAGACTTAACGATTGGCGAACAAGCCATTGCTGAAGGCATAGCCATTTCTAAAGGGGCCCATAAAGCAAGGGACTTAGCAAACTTGCCGCCTAACGTCGCCAATCCAAGTTATCTAGCCGAGCAAGCAGAGGAACTGGCAGCAGAAACCGATAATGTCAGTTGTGAAGTTCTTGACGAGAAAGAATTACAAGAAATGGGAATGGGCGCCTTCACAGCCGTTACCCAGGGTGCTGAAACTCCTGGAAAACTAATCATTTTAAAATACCAAGGCGCAGAGCCAGAGAAAAAACCAATTGTATTAGTTGGTAAAGGAATAACTTTTGATAGTGGTGGTATTTCCTTAAAACCCGGCGAACGCATGGATGAAATGAAGTATGACATGGGCGGCGCTGCTGGTGTGTTTGGGGCTTTTGTCTCAGTGACGGAACTTCAGCTACCGATCAATTTAATTATGGTAATTGCTGCCGCAGAAAATATGCCTAGCGGTAACGCGGCTAGACCTGGCGATATTGTTAAGACTCTGTCGGGACAAACTGTAGAAATTCTCAACACTGATGCGGAAGGCCGTCTTGTCTTATGCGACGCCTTAACCTATGTTGAGCGCTTTGAACCGGATGTGGTAATTGATGTCGCTACGCTCACCGGTGCTTGTATTGTGGCTTTAGGTGATCAAGCATCAGGTCTACTAAGCAATCACAACCCTCTCGCTCACGAACTGCTAAATGCAGGTGAACTATGTGGCGACAGAGCATGGCGCTTACCATTATGGGATGAATACCAAGAGCAGTTGGATTCCAATTTTGCCGACATGAGTAATCTTGGTGGACGCGGTGCCGGAACCATTACCGCAGCTTGCTTCCTCTCTAGGTTTGCAAAAAAGTTCAATTGGGCTCACTTAGATATTGCAGGTACTGCGTGGAAATCTGGAAAAGCTAAAGGCGCAACAGGACGCCCTGTCCCATTATTAACTCAGTATATTTTAGGCAGAGTGAGCTCGTAAATCGAATGACTCAAATAGAATTCTATTCGGTTGACTCTGAAAAAAATCATTTGCCCTACGCGCATATAACCGAAGTAATTAAAAGAGGTTATCGTAAAGGGCAAAAAGTTTTTGTGCATACAGACAACCGAAAACTAGCTGAAAAGATTGACGAGATTTTGTGGACACACGATGCTAAAAGTTTTTTACCACACCAATTAGTTGGTGAAGATGAGAACACCCGCCCACCGATTGAAATTGGTTGTGGGCAGGAACCGACCATTCAACCAGATATTTTGATTAATCTATCCAGCGAGGTGCCTTTATTTTTTAGTCACTTTCACTGGGTGTTTGAATATGCTTTCGGTGATGATGACAACAAAGAAAAAGCTCGCTCCCGCTTTAAGTTTTATCGAGAGAGAGGCTACCCACTCAACCATCGAAAAATTAATGCATAGCGGTCAATAAAAATTTTAGCGACAAGTTTAAAATAAAAATAACGTATACAAAAAATCACATTTTAAAATATGGCAAAGAAATCTTTTGCCGATACCAACTAACAACTTGTACGGCTAACCGATGTTAACCGTACAGTAGCAAGAATAAGAGTTTACTATGGATACAGCCTATAACCCTGAAAATATCGAAAAGAAATGGTATCAAAAATGGGAAGCCGATGGTCACTTCAAATCAGGTGGCAAAGGCGATCCTTACTGCATATTAATCCCGCCACCGAATGTCACCGGCAGTTTACATATGGGACATGCTTTTCAACACACCATCATGGATACTCTAACTCGTTTTCATCGAATGAAGGGTGATAATACTCTATGGCAATGTGGCAGTGACCATGCAGGCATCGCGACCCAAATGGTTGTTGAAAGACAATTGAATGCACAGGGTAAAAAACGAACTGACTTTACCCGTGAAGAATTTATCGACAAAGTTTGGCAGTGGAAAGAAACCTCGGGTGGCACTATCTCGGAGCAAATGCGCCGACTTGGCGACTCTCCTGACTGGGATCGCGAAGCTTTCACTATGGACGAAAATTTATCCAAAGCGGTACAACAAGTCTTTATTCAACTCTATCAAGACAAAACGATTTATCGTGGTAAACGATTAGTAAATTGGGATCCTAAATTTCAATCTGCGATCTCAGATTTAGAAGTCGAAAACCATGACGAAAAAGGCTTCATGTGGCACTTCAAATATCCTTTGGCGGACGGCGTTAAAACAGCAGAAGGAAATGACTATTTGATAGTCGCAACCACTCGGCCTGAGACAATGTTAGGTGACTCTGCTGTCGCGGTCGATCCGAAAGATGAGCGCTACCAAGATTTAATTGGCAAATTTGTCGACTTGCCTTTAGTTAACCGACGAATCCCGATTATTGCTGATGACTATGTTGATATGGAATTTGGTACAGGTTGCGTAAAAATAACACCGGCTCATGATTTTAATGATTATGAAGTCGGTAAACGACACAACTTGCCGCTTATCAATATCTTCGATCCAACTGCAAAAATTCTGGCTCATGCGGAAGCGTTTGAATATAACGGCACGCCTCTTGAAGGGATTGATTGCAGCCTTCCTGCCGAGTTCGCAGGTGAAGATAGGTTCGAAGCAAGGAAGTCAATTGTGCAAGCATTTGATCAATTAGGCTTGCTTGAAAAAGTTGAAGACCATAAGTTAATCGTACCACGCGGTGATCGTAGTAATGACATCATAGAACCTTTACTAACCGATCAATGGTACGTTGCTACTGACTCCTTAGCTAAACCAGCAATTGACGCAGTCAAATCGGGTGAAATTAAATTTGTTCCTGAAAACTGGGATAAAACTTATTACCACTGGATGGATAATATTCAAGACTGGTGCATCAGTCGACAGCTTTGGTGGGGACATCGAATTCCCGCTTGGTATGATCAAGATGGCAATGTTTTTGTTGGCGAAAGTGAACAACAAATTCGTGAGAAAAATAACCTTTCGGACGAGATACAGCTCACACAAGACGAAGATGTTTTGGACACTTGGTTTTCCTCCGCGCTTTGGCCATTTGCGACGATGGGCTGGCCTGATGAGACTCAAGAGTTAAAAGATTATTTACCATCTAGTGTTTTAGTGACGGGATTCGACATCATTTTCTTTTGGGTTGCTCGAATGATCATGATGACTTTGAAATTTACCGGAAAAGTGCCTTTCAAAGAGATCTACATCACTGGCTTAATTCGCGATGAAAATGGCGACAAGATGTCTAAGTCAAAAGGCAATGTACTTGACCCGATTGATTTGATCGATGGGATCGATATCGAGTCACTGGTAGCAAAACGTACCACCGGGCTAATGAATCCTAAAGACGCTCCAAAAATTGAAAAAGCCACGCGTAAGCAATTTGCCAATGGTATCGGCTCGTACGGGACTGACGCGCTGAGAATGACTTTTTGTGCATTAGCTTCAACCAGTCGTGATATCAATTTTGATTTGGGTCGAGTCGAAGGATATAAAAACTACTGCAATAAACTTTGGAATGCGGCTCGTTATGTATTAATGAATACCGAAGGCAAAGACTGTGGTGCCAATAATCAAGCTGAAGATATGCAGTTAAGCGTGGCTGACCGATGGATTATTGGCCGCTTCAATCAAACAGTACAAACGTTTGAGAAACATACTAATGAATATCGATTTGATTTGGCGACTCAGGCACTTTTTCAATTTAGCAAAAATGATTACTGTGATTGGTATTTAGAATTATCTAAACCCGTACTCACTAGTGAGTCATCAAGTGAAGCTGAAAAGATCGGAACAAGACATACCTTAGTTAACATTCTCGAATCAATGATGAGACTGTTGCACCCAATGATCCCATTTATCACCGAAGAAATTTGGCAAAAAGTAAAACCGATGACCGCAGTTTCCGCCGAATCGATTATGGTAGCTCCGTTTCCGGAGTTTAACCAGGATTCAGTGGATGAAAAAGTCATTAACGACCTGACTTGGATTCAGAATATTATAACCGGTGTACGAAACATACGAGGGGAACTCAACATTTCACCTTCAAAGCCGGTTAGTGTTCTGCTAAAAAATTGGGACCAAGAAGATCAACGTTGCTTAGATTCTTATAAGCCTTTTCTATCATCATTGGCCAAGTTAGAAAGTATTCAATTGCTCGAAGGGAGCGCTGAGATCCCAGCGAGTTCTACTGCACTGTTTAATCATTTGGAAATTCTAGTACCAGTAGCAGGCTTAATAGATGTAGAAGCTGAACTTTCGAGATTAGACAAGGAAATTAGCAAACTAGAAAATGAAAAAGGACGACTGTTTGGCAAACTGAGTAATAAACGATTTGTCGACAATGCGCCGGTAGCTATAGTTGCTAAAGAAAAAGAAAAACTGGTCGCTGCAGAAGCCGCATTAGAAAAACTGGCTCAGCAAAAGCTCGAATTACAATCCATGTGATTATCCAGTCTTAACTGAAACATTCGCTCAAAAAAGGGTTTACTAATAACTTAGTGAACCCTTTTTTTGTTGAATATGTTTTGATGGCGACAAAGTTATGCTTTCTAACAATTATTCTTCCATAGTCGGTGAAGCAACCCGCATTATTTCTTCAACCGTTGTTTTTCCTTCCGCCACTTTTTGAGCACCGCTAATTCTCAATAAAGTCATACCGTTTTTTAAAGCCTGCTCTCTGATAGGTGCGACCTCGCATCCTTGATTGGTAACATTTTTAATACTCGGTTCCATTTTTAGTAGTTCATAAATCCCCTGCCGACCAAGATACCCAGACTGACGACATTCATCACATCCTTTCGGTTCAAACATTAACTTAGGTAAAGGCAAATCAAAACCGACCGTTAATTGCTGCCATGCTTCTTGATTGGGTTCTACCGCATGTTTGCAATGAGGACAGAGCGTTCTAACCAAACGCTGTGCCATAACACCTAGTAAAGTTGCGTTTATTAAGTAAGACGGTACACCAATATCTTGTAGCCGAGTAATGGCTGATGACGCATCGTTAGTATGCAAAGTAGAGATGACTAAATGGCCTGTCAGTGATGCTTGTATAGCAATGTCTGCGGTTTCTTTATCTCGAATCTCACCAATCATAATGATGTCAGGATCTTGTCTAAGTAACGAGCGAACACCGCTGGCAAAATCCACATCGATCTCATGATGCACCTGCATTTGATTAAATGCCGGTTCAACCATTTCAATTGGATCTTCAATGGTACAAACATTAACCTGTGGTGTCGCCAGTAGTTTTAATGTCGTATATAAAGTGGTGGTTTTACCTGACCCTGTTGGTCCTGTTAGTAATACAATTCCTGTTGGCTGATTTGCCATTTCTAACCAGCTTTGCTCAGTATTTTTATTCAAACCTAAGGCATTAAAGTCTCTTAACAATACCGTTGGGTCAAAAATCCTTGCTACCAGTTTTTCACCGAAAGCCGTTGGCATAGTAGACAAACGCAGTTCAATTTCAAGTCCGTCAGGGGTTTTGGTTTTGATTCGTCCATCTAGCGGTTTGCGGCGCTCTGCTACGTCCATTCGTCCCAAAATTTTGAATCGGGCAGTAACGGCGGCTGATATGTTTGCTGGAAGTTTGTAAACGCTGTGTAATACTCCATCGATTCTTAAACGAATGTTGCCGGTTTCTCTACGAGGTTCAATATGAATATCACTCGCTCTTTGGGCAAAAGCGTATTGAAGCAACCAATCCACAATTTGCACAACGTGCTGGTCATTGGCGTCTAATTCTCCAACATTACCTACTTCCAACAGTTGTTCTAAGTTGGTGACTTTAACATCTTGCAGGTTTTCCCCTGAAGCTCCTTTAATAGAAGAGCTTAAGGTATAAAGTTCTCGTTGTAATCGTGTGACTGTTTCAGGATTTGCAATAACAAGTTGAATACGCTTTCTTAAGATTTGCTCCAATCCTGCGACCCAACTATTCACCTCTGGCTCTAACACAGCAACCGCCACATAATCGGGATGCACTTCACAGGCTAAAATATGATGCCGCAAAGCAAATGCTTTCGACATCACAGCCGTTACCGCATCGACATCTATCTTAAGCGGATCCAATCGGACGTAGGGTAACTTTTGCTGAATGGCAAATTGCTCAGTGAGGATCTCGGCGGTTAGGGTTTTGCCGCGTAATTTCTTAGATTTTATTTCAAGTTGAGCGACTTGATTAATCGGATGACCTACCAACATGCGCCGCTTAATCTCTTTAGCAGCCTCTATCGCTTCTTCCGCAGTAATTAGCTCTGCGCTCTCTAGCTCACGCAAGAATCTGACGGCATCAGTTTTTCGGTTTGTTACCGCTGTCATGGAGATCCTAAAATCAGAAATAGCAATAGTTAAAGTGTATATGGTTTCTTTTAAATATCAAATGCTTAAAGACTTTGATATCGACAAATGTGAGCCATTTATCGAGAGTCTAACTAAGCTTTGCCTACTGAAGGCCGAAACTAACTTGCTATTTCTAACTTAAATTGAGCACAGAATGGGCGTTAACAGTGGTTTGCATCGCTATTTGAGCTGCCGATTCTGAGCGTAATGTGACTAAGCTCCTGAAATTATCAAATAGATGAAGTGGTGTATTGTAATCAAGCTGGCAAGTAACTGGCGGCATATCTGGAGCATCAGTCTCAATCACAAGCGAATCTAGCGGTAAGTTTGCCGCAAGCCGATGTAATTTCGCTGCACGCGGATAAGTCATAGCACCGCCAAAACCGAGTTTGAAACCCATATCATAGTATTTTTGCGCTTGATGCTCGCTTCCGTTAAATGCATGCACAATTCCGCCACACTTAAAGTTCATTTGACTCATAATTTTTAGCATTTCATCATGCGCCTTTCGCACATGCAAAATCACCGGCAGTTTTGCTTCTTTTGCAATACTAATTTGCGAAGTCACAAAGTGCATTTGCATACTTCTGTTGGTATGAGCGTTATAGAAATCTAAACCGATCTCGCCGATTGCAGCTATTGGCCCGACAGAAAGAGCCATCTCTAAATCGTGTAGGTGGTTGTTAGTATGCTCTTCAACAAACATAGGGTGCAAACCAAGCGCAGTATGGCATATTGCGTGAGTGGCTGTGATCTGTCGAATCGCCCTCCAGCCTTCACGCTTCACTCCAGGAATTAAAATTCCTGAAATTCCCGCCTCTTCAGCTTTTTGCACCATTTTCTTCAAGTTATCTTTAAATTGAGGAAAATCCAAATGGCAATGGGTATCGAATAGAGTAATTTTATTCGTCATTCAAAACCTTTATCCGTACTTTAATTATTGTTGTCGTCAGGATTATTGATACTCATTTAGTCCACTGTGGCCTAAATAATGCTGTATTGATTTACCCAAAACAGCTAACAATGCATTAACTCGGCAGGTGATGAAGTAGCAAAATTATCAGCTAAGTTATTGACTTATAGTTATAATAATAAATTATTCCAAAATAGAACAGTATTATTTTTACGCGTACCTTGAGTGATAGACAATATCTATGTTGTTTGTCATTATCAATCTTGATTCGGCTAATGTTCTCTTGTTTGTTTAAACTCTATATCTGGCCACCGCTCTTGAATTAAGTTCAAATTAACTCTGGTGGGAGCCAAATAAGTAAGATTATCACCACCATCTAAAGAGAGGTTATCCAATGCCTTGTTCTTGAATTGCTCGAGCATTTTGGCATCGTCGCACTCTACCCAGCGCGCGGTATTCACCGAAACAGGTTCGTAAATGCACTCTACTTTGTATTCGTTCTTCAATCGATGCGCCACCACATCAAACTGCAAAATTCCTACCGCTCCCAACACCAGATCATTTGAGTTAAACGGCCTAAACACTTGAGTGGCGCCTTCTTCAGACAATTGGATCAAACCTTTTAATAGTGCTTTGTTTTTTAACGGATCCGCTAATCGTACGCGGCGAAACAGTTCTGGTGCAAAATTTGGTATACCTGTGAACTTGAGCATTTCACCTTCAGTGAACGAATCGCCTATCTGAATCGTACCGTGATTATGTAACCCGATGATGTCACCGGCATAGGCATGATCAAGGTTTGAGCGGTCACCTGCCAAAAAGGTCACCGCATTGGCAACCTGCACATCACGATTTAGACGAACGTGTTTCATCTTCATTCCTTTGGAATATTTACCAGAGCAAATTCTCATAAAGGCGATTCGGTCACGATGTGCAGGATCCATATTCGCTTGTATCTTAAAAATAAACCCGGAAAAAGAGTCTTCCTGGGGATCAATTTCTCTAACATCTGAGTTTCGGCTGAGAGGTGCAGGCGCCCACTCTACAAATCCGTCTAACATTTGAGTCACACCAAAGTTACCTAGTGCCGTACCAAAATAGACTGGGGTCAGTTCCCCCTTCAGGAAAGCATCTAGCTCAAACTCATTTGAGGCACCTAATACTAATTCTAATTCTTCTCTTAAATCTTGAGCCAAATTCCCGATGGCTTCATCAAGTGCCGGGTTGTCGAGTCCTTCAATGCATATTTCTTCTTGAATCGTATGCCCTTGGCCAGTTGAATATAGGTAGGTTTTATCTTCCAACAAATGATAAACCCCCTTAAACTGTTTGCCCATGCCGATCGGCCAGGTGATTGGTGCACAACGAATGTTTAGAACATCTTCGACTTCATCCATCAGCTCAATCGGATCTTTAATATCGCGATCGAGTTTATTCATAAAGGTGACAATAGGGGTATCTCTTAACCGACAAACTTCCATTAATTTTATGGTTCTTTGCTCGACACCTTTACTACTATCGATAACCATCAAAGCTGAATCTACTGCCGTTAAAGTTCGATAGGTATCCTCAGAAAAGTCTTCATGACCCGGAGTGTCCAGCAGATTGACTATGCGTTCATTATATGGGAACTGCATAACGGAAGTAGTTACGGATATTCCACGTTCCTTTTCCATTTCCATCCAATCGGATGTCGCATGCTTACCGGACTTTTTCCCTTTGACCGTTCCGGCCTCTTGAATTTTCTTTCCAAGTAAAAGCAACTTCTCGGTAATCGTAGTCTTTCCCGCATCAGGGTGAGAGATGATTGCAAAGGTTCTGCGTTTGTTAACTTCTGTTGACACGGTATTTCCTAGTGCGATGATTAGTTAATATATTGGCTAACTTCAAGCAAAGATGGTTTTCAATGACCAATCGATAATATTAGCGGATGTCGTTTCGATTTAATTTAGGCGCGCAATTATCCCCAATTAGGGCGAACAACTCAATCAAAACTGACTGAATTGAATGTTGCTAGTTAAGTTCGCAATTCCATCACCAAGCCAGCTTCTCTCCCGAGCTTGGTTTGATAGTAATTCTTTCGTTCGCCAATTTGGCTAAACCCCAGTTTTAAATAAAGATCAATCGCTTTAAGGTTAGACTCACGAACTTCTAAGAATATCACCGAGCAGCTTTTGCTTTGAGCCGATTCTACTAAGTGCGACATCCACAGTTTTCCGAGGCCGCGGGATTGGAATTTCGGCACCACACAAACATTATGGAGATGAGCTTCATCCAAAACCCACTGAATAATCATGTGTCCAATGATGTCTTTTTGGTATTCCATAACAAACACTGAATATTCATCCTTAAAACAAGCTTCAAGACTGTTTTTTGACCAAGGGATTTCATAACTCAGTTGTTCGTTGTTGAAAATACTATCTAAATCCTCGCGAGACGCATTTTTAATGCCGATGTTTTTTTGTTCAGTAATCACAGTGGATTAATTACGACTAACAAGAAACTCACGTGCGAGATTAAGATCTTCATAAGCTAGTCGCTTTAATGAGGGATTTTCGATTAAAGAAAATGGATGATAACTCACCAAGACCTTCGTTCCATCTTCAATTTGATGAATTTGACCTCTGCAGGTAGCTACCTCCATCGAGTCGCCTAACAGATGGTTAACCGTTTCGTCCCCAAGTATGATCATCAATTCTGGTCTAGTACTATTGATAGCATGAGAAAGCGGAACGCTATCTTCGCTCAATCCGGCGGCAGAAAGATGAGCCAATTGAATTTTTAACTCAAAATTATCATTCGCTACGAAATGGTTAAGAGCGTTAATAAAATCCATCATAAACTGGCTTGGAGAATTAATTCTTGCAAAGCTATTAGCGGGCTGATCGACTTGATGTCGGCAAATAATCATTATCGATTTGGCGTTTTCTTCAGATAACACCCTGTTGCTCCAGCTAACTTGTTTGAGAAAGTGGCTGCTTTTGCTTTGATGGTTGGTTGCATGATTATTCGAAGTAATTTCGCCAAAATGAACCGCATCGGTGTTAGCTCCAGATGGAGGAACTTCAGTAGAGCTTAAAACATGCTCATTGCTTGTATCACGTTGGTTCGATTCAACCTCTTTGTTTTCTCTATGAGCGGCTTTAGTGTCCCCTATGTCATTTACATTTACTGCATCTTCACAAGCATTGGATTGACCAGCTAAAGAGGCGTTTTCATTAATTGGTGTCTCTTTAATTTCGCTCGCTGGTTCTAGATCATCGCAAATAGTCTCCGATAAAGGAATCCATTGCTCGATTTGCATCGCCGCTAGATAAGCTTGTCTTGCTTGCTCGTCAAGAGATTGATTTAATTCTACTGGCTGACTCATAAACGAGCTCCACAATACTTACAAAAGTCGGCATCAATATCATGTCCATCTTCACTGCAGTTCAAACAAGCGGCACTACTTACTTCGCTTCTTACTGCTCGTGCTAATTCAGCACTATAGATTCCCGTTGGCACAGCTATAATAGCGTAACCTAAAATCATTACCGTGGCAGCGATCATTTGACCAATTTGCGTTTGCGGAACCATATCACCATAACCGACGGTTGTTAATGTCACTATCGCCCAATAGACAGACTTAGGAATACTGGTGAACCCATTGTCAGCACCTTCGATTAGGTACATTACAGAGCCAAATACCACGACAAAAATAAAAATCGAATAAAGGAAAATAGTGATTTTTTTTCGACTAGCGTGTAAAGCGACCATTAAGGTATTGGCTTCTCCAATATATTCAGCCAGTTTAAACACTCGAAATATTCTAAGTACTCTTAATACTCTTACTACAAGAAATGTTTCCGCACCGACATAATAAAGCGCAATGAAACTCGGCAATATTGAGACCAGATCAACAATTCCCAATATGCTTACCGCATACAATCTTGGGTTTCTCACGCTGATAAGTCTTAATATATACTCAATCGCGAATAGTATGGTAAAGCTCCATTCAACAATATCGAGTAAAGTGCCATACTCAGCGCGAATGGCCTCAACACTTTCTAACATTACTGCAAGCACACTAATGGTAATTGCCACGATCAAGAACACATCAAAGCGTTTACCGGCTGGAGTGTCAGCTTCAAAAATAATTTCGTGAATTTTCTCTCGCCAGGGTGCCAGAGGTTCGCCTTGACTATACTTTTTTAGTTTCTTGGGCATACCAAATGACTTCCACTAATTACTTTGACTCTGTTAAACAATAACCAGTTCATATAACTAAGATCAATGTAGTTTAAATGCTGCCAACAATACCGCAAATAGCAGTTTACTGGATTTTAAAGCAAAAAAGCCCACAAGTATAAGTTGCGGGCTAATTCTATCGATAAATAACGCTTTTAAATCGATTGTTATCCAGATATTGCTCTAATTCTAATCTCAACTCGTCGATTTTGTGCTCGACCTTCCGCATTTTGATTACTGGCGACAGGTCGCATTGGCCCTTTACCAAAGTGAATGATTCTTTGTTTTGCGATGCCCTTTCCAGTTAAATAATTTGAGACTGATTTTGCTCGTTGTTCAGACAGCTCTAAGTTATAGCTCATAGAGCCGACTGAGTCAGTATGGCCTTCAATCTCAATAGCAGTCTCCTTGTAATTACCTAACACTTTGGCAACTGAATCCAATATAGGATAAAAATCTTGCTGGATATCCGACTTGGCGGTCGCAAAAGTAATATTCCCCGGCATTATCAAGTTAATGTTATCGCCATCTCTTTGTACGCTAACACCAGTGTCAGCCAAAGATTTTCGTAGCTCTTCTTCTTGAGAGTCCATGTAGGCTCCGATACCAGCGCCAATGACACCGCACCCAAGTGCTGCATTTCTGGCGTGTTGACTATTTTCTCGAGCACCTATTGCTCCGCAAACTAGCGCACCAATTGCAGCCCCTTTGATGGTATTGCTGGTTTTGGTTTCACCCGTGTTTGGGTCAATGGTTTGACAGGCGGTCAAACACACTGAGGACGATAAAACGAGAACCTTTAAAAACTGATTTTTTGAAAATAGATTAGACATAAACTACCTGTGATTGTATTTAGTGAAATTCACCAATAAGAATAATCAACTTTAATGAATAAAGACTGAACTTCAAACGAGAAAACATGATGTTGCCAAACTAATGGGATTACATCAAGCATTTATCCTAGTTTGGCCAAATCTAGCACATGTTCAAGATATTACTAAAAGATAAGAATAACTCGAACATGGCACCAGCCATGTTCGAGCATTAAGAAGATTAACCGCTTAGGCAGCTTTATCGCTTTTAGCTTTTGCAGTTTTTGATTTTTTACCTTTGATATATTCCTTGGTGTATTCATCGACTTGAATCGCATCCAATCTAAGTGTTTCTGCTTGCAAATACAATGCAGCTTCTTCGGTATCAATCACCTTAGCTGCCACTGCAGAGTCAACCACTTGCTGGATTGATTCAGAATTCTCAATGAGCTTCTCCTTGAACGCCTTTCGTAGCTTTTTAGCGACAGGTACGGCTTCCAATACTCGCATAAAGGCATGTTCAATTCGACCTACCGGCTGAGATTCGTCACCAATATAAATGTTCTTAGTAACTCGGTCTCGAAGTTCGTTATCTGAAATCATTGCTTGCACAACACGATGGTCAAGCTTATCACTCGGCTTTTTATAAGCTAACCCGTACGGAAAGATGATCCTTTTCAAGACTTTGCCAAGCCACTTAGGCTTGAAGTTTTCGAAAAACTCCACGAAAGCGGTTTGCATCAAATAAAGATTGCGCTCTATGGTCCAACGCACGTAGACCAAATCGGCGCCCTGCTGTCCGTTGTCTTGGTAATACTTTAGCACCGCTGATGAAAGGTAAAGATGACTTAAAACATCTCCAAGTCGAGCTGACAATCTTTCTTTTCGTTTTAATTCTCCTCCAAGGATGGCCATTGAAAGGTCCGAAACCAAAGCAAGAGCGGAACTCATTCTTGTTAACTGTTGATAATAATGCCCCGTTTCTCCATCAACCGGTTTGGAAGCCACTTTACCAGCGGTTAACCCTAGACTAATTGTCCTTATAAAGTTACTGACACCATAACCAATATGACGAAAGAGCAACGAATCAAATTCATCAAGACCTTGCTCCTCGTTAGGGTTGGCTGCCGCTTGCATTTCACGATATACGAACGGATGGCAACGAACGGCACCTTGACCAAAGATCATTAAATTTCGAGTTAAGATATTAGCGCCTTCAACAGTAATACTTACTGGCGACCCCATAAAACCATTGGCTAAATAGTTTCGTTCACCTTGAATGACACCGCGGCCACCATGAATATCCATCGCATCATTAATCAAGCTTCGAGCTGATTCGGTCATATGGTATTTAGCGATCGCGGTAATTACAGAAGGTTTGTATCCAGCATCGACCGCTCCTGCAGTAGTAATTCTTGCAGCTTCTAGTTGATAAGTCGCCCCAGCAATACGAGCTAACGCTTCTTCAACACCTTCAAACTTGGCAATCTCAGTTTTAAATTGTTGCCGTAAAATCGAATACGCACCAGTTGTTCGGTAAGCGACTTTAGCGGCAGCTGTTGCGCCTGAAGGCAAAGAAATACCACGGCCAGCAGAAAGGCATTCCACTAACATTTTCCAACCTTTACCGGCAAAGTCCTGTCCTCCAACGATCCAGTCCATAGGAATAAATACATCCTCTCCTCGTGTTGGACCATTCATAAAGGGTGATCCAACCGGATAGTGTCTATTCCCAATTTCGACTCCTGGATGGCTGGTTGGAATCAAGGCCACGGTTATCCCAATGTCCTCAAGATCTCCCATTAACCCTTCTGGATCGTATAGCTTAAAGGCTAAACCTAGTACAGTGGCAACCGGCGCTAAGGTAATATAACGCTTGTCCCAATTTAATCGTATGCCTAAGACTTCCTTACCTTCATGTTCACCTTTGCAAACAATTCCAGTATCTGGCATAGCACCAGCATCGGAGCCAGCTTTTGGTCCGGTCAGCGCAAAACAAGGAACTTCTTGTCCTTTCGCCAATCGAGGTAGGTAGTGATTCTTCTGCTCTTCTGTTCCATAGTGAAGAAGTAGTTCCGAAGGCCCCAAAGAGTTCGGAACCATTGTAGAAACACCGAGTGCACCAGAACGAGAAGCTAACTTGGTTACAATACTCGAATGCCCAAATGCTGAAAAACCCTTACCTCCGTACTCTTTAGGAATAATCAGGCCTAAGAAGCCTTCTTTCTTAAGATAGTCCCAAGCTTTTTTCGGAAGATCTTGATCTTTAAAGCTAATGTCCCAATCACTTACCATCTCACAAACGGCTTCTACTTGATTGTCGATAAAATCTTGTTCTTCCGCTGTTAGTTTTGGTGGAGCCACCTTTAACATTGAGTCCCAGTCAGGGTTTCCCTTAAATAATTCTCCGTCCCACCAAACGTCTCCGGCATCTAGCGCCTCTTTTTCGGTTTGGTTCATTGGCGGCAATACGCTTTTGAAGAATTTATATACTGGTCGGGTTATCTTATCTTTGCGCAAGTCGTCCGCAAAAAATAGGACGGCTACTGGGGCAAACAACAACCAAGGTATGATTAAGAACTCGCTGGTGATTGTCATCATAACCAAAGCAGCACCCGCGGCGGCCAATGCGGTTCCCATTCGCGCTCTAAAATAGGCACTTGCCCAGAGCACACTTAATAAAATAAAAATCTGAAATAATAAAATCATGATGAAACATCTCCTGCAGAAAGAGTCATACCAATGTTCTGTATATTATCTTGTTGAATTAAAGGGTTATTAGTTGAATCATAGGAAAAAGCTGCCGACATAAATGGCACTAATTGGCTAATGATTTCTTCTATCGATATCTTTTGTTGAAAGTCACTTTCTGAGATTTCTTGCAAAGCTTTATGCCCTGCTAAAGTAAAGATAAAGGATCCCAGCATAAAGTGAAGCCGCCAAAACATTTCTTGTTTATGTAAATGAGGGCTGGTTTGATGCAATAAAAAAGTAAACTGGTTGAGCACTTCTGAATACCTTTCCAAAGCGAAACGCCTAATATGCCCTTGCGTTTCAGCATAAGCTCTGCCCAATAAATTCATAAAAACCCCCGCGCCGTGCGGCCGAAGGTCTTCTAACTTTGAAATTGGTTTAATCAAGGTGCTGAGCACATCCAAAACAGTAAGTTCTTGCTCACCATTGGATATTCGCTCCATCTCAGAAGAAAGATCAGCAGTAAACTTTTCCATAAATCGTTCAAACACTGCTTGAATAAGTGTTTTTTTGCTGCCGAAATGATAGTTAACCGAAGCTAGATTGACGTCCGCTTTGGCCGTTATCATTCGTAGACTTGTTTCAGAAAAGCCATGGTCTGCGAATAATCGTTCAGCAGCATCTAGAATTTTGTCTTTTGTAGTACTCAATGATGGCCTCTACGCACATAATTCAAACAACTGTTTGAAACATACGTTCTAAACGCAGAAATGTCAAGTATTCCTGTAGCGAGAGCCTCCTATGGTTAGCAACTGCAAACAAGCCAACAAGCTGACGACGATAGCAAATAAAAAGCACAACTGATGACTCATTCTCGATTGTTTATATCATTTTGTAGAGAATTCTCAAAGATTTGAACCATTTGAAGGGTTTCAACGAATAACTATATAGATGGTGAAAATTACTAATTTTTAGCTAATCTTCTAATAAGTAACATACTTTGTTACAAAGCGATCACATCTTGAAAGGTGTTTTAGTCATATAATACACCATATCAAGTACGAGTTTAGTGGTTTAGCTAGTCTAAGCATTAGATTTATCGATTTGGCACAAAATCTGCTAAGTCTTATAGAACACTCGGTATTCTTATTTAAATAATTTAACAATTACTTAAGTCGCAAGGAACATAAAATGACAGCAACCAACGAATTATGCATAGCTAATAAACCTTCTAAAGAAAGTAAAATGAGTCAATTGCTACTCGCATTAACCCTTAGCGCTTCATTGATTGTTAGCGGTTGCAGCGGTTCTGGCGCGACTGACGACTCCAAAAGCGACGACAAAGCGCAAACGGAAGAACAAGATGCAAAAAAGAAAGAGGACGAAAAACCACCTGTTCCCGTAGAAGCAGTTGCAGTAACACGCGGTGATATTCAGCAAACTTACCGAACCATTACCACACTCGAAGCTGAGCAAGATGTGCAAGTAGTCGCACGTTCTTCGGGAATACTCCAAGACATTTTTGTAGAAGAAGGTGACCGAGTAACAAAGGGGCAAGTGCTGGCGCAATTAGACGTCGAACAGCTTTCATTAGAGGTGGCTCAATTAAAAGCCACATTACAGAAACTTGAAAAAGAGATGGAACGTCAAAAATCACTTTATAGCAGAAAGCTTGGAAGCAGCGATGCGCTTGATAGAGCCAGATTTGAGTACGAATCTCAACTAGCTCAATATAAACTATCACAATTAAAGTTAAATTATGCCAGCATAAAGGCTCCAATCGATGGAGTCATCGTCGAGCGGATGGCTAAATCAGGTAACTTTATTTCTAATAATCAAGAGCTGTTTAAGATTGTCAATCCTTCCTCGCTTAAAGCTGTGTTGCATCTACCAGAAAAAGAACTTGCCAATGTACAAAAAAATCAATTAGTTTTATTGGCAATAGACGCATTAGATAACAAAATTGTTAAGGGTCAAATAGAACGTATTAGACCAGCTATCGACACATCAACTGGTACTTTCAAGGTTGTGGCATCGTTAAATAATCATGATAACTTGTTGCAAACTGGTATGTTCGGAAAAGTAGAAGTAGTATTTGATACTCACCCGAATACGCTATTGCTTGAGCAGCAGGCCGTTATCACTCAAGATAATCGTTCACATGTGTTTGTGGTAAAAGACAAGAAAGCCATTCAAACTCCGGTTAAGATAGGCTTTAAACAAAATGGAGTTCTGGAAATTATCGATGGACTATCAGAATCAGATCAAGTGATAACGACCGGACAGCAAATTTTGAAGCATGAAACAAAAATAGAGGTTGTAACTTTAGATGGAGTCGAATTAGAGAGTCCGACATCCGATCAAGATAAAGAGAACAAACCATCAACTTCAAAAGTTGCTACAAATCCTTAAAAGCATTAGTTAGCGTCCTAATCAGGACGCTAACCCTATTTGAAAAATAAAAACGAGAATATCGATGTAACCACAAGGTTGAGTCAATTGATCTTGTCGTAGCAGCCATCCAACCAAAAGGAAACACCATGAACCTAATTGCGACTGCGATTCGCCGCCCCGTGACCGTATCCATGCTGACTTTGGCAGCGCTAGTTTTTGGTTTTGTATTAGTCAACAAACTTGGGTTTAATCTATTACCAGAATTGTCTTACCCTACTCTTACGGTCAGAACAGATTTTCCAGGCTCTGCACCAGCAGAAGTCGAAAACTTAATTACTCGCCCTCTTGAAGGCGCCCTCGGTACAATTAAAGGATTGCGCCAAGTTCGCTCTGTTTCTAAAGCAGGACGTTCGGATATTTACCTAGAGTTTTATTGGGGTACGGACGTTGATATCGCAAGCTTAGATGTCAGAGAAAAAATGGATCAAGTTCAGTTACCGCTAGAAGTAAAATCCCCTTCGCTGCTTCGATTTAATCCTAACAACGAACCGATTATTAGAATGAGTTTAAGTCAGGCATTACAAGATGGTGAGGATCCAGAGTTAGCATTAGCAAAACTTCGACGTCATGCTGAACTAAAGCTTACACGCAGACTAGTTACCATTGATGGTGTTGCCGCCGCTAAAGCTTCAGGTGGACTAGAAGATGAAATACAAATTCAATTGAACCAAGCCTACCTAGCCAAGTTAAATCTAACTGTTGCTGATATCGCTCAAAAACTTAAGACTCAAAACGTCAACTTAAGCGGTGGACAAATTCGTAGTGGCCAACGACAGCTGCTGGTGCGGACCTTTAACGAATTCCAGTCTATAGAGGATTTTTCTAATACTATTATTTTAACTAAAGATCAAAAGATAATTCGATTAAAAGACATTGCCAAAGTCGCGTTCACGCACAAAGATCCAACGGCAATCATTAGGCATAATGGAAAACAATCTGTCGAACTAGCCATCTACAAAGAAGGAGACTCGAATACTGTGAAAGTATCTGAAGCAGTTAATGCTCAGTTAGATCGACTAATGAAAGAACTACCAGAATCAATGACACTTTCAGTTCAAACGGATTCTGCGAAATTTATAAACCAAGCAATCTCCGAACTTATTTCATCGGCAATATATGGTGGAATATTAGCGATGATCATTATTTATTTTTTCTTAGGTCAATTCCGACCCACATTAATTATTTCAGCGACGATACCTCTGTCCGTGATCATCACATTTAACCTAATGTATTCTGCCGAAGTTGATATGAATATAATGTCTCTAGGGGGGCTAGCATTAGCAGTCGGTATGTTAGTTGATAACGCAATAGTTGTACTGGAAAACATCGCTAAAAAGCGAGAACAAGGTCTTTCCATCGAAGACGCTGCCTTAGAAGGAAGTCAAGAAGTATCTGGCGCGATCACCGCATCAACACTGACAACAATAGCTGTTTTTCTTCCTCTAATATTTGTCGAAGGCATTGCTGGTCAATTGTTTAAGGACCAAGCCCTGACCATCACTTTTTCTTTAGTCGTTTCACTAGGTGTAGCGCTAACCTTAATTCCAATGCTAGCCTCTAGAAAAATAAAGAATCGAACGACAGATTCGTTTGAGAGAAACACTCGTACAAAAATCGGTCGAACTGCGTTATTTATTCCTGAATTACTATTCGTGTTAATCCCCTCATTTATTATTGGAATTATTAAAGGAATTATCGCCGGTGTCGCGAAGGTACTGGGCTGGTTTTTTATTCCTGCTCGCGGTATCTTTGAAGCTGCATTTTTGTGGGTCAGTAAGCAGTACCATCGATTGCTCGAAGCCTCTATTAATAACAAAGTAACGACAATAATAACTTCTGTCTTATTACTGGGAATTAGCCTTACTGCAATTCAAAACATCCCCAAAGTGGTACTTCCTGAAATGGCTCAAGGAGAACTTAGAGTTACTGTTGAGTTTGCTCCAGGTACAGCCATTCAATTAGCTGACACTAAAGTCATAGCGCTTTCGAAGAGTCTACTAGAGGTAGATGGAGTAGCCGAAGTATTTTCGACTGCAGGCTCAGGTAACAAGCTGACAGCAAATCCAGAACAAGAAGGCGAAAACAGAGCAGAGTTCACTTTAGTATTAGATAAGGGCACGTCTCGAGAAACCGAAGACAAGTTACTGGTACAAGTGAGAGAACTTCTGCAAAATGAAAGTTCTGGCATTGAGTCGAAAGTCGAACGACCTAAATTGTTTAGCTTTTCGACGCCAATTAGTATCGAGCTCTATGGTTACGATATTGATACTCTAAAACGAGAGTCAGATAAAATTGTCAATTTGATTAACGCCTCAGACCGTTTTGTTGATGTACATAGTAATATGCGAAAAGGCTACCCCGAAGTTCAAGTCTCGTTTGATCATGAAAAACTGGCACAACTGAACATTTCGATGGAACAAGCAAACAATAGTATTGTTAATGCAATTAGAGGTAATAAAGCCACCCGTTACCGATTAAAGGAACAACAGATCGATGTTTTAGTGCGATTAGAAGAAGCTTCAAGAGATGAAGTAAATGATATTGCTGATTTAATCATTAATCCTAGTTCAGTACGGCCGGTAAACCTATCCTCGGTGGCTAAACTTCAATTAATTCAAGGTCCAAGTGAAATTTCAAGAATCGATCAACAGAGAGTGGTTATTGTTGAAGGGCAAATAAAATACGGCAGCCTATCAGACGCAATTGCCGAGGTTAAGTCGTTAATAAAAGATACACGAATGCCGTTTGGTACAAACTTACTAATAGGTGGTCAAAGTGAAGAAATGGATCGAAGCTTTAACTCTTTATTGATGGCTCTTGCTCTAGCAGTATTTCTAGTCTACCTAGTAATGGCCTCACAGTTTGAATCATTACTTCATCCATTTATCATTTTATTTAGTATTCCACTTGCGCTTGTCGGTGCAATCGCAGCGCTAGTCATTACCAACACGGAACTGAGCGTCGTAGTTTTCTTAGGTTTGATAATGCTAGCTGGAATCGTCGTGAATAACGCAATTGTGCTAATTGATAGAATTAATCAACTACGAGATCAGGGACTAGAAAAAATCCCTGCAATTAAAGAGGCCGCAAAATCGAGGTTGAGACCAATATTAATGACCACTTTGACCACTACATTGGGTATGCTTCCGTTAGCTTTGGGTATTAGTGAAGGAACAGAAATACGAGCACCAATGGCAATCACGGTTATTGGTGGCCTACTCGCTTCTACCTTGCTGACGTTAATTGTGATCCCAGTGATGTACCTGCTAGTTGATAGAAAAGATTTCGATCGCAAAGTTGAATTCAAGGTGGAGGGTTAATCGATGTGGTTCACTAAACTAGCGCTTAGAAGACCCGTTACCATTTCCATGATTTTTGTGTGTGCGGTGGCGTTAGGAATTGCTGCCAGCAGATTATTACCTCTGGAATTTTTTCCAACGGTTCAATTTCCTGGAATCTTTGTTCAAGCAAATTACCCGGGTTCATCACCCGAAGAAATAGAGAAAAACTTAACCCGTCCCATCGAAGAATCGTTGGCCACCATGGGTGGGATCGATTTTATGCAGTCAACCAGTAGTGAAAACAGTGCTCAAGTTTTTATGCTTTTCGACTGGGGTGATAACGCTAAGCTAAAGGGTGTTCAAGCAAGGGAAAAAATTGACAATATTCGAGATCAACTTCCCGATGACTTAAGACGTGTTTTGATATTTACTGGGTCGACCAACGATCAACCAATTATTCAAGCGAGACTATCGTCTAGAACTGATTTATCGGATTCTTATCAAGTTTTAAATAGAGTGCTCAAACAACGCCTAGAACGTATACCAGGAGTAAGCACCGTCGAGATACATGGCGTTGCGGCAAAAACATTTCAAATACAATTAATACCGGAACGGATTGCCGCTTATCACATCGACACAAATAGTTTGTTTGCTAAATTACAACAAGCGAACGCCTTGATTGCCGCGGGAGAAGTAAAATCAGAAAACAACAGTTTTAGAATATCAATCAACGAGCAGTTTAATAGTATCGATGATATCGCCAATTTTGTAATCAATGACCGCGGATTAAAACTGTCAGATATTGCTGATGTGGTTTATGCCAAAGACGACATTGATGTTGGTCGACACTTGAATCGCGAATACGCAGTTGGCATAAATGTCACTCGAGAAGCCGGATCAAATTTAGTCGAAACTGCAGACAATGTGGTTAAAGCCATGAAGGAAATTGAAAACTTGCCGGATTTTGAGGGTATTGATTTATTCGTTATGGAAAATCTAGGCGATGGTGTAACTCAATCACTTTCAGATATTGCCTGGTCTGGCCTAATCGGTTTTCTGTTATCAACGCTAGTACTTTTTGCTTTCTTGAGAGACATAAAACTGACTCTTATTGTTTCTTTAGCCGTTCCATTTTCTTTAACCATTACTTTAGCTGCAATGTATCTTTTGGGTATGAGTCTTAATGTACTATCGATGATGGGATTAATGCTTGCCATTGGAATGCTGGTCGACAACGCGGTGGTGGTTTCAGAAAGCATTTTTACTCAACGAGAAAAGCATCCTGATAACCCATTAGATGCCGTTCTAATGGGAGTAAAAAATGTTGGCACTCCTGTTATAGCTGGGACAATCACTACAGCAATTGTTTTCTTGCCTAACATAATAGGAGAGCGAGTTGGAATTACGATTTTCTTAAGTCATGTTGCCTTAACGATTGTTATTTCATTATTAGCATCGTTGTTTATTGCTACCACAATCATTCCGCTCATGTTAAGTAGAATGAAATATACAGCCGGCGAGAAAAAGCTTTCAGAAGAACACTTAACCCCCATAGAGCAACATGGTCGCTATAGCCGTTTCCTAACTTGGCTAATGAAACGCCCTGCGATTGCTACTATCATTTCGTTATCGTTAATCTTTTCAGTGGCTATTCCAATGGGCTTTGTCGAGATGCAACAAGGCGGAAATGATGGTAATGGCTCTATTCGATTACAATACAATATTAACGGCAATTACGAGCTAGAACGAGTCGAAAAGTCGGTGACTCGAATTGAAAATTTCTTGTATGCCAATAAAGAAAAACTCGATATTGAGAATGTTTATTCTTACTATACTCGTAATGATGCTGGCTCTACTCTACTGTTAGTTCCTGATGACCAAAGAACCATTACAGATGAAGAAATCAGAAAATTTCTAGAAGAAAATTTACCGGTGATAGCTATCGGCAAGCCAGGATTTCAACGCTCTACGAGTGATCAAACCAATTTTAGTATTGTCTTAAGAGGTGAAGATACTGGTACCTTATTAAACCTATCCGACAATGTTGCTCCTATACTACAAGGCATTGATGGTGTTGCTAATGTATTGGCGGCTTCCCAACAGGGAAACCAAGAAGTTAGAATAAAACTAAATTCTAAACGACTACATCAGCTGGGACTTACCCCACAAGAAGTTGGCCAAACTGTCAGCATAGGCTTACGCAAACAACAGCTTAAAACCTTTAGAGGTGATTTTGGCGAAACAGATATAACGCTCACTTTTAAAGGCCAAAACAAAATGACCATGAGCGATCTTACCGCCATTCCAATTGAACTGCCTAATGGTGAACAAACTCGGTTAGATACACTTGCTGAATTTGAAGTAATGCATTCACTTCCCAGCATACAACGGATAAATCGTCGCACGGGAGTGAGTTTACAAATTGAGTATAGCGAAGACGATATCAGTGCCGAGAAATTGAGGAACGCAACAACTAAACTGATGCAACAAATAACTTTGCCTGATGGCTATAGTTGGAGTTTTGGACGAGGAGTCGACTTTAGTACGCGCGACCAAGAGATTATGCTTGGAAATATGCAGTTAGCGCTACTAATGATCTTCGTGGTGATGGCGGCATTATTTGAATCTCTAATGTTTCCGTTTGCTGTTATTACCTCAGTGGTTTATGCGTTTGCCGGCGTCTACTGGTATTTTTTCCTAACAGGCACCGATATGTCAGTCATGGCGATGATTGGGATACTGGTTTTGATGGGGGTAGTTGTCAATAATGGCATAGTACTAATCGATCGAATCAACTACTACAGGGCGGAGGGCTTACATAAGCGTGATGCTATCTTGCATGCAGCCAATGACCGAATTCGGCCGATTTTAATGACGGTGCTGACAACCATACTAGGGTTACTGCCGTTGAGTATGGGGGATGCAAGAATAGGCGGTGGTGGACCTCCCTATTTTCCGATGGCAAGAGCGGTGATTGGAGGGTTAGCTTATTCAACAATTGCCACTTTAATCTGCCTACCGGTAATCTACCTATTCTTAGATTATGTTAGAGAGTTTTACGGTCGGCTTTGGAACGCTATCGGTAAGAAAGCTAGCCGATGGGGTTTCACTAATGCCAGGCTTTATTCAGATTTCGGCGAAAAAAAGTAGCCGTTTATGACAACCAGCATTCGCTCTTCAATGATTTTATTGTAGAGCGATTCATGCCTATGAGCACAACTTAACAATAGCCATAACAACAGCTATTTCTTATTCGCTTTTTCATTTTTTCATTTTTTCATTTTTCAAGGCTTGCTGTATTGCGGCCATCGTTTTCTTAGAAATATTCTTATTTTGATATTCCCCTACAATTACATCTTCCACTCTATCAACCACCGAGTCGATAGTCGATTCGCCTTTTTGGTGCTGCTCAAACAAGTTTATTTTTCGTTCAGTATTACGGCCAAATTCCATTAACTTTTCAAAATTGCTATCGGGTCCGTGTTTTTTCTCAAAAAAATCTATGATTGTACAAATTATAGACACGGGGCTTAGCAGAATATCTCTGAGCGCATCCACCGCTAGTTTTAATTGAAAAACCAGCAAGCGCCGCAGAGAGTGGGACTTTATTGGAGCTTTCTCTTCAATCTTAGTCTTTGCTTTTTGGTTAGACTCAGATAATTGTATAGGATCTGGAGAGTCTTCAGAGGAATTTGGCATTTTTAGCATCACACGAGTGCATTAATCAAACTTCAATTTATCATTGACGAATAGAAAAATGCAACTAATGTTAGCGCCAGTACGCTAGTCTATCCAACTCGTAGCTACAATGAAGGTATTAATGATTTTTCAACCATCTTTAGGATTTTATTAGAAGACTTAGTTTGTTGAGCTTGCAAAATCAGCTCTTTAGATAATTGCGGTGCCAATGACTCAATAAAAGAGAATATAAACTCTCTAAAATATAGGTTTCGCTCAAACACAACATTGACTAAAGATTTAGGAACTAAATGCTCTATTGGCAACCTGACTAAGTCTGAATCGAGGTCTTCCTCATAAGCCATATTAGCAATAATGCCAACCCCAAGTCCCATTCGAACGTAGGATTTAATGACTTCACAATCTGTTGCAGAAAAGACGATTTCTGGAGTAAATCCGTTTTCTTTAAACACACTAGCGACTCGATTCATTTTTCCTCCAGAGCTAGTGTGAGTTAATAGTGGAAATTGCGCCAAAATATCAAAGCTTATCTCATCGACTTTAGTTAATGGATGGTTCTTCGGAACAATAATACACCGACTCCAATAAAAACAAGGCAGTTGAATCTTGTCATCAAAGTTTTCTTCCCCATGATGTACTAATGCAAAATCCAGCTTTCCATCATCGAGCTCCTTATTGGTGTCGACCAACCCACCTTGGTATATATGCATGGCTACTTTCTTGTATTTATGCCGGTACTCTTCAACAATTTGAGGTAGAAAATAGCGTGAGAAGGTGTGTGTCGACGCAAAATTGAGTCTGCCCTCTTTTTGATTAACATGACTGGCAGCTATATCTTGTATTGTTCTTACTTGTTTCAGAATATTTTCTGCGATGGGTAATATTTCGCGCCCAGCAGGAGTAATATTGGTTAAGTGTTTACCACTTCTCACAAATATTTCAACGCCTAACTCATCCTCAAGTAACCTGATTTGCTTACTGATACCAGGTTGTGAGGTAAATAGCGATTCAGCCGTAGCGGAGACATTGAGGTGATTTCGAGCGACTTCGAATATGTATTTAATCTGCTGGAGCTTCATTAACCTTCCATACATAAAAGCTCGCCAATTTAAGGCTAAACCAATAGCAAATAGATGGCGATGATGCTTAATTAATTGAGCAAATAAGAATTTTTATACAACCAAGGATTATTAAAAATCCCATTTCCAATACCATTAAGCATAGCCCGAATTTCCCAATACACAAGAAATCTAGCGCGGTAGTTGACTCTTTTGAGAGAAAAAATAGCGATTTTGAATGAAATAGCCCAAATTTTTAGAACAACCAAACGAAAATTAAGGCTCGTTTGCGATTCCGCTAGGGACATGCCCAGTTGCGACATGGTGAACTGCTGCATCGCAATGAAAAGATTGATCATCAAAAAATACATCGGCTTCAAATGAACGCAAGAATTTGGCTTTCTCCATACCTCCAAGAAACAGCGCTTCGTCGATTCTGATATTCCAGTCTCTTAGTGTTTTTATCACTCGTTCATGGGCTGGCGCTGAACGTGCAGTCACTAGCGCTGTGCGAATTGGGCACTTCTGACCGGCGTATTCACTTTGAAGACGGTGTAATGCGGCGAGGAAGTTTTTAAAAGGACCACCAGCCAGCGGAGTATTTGCAGAATCCACTTCGTTTTGGGTAAATGCATCTAATCCCTTGGACTTATATATAATCTCAGACTCATCAGAAAAAATGACCGCATCACCATCAAATGCAAATCTAACTTCGGTGCTGTCAGATGAATAATCGCCAGATTTTGGCAAAATCGTGGCTGCCGCAAACCCATCTCTGATTGCCGCTGCCACATCCTCTGCATCGGTAGAGAGGAACAAATGGCAAGAAAACGCCGCTACATAAGCGTAAGGGCTCCGTCCACTAGTAAAAGCGGCGCGAGAGATATCTAAGCCATAATGTTTGATTGAATTGAATATGCGTAAGCCTGTATCAGCGCTATTGCGTGAGAGCAAGACCACTTCAACCAAAGGTGATTCAGGGGTTTTGTGGTTTAATGCTAGGATTTTTTTAACCAGACTAAAGGCCGGTCCCTGCTCTAATAAGCTATCTTCGTTCTCAATTTGGTATTTAGAATAGGCCTCAACCCCTTGAGTTTCGAAGATCTTATGGCTTTCGTCCAAATTAAAAAGTGCTCGCGAAGAAATAGCAACGACTAATTTATCTCCAAGTCTTTTTGACATACAAGCTCCACAAAATGAGAATTTAATCCAAAAATTATCTAATTAGATTCTATACTTTTTATAACTCTCTAAACTAAGGCCAGTTTGGCGTTCTTAGAGCCTAGCAAAATTTTGACAACTACTGAACAAAACAAATGAATAATAAAACATGGAAGAAGGCAACTCAATCTCCTTTAAATAACTATTATGATGCTCAGTCTAGCTAAAAAAAAGATACTCATTGTCGAAGACTTCGCTGAGTTCGCGCGCTCGCTAAGAGCAATGCTGCACCCTATGGGAGCGACTGAAGCAACCATTGTTTACAATGCGCAGGATGCTATAGAAGCATGTAAATCAACCAAGTTCGATATTATTCTTTCTGATTACAATCTTGGCCCGAAAAAAGATGGCCAACAATTATTAGAAGAACTTCAACACGAAAAGCTGATTAAAAGTAGCTGCATTTTTATAATGATAACTGCAGAAAATACCACCTCAATGGTAATGGCTGCGGTCGAATACGTTCCAGATAATTACATTGCCAAACCTTTCAACGGTAATTTACTGCAATCCCGCCTACAAAAAGCTATGGAAAAAAAGGAAGCTTTATTAGAGCTTAACAGACTCATGAGAAATAAACAGTGGTCTGAAGCCCTAGAACGTATTGAAGAAGTTATTCAACAACAGCCTAAATTCAAAATGTCTTGCTTAAGAGCGAAAATAGAGGCGCTCAAAAACCTCAAACAGCTCGATGCTGGATTAAAAATAGCGAAAGAAATTACTTCGGTTCGAACTATTCCTTGGGCGCTAGAGGCAATTGGGGAGCTATACTATCTCAAAAAAGAGTATCAAAAGTCTGTTGATATTTTTAACCAACTTATCCAAGAATTCCCAATGTCAGTGGATGGTTATGATTGGTTAGCTAAAGTTCAACGAGTGATGGGGATGACTAAAGAAGCTCAGCTAACATTGGAAGATGCCGTCAAACGCTCTCCTCGTGTACTGCAAAGACAAAAAATGCTTGGATTAATTGCCGAAGAGAACCATGACTATGACACTATGAGTAAAGCCTATAGAAATGCCGTCAAATATGGCGAGCACTCATCTTTTTGTTCAGCGGATGAATATCTTCAACTGACAAGTGCCATATCCAATCAAATTAGAAACACTACTTCCGAAGGCGAAAAAGAACAACAAATTGAAAAATCATCACCGAAAGTTGACATCAAAAAATCATCGGCAGAAGTTTCTAGAATCATTGAAAGTGTGACCAAAAAATTTCCGAAGAGCCAATCAAATCTCTTGCGATGTAAAGTCGCGGAGTCTTCTTTTCTTAATGCTTGCGGGAAAACAGAAGAAGCTGATATTTTAGTAAAACAAGCCATTGAAATTTACCAAAAATTAGACCAACAACTTACCGAAGCTGATAGCCTAGCCATTGCTAAATCACTAACAGACATGGGCCAAACAGAATTTGCCGAAACCGTGGTAAAAAAAGCCGCAGAGCAGCATTTTGAGGACAATCAATTCATTATTAAAGCAGCAAAACTCTGTAGCCAACCTGAAATCCTGCAACTTTGTAAAAAGGCCAGTCGATTAAATATGTTAGGAGTAGAACATTTTGAGAAAAAAGACTTTAGCAATGCCGCGAAAACTTTCGAACAAGTCTATGAACTTGCCCCTAGTCATATCAATATGGCGTTGAATTATATACAAACGCTGCTAAAGCTAACCCAATCAAGCGATGATAAATCTAGCATCTTAAAAACAGCAAATCGAGTACTGAACTCTATTCCGGAAGTCAAATTCCCCGACCCAAGATTCGAACGCTATAAAGAACTAAAGCGATTAACCTTACTGCTACTCGAATCATCTGAAAAAAATTCCAAGGGAGCCTAAAAATGAGTGCCACAAAGGATGATATTTTTAATTTGATTTTAGCCTCTACAGTACATGATATGAAAAACTCCTTAAGCATGTTGGGGGAGTCGCTAAACGTTATCTTAGCAAGCGTCGATCAAGACAAATTGAATAGTGACACCAAGGCCAACTATGGTGTTGTCCAATATGAATCGTCGAGAGTAAATAACTCATTGATGCAACTCTTAGCGCTCTACAAATTAGAAAATGAACAACTCCCTTTCAATCCCAACTACGTCAATGTAAATGATTTTTTTGAAGAGCAAAGACTTAGACAACTTCATCTGTTAGAAGCAAAGAATATTGAATGCGAGATCGATGTAGATGAGTCAATTGAAGCTGTTTTTGATGAATGCCTACTTTCAACCGTTTTGGAGAATATTATAGGAAATGCGATCAGGTATTCAAAATCTAAAATAGTTTTAAGTTGTGTACAAGGCGATACTACCAACATACTCGTATTAGACGATGGCCCTGGTTACCCTGGTAATATGATTGAAATGGCTGGCAGCTATATGCAGGGTATAAACCAGAGCACAGGCAGTACTGGTCTAGGCTTATTTTTCGCGCAAAAAATTGCAGACATTCATTCGCATAAAGGCAAGAATGGCTCTGTACACTTAAGTAATGATGGCGCGCTAAGCGGTGGGACATTTGAGATAAGGATCCCCTAATCAGTATGATCAAATACTCACAAATGAAAGCGTTGATCATTGAAGATTTTGCTGAATTCGCTCGAGCTGTCGGCACCATGCTACGAAATTTGGGCATACAATATACTGACACTGTAATTTCTGGTGAAGCCGCTATTCAAGCTTGTCGCGAAACCAAATATGACATTATTTTATCTGATTATAACTTAGGCCCAAATAAAGACGGTCAACAAGTCCTAGAAGAACTAATTGAATTCAACTTAATTAAATCTGACTGTACCTTTATTATGGTGACGGCTGAAAAAACAGCCGCTATGGTAATGGGCGCGTTAGAGTTCCAACCAGACAGTTACTTAACTAAACCGTTTAATAGTCAACTGTTAAAGGCTCGACTGGATAAATGTATCGCAAAAAACCAAGTGCTTTCTCCTATAAAAAGCTTAATGCGACAATCAAAATGGCACGAGGCTATTGTAAAATGTGATGAGGTTATTCAAGCTTATCCTAAATATCGTTCAACCTGTTTACACAAGCAATTTGAGTGTTTTAAGAATTCTACACAGTTCGATAAAGCTCTATCGCTAGTCAACAACATTATTAATGAAAGAGCAACTCCATGGGCCTTGAAAGGACTTGGAAGTATCTATGTTGAACAAGAAAAACTTGAAAAAGCATTAGATGTTTTCGAACAAATGACCAAAGAATTTCCTATGGCACTTGATGGATATGATTGGTTAGCAAAAATACAACATCAATTGGGTAGTCCGTTAGATGCACAAAAAACATTAGAGAAGGCAGTTGTAAAATCCCCAAAGTTAATCAAAAGGCAAAAATACCTTGGCCAACTAGCAGAGCAAAATAATGATCTAGAAACTACCGTTAATGCTTATCGTCAAGCAGTGAAATACGGCCAGCATTCTGCTTTTTCTAAACCCGATGAGTATGTCAAACTAACCAAGAGCCTTGGAAAGAAACTTCAAGGAAATAACAGCGAAGATCGAAGCAAAATAATTAACGAAGCTGAAACATTATTCCAACAAATTGAAACAAAGTTTAGAGACGACTCTAGCACACAATTCCGGGGAGCGGTTGCACACGCCGACTTCTGCTCGATCATTAAAGATAATAAATCCGTTGACAAACACTTAAAATCAGCTCGTCATATTTTTGATAGAATTGAGGAGCACATCGGAGCCGAAGAAAGTTTAGAAATAGCCGACTCCCTTAAAGTGCTAGGACTTTCTCAACTTGCCGAGAGCGTACTGGAAGAAGCTGTTGAGCAGTATTTCGATGATCCCAATTTCATCAGGCAGGCAGCAAAACTTACCAACAACAAACACTTAATCGAGAATGCAAGTAAAGCTAATAAACTAAATAATGAAGCAGTGCGATTGTTTAAGAAAAATAAGTACGCGGAAGCGATTGAATATTTTATCCAAGCAGCAGAAATCGCGCCAAATAATGTGAATATTCGACTAAATCAATCTCAAGCCTTATTAAAACAATATCAAAGTGTAGAAAGAAATCCGGAGCATTTACACACTTCTCAAGATATTCTACGAAATATCACTAGACTAGGCTTTACTGACCCAAGGTATATGAGGTTTTCGGAACTTAACCGTCTAAATCAATTAATGCTACAAAAACTAGATTAAGTGGCTAGTTAAACGCCTTAATTTTCAACAATTTTGGTGGCTTATAGTCTATAATTGAAACAGACTTTAGCTTTAACATTATATAATTCAGCGGGCGATATGGGCACACTCTCTACAATCATAATCATTTCTGTCGTCATAGCAATTTGTGTGGTTGGCGTAACGATTATTCAACGAAGAGAACAAGAAAAGGCAAGAATTAGGCAGCTAATTTCAAAATATCGCTATCGAGCGAATGAAACAGCCAACATATTATCTAACTTCGCCAGTATTCCAATTGGTGCCGAAGCACGGATGCTGATGCTTAACTATATCGTTTTAAATCTAAACCAAGCGATAAAACTAGCTCCCAATGATCAGAACCTACAAAGTAGTATAGAGGCAGCTAGGCAGCAGTCCTCAAACGCAAGTTCTCCAGTAGACTCCCAGCGGCTGAATATCCCGAAGGATCCAACTCAATTAACCCAACTGATCTCTCAACTTTCAAAACTAGGAAAGTACCTGACTCGATTTAAAGCAATACCCGCTTTAGATGGAAATATGGTCGCAATCGCGGTAAGCAAGCTAAGCCTACTGATTTCTGAAGCAAAGATTTGTGCCTACATTCAGCAAGGTCAGAATTCCTTAGCAAATCATGACTATGTCCGTTCTCAGAGCCTGTTTCAAACTGCTCAGCAAATGCTAAATAAATTCTCAAATAAGAATTCTCGGCTTGAAACTTTAGAACAAGAGCTTCAAGAATTGATAAAATCAACCCCCATGCAAGCAGCAAATAAAACATTAAGCATTGAGCCCGAGGAAAAAGAGCCTGAAGAAGAATCAACTGATATATTTGGGCCTAAAAAGAAATGGTAAGAATACCCTACCGTTTTTATTGATGCTGCTTGGTTGTTACTCAGCGAGTTGTTCTAACAGTTGTCAAAAACGACTCGGTTAAATCATTTAATCGCATTCGTTATATCAGTAAAATAATTCTTATTCTCGTCCGAAATTTGCGCCAAACTTTTATGAGCTTCTACGACTGACTTAAGCACTTGTTTTTCGTCTTGTATAACCGATGCCAACTCAACATATTCAATTCCTTCATTATTCTCAGGCCTAGATACAATATTAAACACTTGATCAAAACATACGCGTTTTAAAATATGAGCTAGCTCACCAGTGCGAATAAATATGGTGGGCTTATCGGATGATATCTTTTTAAACTCTATTGATAATCGAGCTAATAGCCCAAGAGCAGTGCTATCGAGCATTTCGGCTTGTTCCAAGTCAACCGCTAGACCTGAAAAAGTTGGACTTTCAAATATGTGGTTTATATATGATTCCAGGCCAGCGCATTGAGAGTAACGAATTACCCCAACAAACCGAATGTATTCCACACTTCCAACAGTCGATGAGTAGATTGCACCTTCCATCACTCTTCTTCCTTCTCTTCCTTTTCGACAATAAAAACAGTGATATCATCCGGAGGATTGTCTTCTTGATAACGTTTAACTGGCTTCATTAAAACAGGTATATTAATCGGGTTCTTTGTTGCAAATTCTATCAAGTAAGATTCACTCGCAGGTTTTCCATCAACCGGAATTAACTCCAACCAGCCGTCAGATACCATTAATAACTTAAAACCATCAGAAACATCAACGGTTTTATTGCTAAATGTAGCCCACTCGAAAAGCCCCAATGGAAATCCGTCATCTCTCAATGCAACCGGCTCATTATTAGCGACTAGCACAGGTGCTGGATATTGCCCTGCAACACTATATTTCATAGATTCAGCTTGGGTGTCTATGACGGCGTAAAATAAGGTTATGTGTTTGCCTAGATTGGCGCTTAACAATTCTGAATTTAAGTAATCCATCAATTCGCTCGGTTCAATAATTAAATTACTTTCTCCGCTGCGAAACTGCCTTAATGGCTGGTTAATAAGGCTCTTCAACATCATAGTAACGAATGCTGCGGCCGAACCATGGCCGGAAACGTCAGCGAAATAGAAACCCACATGTCGCGGCGATATTTCAAAGTAGTCGATAAAATCTCCGCTCAGATTTAGTGAAGGGATAATAATATGTTGAAATTGATAGCCTTGAATGACCCCATCAGTTGGAGGTAATAATTGTTGTTGTGCTTGTCGACCTGCTTCCTGATCTTTTTGAAGCAGCTCTAGGTTTTTTTCAAGCTCTTGATTAGCATACTCAAGCTCGTCTTTATAAGTTTGGTTTTCAGCTTCAAGATGAGTTCTTGTCAATGCGTTATCTACTGCATTTTCCAGCACAGCCATATCTGTAATAGGCTTCACAAGATAATCTAGCGCTCCTAACCGAAGCGCTTCGACAACATCTTTAATTTGTCCTGCGCCGGACACTATAATAATCGGTATGTCAGGCGCAATCTCGCCCAACTTGGCTAAG
>JBDVOJ010000037.1:0-1183 GCA_039969155.1 Kangiellaceae bacterium
AAATATGTAACAGCCATGTCATGTTCTGTATGTTTTGGATATCATACGCTCTCACACTCAAGTGAAGAAGACATGAAATGTAGATGTCGCTAATAATAGGAACTCGCGAACCAGGATATTGGTAATTGTCCAACTTGTGTGCGCTAGTAGTTTCGGAAATTGATTCGATTTAGTACCCTCAGTTTGTTATATATTATGTCCATTCTGATTAAAACGTGGATCATTAAAAAACTAAAACCACTTCAGTATGCTGAAATTTTTAAGATTTCTCTTTCGCATCTCGAGCTTTTTGTCCGATACTGAAACGAAGTGAGTAATTTATTTTTTGGATGCTGGTCATCTTTATTTTCGCCATTGTTTTTCCGGAAATAATTCGATTTTCTACCCTTACGTTGTCTTGCATTAAATGCACATAATAACAACAATGTTAAATGCACTTTCTAAACCAATCTGGATATTAAAATAAACCCGCCTTGACAAGAAATTCTCACCTTGCCGTTTCATAACTCGAGTGTTTTGCCTCATACTGTAATCAAGTCAGTCAGATTTGTTTTGGATGCCGGCCGTCCTTTTTACAAGAAAATCCTCAGTTTTCTGTTTCATAACTCGACTTTTTTTGTCCCGTACTGAAATGAGGTAATTACGACTGTTTTGTTCGGATGCCGGTCAACTTTACGAGCAAGTTCTCAGCTTTCCGTTTCTTGAGTCGAGTTTTGTGTGCCTGAAAAGAAGTAAGTCAGAGTCATATTTTTCGGAGCCCGGCCAACAATCTAGTGTGGGTGGTGATGGCTATATTGTTAGACATTACCGCGTACTTATTCTTGGCGGCAATAGAAGCTTCGGCGGTCAACATGCATCAATCCACGGTATCAAATAGGTTTAGGTAAGAGTCTAGTGTCAAATCACGTCCAACAGTCTGTTGTGGGTGACGATGGTTTTTGATGGATGCAATGGTGTTAATCTTTTTGGCAGCAATAGCTGTCGATAGGCAAACGTTTTCGGTCTATTGTTGAACACTATCTATCGCGGTTGCTTCCCCAACATATTTTGTTCAGGATAATGGCCATCCATGGAGAGGCTTGTGAATATATTGTTTGGGCAAAGGCATATTGCGTTCAATGCTGAAAATATATTGTCGCCTGACAATATATATCGATGTACAGCGTTGCCAGTCTATTGCCGT
>JBDVOJ010000038.1:0-142547 GCA_039969155.1 Kangiellaceae bacterium
CAGTTTCAAGGCTAAGGCGCTTGATATTTTTCGCCCTCGCCTGTTGTATAATATGATTGACTAGTTGGTTGCCGATTCCTTTACCTCGAGCTTTCTCCAAAGTATGCATAGACTTAATCTCCGCATGCTCCTTGTCCAATATTTTGATCGCACCACAGGCCAGTATTTCTTCAGCTCGCCAAACACTCCAAAATGAAATTTCAGGTGCTTTGAGCGCGTCAAGATCTAATGCGAATATTGCTTCTTCAGGTGAATGCAACGCGGCGTTTTTAAGATGAATTTCTAGAAGGTTTTTTATCGGTTCACCAGACAGGTCATCTAATCGGATCTCAATTTTATCGCTCATATCTATCACTCTCTTAAAAATATGAAAGAATAGTTAGTCATATTTTGCTATTGCAATGCGAGTATAATTTATCTGATTTTTATTTAGAATCAAAGATGACAGTTTTTTGTCCAACTGTTGAAATAAGTGCCCATCATTGATGACCACCGAACGGCCTTGTTGTTTAGACAGCTCAATATTTTCAACAATATCTTCCAACAAACAGCTAGCATCACTATAGTCACAAAGAGTGTGATCCAAAATATGGATATCTGCATCACGCCGAATTAGATCTTTGAGCAGTTGATAATTACTCTGACTAACATACAAGTTATCGACCTTTTGTAGTTGCGTTATGATGGAAACCGATAAGTCATCAATTTGGCCTCGTCCAAAGTCTATCAAAGCAAGTTGTTCACTGTGAGTGGCTTGATCATGCGAATCATTATTGGGTTGAACCGTTTGAAACAACTGGTAGTCTAAATTTAGGCTTTTCTTGTTAGATTGCGATAAATTTTTGCTGGTACTCCAGCCAAGCTCGCGCTCAAAAAAACGCTCCCAAAAGTCTCGACGCTCAGACATTTCTGGAAACTTTTCCGCGACTTTCGCTCGGTCATTATTCACACGGGTTAAAAAATCGCCAATATTATCCGGAATTAACCACTCGAGTTTTTCACGTAGCATTCGTGCAAACACTGGGCCGCTTCCACCCGTTGAAATGGCGATAGTTAGTGGGGTTCGATCGACAATACTAGGTACAATAAAGCGACATAAGCCGGGTTGGTCGACCACATTAACCAAGATGCCTGCGGATTCAGCATCATCATGTACTTGCTTGTTAATTTCTATACGATCGGTAGCGGCTATTACTAACAACGTTCCCTGCAACTGCTCAACGTGATACTCAGAATGGACAAGACTGATTAATCCTTCGGACTGTTGCACTAAAAAATCTGGGTGGAACTCTGGTGAAACCACTGCCACTTTAGCACCGGCATTCAGAAGTTGGCGCGACTTTCTAATAGCAATATTGCCACCGCCTACTACTAAGCAACGTCTATTTTTTAGATTAATACTGACAGGAAGGTAATCCATGGTAACGACTAATAACTCTTTTTTTTAAACCAAGGCTTGATGAATGGCTCATTCTATAAGAAAACTTACAAAGACTGAAATGACGATTAGTTTGAGAGGTATATTAAAAAGTTTTAGGAAAAACAGCGTTGTTTCATCGCAGCGGTCACTGCCCTGTTAGAAAATTCAGTGACTGATAACCATTATTACACCAATGCTAAAGGTTCAGTCAGAGCCTACCGAACCTTTAGCAATCGATGGATTCATGACGTAATGCGCCACGCCATTGACCTTGTATCTAGAAAGAATAAGTAAGGTTGATACTTGCATTCAGTGGAGCGCCATAATAACCAACGTTGTATAAACTGTTGATATACTTTTCATCGGTTAGGTTTTTAACGTTAGCCTGGATGACCGTATCATCATTAATAAACCATCGCGCATAGGCATTGACTAACAAATACGCATCTTGCTCGATATTAAAATCGGTATTTTTAATATCCGACTGCCACTTACCACCGATACCAATGTTCACATTGGAAAGTTGAGGGAGTTTATATTCCAAAGTAAAGTTGAAGGTATTTCTCGGCGACCATAGTCGAGTATTTTCTCCGGTTTCATCGTCAACATCAATCTTGGTAAAGCCTAATACTGCGTTCAAGTTTTCCGAAAGCTGTCCCACAACCTCTATCTCTATTCCTCGTGAATCTACATTGGTTCCTTCATAATAGAAGCGGCCATCAGATGGTCTCACTCCTGCAAAAGCAGATAAGTTTTCTTGCTCAGCAGTAAAGTAAGCAAATGTCGTTAGTAAATCACCATCGAACCATTGAACTTTTGCTCCAACTTCAAAATTAATACCCTTGGTTGGGTCTAAGAAATAACCGTCAAAATCATACTGTTCCTGTGGTTGGTAGATATCTGAATAACTAACATAAGTATTGATATCCTGAGTAACGGAATAAGTTGCTCCAATATAGGGGCTAACTTCACTTTCATCATTGTCAATTACGACCCCGCTATTCAGCCCCTCTCGAGTAAAGTCAATTGCGTTGAAACCGGCGATAACAAAGAACGACTCACTTAAGTTAATTTTGGTGGAGCCATAAAATCGTTTTAAAGACATATCGATATTTGAATAAAGCGTTCGTTCTCCCCATTCAGGTTCGGGAATAACATCTAGGGGATATGGAAAGGCCGGGGTCGCTCCAAAACCAGATAACGCTGCGCGAGTATAGGAAAGGTTAGAACTTTTAGAATCACTCATCCCCAAATTTAATTCGTGTTCAAGCCCAAATAAAGAATATTCTCCATATACGCTCACATCAAACAAATCCGCATCAAACTCATCCTCATAGTTACCAGGCCAACCAGATAAACCTAATCCTGTTTCTCGATCAATCGTACCAAAAACATAGAATAACTTGGCTGGATCTTGAGCGCTTCTATAGTTGTAGGTGGCCTTAATTTCCCAATCATTTAGCATGTGGCTATATTCTACAAAACCACTATGGTTTTCAGTATCCCACTGTGTCCATTGTTGCGAAGTAGTTGCACTAGTATCGAATTCAGCTTGAGTTCCATCAGAATAGTTCAAGACCAACCCGCCCCATAAGTTGCCGTTGGAATTAGTATCTTGATAGGTATATCCAACCGTTAATGTTGAGTTGTCTGTCAGCTGGCCATCCACGACACCATAAACAAATGCCCTATCGTTGGTGAGTCCTTTCAAGTGACTTTCAGAATCTTCAGCCACGGCAACGATTCGCCCAGCCCAACTACCGCTCTCAGTCAATAGCGCAGAATAATCAGCTTGGACACGTTTTAAGTTGTAAGAGCCGAGCGATAGTCCCACTTCACCTTCATTCTTATTGGTTGGCCGCTTACGCACATAGTTGATAGTACCAGCGGCGTTGCCTACTCCGGTAAGCAATCCGTTAGCGCCACGAATGACTTCTATTTTTTGAAAGCCAAAAGACTCCATCGCTCCGGTAACAATTCCCCAATTATTCGGCATCCCCACACCATCAATCTGGGTATTTTTGATATCAAACCCTCTGGAAGTATAATTGGTACGGTTAGTCTCCCACTCCTCGACAGTGACGCCGGTCGCCAGTTTTAACGCATCGTTTAAATTGTTTGCAGCAAAACTCTCAATCAGCTCATTCGAAATCACACTGATCGACTGAGGAGTTTCGTTAATCTCCATATCCAACCCAGTTGCCCCCTTACTACTGCGATTTAAACGCACACCAGTAATGTACAATTTTTCACCTTCCTCCGAAGCTTCTTCCTCCAAGGGTTGATCTGGTTGTTGTGCAGAAACGGAAAAAACCATAAATAGGAGGGCTACTAGTAAAGCTAAAGAACCGTTGATATTCATTTGTACTCTCAATTAAATCTAAGTTTGTGATTATGTGGCGTCCATTATATAATCCTCAAACGAGATATGTAAATGCTAATTATTATCATTTGCATTACGATTATCGTCAAAAACCGCAATTTAGTCATGAAAGATGGCTATGTTTCGTGTGGTTTTTTGTATAAGAAAAAGGCAGAACGACTCACATGGGTAGATTGTTTTTGAAAAGAGCGAATAAATAAATAGGGTTTTGTATGAAAAAACTTAACAAACGTTTTTGGTTTCAAATACACGGTTGGGCTTCGTTACCGATTTGGATTGTATTCTGTTTGGTTTGCTTAACCGGAACCATCGCTGTTTTTAGTCATGAGTTAACTTGGTTAACAAACCCAGCGGCAAGAGCAGACAATCCAGATAATTTGGTGGAAAAGAGCATACCGGAACTAATTGCAATCGTTGAACAAACCTACCCGACAGCCAAAGTAACGACTGCAATGAGCTTTGAACCTTATCTTGTTCGGGCAATCATTTTTACCGATAGTGATAAACCACAAGCCATCGCTTATGTTAATCAGTTTACTGGGAAGATTCAGGAAGTTAACAACGGCATAACCTTCATTAACTTCATGCGCTCGCTACACGCATGGCTTTTATTTCCATGGCAGCATAGTTACAGCGTGGGTTATTACCTAGTTTGCTCTATGGCAATTGCGATGCTAATTGCGCTGATTTCTGGACTAATCATCTACAAAAAGTTTTGGCGAGCTTATACACGACCACAAGTTCGGTTTGATAAACGCAAGAAGATCATTTTAGGTGATTTACACCGAACGGCTGGCGCCTGGTCAATATGGTTTTTACTGCTCATGAGTGTGACGGGATTATGGTATTTAGTACAAGCGATGCTATGGCACAATGATGTTGAAATTGACCCAAACCCACCTGTAATAACAGAGATTCCGTCGGTGACTAATGAAGGCTCAGTACCCGAGAGAAAAGTTAGCCTTGCTGATGCGCTACTCATTACTAAACAAAAATTTCCCGATTTTAAAAGTACTTACGTCATGCCACCCGAACACGTACGCGATTCCTATAAGTTCTATGGCCAGGGTGATTTTGTTTTCTACGACCAATATTCATACGGAGTCGCTGTTGACCCTTGGTCCGGTGAAATCATTCACACCCGCTCTCCTCAAACAATGAATGCACTACAAACGCTATCGCATATTGCTAACCCGCTCCATTACGGGACTATTGGTGGTCTTTGGACAAAAACTATTTGGTTCATTTTTGGTGTGTTTTTAACCGGTATGTCGATTACAGGATTTTGGATGTGGTCTGAGCGAACGATAAAAAACACTCGTTCCGAAAATACTGACCTAATTGAAACAAATGCATTGGAGTTTAGCTAATGAATAGTCGCAAGAAACCTTGGTGGGAACGAAATAAGTACTTTATTAACGGCTTAGTTCTTGTTCTCATAGGTTATTACTTTTATCAATCACTAAACCCTCAGTTTCCTGATCTATGGAAAGCTAAACAAGTTGGTGAGTTTGAACTGACACCGATGCCATTTGATCTAGAGCAACCCTACTTGCATCACGGCGTCTACACAAAAGACTTTTTTCTTTTTGTTAGCAAGGGTAACGTGAAAAACATTCGTCAAGCTTACATTAATATAGGTGACCAACCTATCCCTTTAGCGGAGCTACAACTAAATGGGAATGGCATTTTACACGGCAGTCAACATGGCCAAGAAGTTCACGCGATAGCACCCAAAATAATAGAGGAAAACCATAAGGTATGGCTGACACTTGAAGACTGGCGGGGCCAACAATTTGTTATAAACTGGGAGCTCCCCACTACCTTGGTCGAAAATTTCTAAAAGCTATATACAATAGGTGTTGTTTATTGAATTTATAAAGATTGTCAACACTTCGACCACCAATATTGAGCTAGTCATTAAGATCGAAATTTGGTTAATATAGACGATATTATAAAGTTTTGAAGCTCTCACTGGAACTGGCGAAATCAATAGATGAATCAATACAAAGTTAAATATTATACATCCGGAGGATATAAAACATCCGGTTCCTTGGAAACTGAACTGACCATAAAAAGAGATCCCAGCAACCAACTGTGTCTCTACAATGAGGATACTTTAATTGGAGATATAGAAAAAATCGAAGCGTTGTTTCTGGAGCAATTAGGTTATCAAGAAAGCATCACAGTATTTGATGTTGAGTTGGTTAGTACATAGCCGCAGTTAATAATGATTTCATATATAGTTTTTCTTCTACTAATCGCGTTGTTGATGGGCTTTAACTTTTTTGGAGCCTTTTTTAATACTCAGTGATTTCATCCGTTACTTCTAGCGTTTTTTCGTAAATCCTTTGTGATAATAAATCTAGATGATTAAAGTCAGGCTTGTCGATAATTACAGCTTCCAAGACTGCGCATTTTGGCATGTTTAGTAGTGAGCCAGACATGCATAAACATTACAATATACACGATCCCTTTTCTCTTTTCTCTCATAGACTATTAGAGCGAGTGGAGCCAAAGCGACACCCACATTAGTGCTTATATGACACCGAACAATTAGTGGCAGCTAAACGTCATCATGTCCTAGTTTTTGTACTTATCACAAGCTTTTTTGCGTTCTTTTTTAATAGAGCAACAACCCTTTTACTACTGGAAAAACTGATGCAACTAAAAGCAGTGACATACCTATATTTAAGCCTCTAACAGCACTTCTGTTCGACAAGTACTTATTCATTAGCGCGCCAGAAAATATCCAGATGCCGACGCACGGAGGTCCAACAATTAAAAAGGTAACCGTAAGAAAAATAATCTGTGAAAGATACGATTCACCTTGGGTAGTAAAGGCCGATACAGCGCTGATACATACAACCCAAGCTTTTGCATTAACCCATTGAAACAATAGCCCGTTAAAAAAGCTCAAAGGTTTCGCTTGCGGGCCTTGCTTATTAAAATCGCTATTATTGGCAATAACGTAGGCTAAATAGAGTATGTAAATAACACCGATTATTTTTAAATAAACGCTGAGCTGAGGGAATGCTGTCAGGATCTGGCCGAAGCCTAACCCCACCAATAAGAGCATGAGAGAAAAACCAACACAAATTCCAAAAAGCAGTGGTAGGCTTCTAAGCATACCAAAGCTTAGTCCAGAAGCCATGGCCAAAATATTATTAGGACCGGGGGTTAAGGTTGCAGAAACCGAAAAAACTATCACCGAAAACAAGTACTCCATACAGAGCTCCTATCATTTAATTGGATATTTTTAACTCGTAAATAAACAACAATTAAGTGATATTTCCATCACTGAGGTAGTAGGCGAACAGACCGAGAGAATTGAAAATTCCGTGGGCCATGATGAGGGGGAAAAGTTTTCGGTCGTTATATAGATAAATGACCCCAAACAAAATCGCAACAAGACCCGTCCCGATAATGCCCGGAACACCTTGGGAAATATGAAGCATTCCAAAGATTATTGAATGCAATACAACTGCAGCTACCATACCTTTCTTCTCATCACCAAAAATAGCAATTAGCGTATTTAATAAGAATCCTCGCATTAGCAGCTCTTCGCCCAATGCTGCACCGACCCAGATAACGACCAACAAATAGGCGGCAAAGATAAGAGGCTTACCTAAAAAGAACTCAAATCGTTCAGAAGCGCTTGCTGGAACGGATACGCCAAACAAGCTAGAAACAAGCGGAACAACTAGTGCCATGAGCACTATGACCGAAACTATGGCCAGAAGAGTAAGACCCAATGATTTTAACCAGTCTTTTCGCCCAACTGGTATCGAGAGACCGCGCTCTTTCCAGGTAATTTTCTTCTTTTTCATAAAAAAGGTCGCTACCAAAATACCGCTCCACATGGCGATTCCACCCGCGCCAATGGTGTTAAAGCGATCGGCAATGTCTTTGACCAACAGCATGACGGTTAAAACTACAAGGATTTCTAAAAGGCTTTGTTGTTTTGAGGATAACTTCATAATTCTCACATCTTTAATAATTAAGGGTTTCAAATCTTTCACAGATATTACTGAGCCTTTTAAATTAAAGGTTTTTCTTCGCTTTGTTAAATGATAAAATCTAAATTATTTATTAGTAAACAAGATATATAATCCCAAATGTCTCTACACCCGGCAATCTTGACATGTCTACAGGTATTTAATGCCATTGTGGAAGAAGGCAGTTTCAGCAAAGCATCTGAGCGGCTCGCACTTACTCAGAGCGCAGTTAGCCATCGGGTGAAGCAACTGGAAGAGATTGTTGGGGTAACGCTTATTAAGAGAACAACAAGATATATGAAAGTGACAGACGCCGGCCAGCGTCTATATAACCAATCTCGTTTAAATCTAGTTGAATTGGAACGAACCTTGTCCAGTTTAGGAAGCATGTCTGAGTCTCCTTTAAGTCTTACCATCATCTCCTCATTGGCGACAAAATGGTTACTACCAAACTTGCATGATTATAATCAACACTACCCTGCTCAACCTTTGTCTGTGTTAAGTGATGACAAAATCATTGATCTAAATTATGAAGGCGTCGACGCAGCAATACGTCTTACCGATATTGTCGATCCTTCCTTGCACATGACTTTTATTAGCGATGAATGGGTGTTTCCAGTTGCCAGTGAATCTTTGATTCAAAGTAATAACTTGGTTGAACAGCCAGAGTGCTTGTTGGACTATCCTCTTATGCTAGACGTCGTCGTGGAAAAAGGAAACAATGAGGGCTCGTGGAAAGGTTGGTTGAAAAACCAAGGGATTGATATGCCGGTCAATCATTCTGTACAAAATTTTAACCGAACAGATATGGCACTCCAGGCATCAGTTGCAGGACAAGGAATTGCCATCGCGCGAGCGAGCCTAGTTGAATCAGATATGTTAGATATGCAGCTATTTCATCAGGTTGGGCGCGCAATAAAAATGAAGTATTCTTATTACTTTGTGTGTCCTCACGAAAAAGCGGAGCATCCAGTCATTGTTAATCTTCGAGAGTGGGTTACTAAAGAATTACAAAGCTCTGTTAGTCGCGTTAAACGGCATCTAGTTGTATGAGTCATCAATTTGATTAGGGCTTATCTTGCAGCTTAAAAAGTCTATTGTGGGCTTCTGGGTTATTTCTCAGTTCCGTAGCCTGCGGATATTAACGCCTAGTTCATAAATTCAGACTCTTTTGCCTGAATATTTTGCAACGCTTTGTTAAGAGGCACTTTTATACCTCAAATTGTCTGGCTTTTTTGCGGCTTTCCATAGAATCTCATCTAGATAATTTGGATCATACCAATCATCCCAAATTCCTAAAGCGTAATACGCCTCTAGGAATTTAACCATTATTCCTGAACCATGCATTTCTGCCCCAATCCAACCATTTTCTCTACAGTGTTCGTAAGGGTAATTTTCCTTTGCAATTATTGGCTCTCGAGCTCCGATTACTTTCCACACACGTTTTGTCAGGAGATCTTTAGTAATGAATTGGCAGGCTATTAGTTTCGACTCATCTAGCTCTTCGAGTGTATCTACAGAAGGCATCTCATCGAATTTCAGGCTAAAAAAAGCACTTGTAATCGAGTTAAGTACTTCAGCTTCTCTGCCTATAACTTGGCCGATAACATGAGAGCTATCGCTCAGTTCGACACAAAAGATATTTCCAATATCCCAAGTTTTCTTCGCCACGTTTTAAGCCTCTTAACGCTTATTCAATGCAGTAAATCTCATTAAAATTCCTTAGAAATACTGCGAAAATAGATTTTTATCCATTAAAACATAAACTTAGCGCTATTCACAAACCAGAGCATCGGATATTAATGAGATTGGCTGCACATAATATCCGGCTTACATAATTATATTCATTAAAATCAATACGTTAAAAATTAGCGAGTGGAAAAGTGCGCTTTATTAGCTGCAACCTCAATCTATTTCATAGGATTCGACTGTATTGGCAAACACTCTAAGTTCCCTCGTTTCAAATCCGGTTAACCAGTCTACATATATCTCACATCTAAAAAGACCAACTCACCTTTCCATCGAAAATTCGAATAATAATTTTAAACTTCGCTTCGCACAGGTCACAAAACGTGGAACCAATTCGTCTTAGGTGTATACACATTAATTAGCGAGTAGAACTATGAACCAAATGCCAGATAACCACTTCCAAAAAACCGTCCCTAAACTCTTTACTTCGTTTATTGATATTCATAAACTCATCGACGAATACGGGATTGACCGCAAGCTATCACATATCGTTTTACTCCGTGCATCGCAAATTAATCATTGCGAATACTGTATAGCCATGCATACCAGAGAAGCAAAACTGGATGGGGAAACAAATCAACGCTTGGAGAAAGTCGAATCATTCAGACAACATGACTGCTTTTTAGATAGAGAGAAATTAGCACTTGAATGGGCCGAAGCACTCACGACCTTGAATACGGACACAAACTATACTGACCTGCGTTCAAGATTAGCGGAACAATTTAACACTACACAAATTTCCGCATTAACGGCATTAGTCGGTATGATAAACATCTGGAATCGGATTAGAATTTCGGAGCACTAAAATGGCACCAGATCACAAAGCAACTTCTTTTGAGGTCCACCGCTCAATGCTGATGGGTATCGCTTATCGATTTCTTGGTAGTGTTTCTGACGCTGAAGACATTGTTCAGGACGTTTATCTAAAATGGTCAGCATCGGATATTTCTGTCATTGAAAACCATCAAGCTTGGCTTAAAACTGTTTGCGCTAGAACATGCCTTGATACGGTTAAATCGGCAGAACGCAAACGAATCGAGTATGTGGGGACTTGGTTGCCGGAGCCGATACAAACTCAACAGACCGCTGAGTCAGACTCTCTTGAGAGATTAGAATTAGCAGATTCTATAACAACCGCTTTTATTCTAACCCTTGAACGGCTAGCACCAAAAGAAAGAGCAGCCTACCTTCTTTATGAAATTTTCGACACTTCCTATGCCGAAATTGCTGAGTTACTAGGCCTCCAACAAGACGCTTGTCGAAAGCTAGTATCTCGAGCGAAAAGTAACGTATTGAAAAGTAGAAAACGAAATGCCATTTCTCGAGAAAAGCAATCAGAATTTATTGTGGCCTTTGAACAAGCGATTAACAATGGTGAACAATCTAACTTACAACAACTGCTAGCAGAAGATGTCATTCTCAGGGCTGATGGCGGAGGGAAAGTTGCCGCGATTAAGGACAGTATTTGCAACTTGCAACCTGTTATGAATTTCATCTGTAAAAAATTAAGTGTTTATTGGCGGGGGTTGAACTGGGTAAAAACCAACATTAATGGAAACAATGGAATCATTATTAAGGAAGACCAGCGAATTCATGCGGCAGTGTCATTTGAGTTCAACCAATACGGGCAAGCTCTAGAAATATTTATTACAAGAAATCCCGATAAGCTTAACTCCCTCAATATGACGACGATTAACTAGTATTTGAAATGAGAATAAAAATGCATTTAAAACAATTTATAGGAATCATGATTTTTATGACAACCTCGACAATCAATGCCACAGAAGTTCAACCTAACAGTTCTGTTAAAACCTTTAACTCAAAAGCTCTATACGACCCTACGCCCTATGGATATAGCCATGCCGTCGTTGCTGGAAATATTGCCTATATCTCCGGTCAAGGTGGTGAAAATAAAAATGGAAAACTCGAAGACGATTTCGCTATTCAAGTGAGGCAGTCATACAAAAATTTAGCAGCAGCGCTAGCAAGCGTAAACTCTCGCCCTGCTAATGTAACCAAACTAACCACCTATGTAGTAGCCTATGAGCAGTCAATGCTGGACGTCATGACTAAAGAGTTGAAAGCGCTGTTTGGTGATCACTTACCAGCACAAACTTTGGTACCTGTACCGCGCTTAGCAATTGACGGAATGCTATTTGAAGTCGATGCGATAGCCATAATTGAAAGTAATTAAGCGCTACCAATATATTTAAGCGATTAGTTCTGTCGATAGAAATCTATGGCGTTCTGATACAACACAGCCTTCACTTCGCTAGCATCGAGAGCGTCCACAACCAGTTTAAGATCGTCATCCGAGTAAGCTTTTGGAGCGCGTGTAGAGGGCAAATCTGTACCAAACATTAACGCCGTTGGATTAATGCTGTGTAGTCGCTTAATTACTTTAGCGACATCAAAGTCAACTCGACTAAATCCGGTCGCTTTGACTTTAACGCCTTTTTCAACCAAGCCACATAAGGTTTTAAATCCAGCTGCAGTAAGGCCCAGATGGTCAATACTTACAGAAGGCAAATTGACTAGTATGCGGGTTAACTCACCTAAATGCGAAGAGTCCACATACAACTCAATATGCCAGCCAGCTATTTCATAAATTCTACTAGCCAATGAAACTAAGTGTTTAATATCCTCTGAACCACCTCTCTTCAAGTTAAACCTGACTGCTTTGATGCCTTGTGAATTCAGCTGAATAATTTCATCATTGGTAATGGAGTTCGGAACTTGAGTCACACCAACAAACTGCGAACCAAGGTGTTTTAGTGCATTAACTAAATAACTTTGATCAAACTTCTGGAATGAGCCTGAGACAATCGCTCCACCTTTTAACTGATAATGACTTGTTTTTTTGAGGTAGTCTTGATGAGTAAAAGATTTTGGCAGATAACCATTGTTTTCGAATAATGGAAATTTCGAATCGATGATGTGAAAGTGACTATCAAATATAGGATAGTCGAAGGATGATAGTGTTGAATGATCTGTTGAGTTTTCTTTGAGTCTCATCGCTATGCTCTTACTCACTTAACTAGCCTATTAAATGTAAACAATTAAGTGAGTAAGATTGTAACCTAATTTTCGAAAATTTTAGAATGAATAACTAGCGCCAAAATTTAAAGTCGATATTTCTAAATCACCCATATCCACATACTGGTAACCAGCATTGATTCCCCAGCCAGAATCCCACTGATATTGCCAACCGGCTTCTAGGAATGCACCAAAACCATCTTCTGATTCTAGTTTTTGGTTGTCACGCTGAAACTCGTAATCATAAAACTGTCCACCAACTTTGGCATAAAGCGAATTTCTAGCAGTTAGTTCTAATTTACCTTTCATAGCAACCACTAGGCTTCCATAGGTTAACTCGTCAGCTTGAAGGTTAAAGATAGGATCGTTATCTGAACGACACTCCCACTCATCATCTTCAACTTCTTCACAGCGCCAATCATCTGCATCTGTTCCTGCGATTAAACCGGCTTCGAAAGAGAAGTTTTTATTGATATTAAAGTTATAATAACCATATAAGTGAGCGACACCATCTCCATCGGCCGAAGAACCTTTATATTCAGCACCACCAGCTGCTGCAGATAATCCAAAAGTATGTTGCTTCGAGCTTTCAGTCGATGATTCGTCAGCGACAACACTACCGCTAGCTAAGGCAAGTGATAAAGTAGTGATTGCGATTAAGTTTTTCATTGCTATTTCCTAATTATGTGTAAAAGACCTGCTCATTATAAGTATCCTACTAGTAATAACTATTGGACTTGTGTCATCAATCTGTATGTAAATGTAGAAAATATTACAGGAAGTAAAGTGTGTGTCTTTATTGAAATGAAGTAGAAATCTGAACGAAGTTCAATAAGGCGCTTGTTGAACTCCGACAGACTTTAATGATGTCTATTGATGGAAAATTTGGACAGTTGAAAAAACAGTTCGTTATTCAAAGCTTATCAATTTTTCAACATTAGTCTCCTATCCAACATTTTTAGCAAGTTTTGCCGCACTATGCACCGCCTTTCTAATTCTTACATAAGTCATACAACGGCAAATGTTAGTCATTTGCTGGTCAATATCCTCATCACTAGGATTCGGCGTATTCTCTAATAATGCAACGGCAGCCATCATTTGACCGCTCTGACAATAGCCACATTGCGGGACATCAATTTCCTTCCAGGCTTTTTGAACTGGGTGCTCACCATTTTCGGATAATCCTTCAATGGTTGTTATTGTCATTCCATCAATAGCAGAAATGGGAATACTGCAGCTTCGTGAAATGCGACCGTTGATATGCACCGAACAAGCTCCGCATTGGGCAATGCCACATCCAAACTTGGTACCTTTTAATCCAACATCCTCGCGAATAAACCATAACAATGGTTTGTCTAGATCTTTAGTGATCTGGTGCTTGACCCCATTTAAAGTAAAGTTAACCATGGTTTACGCCTCCAACTTAATCGGTAGTTTTCTGATTCGCTGACCGCAAGCTGCGAATATTGCATTGGCTAGAGCCGCAGCTGCAGGAGCTGTTGGAGGCTCGCCTACTCCGGTCGGTGGATAATCGTTTTCAAGGATTGCTACCTCAATATCGAGTGGTGCTTGCGCCATACGTAACATGGGTAAACGATCAAAATTGGCTGTTTGTACTATCCCCTGACTAATCTCAGCTTGATTAAACATTGCAGCATTAAGGCCATCGATAAAGCCACCTTCCATTTGGTTTCGAATGTGATTGGGATTGACCGCTAAACCGCAATCAATAGCTCCCCAGCATTTAGTCACCCTAAAATTCGCCGGAGTCGAATTTGATTTACTGGGTTTTACTTCTACTTCTAAAACAAAAGCCGCATAGGACCCAAAGGTGAAATGTCCGGCGATCCCCAATCCAATATTCTTTGCTCGGGGTTTATGCCACTCCGCCATTTTGGCAACTTGCTCGTAGCATTTCCACATGCGTTGCGCGTCGATAATCTGAGCTCCATACGCATTGTACTCAAACGATTTTTTATCTTTGTAAAGCGTTTTTCTAAATTCTAACGGATCAATTTCTGCACTATAAGCTAACTCATCAATCATACTTTCAGTCGCAAAAGTGTACTGCAAATGTCCGGGACCTCGCCATGCGCCCACTTGCGTTCCGCAGTTTTGACGAAAAGTCTCTGTACGGTAGTTATCGATTAGATTCGCAGGAAAACATTTTTCATGGACACCGCCCCGCTTAGCTGCTGCTCGATAATGCCACGCTGCTACCTTACTAGTTTTATCTAAGCCGGCCCTAATTCTGGTAACTTGCAACGGAGCAAAATAATCTTGTTGCATTTCATCCTCCCTGGTCCAAGTCACCTTAACCGGTGCTTTTAGTTTTTGTGATAAGACTGTCGCCTCGCTGACAAAATCGCTCATCCACTTTCGCCCAAACCCTCCACCCATACGATGGGCTTGTATGTCAATTTTGAGCGGGTCTAATCCAGTTAACTTTGCGACAGTATTAGCCGCAGAAGTCGGCGATTGATGACCTAAAACTAAAGTTGCGCCGTCAGTTCGCACATCAGCAATGCAGCTAAAAGGTTCCATACAGGCATGATGAAAAAATGGCGTAAAATAAGTCTTGTCCAAAATAAGCTCTGAAGATTTAAATCCACGATTTAGATCGCCATCGTCTCTTAAAATATTTCCCGATTTCTCACTTTGACAAAACGTGTCTCCTTGCATTGCCAGCTTTTGCGAGCTTTCCTCTGCATAAGGCCCCTTATACCAAGTCGCCTGTAAAAGTCTTCTAGCTTTTAACGCACTCCACAAGCTTTCTGCAATGACTGCAATACCGCTGGAAAGGATCCGTCTATCACCATCAGTCTCTCCTACCATTTCCACGATGGTTAACACACCTTCTACAGCGAGCACTTTTTCTTTATTGTAGCTCTTGATTTTTCCATCAAAATAAGGACAACGCTCAATAACAGCATGCACCTGATTGGGGTAATCCATATCAAAACCAAACAGTGGTTTACCCCTAGTTATTTGGTCAATGTCTACTGTGGTCGCGTCTTTGCCGATGATAGAATATTCGTTGCGTGATTTAAGCGGTTGGAGTTCCCCGGGTGCTGGTAGTTCAGCGGCAATTTTTGCGACATCGCCAAAACTCAATTTCTCATTGGTTGAAACTCGGTAAAGATAACTTTGTTTGGTTTCAATATCCGAGATATGACATTGCCATGCTTTTGCGGCAGCTTGTTTTAACATATGTTTTGCGGTGGCTCCCGCTTGACGCAAGTAATCCCAATTATTCCTCAGCGCATGGCTGCCACCGGTTCCCATATTGGCATGTCGATAAATCGCTGAATTATTTTTAGGGTCTACTTTTAGGTAAGTCGCACCGGCAACGCAGCGTACCAAATTCCAATCGGCATCCATTTCTTCCGCGATGAGCATAGGCCCAGTAGTTTTCATGTGTTGTCCCATGTCCTGCACCGGCGAACCAATTTCTATTTGATTATCTGGATGAATGGTCAGATAGACGTTCCAAGTATCATAGTGTGACCGTTTTGTTTTGTTAGAATCACCTGCAAATTTTGATTTTGCGGATAAAACCGTTGGCATACTAATTGCCATTACCATAGCGGCATTGGTTGCCGATACTCTTAAAAACTCTCTTCGGTTTAGTCCCATCAACCTCTCCTTTTATTTATCATCTTAAACGAGCCTCATGATTTTCCGATTTTTCTGGATTAGGTTCATCATTTTCAATATTGATAAAAATCAATAGCCAGCAAGGTTTTTATCAAAGTTTTGACATCATATCGGATCTTTTTTTCGAAGGTGTGTGTTTTAAGTCGGTTGAAATCTTCATTTACATTATTCAAGATTTCATCAACATTTCAGCTAGAAAAGCTGGTTGGTAGTGATGGTGGGACGAAGGAATTTAACGATCGGCCTATATTTTATAACCTATAGACCGACTATTTTAGAAAGGTCGTTTTATTTCCCAGAGGTTGAAGCGGTTTCTTGCTTGGGCTCAACAACACACCCCTTTATATCCTCAACTCGCAATAGTTCGACCTCCCAATAGCGACTGCTAAACTTTTTATTCGGATCATGCTTAGCGGCAACGACATAGCGTTTACATGCTTCAGCATTAAATGCCCAGGGTCTGTATGACTCTCGCCCCTGACGATCCGTTCTAACCGAAGTCAATTGTACATAGTGCGATCCTGGCTCCACATTTCTTACTTTTCGACCATCAAATATCATTTGTCCGTCTATTCCAGTAATCACCACATCCGAACTGTACTGATCGGCTCGCTTGCTTTTACTTCCATCTATAATTGCATAGGGACCTGAAGCGCAACCGCCCAGGATAACTATAAGCGATGCTGCAGAGATAAATTGTTTCATTATGATTTCCTTGTAGTTAATTTTGTTTTTCCTGGCAATCTTAACTTACTACTAAGAATGGCAAATTAAAAGTAAGGTTCCGACTTAAAACCGTTAGTGTTCCGTTGAATTCCGCGGCAAGTGATTTTATAGCTATAGCCATCGTATAAAAGCTAACAATCGTAAGATTTAAAATACCAGACATGACTAATTTTATTGTACTCAAATTGATACATCGCAGGACTACATTGGCTTTTCGCTTTACCTTGGCTTTTCCAATGGGCTTTCTCGACAGTATATGCAAACGGGCCTGAAACATGAATTTTGAGAATTTCAGAGTGGATACTTGGAGTACTTTTAAAATAACTTAGTAAAGCTTGTTTTAGCGCATTTTTGCCTTTTGTTTCCACTGAAACGTTGTCATCCACAAGACTCATCCAAAGAATGTCTTCGGTAGTGTGTTCAAGCATCAGTTCAATGTTCTTTTGGTTAAATGCTTCGACATAATCCAACACCACCTTTTGATTTTCATCGGCCAAAAGACTCTTCGATTTAAGGTTTGTTGAATTTGATCCAAATAGAATAAGCGCTAAGACGAGTAACTGATTTTTTAATGCCATAGTTTTCTCCGAGCCTGCAAGATTTAGACGGTTTCTTGAGTTTTACTCAGGCTGCTCTTCTGGTTGCTTGCTCTTGAGCGCCGACAGATCTTGCTGCAGTTGATCAATTTTTGCTAATAGTGGGTCGAAAAATAGATATCTTAGTGAAAACGACTGAAAACAAGATAGTGAAATAAAGATAATGCGTTTTTTCCATTTCAAAACTAGCCTCAACCAGAACAATACTAGCGAGCACGAGAATCACTATAGCTCCCTTAAAATCCCTTATTCTAGATAACTTCTTTTCCATAATATCAGAATCCACTTTATACATACCTCTCTCCATTCAGAGGGCTCAATTCTCACAAAGTGCACTTTAGCATATTTCGTGAGCGAGTTTAAAACTCATGATAAATCAATTTAAACTCACTAAATTGTGACTTCTTACTGGCTAAAGTAAGTGTATGATTTATGATTCGAACAAGCGTTAGCTGCATAGAACAGGTGTTTCGATTTCGCTACACCCTACCCTCGAGCATGCCCAATATCGAGACATCGCTCGGTCAAAGAATCTAACGCAAAAACTCAAATTAGTTCATATATTTCAATAATATAGCATATCAAACCATGACTTGGCACAAGACTTGTATTGTAAATAGTATATCCAATAACTAAACAGTGATTTCGGTCCATGGACATTCAAAGAGCGATTCAAAAAAAACCGATGTGGCAAACATACTGGTATGTGTTCCCAATTATACTATTGGTGACGGCTTCAATAGCAGCCAAAACATATTTAGGAGACACCTCGTTTGTGGTCGAACGAGTCACTCTACAATTTGCCAAAGTTCAAAAAGGTGACTTTCTAATCGAGGTTAATGGTATAGGCCTACTAAAACCAGAAAACACTCAATGGATTTCTTCTGAAGTTTCCGGTCGAGTAGAGCAAATATTGGTCAAGCCCGGTTCTCATGTATCCAAGGGGCAACAGTTAGTCCGTCTAAGTAATCCCGAGCTGATACGCGCGTTACAAAAAGCCAAATGGGAGGTTCAAGCAACTGAAGCTGAAATGGAAGCCACAATGGTGCAGTTGGAATCTCAGTTACTAGATTTAGAAACTAGAGTAGACGAAGCTAAGTTCAACTATCAAAGTACAAAACTAAGGTTAGATGCAGAGTCTGAACTGATAGAAGCAGGCAAAAGCTCAATTTCTAAAATTGAATTTCAACGCACTATTCTCTCGGTTGACCAACAAAAACAGCGATGGCTTGCTGAGCAACGCCGAGCTAAAAAGATGAAGGATAATATTTCTGCTAGCAAGAGTGCAAAGTTAGCAAGGCTAGAACTAGTAAAAAGTAACTACCAAAGTATTCAGGGGCAAGTTGAGAGTCTTAGTATAAAAACACAAGTAGCTGGCACAATTCAGACGATTGCGCTTGAACTAGGCCAACAAATACAAACAGGAGATAGCATTGCGACCCTCGCCGATCATAGTAGTTTAATCGCAGAGTTAAAAGTACAAGAATTACAGGTGCAAGACATAGCCATCGGTCAACCAGTCATTATTGATACCCGCTCCTCAGAATTCAAGGGTGTGGTTAGTAGAATAGACCCAAGAGTACAACAGGGTATGGTACAAGTCGATGTAGAAATATCCGATAATTTACCGGCTGAAGCAAGACCGGATTTAAATATAGAGGGTCGAATTGTCGTACAAAAAATTAGTGACGCTCTGTTTGTCAAACGGCCAAATTTCGCACCGCGAAATACAGAGGTCAAACTATTTAGCTTATCCAACGATAAACAATTTATTAATCGTCGACAAGTAAAACTGGGTATTACTTCAGTGAGCCAAGTTCAAATTAGTTCAGGGTTGTCTGAGGGCGACTATATTGTCACGACAGATACCAGTGAATACATTCAGCATCAACAAATTTTAATAAATTAGCAACAACCATTAGAGGAATAACAGTGAAATCTCTTATACAACTAGACAATGTTTGTAAGCATTTTATGACTGAAGAAATTGAAACTAGAGCGGTTAGTCAAGTGAATCTCTCTATCAATCAAGGTGATTACCTGTCCTTAAGTGGTCCATCGGGTTGTGGGAAATCAACCTTGTTATCGATCTTGGGATTATTGGACTCTCCTACAAGCGGCTGCTATTTTTTAGATAATGTCGATGTGTCCTCTTTAGATCGAAACCAAAGAGCAAAAATTAGAAATGAACAGGTCGGTTTTGTGTTTCAATCATTTAACCTTATCTCGGACTTGACGGTGTTCGAAAACGTCATGTTGCCATTAACCTACCGTTCCGGCATTGAAAGTTCATTGATCAAATCCAAAGTAAATGATGTCCTAGACAAAGTAGAAATGTCTCATCGAAAAAATCATTTTCCCTCGCAATTATCTGGAGGGCAGCAACAAAGAGTCGCTGTTGCTAGAGCTCTGGTGAATGACCCTTCTTTCATATTAGCGGATGAACCTACAGGAAATTTAGATTCTAGAAACGCGCAAGCAGTTATGGATCTTCTTAAAAGTTTGCATGACGAAGGTTCGACAATTTGTATGGTGACCCATGACCCGCGTTCAGCTGAGCAGGCTGATAGACGCATAGAAATGTTTGATGGACACATTGTGGTCGACGCGACCAGTAAGAGGCTATCAAACTTAAAGCAATCAGCTGGGTACATTGAAGAGTCAATAGCCTAGCGTGAACAATTGGCTCGTTATTATAAAACCCAATTCAGTGCTCGAAAGAGTGAACTAATAACTAACTAGATTAGAGACCATTATGTCAGTTTTAATGGATATTAAATATGCTTTTAGGCAGTTGCTAAAAGCGCCAAAATTTACTGCGCTAACTTTACTAGTATTAGTGGGCGGCTTGTCGATCAGTCTGTTCACGTTTTCGTTTTTGTATTCGCTCATATATAAGCCGCTTCCGTTACCTGATGGTGATAATATTTATCGATTAAGTATTTCTCTAGACGGCAGTGGACGACGTATTCCAGCCTTTGAGTTCATGCAAATTAGAGAGAGTTTAAAGTCAGTAAAGCAAGTCGGCATTTACAATGGTTTTTCGGCGAGACTTTCTATCGAAGATGCGGGTAAGACTTTGTTCGCAACCTATGCCGAGAAAGATATCTTTCGATTTACTGGAATATCGCCCATTCTAGGCAGAGAGTTTTCAAGCGATGATATGAAGGCTGGGGCGAAACCAACAGTGGTCATTAGCCAACACACTTGGGCAAATACATTCGACAACAATGAAGATATCATTGGTAAGCGAATTCTAGTCAATGGAACCTTGACTGAAGTTATTGGAGTGATGCCAAAAGGTTTCGGCTTTCCGGTAAATTCAAGATTATGGCTCCCTTACTCGAACCACCTGTTAAATTTCCAAGAACACTCGGATGATTATCTTCAAGTCTATTTAAAGTTAAATCAAGGTTACAGTCTAAAACAAGCTGAAGATGAGATAGCAACAGCAGTCGGTCAAATTTATCAACATACCTCTAAAAAATATAATAAACGGTTAGGAAAAGTAGGTGCAAAACTACTGACGTTTCCTCACGCGCAGACAGATGGCGAAGGTAATCTGGTTTTTACCTTCTTTAATCTAATTGCCTTTTTCATACTCTTATTGGCCTGTATAAATGTTGGCAATTTATTATTGGCTAGAGCGATAGAAAAGCGTAAAGAAATAGCCATTAGAGCTGCGCTAGGTGCGCCGATAAAACGACTTACCATTCAGATCATGCTTGAAGGTATTGTGATTACACTATTAGGTGGACTGTTATCGCTTTTATTAGTCGGTGATTTATTAGGCTACACTAATACCCTGCTGCACTCTGCCCTTTCAGATAACCTGCCGTTTTGGTGGCATTGGGGAATGAACAAAGAAACCGTCATCATGGCGGGCGCATTCACATTAATTACGCTATTTTTGGCATCATTTTTACCCGCTTGGCGAATTGCTAACCAAGATATTAATTCAACTTTACGGGATGGAACTCGCGGCGCTCAAAGTAAAAAATCTGGTAAAGCATCTCGTATTATGGTTACTTTACAGGTCTTCCTGATTTCGACCTTAATGCTTATCGGTTCACTTTCCGCGTTCATTTCTCACTACTTACTGAATATTGAAATCGGTGAAAACTTTGAACAAGTTATTGAAGGCACTATATACTTGTCAGAAGAAAAATATCAAGAACCACAACAGCACATTGCTTTTTTCGAAAGCTTTCAAACGAGAATAAAACAAAAAAGCAATGTTGTTGATTCTGCGATCAGAATTTACCGCGGATCGCGACCGATTGCTATTGATGAACTTGGCTTAACCGACGAAAGCAACTTCCCTAAAGTTGACACAGTTTCAATAATTGGCAATACTCAATTTTATGGTGCAAAACTTGTTAGCGGACGACACTTAGACCATCGCGATAATGCGAATAACCGAAAAGCCGTGTTAGTCAGTGAATCGATGGTTAAGCGCTATTGGCCAGATCAAAATGTCATCGATAAACCACTAAAGGTCAAAATCGATGACCAATGGCAAACCTTGTTTATTGTTGGCGTGGTCACTGACAGAATTAATACCTCTTCACTACTTTCTAGTAAAGATTCCATTGATGAAATATATATTTCTGGTTACCAGTTCCATTACAACTACTACCGTGTGTACTATAAGTACAAGGGTCAACAGGACAAAGGTATTGAGTCATTTTATCAAGTGCTTTTCTCTCTCGATAAATCAATTGAGCCTTATCGTGTTGAGCCCGCGGACAAGAATATCGATATGATGAGAAGTGCTATGAAGCTGACCTCGCGAATCACTTTTTTAGCCGGTGGGTTTGCTTTATTGTTAGCATTAACGGGAATTTACGGATTAACGGCCAACGCTGTTGCTAGACGCACACATGAAATTGGAATTCGTCGTGCCGTCGGTGCCACTGACCAACAGATCATCAAAATGTTTATGAAGCAAGGTAGCAAACAATTATTGATAGGTCTAACTTCCGGACTAGTATTTTTCGCGCTGATAGCGCTAGTTTTTCATAACTTTACTGAAGGGAATATTCCCATAGAGCTCTACTTTGTTATGGCTGGTGTTGTTTCTGCAGGACTCACTATTGTGGTTCTTCTGGCGATTTATTCCCCAACCAGTAAAGCGGTGGAGATGGAACCTAATGCAGCCTTAAGGTACGAATAATAGCTTTAATTCCTGCAAGCTTGGCTTGCAGGCCGCGGCAGGGTTACGTAGACTTGCTCAAGATATCAATCCTATAATTTTTAGTTTACAGCTGATTTAGATATATGGTTAACAATTTATTGATCGTTGATGACGATGACAATGTGCTGGCAGGGCTAGAGTTCTTATTATCTGAAGAACTGTATCTTGTCTATAAAGCGAACAGTATCGAAGATGCGAAAGAGTTACTGGAAAAGAATCGTGTTGACTTAGTATTAACCGATATGAACTTTCGTCAGGACACTACGTCGGGTAAAGAGGGATTTCAGCTTATAGAGTTTATCTCTCGTGAGTATAGAGATTTACCAATCGTTGTAATGACAGGCTGGGCTACAATTGATATTGCTGTAAACGCATTGAAACTCGGTGCCAAAGACTTCGTGCAAAAGCCATGGAATGACCAACAACTCCTTAAAATAATTGCCACTCAACTTCACTTATCTGCGGTCGAGAGAAAAGCTGAGACATTAAGCCAGCACAATGAGATTCTAGTCAACCAAAATTTTCCTTCGCAAAAGCACGGCATCATCGCCAGATCGCAAGTAATGCAAGATTTGTTATCGAATTTAGCAGAATTAGCTAAATCTGATATGAATATTTTACTAACAGGTGAAAATGGTACGGGCAAAAGTATGCTTGCTCAATATGTTCACAAACAGTCCTCGCGTCATGATAAAGATTTTGTTTCGGTCAATATGGGCGCAATCCCTGAAAACCTATTTGAAAGTGAGATGTTTGGCCATATCCGAGGGGCTTTTACAGATGCAAACAAAGATAGAATTGGTCGTTTTGAAATGGCAGAAGGCGGTACATTATTTTTGGATGAATTGGCAAATATTCCAATATCACAACAAGCTAAACTGCTACGAGTGTTAGAAGAAAGCCGTTTCGAGAAAGTTGGTAGTAGTCGAACCCAAGTGGCAGAAGTGCGTATTATTTCTGCGACCAATGCCGATCTTAACCAGTTGATTGGCGATAATCGTTTTAGACAAGATCTCTATTTTAGACTGAATACCATCGAAATTAAGATACCAGCCTTAACAGACCGAGTTGAAGATATCGTTCCGCTCGCTGAAGCTTTCCTGAGTAAACATGCGGAAAAGTATCAGCGTGAATGCCCCAAGCTAAGTAATGATGCCAAACGCTCTCTACTATCCTATCAATGGCCGGGAAATGTCCGAGAACTGAGTCATGCGATGGAACGCGCGCTATTCATTTGTCGCGACAGACTAATTACTTCTGCGCATCTAAATCAAGCTTCCACAAAGGATAATGACAGCCGTTCCATACCAGATGATGGACATCAGAGTCTCGAAGAAATTGAAAAATCAATTTTGAAATCACGCTTAAAGCTATATGAAGGAAATGTTACCGAAACGGCAAAGTCACTTGGGTTAAGCCGTAGTGGCTATTATCGTCGCATTCAGAAATATGGTTTGGATCAAGAGTGATGCTACATTGGCTTAGCCTCAAACTGCCTAGTTTAAATCGATTGCGTGCTCATGCTAACGAGCAAGCTAAACTAATTCTTATCGCTAGTCTACCCTGCTATGTCGTGGCATTGATTGCAATTCGGCTCAGCGGCGCCTCCTGGTATTTATTTTTCTTTTTCGCCATTTCAATGGGACTTTTGATCTTATATGCCGCTGTTGCAGGTAGACAAAAAGCAGATTATCAATTACAGACTTTATCTAATTTGGTCGAAGCATTGATCGATGGAGACTACACACTCCGCGGTCGGCAACAATCTAATCAGGCCTTTCAAGATCTACTTAATTTGATTAATCGATTAGCAGAAACCCTTAATCATCACAAGTTAAAAGCTGAAGAAAGCCAGTTATTACTGGAGAAAATCATCGGACAGATGGACACTATGTTGATTGCAACTGATGAAGATGGCCAACTTACCATGCTTAACCAAAGTGCCGAGAATTGGCTGCAATTAACACTTGGCGATAAGCCGATAAACTTACAAAAGCTCGGACTAGAACGATTGCAAACTGCAGATTCAAGTGAGGTAATTCAGTTCCAGCAAGAACACTTAACTGGTGAATACATTTTATTTTCCGATTCATTTATCAGCGGCAATAAGAAGTATTATCTCTACTTGTTAACTCGTGCAGAAAAGCTTTTGAAACAAAAAGAAAGACAAGCATGGCAAGGGTTACTAAGAGTACTTAGCCACGAACTAAATAACTCTCTCACGCCTATTTCAACTTTTAGTAGCACCCTAAGACGAAAGCTTGAGCGCGAAGGTGATATTAAAGATATAGAGAAATTCAAAAAAGGATTAGAAGTTATAAGCGAACGCGCAGAATCACTTTCTAAATTCATTACAAGTTACAGTCAACTTTCTCATTTACCTAAGCCAAGCTTCGAAAACTATACTTGGCGAGAGAAAATTGAGAAGCTAACTCAGCTATTTCCCTCGAATCAATTTGAACTTTGTTTCGAGCCGAACCTACCCGACGATATCTGCGTTGACTCTAAACAATTTGAACAAGTTCTGATTAATTTATTTAAGAACGCACTGGAAGCGTCACAAGACAGCGAAAATAAGTCGATTGAAGTTAAAGCGACGTCGAACAATCATTTGTTTCAGCTCTCGATATTAGATCAAGGTCCGGGCATCAGCAATAGTGAAAACCTGTTTATTCCTTTCTACTCTACCAAAAAGGATGGCAGCGGAATTGGGTTAGCACTATGCCAGCAAATTATTCTAAGCCACGGAGGCAAAATCGAGTTAAAGAATCGAGAGCATGGTCACGGGGCAGAAGCCATACTAACTCTTCCTTTTACAAATTAAACGTCCACAAAAGCTATTTTGGGATTGATCAAGCTTATAAAGCAAACACATCAATATCCAAGTTTTTCTAGCGTAGCTTCCTTAAAACAAACTGCAAAATACCGCCATTCTTAAAATAGTCGAACTCAACACTGGTATCGATTCGAACCTTCACTTCAAACTCTATGACTTCGCCTGACTCAGTTTTAGCTTTAACCGAAAGATTTGATTTTAATTGGTCTAACTCCCCAATTGAAAATTGTTCTGTTCCTGTAAGCCCTAACGACTCACAACTTTCGTCATGTTTAAACTGCAGCGGCATAATTCCCATTCCAATAAGATTAGATCGATGAATTCGTTCGTAGCTCTCCGCTATTACCGCTTTGACACCCAGAATCATTGGGCCCTTTGCAGCCCAATCTCGAGAGCTGCCTGTTCCATATTCTTTTCCTGCTAGAACGATTGTGGGAGTATTTTCTTTTGCATAATGTTCAGATGCTTGATAAACCGAAACCGTCTCGCCATTGGGTTGAATGGTTGTCCAACTGCCTTCAGTTCCTGGTGCTAGTTGATTCTTTAACCTTACATTAGCAAATGTGCCGCGAGCCATTACATCGTGGTTTCCACGACGTGAACCATAGGAATTAAAGTCCTTTGGTTCAACGCCTTGCTCTATCAGGTAGACTGCAGCTGGGCTATCTTTAGCGATCGAACCAGCTGGAGAAATGTGGTCGGTAGTAACACTTTGACCTAGTTTTAACAGACAACGAGCATTCTCAATCTTTGCTATCGCAGGGAGCTCAGCTGCCATTCCTTCAAAAAACGGCGGCTTCTTCACATAAGTTGAGCTAGGCCATTGATAAGATTTGCCGATGACTGACTCTAGTTTTTGCCAGTGTTCATCCCCCTTATAAACATCAGCATATTTGGAAATAAACATCTCACGGTCAATCACCGAGTTAACTTGTTGGTCGATTTCTTCCGGGGTCGGCCACAAATCTTTTAGATAAACAGGATTACCTTTTGAGTCATTTGCGATGGGCTCTTTAGTAATATCAACCTTTAAGCTTCCAGCCAATGCGTAGGCAACGACTAATGGCGGCGAAGCCAAGTAGTTAGCCTTAATTTCGCTGTGGATTCGACCTTCAAAATTTCGGTTGCCCGATAGAATTGATGTTACGGTCAAATCGCCCTGCTTAATCGCAGCACTTATCGGTTTTGGTAACGGGCCAGAGTTTCCAATACAAGTGGTACACCCATAACCTACCAAATGGAAACCAAGCGCTTCCAAATATTGTTCTAGGCCAGCACGTTGTAAATAGGCGGTGACCACTTGCGAGCCAGGCGCAAAGCTGGTTTTAACCCAAGGTTTAACATTCAAGCCCTTTTCCACCGCTTTTTTAGCTAATAAAGCCGCGGCAACTAATACTGAAGGATTTGATGTATTGGTACAGCTGGTTATCGCGGCAATGACAACATCACCATCTTCTAACTCAAAGGTTTCATCTCGATACTCAACCCCTTTGACTATCCCCTTGATCGGCTCGTTACTGCCATCCGTTTCGGTATTGACCGGGATCTGTTTGGTTAGAAAAGAATTAAAACGGCTTGCTGCATCAGAAAGCGGAATTCGGTCTTGCGGTCGGTGAGGACCCGCAATACAAGCTTCAACCTGGCTTAATTCAAGTTTCAATTTATGGTGATAAGCTGCGCGGGTCTGCGACTCGCCCCCCCAAAAACCCATCGCTTGTGCATAAGCCTTTATGCAATTTAGCTTATGAGGTTCACGTCCCGTGAGCTCCAAATAATCAAGGGTACGTTGATCAATTGGGAATAATCCGCAAGTTGCACCATATTCAGGCGCCATATTAGCAATAGTGGCTCGGTCTGCAACACTCAAGAACGACAGCCCCTCACCAAAAAACTCGACAAACTTTCCTACCACGCCAAACTCTCGTAATTGCTGCGTGACGGTTAAAACTAAATCAGTGGCGGTGATCCCTGGAGACAATTCTCCGACCAATTCAAAACCAACGACTTCGGGTAAGAGCATGGAAATAGGCTGACCTAACATGGCTGCTTCAGCTTCGATTCCCCCGACTCCCCAGCCTAGAATTCCCAAACCATTAATCATAGTTGTATGTGAATCGGTTCCGACTAAAGTATCAGGAAACAACACTTTATTTCCCTCATCCGATTCTTCGAAAACGACCCTAGCTAGGTACTCTAGATTTACTTGATGAACGATGCCTGTTCCAGGTGGTACGACTTTAAAATTATCGAAGGCTTGCTGGCCCCATTTCAAAAACTGATATCGCTCTGCATTTCGCTCTATTTCTAACTGAGTATTCTTACTTTTTGCATCTTTCTCGGCAAAATGATCCACCATGACTGAATGATCAATGACTAGTTCAACCGGCTTTAAAGGATTTATCTTAGTCGGATCACCGTTGAGGTCCTGCATAGCATCGCGCATCGCCGCTAAGTCAACTATTGCTGGAACACCAGTAAAGTCTTGCAGTAACACTCGAGCAGGAACAAATGGGATTTCTTCACTAGACTCTCTGGTAAAATCCCATCGAGCCACTTGCTCAATATGACTTTGTTCGACAAATATCTCATCTTGATGTCTAAGTAGATTTTCAAGCAGAATCTTACCGGCAAATGGCAGTCGTCCAATGTCGAATTTTGAACTCATTGGTTCAAAGCTGTGATAACGGTACTCTATATCATCAACTAACAAGGAATTCATCGGTTGGTGGTCGCTTTTATTCATCAGCTTTGTCTCCATCAGTTTTAATAAGATAACTTAACGGATTTAAGCCACCAAAAGCAAATATCTTCGACAAATAGTCGGAGCCAGCAACTTTATTTGCCTCTTCGACAAAACAATAGAGGTAAGACTAACAATTGGGATTTCTTAGTTAGGCACAATATTCTAGTTCGGCATAGGCTTACTGACTGCCTTCGCCAACAGTGCTGAGATATGCCACTTTTCGAGAGTAGATATGAGCGGTAGAGTTCGGCTTATTCAATTATCCCAATAGACATGGTCACACCGCCCGAAGCAAAATTAGGAAGGTCTGACGCCGTTGCTTGACTTTCTTCGGAGGACAATGAAGTTTTCATTCTTTCTTCATTTTCAAAATAAATTTCAGCCATTCGGTAATGAGCTGGAGGTCTTCCATCCGGCCCCGGAACAAACCTAGTTACTTCCATATGATGGACTCCCGGCATTTTCGCCGCAATCGGAAGATGAGTTTCTTTGTAATATTTTTCAAATTCTTCAGGACTTTCTGGGTGACCGTAGATTACCGTTAGTTTTATCATTAGTTATTCTCTACTATTGGTTGATATTTTGAGAATAGAGCGATTCAAAGTCTGCTATTTCTAACGGTTTACTGAAGTAGTAACCCTGGTATTCTTCACAGCCCAGTTCGCTCAAGGTAGACAAATGAGATTTGTGCTCTACCCCTTCAGCGATCACATTAAAATCGAGATTATGCGCTAGTTCTACAATGGTCCGAACAATGCTTTTGTTCTTGGGTGATTCATGCATATCCATAATAAAGCTTCGATCAATTTTTAAGATATCGACCGGAAATTGCTTTAAGTAGTTTAAAGAAGAAAACCCTGTACCAAAGTCATCAATCGCTAAGATAAATCCTAGTCGTTTCAATCGAAGCATCGTTTTAATGACCTCTTCAACATTATGAACTAACATCCCCTCTGTAATTTCAATTTTTACTTGCGAAGCTCTAATTTGGTATTTGCTGAGTTTATTTTCTAGCAAGTTTAATAGTTTATCCGCTTGCGAAAATATTCTGGCTGATAAGTTAATCGATATATGTTTTAGCTTAATCTTAGCAGCATTCCATTGCGCAACTTGCTTGAACACTTTATCTATCACAATCACGTCAATCTGTTCGATAATTCCAGATCTCTCAGCAAGTGGTATAAATTGGTCTGGAAACACTAACCGCCCATCAGGTTCCCGCCAGCGAATAAGAGCTTCTGCCCCAACAATTGAACCCTGGCGAACATCGACTATCGGCTGATAAAAGAATTCAAAAAGCTGATTATCTATTGCATTAACAATTCGTTGTTCTTGTTCAAGCAATGCCACAACTTCATCGTTCATATGTCCTTCATAAAAACTAAAAGTGTTCTTTCCGAGTTGCTTGGCTGCATTCATGGCGATATCGGACTTTCTGATTAACTCTTCCGACTCTTCAGCATCGTTTGGATAGATCGCAACCCCAATACTAACAGTTATTTTGAACGCTTTACCTTGATAATCAAATGGTTCTACAAAAGCGTTTAACAGTTTCTTGGCCACCGAAGCAGCTTCAACATTGTTTCCACCTAGCTCGACTAATACGCCAAACTCATCACCACCAATACGTGCGACTACATCTTTAGTTCTAAGTGTTTCGGTTAATCTCTTGGCGATATTACAAATAAAATGATCACCCGCGTCATGACCTAATGAATCATTCAGCTTCTTGAAACCATCTACATCGACAAACAATACGACTGGAATGACTTTCTCACGTTTGACATTCAAAAATGAACGCTCTATCAATTGACTAAACATCACCCTGTTGGGTAAACCAGTTAATTCATCATGAGTCACATGCCGCTTAAGCTGTTCCTCTGCATTTTTTCGATTAGTAATATCTCTGAAAGCACCGAGAAAATGAATAATTTCTCCATGGTCATTCTTAATTGATTCTATTTTTATTTCTATCGGATAGATTTCACCAGACGCTTTTTGATCGAAAGCTTCCCCCTGCCAGCTTCCTTCTTCTCTTACTTGCGTTCGTACCGAATCAGTTAACTTTCGATCTTGCCCCATAACTTCAGCAAAGATCATTTTTCGACCAACCGGGTCCATTCGCTCTGTAAGCCTATGGAATGAGGCATTCACGACTTCAATTCTGAATTCAGAATCACTTATCCATACGGCGTCCGATGTACTTTTAAATGCAATAGACAGTAACAATAATTCCTTTTCTCTAGCCTCAATTTCTTTAGTATGCTGCTGTAATCGCTTTGCTTCTAAAAAACTGTAATAGCGACTGATAACCAGCAGTAAAATCAATAGCCCAGCGATGCCGTAGACGATTAAGTCGTCTTTATCGGAAGTAGCAGTCGCTACTTGTATAGCTTTTATTTGATTCTCCTGCTTTAACATCGCAATTTCTTTCTTACGAGATTCAGCTTCAAATTCTTCTTGGAGTGAGGCAACAGCCCTGTTTTTATCACCCTTTTGAAGTTCTGCGTATACTTCATGATACTGCTGAAAGTAAGCGAGTGCTTTTTCTGGTCGATTAAGATAACGGTAACTTTCACTCAAGTTTAGTAAAGCAGTCGATTGTTCCTTTACCAATTGATTATCGGTAAAATATTTTAGCGCTGAGAGATACAGCTGCTCAGCCTCTTTGAATTCTTGCAATTTATTAGCTAAACCAGCGACCACCATCTTGGCACTGTTGATACTATATTGATCATCCATATCAAGAGAAATTTGCAGAGCTTGTTGTGCTAGAGATTTACTAAGTGAATAGTTTTTTTTCTGACTATTTAGTTCAGAGAGAGCCAACAAGGAATTAGACTTAAGTTTAGGGTAGTCATCGATATTAGGATGGTTAAGCGCGCTTTCAAAAGCCTTTTCCGCTTTATCAAACTCTTCCAATCGATTGTGGTAAATCCCTTTATTTGACCATTTGGAAATGATCGATTTTACATCGCCAAGTTCAATCGATATTTGTAGCCCCTTGTCTAAATACTCAAGTGCTTTTTCGATATCGTTTTGTGACCATGCAATGACGGAGAGATTATTTAGAGCATGGGACATTCCTTGTTTATCATCCATTGATTCAGACACCTTCAAGGTGTCAATAAAGCTCTGTTGGGCTTTAATATAGTCACCAGTTCGATAATAAGCTCTACCCAAAGTATTAACTACATCTCTTCGTACATGTGTTGGGAGTTTCAATTCGCTCTTGGAAGATACAGATTGATGACCATGAACGGTCTCGATATTCATACTTAGTAATGATTGGCCAATATCAAACACAGCATCAAAGTCGTTTTGTGAATAGGCCCAGTCTTGAGCTAATTTCTTTAACAAGTATTGACCAACAGGCTGTTGCTCTAAACTAACTAGGGTTTTAAGCTCGGATAACCATCGATTAAATTTTGCTTCCTGCTTAGCATTTGCAGCACTCGCAGCGAGCTGGTAAAGCGTCAAAACCTTTAGGCTGAAATTTGAGTTAGACTGGTTTTGCAGGAATTGATAGATTAGCTCCCACTGTTGGTCCTTTTGCGACCTTGTCAACTGATCATTATCTAAAGATTTATAATACCGGTTTTGAGCTTGCTCTAGCGATTGCGGCACCTCTGCAACCACCAAAAATGATAAAAGGCAGAATACCCCTGCAGCTAGCTGCCGGCCTAGCCACTTTGTCCCTTGCTTGGTTAAGTTTGATTTGCTCATACAACCTATGAAAATATGTGCTTAGTGTAAAATATTGTCGTTGGTTTGGTCTACCGTTTACTTGAGTCAATATATTGACTTTCAATAACAGCAACTGGCGTGATACCTAGCCAAAGCGACTTGGCAGACAATACACACATTAAGTCTAGTCAAGAATCAGCCTTTTTATGAATTATCTTGCTAATAATAATGATAGTTTTTTAAAGATGACCGATGGCTCTTCTCGCCATCTGAAGACTTAAGTCTATGCGAAATTCCAAGAATAGAGGCGATTGTTCAATAGCCAAGTCTCAATTAGTATCGCTTCGCTTCCAACGCATCATTTTATCTAACACCGTTCCAATAACGCTATTTTTAAAAAAGATAGAATCGTGAACTATTTTTTGCTCCGGCCAAAGCCGGTTAATCACTCTATTGTTGGGTTGGGTACAAGAATCGACAAAATCGAAATCTAATTGATGGAGTTCAATCAAGTTTAAGATTTCTAAAACCACTCCAGGATACAGGCGCCGATATGCCTCGTCATAGGAGGTTTTAATATCAAACGCACAGTTTCCTGAAATCATTCTAAATGATAGAGCAACCGGCTTTTCATCATGAAAAATGCCCTGAAACTCTACTTGGTTGTTACTGAATGCCTTGTCGATAAACTCGTTGTAGTACTGCAAGTAATTAGGTTGACTCAAAATAGAGCCTTTAGCACCTGATTTCCAACCACTATGTTCGAGTTGGCAATAGGCCTCAAACCAACCAAATTCTGGCAACTCTTTCGATGTTTTATAGGATAGGTTTAGCTCTTGATTAATCCGTCGAACAATTCGTTTGCTTTCCGACCTAACCTTAGCCGGTAAACAGGCGTAATATTCTTTCTTCGCTTTAAACTGACTAACTTGGCCTCTAAAGGTTTGGTGAATTAGGCTCTTCTGCGTGACTAACTCACCTAGAGATTGCGGGCTATGTCTCTCTGCGCCGAAGCAAGTAGCACCGGTTTGTTGCAATAGATTAAATATGGTTCGGGACGTATCAGTATTATTCAAACTTAGTGGATCGCTGAGTGGGCAGTGATTGTGGCTCCATACATTAATCATTTTAAAACCCATTCTGTGACGCGTCACTTCTACCGGAAATAAAGTGACTAGTTTGTTATCCACAAAGCTAACCACCAGAAAAATAGTTTTATCGCTGTCTAAGGATTTAAAGGCTGCGGTAAGACAATTTCTTGCATAGAAAGGATTTTTAAATACACTTTTACTGGCCAGTTCATCCCATTCTTGATTGGAAATTCTATCGATTTCATCTCTTGGTAATAACTGTGTAATTAGAGTGTCCATTTTAATATTTTTGGCGCTCCTTAGAGCGCCCCATCCAGTTAGCCAATCTAACCTTAATCGGTTTAAACAAAAGCCTTCTTGACAAATCCAGCAAGTAAAATAGTACCGTTTTAAAACCAATTCGGATCACGATAAGATTCGTACTAGGCATCAGTTGACTAGCCCAAGGATTTATATACTGTGCAAAACCACCTAAGAAATCACCATCTTGATAATTTTTTCCAAAATAGTGTTTCAAAAACAAGCAAGTACTCACCATTCCAGGCGAAAGCGATTTGAAATTAGAACTATAACATCCATGACTAAAGTAAACTGTTGACCCAAAAGTGTAAGCGATTTCTGCGGAAACCAATTCGTCTCCTTTATACAAAAATGCAAATTCCAGTTGATTGTTTTCAGCTAGAATTTCGAAATATTCTCTATAAAATGCGATAGTGCTAGGGCTCTTCCCGATACCAACCTTCGCTTTAGACTTCCAGCTACGTTTTTCTAACTCAATATAGTCCTCAAGCGCTTGCATCAATAAATGCTTTTCAGAGACAACTTCAAACTTAAATTCGTCAGCAAAAACAGATTCAATTTTTCGTACTCTCTTCCTCATTTTTCGATGCTCAGCCCAAAACTCATCCCAACTTTGGCTGAGGTCAATAATGGGGCTTACCGCGTCAGCATTTGAATGCACCAGATAGCCACTTTTAAACTGTTTCTCTAACGCTTGCTGAGCAACACTACTCTCTCGCACTTCTTCAAAGTCTAAGAATTGCCATCGCTTCTGATGCTCGGTCAGAAACCTTAATACTTCAGGCCAGACAGCCGCTTCCAATTGTTTTTCAATAATCGGATAAGCTTTATCAGACTCTTCTCGCCCCGCTAACAAAATGCTTCGAAACTTACCCATACGCCAATAATAATCGGATAAACTGAACGGGAAAATTGCAACCAAGGATTGATCGGTTTGCGCTCGCAAACTAATAAAAAATAGCTCATCCGTAGCGACGCTAAAATGCTTAATCGAGGTAAAAACGAAATCGAAAGAATTGTAGATAGTCGGGCAACTACACCTCTGATGTAGCTCTTCCCATTCTGGTTTGAGCGCAAAAATCGCTTGTTGAGACTGAGCCAAGGATAATCGAAAGCTTGGTGTTTCAAACGGCATACTAATCAACATCCTCCGCTCTATTTCTGCCGGAGTCGTTCGGCTGGACTTGGTCTAGATCAAACACTTGTTCAGCGCGATCGATAATTGATGGTTTATGGGTAACAAAAATGATAGTAAGTTGTGAAAGAGATACTAGACTGTCGAGCACTTTCTTTTCAGTTTTTAGGTCAAGCTCATTGGTGGCTTCATCTAACAGCAAAACTTTGGGTGAGTGGTATAAACTACGAGCAATACCAATCCGCTGTTTTTGTCCACCACTTAATACCACGCCTGAATCCCCGATTTTAGTGTGATATTGTTCAGCTAACTCGTTCATTATAAATTCATCAATATCAACCAGCTTAGCCACTTGCGTGACTCTTTGGTAATCGATTTCTTTAACTGCGACACCAAAAGCAATGTTTTCAGCAACCGACGCTTCAAAGAGCTGAATTGATTGAGGTACATATCCAACTTGAGTTAACCACCCTCGCATATTCTCTGCCGTAAGAGGCGTGTCATCGATTAGAATTTGTCCCTTAGATGGTTCTAGTAGTCCAATCATTAAATCAAGCAAGGTAGATTTTCCAACCCCCGACGAGCCGACAATACAACTAAACTTGTTTGCGCTTATAGTGAAGCTCACTTCATCTAGTACAACCTTTTCAGTATTCGGATATCGGTAGTTTAATCGCTGCAGTTGAATGCTGTTTGAAAATGGCAACAGACTGGATTTGTTATTTTTAACCTGTCTAGTCGTGTGTTCAAATTCATGAACTATTTCTTGCAACGAAGTGTTTAAGTACTTTAATTCTTCTACACCATCAAATAAATCTTTAACGATAGGGATCAATCGATAAACAGCAAATGCAAAAAATGCAACGGAACTGATGACAAGTGCTGACGCTTCCGACTGACTCGAGAAGTAGATCGCGATAAATATCACAAGACCAAATGCAAACACTTCAATAATCTGCTCAGGTACTAACTTGAGTATATTGTAACGAGTCGCATTACGAGTAATCGCTTTTGCAGGTTGCGTATATTTGCGCATAAAAAATTGAGACTTTCGAGATACTCTTATCTCTCTAAAAAACTCTAGGCTTTGTCGAATAGCGGCAAATATCTTCGACTCTTGTTGAGAAAACTCCTCTCCTAGCTTTTCTATTTTTCGGATAATCAACCAATAAACCAGTGAATACATCATTGCAATCAATAGACTTGCTATTAAGGTCACCCAAATATTGACGTATACCAATAATGCAATAATAGCAATGGCGATAATAAAGTCAGACACTAATCCAACGAGAGCCAATAGAGTTCCAACTATCACACGATCCACTTCTTGTACCACGTTTCGCGTCATATCAGAGATACGATTTTTTTTAAAATCTAAGTAACTCTGACTCATATACTGTTGAAACAGCTTAACCGAAAGTTTGAATTCTTTGACGTTAAAAAACTTAAGTGTCAACCAGTAATCGAACACAATAAAAGCATTACTAATCAGTAGTAAAGTAAATGCAAGCCCCCCCAATACCAAAAGCAATGAATCATGCAACTGAGCGGGGATAAACTCTTTGATTAACAGGAAGTGTTGATTTGAGTCCGCTAATGATGGATCAGTTAACAACGCAATTAGCGGCATTACGGAAACAATACCAAGGGCTTGAATCAGTCCATTGATAGTCGTAGAGATAAATAATAGCGCGAGTTGTAGTTTTTCTTTACTGCTAAACTGGCTAATTATCAACTGGGTGCTTGTTAGCAAATCCAATCCTCGAATTTAGCGTTATAATTTTGTTATTCCGTATACTATAACAATATTTTATTTAACGCATTATAACAATACGTATTATTTATAGATAGCGACCATATTATAGACTCGGATGACTTAGCAGCTGACTGCGTTTTAAATGGTTGTTACTGCTGAGCCAATTCCAAACACAGTGTTTTCATAGCGCCAGTAAGAGTCGTTAATTCATCTGGCGAAATAATATACGGCGGCATAACATACAGCAATTTTCCAAAGGGCCTAATCCAGACTCCAAGCTCTACCAAACGAGGTTGCACTTGATGCATATCAACCGGCTTCTTAAGCTCTATTACCCCAATGGCGCCTTGCACTCTTATATCGGCCACGCTGGGAATTTCTGAACACTCTTCTAATTGTTTTATGAGTTGCTTTTCTATTCTCGAGACTGAATCCTGCCAGTCGGATTCTAAGAGTAGCGTTAAGCTTGCATTAGCAACAGAGCAAGCCAAAGGATTAGCCATAAAAGTTGGCCCATGCATTAAGTTCCCACCTTCATACTGGCTAATCACTTCCGCCACCTTGGCAGAGCAAAGAGTCGCAGCTAGTGACATATAACCACCGGTAATAGCCTTGCCCAAACACAAGATGTCAGGAACGATGCCGGTTTGCTCATAGGCAAATAACGAGCCTGTTCTGCCAAAGCCTGTGGCAATTTCGTCAAATATAAGTAAAACCCCGTATTGGTCGCAGAGTTTTCTGACTTGCCTTAAAAACTCCGCACAGTAGAATTTCATTCCACCAGCACCTTGAACTAAAGGCTCCAAAATAACGGCAGCAATTTCTTGATGGTTAGATTCAATAGACTGTTTAAACGCATCAATATCACTCTCTTTCCAGTCTTCATCGGATTGACAGCTAGGCGATGGGACAAATAGGTGTTTCGGCAAAACTCCCTCAAACATCGAGTGCATTCCATTAATCGGATCACACACCGACATAGCGCCAAAGGTATCACCGTGATAACCATTTTCAATGGTAAGAAATTTAGTCTTTTGTGCGCGCTCCTTGGGGCTCAGTTCAGTATTAGAGTACCAATACTGTAACGCCATTTTTAAGGCCACTTCGACCGCAATTGAGCCTGAATCAGCTAAGAAAACTTTTTCTAATTTCGGGTCAGTGATATCCAACAAACGTTCGCAAAGCTCAATTGCTGGACTATGAGTTAATCCTCCAAACATCACATGCGACATTTTTCCCACTTGGTCCGTGATGGCTTGATTGAGCACAGGATGATTATAACCGTGAATAGTCGACCACCAAGATGCCATACCATCGATCACTTTTTGACCATTAGATAAGTTTAAATAAACGCCTTCAGCAGACTCAACCCCAAAAGTCGGAGTGGGCTTGTTTAAGTTAGTGTACGGATGCCAAATATTTTCAGCATCAAATTGAAGTTGTTGTTTTGTTAGTGTCATAAGCCGCTATTGTGGTACAAGTAAATACGATGTTATTCGCATTATTATGAAAGAGAAAAGTAAGTAGTAAAAAACAAAATACTTCGATAAAAGAGAATTGAAACATAGAAGCCGAATGCCAATATCAATGTCTTAAACAAGTGGCTTTGCCAAGTCCCATCAAAGGTTCGCCTAATCGCAAAGAAAAGATAAAGCATTAGACCGATTAGAATTCCTAAAGAATTGATTAATTCCACACTAACAAAGTCAGATAGCCTGAATTCAAAAACCCTTTGCGCTAAACCTAATAGGTTGCCTACTATTAGATCGAATGCCAACAAAAACAATAATACATAAGCAAAAAAATGAGTTGATAAAACCAATGAGCGAATGCCTATAAACTTCTGTCGGTTAAAAACCAAAGCAATCATGACCGCGAAAATGGGTATCAGCAAAATAACCAAGGTTTTTGATTGAAGGTCAATTTCCAGATTAAATGTTCGTCGATACTCTTCTAGCTCTAGCCCCGACTCTAATAAATACTGATTAACCCACTGTGCAGCAATTTCTCGGTGAAAAAAATTTGCTGCATTCATGTGGACGTCAAGGGGGGTATTAAAGGTGTTTTGCTGAAGAAAACTCAAAGCAAAAAAATACAAAATGTTAGCCAATAAAAACAATTGAAACGGATTAAGTCGATACTTTCTTACCCCTGAGCAGTAGTCGTTTAGTAGTTGACCCGGTCTAAATAGTAACAACCTAAAGCTTTGAAAAACTTTTCCGTCAAGATCGGTTAACGAGACAAATAGCTGATTGGCAAGATTCTTGTAAGAAAGCTGGCTTTCCTCAAAATGTCGTTCTCCACATTGAGCACAGTAATTTCGACTTATAGACGCTCCACAATGAGCGCAAGCAGTTTGCTGAGTATTCATTCGGTAACAGCAAACGGATTAAGTGGCCTAAACGTACCGACGGCCATTGCGATCGAAAGCAGAATGATAGAGTTAAACAGTACCGGCACTACCACGAAGTAATAACCTAATTCATGCACCCCTGCGCCACCGATAACAGCTGTTACCGCGGTTGCTCCACCCGGTGGGTGCATACAACGAGTAAAGTGCATTGCCAACATGGCAAATCCAATAGCGACAGAAGAGGCAAGAATGGCGTTAGGAATCAAAAAATAGGCTGTCATACCTATCAAGCCCGAAATTAAATGCCCTCCCACAATTGGCCAGGGTTGTGACACCGGGCTATGGGGAATTCCGAAAATGAGCATTGCCGAAGCACCTGTTGATGCGAGAACCATTGGCATGCCTTCCGCTTCGAGAATCTTACTGCTAAAAAATGACGCCAATAAAGTGGCGATAAATGCGCCCACTATTGAGATAAAGACCTCTTGGGTGGACATAGTTTTCATGGCCATGATGATTATCTAATTCGGTTTTTTTGGCAAAACACCTAGTTAAAATCGATAACCTATTGGTTATCTTTTTTTTAACTCTAAGGATAACAGCCGTTTGCAAAGATAGCCACTCTCATAGCAGTTCACATAGCAGTTCGATGGGAGCATTATAGCTTATGAAAAAACTCTTTAAATATTAAAGAGTTAGCTAAGTTAGACTCCCCCCTCAACTTCCAGTACACTCTTAATCACAACTATAATCGATCTATGCTTGTCATAGTGGGCCAGTCGCGGTACTGACTCATATTTAATCGAAGGACATACTCAATGAAAAGACCAGTAAAAACCTTAACCTCCCTAGCATCAATCCTAGTTTCGATCATCGCATCGACTAGCTTGCAGGCGAAATGCCAACTAATCACGAATGTTAATGGATTTACTCCCGCCGGCCAATCTACCCAGCTTAAGCAATTTAATTGGTTGGCCTTTGAGCAAGGTAAGATAACCGCTGTGGGTAAAGGGGAATCAGACAAAACCTTTGAAAAATGCCAAAAGCTAGATGGTGAAGGCAAAGTGATGCTGCCAGGGCTAATTGATGCCCACGGTCATGTCTCAGGGCTTGGCAACGAAATGCTTCGAGTGAAATTGCGAGATGTCGCATCGGAAGAGCTTGCCGTTGAAAGAGTGAAAGCCTTCGCGCAAAAGAATCAAAAATCTCAATGGATTTTAGGTCGCGGCTGGAATCAAGTTTTATGGTTGAATAAACAATTTCCGACCGCCGCTTCATTGGATAAGACCGGCATAAAACGCCCCATTATATTACGACGAATTGATGGCCATGCCGCTTGGGTCAATAGTAAAGCCTTAGAAATTGCAGGAATTACTAACTCAACCCCAGATCCACAAGGTGGCAAAATTATTCGCGATAACGATGGCAAAGCGACCGGAGTATTGATCGATACTGCGATCGGGTTAGTTGAATCTAAGATCCCGGAACCGTCGTTATTAGAACAGGATTATGCGTTTGATAAAGCATTTGCACATTTATTAACTTTAGGAATCACTAGCGTCCATGATGCTGGAGTTGATCAACTCGATTTACAAATCTATAAGAACCGCGTCAAGGAAGGCCGGTTACCAGTAAGAATCTATGGCATGCTAGCAGGATCGCATCCTAACCTTTACCAATGGTTAGATGACGGCCATATTGCCGATGACAAGGATCTGCTTTCAATAAGAAGCGTAAAGCTTTATTCAGATGGCGCATTAGGAAGCCGCGGTGCTGCGCTACTCGCTCCATACTCTGACGATGTTGATAACAAAGGTTTACTGATTGTTAAACCGGTGAAACTCGATAAGTTTGTTGAAGATATTATGGCTAAGAACTTTCAAGTCAATGTGCATGCGATTGGCGATAAGGGAAACCGCGTGGTCCTAAACGCGATCGAAAAAGCCTACGACAAGGTCGGTGGCAAATCACTTCGTCACCGAGTCGAACATGCCCAAATTGTTTCTCTAGCTGATATTCCTCGATTTAAAACACTTGATATGATTGCTTCAATGCAACCAGTTCACGCTACCAGTGATAAGAATATGGCGGGAGATCGTCTTGGAAATGAACGCTTGAAAGGCGCATACGCTTGGCAGAAATTTATTCAGCAAGGTACCATCATCGCCTCTGGGTCAGACTTTCCGGTCGAGCTAGCCAACGCCTTCCACGGTTTACATGCGGCAGTCACACGGCAAGATCGAGATAACCAACCAGAAGGCGGATGGTTACCGGGTGAAAAAATGACACCCGCTCAAGCGCTTCGCAGTTTTACTTTAGATGCAGCTTATGCCGCTCACCAAGAAAAAGTCATTGGTTCTCTAGAACCTGGTAAATGGGCGGACTTTATTTTGATTGATCGCGATGTAATTAATGGCAACCCGCAAGATATATGGAAGACTCATGTTCTGCAAACTTGGATTGCCGGTGAGTTGAAATATCAAGCTGAGTAGTTTTTGATTTAGAAAGCTATTTAACCTTACCTGTGTTTCCCTCTCCCTAACCCTCTCCCTGAGGGAGAGGGGATTAAAACACTTTTTCCCCATCTATTGGAATTTCTTAGATGAATTAACTTCCTCGGTTTAATGCCTAAACGGAGTTTTCGAATACTACATTCTTAATCCCCTCTCTCCGAGAAAGGGAGATAAAACGCTCCGCATACTACTTCCCAACCTTCGAATTTTAGAACTCGAATCAACTTCGTTGGTTTAGTATGCAAACGATGTTATCGAGTGCTACATTCTTAACCCCCTCTCCCTCAGGGAGAGGGCTGGGGAGAGGGAAATTGCATCACAGAATCCCCCAAAACTAACCGGCTAGCTTTCTCATCAATAATTCAAGTGGACCTCTCTCAAAGCGTTTTAACCAACTTTGGCTAAACAACACGCAGCCTAAATAAAACAGTCCACTCATCATCATAGTCATTAAACCAGTTTGCTTGCCCTCCTCTACCAATAGTTGAAAAATTGAAATACCAATTAAAACATGACCAAGGTAAATGGTGAGAGCCAATTGACCCGTTGCTACCAGCGCTTGAATCAACCAATGCTGGGGAAATTTTTCGGCCAAATGAAGTAACAACATAATCGCCACCACGGAACTGGTTGCTGCACTCACGATGTATTGAGGCATCGGTGGAATCGGTGTCGTTCCAAACAAAGCAAGCAAGTCATCAGGTGAAAACAATGGAGATTCAAGTTGTTCGAACCAAGCTATAGTCAGCGCGGATGCTCCTTCAACCAATATTAATAAAATAAGGCTTACTAGTAAAAATCTTTGTCGCAAATTTCGATCGCTCAAATTAAGTCGTCCCAACCACATACCAAACACAAATAATGAAACCCAAGGAAATATGGGATGAAAGCCATTGAATAGTAAATTCCTAACCAGGCCAGGCCATTGCCAAAACTCAGTATAATTTAACGCATTAAAATCCCAGCCTAACGAATAATCAAACAATAGCATCATCAACAGAAAATCGAATACCACACCAGCCATCACTAGCCATAGGATTAGATTTGAAGCTCTTAGCAGTACTAAACCTATCATCAGATAGAAGCCGTAGTAGTGCAAGATATCAGCTTGCCAGACGGTCGCAAAAGCGTATCCAAGTACCAACAACACAAGCGAGCGTTTTACTAGTTTTGATCGGGTTTGATAGGCAGTTTTGGAACAGCGATTATTTCTCATTGATTTAGACAGCAAGCTGAGTCCGATCCCTGCTAGGATCACGAATAATCCCGCGGAACGCCCTTCCAACATAGTAATGAACATGTCGACCCAATGATTAGCGACAGGCTCGCCAAAAACAATTTTGAAATGCACTAATACCATTCCAAACATCGCCAAAGAACGAGCAACATCGAGCCCTAATAGTCGCGTTGTTTTTCTTGGGAATGTTAACTTAGGGTAACTTAACTGAGGGGAAGTTTGAGTTGAAGTTTTTGACATTGATATCTCCGATAGACTGAATTGGCGCCAGTTTATCGAAGTGAAGTTCCATCAATCGTCCGATTTGGAAAATTAGGACGTTCAAATGAACAAAATCATTGGTAAATCATTTGTAAGCCATTGTATTTATTGACCAATTATTGACTTGTCGTTTTTCTGTATTGAGCAGGAGTTTGATTGGTAGTATTTTTAAACAAGCTATAAAAGGTGGACTTTGAGTTAAAACCCGCGGCATAACCAATCTCTAATACTGACTTATTTTGATGCTCAGGGGATCTTAAAAGTTGTTGAGCGAATTCGATCCGACGTTGATTAATAAAATCATAAAATTTCACGCCAAAATGCACATTAAAAAGAATCGTCAAATGGTGTTCGGGGACATTAAGAGTCTCAGACAGCGTTCTTAATCGAAGGTCGGGATCCAAAAAACTTTGCTGTTCTTCCACGACTTGATTTAGTTTTCGCTCTAGCAAATCAATACGTTCCGGTGAAAGTTGAAATGCTGCCTTCGAGTGGCCAGAGCTATCTTCGATTGGCTTGTTAGATGATGCCGTCACCTCATCCTCGACCTGATGGTTTAATTGCTCGGCATCTTCACCAATAGAATCTGGAAGTCTTTCCAATGAAGGCGGATCTCCAGTAAAAATTTTCGGTCGCGAGAATCCTACATAACCTATTAAGTAGATTGTCAGCACTATTGTCACTGTGGGTAACATCAACCAATGACTCTCTATATCGATACCCGATGCGATAACAAAAACCTGAGAAGCTGCAGCTAACCAACTAATCGCGATTGCACAGATAAAAACTAGCAACCATTTCAGGTTAACTCTTGCTAAGTCTGAATAATGATCTTTTAAGTTAGCCTGCGCGCTCAAAATCGATTTTAAAACGACCGCGCTATAGATCATCACGTGCACTAACAGCAATATCCAATGGGCAAGCGTTTCGATATCGATACTCGCTTGAGCAAAAAGTTGGTCTGTGATTTCAATTTTATTGGTAGCTGGTAATAAGTAAAACTCGCTCCAGAGAATACCGATAAAAAGTGCGGGAACAAAATGCCATATCGAAGAGCGTATACCAGCTGGCTGTTGGCCGATAAGTAATCGAGTGTAGATTAACAAAAGTGGTCCATATAAAAACTGCACCGGGGTTTCTACCCCGATCAACAAAGGCCAATCGCGATACCAGCCTGAGCTGTAAAAGACTTCCATGAACAGGTCGAAAGAAAAGACCAACACTAACAACGCTAACAGGCGATTGGCACTGGCATTTGGAGAAGACATCAGCCCTAGCGCTAACGCAAGGAGGATGCCTTGGAGAACACCAAATAATAACAGCGAGTTGACCCAGTCGATTTCCATTCAGTCACTAATCCTCAGTCTCAAAATAAGTCAAATAAGGGCTTTGTCTCTGTCTGTCACTTTAATCTCTAAAATAGAAAAGACAGTTTGATTTGAAGACAATTTCTTCAATTCTTAGGATCTTAACCCCCCTCTCTCTTTGGGAGAGGGCTGGGGAGAGGGATGTTTTAGCAGTAAGTTAAATCAACTATCTAACTACTCTCTCACAACTCGAAGCACGCGACCATCATCGGTCAAAAGAATAATCGCCCCCTGATGGTCAATCATCACATCTCTAAGGCGAGCATCTATTTCCGTTAATAACGACTGTTGAAGCACCACTTTATCTTGCTTTAGTTTCACTCGTCTTAGTTCTTTACTCTTCAATGTGGTACTCAATAAATCACCGTTCAATTCGGGAAACATCTCACCGTAATAAACCGTCAAAGACGACGGTGCGATAGAGGGTGTCCAATCGACCGTGGGTTGAGTCATGCCCTGATATTCCTTAAATGGTGTTATCAACGCCCCCGAATAATCGATCCCATTAGTGACTATCGGCCAGCCATAATTCTTACCTTTTTCAATAACATTAATTTCATCACCCCCTTGAGGGCCATGTTCATTGGAAAAAACCTGCTGGCGTTTTTTATCGTATACAATGCCTTGAGGGTTTCGATGGCCAAGCGACCAAATTTCTGGTTTAACCGCTTTATTATTAATAAATGGATTATCATTGGGAATACCGCCATCATCACTAACTCGAACAATTTTTCCTAGCAGACTATCTTTCTTTTGCGCGCTTTCTCGGTAGTCAAATCCATCACCGCTGGTTACTAATAAGCTATTGTCTGGCAAAAATGTCATTCGAGCACCGTAGTGAACTGGCGTATCTTTCCATGGCGATACCGTAAGGATAACCTGTTGCTCGACGAGTTGCTGTTGTTTTAATTTCGCTCGCATCACTCTAAGCGCATTGTTTTCTCGATCACCAGTCGCATAAGAAAAATAGATCCAATGGTTGTTTGGATAATCAGGGTGTAACTGCAAATCCATTAAACCACCTTGGCTACGTGCAAAAACTTGCGGAAGGTTTTTAATCGGCTCAGAAATAATTCCCGATTCTACCAATCTCATTGTGCCCACTTTCTCGTTGACTAAAAAACGATCCTTATCAAGCTGAACAATCGCCCAAGGCGAATCAAGTCCCGATGCCATTTGAGTGATTTTATAGTTAGAGAAAGTCGCAGAATCAGATTCGCTCGCAAGTAGATTAGGCGTAAATAAAGTTAACCAGAATACCAGGTAAAACGCCGTTCGATGACCCATAAATACTCCTAATGATTGTCGCTCAAAGCGCGTTTTCTGAATTGATAGAATAACCAACCTCCAATAACACCCGCCATAATTTGCACCGCTAGTCCGGCATTTGAGCGAGCACCAGCGATCAGAGTTATTTCTAAAATGGGGTACATTGCCGCATGAATAGTTAACAAACTCAAGCCGCCTGCGATCGGATACCAACCGAGGGAATCAGAATTAAACTTAGTTTTCACCCAATTGCTAATGGAAAAACCGAGCAGTAATCCAATCGCAATAACCGGGGCATAGCTCAGTAAAAATCCAAGTAAATCTTGCAAACTTGCGCTAATTCGAGTGGTGAGATTAATCTCAGCACCGACCCTAGCGAGTTCCATTAGCACGAATTGAGTATGACTGATACTGGCAATTAAAAAGGTGACTAACACCGCCAGCATGAAATCCCTCACTAACAAGATACGATGATTCTTCAATGAATTTTCCTTGCGTTAGTGCCCTGTGGACTTTGTTTCTGCAATACCGAATATCTATGACTAGTGCTGCATACAGAAAAAATTAAGCTTATTGCCGTCTAAGTCTCGAAAATAAGCGGCATAAAATCCGTTTTCACCACGATTGCCCGGCTTGCCTTCGTCAGTTGCCCCCAGTTCGATTGCCTTGCCATAGAGCGCTTTTACTTGATCAGGGTTTTGTAGTGCAAAAGCAATCATGACACCATTACCAACAGTTGCAGGCTTTCCATCAAAGGGTTTTGATATACTAAATGCGGGTTTATCCGGACTAACCGCCCAAGCAATAAATGAATCCTCTTGCATAAATCGACCGGCGCCGATTTCTGCAAAAAGTGCGTCATAGAACGTAGCCGCAGCTGCAATATCATTCGTTCCGACAGTGACATATCCGATCATAACGAGCACCTCATTTGGTTTAACTAATTTTTTATGGCTGTAATGCTTACAAGCAAACAATAAACTACCGTGATGAGGCTCACTGATCAAGTGTTGAAAAGACTATTCGGCGAGTTTCGACTGAAAACTCATATTCAAACCTGCTGGCGTTTTGAGATAATAAATTCGTTCACCATGAGCATCGACCGGTCCGTGTGGCTCTAAACCGTTACTTTTCGCATTTTTTGCAAAGGCATCGGCATCAGCAACGACCAACTGCAACATCACGCCTTTTGGCATTTGATCGGCTGATTGCCAACATTCTAACCAAGAGGATTTATCTTGAGTTGAAAAAACACCACCGACAAATCCTTCATGAGATTCTAAGTCATTCTTGAGACCTAATTGATTCGAGAAAAAATCTAACTCTTTCTCGGCATCATCAGTGACGGTACAAAACCGAATTCCTAATATTTCCATATTAACTCCTGTTGAAGTTTAGATTACCAAATTTTTAAATAACAGTACTAAGCAGCAGCTCGAGCTTCTCGCTGAAACAAACCTGAGATAATTGATACCACTAACCCAATAACAAAGACCGTTAGAAACATCACAAAGAAGTTAAACGTGGTGTTCATAAACAGGGCCTTTTCTTGCTCAAGCTTAGCGATTTGCGCATCAATTTCAGCTTGTGGTGCTCCACTATTTTGAATGTTGGCTAGGTAGTATTGATAGTATTCTTGCATAAATTCTGGATGAATATAGGTCACATAAATCACGTTATAGACACCGAACATAAACCCAGCGATAAAGCTAATGCCCGCCCCAATACCGACGATCTTAGCAAAGCCGACAGCTTCATTAGGATGACGTTTTTGGTACTCTCTGACTGCTAAAAAGATCATCATTAAGGACAAAATCATGGTGGAATAACCAATGATCTCGCCAGTCTTGAAGGTATCAGGACCGTAACCGATAATTAGTCCGGTTATCACCGGAATGAGCACTATGATAGTTCCAGCGATAAGGCCATATTTTAAAATATTTGATTTCACGTTGAGCTTTCCTTGTTTATTTTTATATCGATAAGTTAAGCACTCAATCTATCTGTATGACTTGATTTTTGCCATCACCCAAATGGGTGACTAGATGATTATCTTATTATATTCAACAACTTAGCTTCTGACAAAGCTTGAGTTCGATTGCTCACTCCGAGTTTATTAAACAGCTTACTTAAATGAGTTTTCACAGTATTTGGTGAGATTTCTAGGGCTTTAGCAATTTCTTTGTTGGTATAACCATGACAGAGCAGTTGCAATACTTGTTGTTCTCGCTCGCTATATTCCGCTAACAATTGCTGATTGATTATCGGCGGAATAGATTCAAAGCTTGATGGCTGAGGTGAAGCCTTTTCTGATACTTCGTCGGCTCTCAATTGCTCCTTTGACGACGCCCACTTTGTCCAGAAGCGAGCACCCAAGATGCCCGCCAATAAAAACAAAGCCGCCACCACAGCAAGGTAGCTTTCCAAATTTAGTTTATAGCTAAAAAATTGAAATTCCAAAAATTTCAATAGGCTCAATGCTACAAATAAAATTAGGGCATATTTAGCAACTATTCTGGGCATAAAAGTCTGAATTTTAAATTGATGTGAACAATCATACTGCCATGTAGACCATTTTGCCATTCTACTTAGCTCACTAATTCATCGAAAATTAGCCTCTGTATTAACGACACAGGATTACCATCGATTGTATAGAATGCGCGCAATTTGGCGTTATCTAGACGTCAATTGACTATAATTAGGCCAACGTCACCTTAATAAGGTCTCCTAGCTATGATTATCTCTTTAAGACACAGCTTCCCGTTTTTGGCCTCTGTTTGCGCCCTACTACTTTCAGCTTTGGTGATGTGCGGCTGTGGTGGTGGTTCTAACGACGATGATGATGAAATCATCATCGAACCAATTCTAGAGCCTACTCGAAACTTTAAAATGGGTTTTACCCCTTGGCTATATGAAGCTTCATTTGATGCAATGGATGTCACCTACAACCGCCTTTCAACTCATGGCGATATCATTAAGCAACAAATCCAGGGCGGTATTCCTTGGCAAGAATCATTAGATCAAACAGATTATCATTTAAATGTTGAAGCAGAAATCACTAATCGAATAAATAGAACGCCTGCGGGCTCCAGCGTTTTCTTAGCTATCGACTCGCTAAACACTTCACGCGATGCTCTTAGTCCCAACTGGGGAGAAACTGACAATCAAGATCGCACTGGCGAATGGGCGACTCGGAGCTGGAATTCTCCTGAAGTCATTCAGGCTTATCTAAACTTTTCCATTGATATGATTAACCGGTTTGATCCAGAGTATTTTGAATACGGAACAGAAGCCAGTGAGTTAATCCTCAATAACCCGGCTGGATATTTGGAATTTGTGATATTTGCAGAGGCAATCTATACATCCCTATCGACTCTTTACCCTGATTTAAAATTAGTCACTTCAGTCGCTTTGAAATCGCCTGGTAGTTCCCAAATGCAGTTAATTGAAGCGAGCTATGGCGAAGTGATGGAGTTCACTGATGTATTAGGAATTAGTGTTTATCCTTATGCATTTTTTAGTCATGATGATAAGGGTGATCCAGCGAATCTTCCGATTGATTGGTTAAGCCAAGCTGAGGCGATAGCGGGAAGCAAACCAATGGCCATATCCGAAACCGGTTGGATTGCTGAAGATCTAGAAATCGCTGAGTTTCAACTCTCAGCAATGAGTGATGCAACAAAACAAAATGCGTTCTTAGAGAACCTACTAGATCGCTCTCAGACCATGAACATGGAATTCGTCATTTGGTGGACTGTCACCGACTTTGATACCTTGTGGGAGAATGAACTTGCTCAAGATCCGATAGCCAAAATTTGGAAAGATATTGGGCTTTATGATCAGAACCAATCGCCGAGGATGGCTTTGCAGACTTGGGATGAGTGGTTAGGGTATGAGGTGGAGTAATTTTTATTTTTAAGGTTACGTTTTTATTCCAGAGGGGACATGCTTTATTGTTCTTTTTAAAGAACTAAATTCAAGTTCAAGAGCGTTTCGCAGCGCTGAAGCTTGCCTGCGAGTTTCTTTTGTAAGAAGACAAAAGAAACCAAAAGCTTCTTTCGCTGAAGATAACTAACCTATTACTTGTGGATAGTTATTTCAAGCCTGCACCGTCGTTACTAGCTGAACGAGAATCAGCGGAAGAAAAGAGCTCGCTGGCGCTCATTTGCTTTTCTTGTCTACCCGCTGTCTCATGAGTTTCACCAGTCCGTTATAGCCGCAAGGCTGGTAAACCTTCGATAATGATATTAGCGTCACCGATTACGTGTCAAGAACGAATGTTCGAAGTAAGGAGCATTGGGATGGGCTTCACAGACGAACACTTCGAGTGGCAACTGAGTCATATCTCTATCGATTTCCAAGGCAACAATATCTAATATTCAATTCTAAAATGCCCAAACTATGGAATTGTTTTCAACTAAAGCTTCATGCTCAACTAGTTCAATTTGTTCTCCAAGAGACCATATTTGAATTAACACTCGTTCAGTATTAGCACTGAGCATTAACTGCTGCTTGACTTTACCAGGGCTAAAGTTTGCAATTAACAATCTCGAATCAAAATCCGGAACCCAATCATTGTTTTGGTTTCTCACATACTCTGAATAAACCGAAATAAATGATCGTCCATCTAACGCTGATCGAGACTCCACATTTAATTCGACCGGAGTCATTGTCAGGTATTCAAAATCATCAGGAGCGACTAGGTTTTTAGTTTGTGGCGGTTTGATCTCCGCTGGAACTGATGCACTGATCTCTTGCGGCTCTGATTCAGGATCGCCGCCCCCCCCACATCCAGTAAATAGAGAAAGCAAGGTCACTTGAAGCAGTGTTATCTTTAAATTTAACTTTATCATCGTCTTCTCCGCTAATAGACTTTCTGACTAATTGCATTTTCTGGAAGATACCAACTTTGATTGTCTACTCCCCCTGATTCAACCCATGCTCTAAAATCTGGATAGGCTTCTAATATATCGACTCGTTCAAGCGGATAAGACCACTCTTCAGCCACTTCAATGGCCCAGGGCAAGTTTCCGCTTGTTTTATAAAAGCGTTGGTTGGCTATGTCACTGGTATCTTCTAACATTCCAAGCAGAGTCAAATCTGCCAGATCAGTAGGAGGCATGTCCGCTAGGTGAATTTCCAATGAACGGCCTGGGGATTCGGTAAAAACTTCTCCTCGTCCCCAGTAAGGTGTTGCAAACACAAATGGATTGTATGGCGCTTTTGGCATGTCAATTAAATCGACAGGACTGATGAAGTTTGCACTAACTTCAAAACTGAATTCAATCTCTTCGCTGCATTCAGTTTCCGTACGATAAAATCGGCACTCCGTTTGTACGTTCTGTCTCAGATCATCAGATATTTTTAACACCGCCTCGGACTGTTCTTCTTCGAGCGGGTTAAAGCTCTGAATTTCATTATTAAACAAAATTCTTAACCGGTTCTGATCGATATTATTTCGCGCAATCGACTGCAAATGTACAGCAAAGCCATTGTGATACACAGCACCTAAAGCTTGTAAGCGACCGTAAAGGTCAACTCTGACAACTTGCTCGTCTCTGACTAACTCTACTACTCGGTAATTCATTACAACATCGTTGAGGTCATAGTCTCCAATGCTTGGCCAGATATCCTCGTAAGCCAAAGTGACCCAACCGGTTTCAGATGGATAATACCGGTAACTGACGTTCGGTTGAGAAATGGTCACTGGATAATCTTCTACCTCTCCATCCGGCGCACCACCAAGAGCCGTCAACTCTTGAGCCGAAGAATATCTAAATCTAGCCCATGAATTTCCAGCTACCGCTGAAATGGGAGCTCGATAACTTAAGATGTGAGTTCCGCTGGTAAGCTCGACAGATGTAATAATATTTTCTAATTCGTCATTAAAATCGCCGTCGACATTCCAGTCAATCCATCCGTGAAGAAAGCCTTCTCCTTCCACCGTCACTTGAATTAGGCCGTCGAGACCGATTTCAATTGGAGTTACAAATCCAATTCCGTCTTCGTCATCTTGGTTGGAATTATCATCGTTAACTGCAAATGGTAACCCGTCAGATTCGCCGTCTGGTAGCGCTGTTCCCAGATACATATCAAGAGTGATTTCATGTCTCGGCCCATTATCGGAAAACAAAGTTCCATAAGTTGTTGGAGCATCCCCCCAGTCTGTATTCTCCACTGAAATGGGTGCAAAGGCACAACGAGCACCATCATTTTGACTTGAGAAAGGTCCCTGTGCGAAGAGCTCGGCAGTCACATTGGGCTGTTCTGGATCGCTAAGATCGATTCTAAAGATATTTCCATCACTGTTTCTACTGACGTAATAGAACCCATTAACGTCAAAATAACCCGCACCAAAAGTTCCGGTTTCTCCAGTATCCCCGACTTCAACACTCTCACCTGTCACCAAAGAGATTTGATGCAGAATTCCCGTTCGATTGTCAACCGCATATAGCTCTCCATTACCAGGGTGAATAGCAAAATCTGTTAATTGCAAGGTAGTGTCGGCACTATCAACCCTTTGCGCCGTTAAGTAGTTTTCCCTTTGAGGATCGAGATTAATTCGATAAAAACCTACATTTTTGCGATAAATATAATAGTAATTATCCGCAACATCTCCTACATAAAATGTTGTATTCGATGGAAGTCCCGTCACATTTAGTTCTGTTACCTGAAAATCCTTCCCTATTCTTACAACCGAGAAAGATGTCGTATTAAATCCATAAATATATCGGTCAACAAAGTTAAATCCTACACCATTAATGTTCCCATCAACTCCAACATAATTCTCTAAAACAGAGTAGCTGCCAGTTAAAAGGTTAAGGCCATAAATCTGTACATTATTACCTTGAAACAAAAACGCCTTACTCGGGCAATCTTCAAACGGCTCTTCTGCTAAACATTCGGAAATAAAAACTACTAACAACAAACTAAATAATCGCTTTTTAATACCTGTTAACATCATTTATAGAGCTCCTTTTGACGCGGAAATTATTACCGGTTCTGAGTAATTAGTTACGAATAGAAGTTAGCAATCAACAAATATTCTAAAACGGTTGGGACTTTGTTTACATCAATTACTCTAATGCAAGTTGCCTGCCAGAATAATTTACCGTAATCGTGAATAATTGAGTGTCTTTACCCAAAACGTATCGGGTTAGTGCGCCATGATTTGCATTTTGCAATGCGTACTGAACAATCGTCGCAACTTGCGTCGACAAATTCAGCTCGCTAATGTTTGAAATAGTTCATCCCAGTTTTTCTGATAATCAGCCCATGCATTTTTGACTTGATTACGGCCATTTATCCCCCACTGAGCGAGTGGCATATTAGGGATTCCTCTTAATAGCCGCAGAATTCCATCGGCGCTATTATCACTCAACAAACTTCCACACTTCATATCTGAATTTTCGTCGCTTATCTGCTCTGTTAATCCATCGATATCAGAGGCAATGACAGGGCGAGCTGCAGCCTTGGCCTCCAAGCAAACTAAACCAAAAGCTTCGCTAGTCGACGGAATTACAATCAAGTCACACTCGCTTAAGAAAGAAGGAACATCGTCAACCCTTCCAGCAAAATGAATAGCACTATTATTATATGCTAGCTGCTTTAACCTATGTTCCTCCGGACCGGTACCCGCAATAGTTAACGTCAGATCTATTGAGGTCACTCTGTTAAACGCCTCAATCAATTTGTCGAAGCCTTTTTCGGGAGCAAGACGACCATAGGCCCCAATCGAAACATGCGAAGTTTGATCGAGTTTACTTACCTGTAGAAATTGGGATAGCTCTCGACACTGTGGAATTGAAATTGATTTTTTTAGAGGTAATAGTTTTGCATTATCAATCCAACGCCCTTGACCTTTCGATACGGCAATGACTTTGTCAAAAATAAAATAATTCAACCTTAGCATTACTCTAAAACGTAATCTCGATGGTACTTTTGACTCAAAGCTAGCGGTGTAATGATGTTCTTGCAAAATCATTTTTGCGCCAGGGTTTAACAATCGAGTCAACAAATTGGGAATGATACTGCTCCAACTTGAGGCGTAATGAACCATAATGATATCTGCATTTAGTTTTTTTCTAGCCCATGAGGTCGGATTAATTAACTCAAAATTAAATTCATATTTCTTTGATATATCAGACTCTGACAAACTCTTTACCACTGATAGAATCCCACCCATATTCTGATCGTTTAGTAGGTTTGAAATTCTTGGCTTTGAGGGTCCCGCTTGCGAAGTTAGTTTTTTAGCACCCAACTTTTGTATCTTCTTTTTAATGCCTAGAAACGATAATTTCACAAGCCACTTCCATCTTCTTAATGGCTTGCAATGAGTTCTTTGGTCCTTTAGTAACTGTTTCGCAATAGCATGTCGGTTACTGCCAATATTTAACTCCGCTAGATGAATTAAATGCCCGGCGATATAGCGCTTTACATCTTTAATTAGGTTTGAAGGTACTTGAAGCTTCTCAATATTAGCTTGCAAATTTCTACTGAATGGAAGCTCATTGCTGGGTATTCTTTCTATACTGATTCTATTTTCTGCGTCTAGTACGTAAGTAATATCACAACTGGGATGTACCGCCATACTGTACTCTAGGCCAATTCGCGCCCAAAGATCTTGATCCTCTCCTTGTATTTGGCCAACCGGAAAGTGTCCGACCCTAGATAGCACCCTTTTAGGAATACAAACTCCAGAAGCAACAATTGGAAGATCCCCTCTAGAAGCGGTATAGAAATAATTCGTTATTTCTAGCGGCTTATTCTTAAGACCAAAAATTCGACTTGGTTTAAAAGAGTTTCCTACAGCGTATTGGTAACGAGTGCCATAAGCTCCCGCGTTTGGAAAGTTAGTAATTAGCTTTTTAATATGACATAAATATTGCTTTCCCATAATGTCATCCGCGTCAAAAAAAACTAAATAGTCCGAATTTGCCTCTCTAATTCCATTATTTCGGGCAACTGACACACCTTGGTTCGCTTGGGTTATTAGCCTCAATCGGTGATCTTTAATAGTTAACACCTGCTCTGCGCTGCCATCAGTTGAACCATCATTAACGACAATGACTTCAAAATTTCGATGATGCTGTGAAAGTATACTCTGCAATGTTTGATTGACAGATGTAGCTTTGTTATAAAGCGGTATAATTATTGAGAAGAACATCATTTATCTCCTAAGAAATTTAACTGTTTAAGTGATTTATTTTGCTTCGGTATAAACTGCGTAATCGTCCAAATGCAATAAGCAGGCATCAATAAATGGATGCACAGTATTGCTCCAGCAACTCCAACTACGCCCCATTGGACACCGATGGATACTGCTAATAAATACCCGATGCTAAAAAGAATATTCCAACAAAAATCAACGTCTGCTCTGCCAAGTGATTTCAATAGTTCAGATGCAGCCTCACCCATTGGTCGGGGAATAGCTGAAAGGCAAAGCAAGGAAATTGGAACGATAGCAATGTTCCATTGCTCTCCAAATAATAGAGGGACATACCAATACGCTAGAATTGCTTGGGTTGCTATTATGGGGATCAATACCAATGATGTCGTTCTAATCGAGCTTAGAAATTCTCTGCGCAACTGATGAAGATTGCTTGAAAACTCACACAAATGTGTAAAAAGAGACAAGTTAAAAGCCGAAATCAACGAAAGACTAATACCTAAACCCGCATTCTTAGCGAAGTAATAAATTCCGGCGGCCTCTAATCCTAAAACCCAGGCGACTAGAATATTATCGATATTAGCACGCAAGACTTTCGCTAACTCAGATCCTAATATGTTCTTTCCAAATTGAAGGATTTCAGCCGCTCCTTTCATAGTGGCACCTAATTGCCTAGACCATTGTTGTTGCGAGAGCGTTCCAAACAACCAAATAGGAGCTACTAAAACTTTAGGAATTATGATCGACCAAATACCAAATCCAAATAAGGCCAAAACCGCGGTTAGCAGATTATCTGCTGTTATTTGGCTGGCAGACACAATAGCTGTGACACGCAGTTTATTGTTTCGTTGAATTAAAAAAGCCTGTACCAACCCGAATGGCATAATTAAGTAAACAATAGCCAAGTAAGAAATCATATAACCAAGTTCGGGATTTTGATAATAATCAGCGACTATCAAAGCCACACTACACTGCAGAATAGTAAGTCCAATAAAGAAGATCCAATTGAGTCGATAAGCCGTATTGCAAATTTGACTCAGCTGTTCTTCCGAAGCCTGAATAATTTTGGCCCCAACTCCATTTTGCGCTAGTACTTTTATCAATTCATTGCAGGTTAAGGCTACCGCGGCAATACCAAATTCTACTGGCGATAAATATCTCGCGAGTATGACCGCTGTGATCAGACGAGTGATTCGATTAGCGAGTTCAGCACCAGCAAGCCAACTCGCATTCTTGAAAAAACGGTTACCTTTCATGCGCAACAGTACTCGCTTTAGCCAGCTAATTTTTGTCGCTAAAAAACCAGTCGGTAGAACTTCTTTTTTTTCTTGATATGATTTCATTGAATCTCCTTCTTGATTAATTCGCTTTGGGTGCTTGACTCAGAAATCGTGTCAGTTCCAATAGGAGACTTTAATGGTTGCTTGTGAGCAATTCCTAAAATAATAAGACCGGGCCAAAACAAGTACGCTAGAATTTCGAGATTTTCTCCAAAGGTATAAAGAAAGATTACGATCACAAACCCTAAACCGACAGTCGCTGTTCGATTCGTTTGGCTCTTCATTAGAAGTTCAATAAAGCTATAGGCTAGTGCCATTGCTAAAGCAGCGAATCCAACCGCGCCTTTTACGAATAATAATCCATACCAACTATGATGTGATCCTATAGGCATATACTCAACCAGATGAGGACCTCTTTCCACTACGCCGTGCCCCCATACACTTGCTTCACTTTGCCAACGGTCTACCGCAATTCTACCTAGTGCTTCTCGTACACGACTTGAGTCAGCGCGAGCGGAACGAAAGCCATCTTTAACCAACTCCAAATAATAAAGTATTGACGGTGCAAAAATTCCCGCTACTAACGAAGCGATAGCGCCTTGAATTAAGGTCGAAAGTTTGAGCATATTACTTAGGAAGTACAAAGTGATTGGTAGAATTACCGCGGTAGCCAAAGCTAAACGCGATTTACAAACTATTATCATGAGAAGACTGCCAATCAGTCCAATGATTCTCCAACGTTTTTCTTGTTGTAGCGAGAATAATAGATAAAGGCTCGCAACGAAGCCCAGCGCCGGCGCCCAAGGAGCAAACAAAAACCAACGAACACCTCCTTCCGGGGTTATGCTGTACAATGAGACTCTAAAATATTCTGGTCCCGGACCACCGACAATACTCAACGGTGAAATGTAAAGTTCTTGAGGTAATCCGATCAAATAGGCAATCAATAGAAATGGAAAAATTATCAAAGTCTGCAAACAAACTATGCTAGTCGCTCTATAGATAATATTTGGGCGAATATTTAGGCAGCCAATCAATGGGAAAATTGCCATTAGTGCCCAACCTTTAGCCCAACCAATTGATGACTTAATAGTGGTTGCTGTACCTAATTGCCAATCAAGGTGTCCCATCCATAATGCTATCAACATAACGAACATTGACAGCGTCCACACCCAAACTCCCCATGGAATGAATACTCTTTCCCCATCAATAACTCCGTTTTGTTGCATCCATAATTTCTTACACAGATAGGCTAACATTATCCATCCCACAACGGGTGCAAGAATGTATAAACCACCAATCAAATAGATTGGGTAAGTCATGGTAATTGAATACCAGACTACACGTTCTTCAAAATTTTCTGGACGAAGGGTTTTCTTATCCATAGTAAAATCAATCCTACAATTGTAAACAAGCTACTGGCAAAGGCACCTAAAAGTGCAAGTAACTTATTGGGTGAACTCGGTTTTACGGGCAAGCTAGGAGAATCCAAGATTTGAACTAACGGATATGAAACGAAAACATCCGATTTACTGGTATCCGTTCTTGCTAAGGCTGAAGTAAAAATCGCCTCAGCTACTTGGTGGTTCCTGATTAACTCATCGAGTTTTGATGCGGGGATAGTTAACTCATTTCGCTCCTTAATAAGCTCATCGATAATCGTCTCTAATGCGGATATCTTATTTTTAAGGCCCACTATGGCCACATCAAAATCAATTAGATCCTGCAATAGTTTGTTACGCGTTTTATCAGAATTAAGTTGAAGCAGTTCTCGACCGGCTTTCCTCTCAACTCCGACTAATGTTCGGAATCTTTCATTTAGAGATGTCAGCGTACTCTTATATTTTGCAAACGCTTTTTTTACTTCAGGATGATTGGAACCCCATTTGGTATTGGTAGTTGAATATATCAATTGGTTTGTTGAGAATTCTTCTTTTGCTTTTTGAAATAGACTGTCATTTTGGAGAACGAGTGCGTAATTGGCTTGTTTAGCATCAATACCAATATTGTTTTTAAGACTTTTTTCTTTACCCACCAACTCACTAAGTAAAGCGATTGATTGAGTTTTCTCTCGCCTTAGCTGTTCAATCGACATTACCAGTTCGTTAAACTGCGACATAGAAACCAAATTTGAATCCGACTGAAAACTAAGTAACTGCTGACTGGCATAGTCCAGTTTTTCTCGATATGCATTTAAAGCTACCGTGGCGCTTCCTTGATGCTGATGAGTCTCGTCTTTTCTTAATTTTTCTAACAAAGCAAGAAATGACCGATGCAGAGCAAGCGCCTTATCTTGAGCCTCCTTTGGCGAACGTCCCTCGATGGAGAAATATAAAAGAGAGGTTTGGTCGATTAGTTTAACTCTCGGTTTAGAAAAACTGTGGGCTGGCATATCCAAGTACGAAGCGGCATTTCTGAGCACAAAACTGCTCACAGCAAATTCTTTATAGTTTGCTTTTGCACTAGTCGATGAATTTGAATAAGGAGATGCTGCAGCCGTCGATGTTTGGCCGATATCAACCAGACTGACATTTGCTCCAGCACCTTTCCCCGGCAACACCAGAGTCCACTCGCTTCGGTAGATTGGTTTTGCTAGCTTGATATAGGCTAATGCGATCCCCCAAATTATACTCAGAGTTAGAGTCGCTAAAATAATATAACGAGGTTTTCGATTGGTACTTGCCGGAGACCAGAGTAAAATTCTCTTAATTGTTCCTAAAGGAACTCTTTCATTTGAATCAACTGCCATCTTAGTCCTCTCCAAGATTTAGAAGCAATGAAACGGGATCAAACAAGTCTCTAATAGTCCGCGCTACCGCTCGCACATTAGTTACATTCGAGTCATAACAAGCTATACCATCATTGGGCATTAAGTACGGATTAAACTCGTCTCGGTTATGGTTTCGAACGAGCTCTTCAATAGAGCGCTGGATTACCCTCGTCGCCCCCGAAGATAGATCGGTTGTCACCAAAATCGCGACTCGTGACGCATTCGTTGAAATCGTCCCACCGACGCAATTTGCTGAAATAAGCCCTCTTAATAATCTGGTACCAAAAGGTATACTTCTGGCGTGTTTACCAATAGCTGAATTCCCGTTCGATTCAGATGGCGAAGACAAATTTGAGATAAATATGTCAAACCCCGGAGGGGTAATTTGTGAAGGCCTCATTAGTTCTGTTTGGGTAATACCCATCGAAGGAATGATAACCTGATCTCCAGCGACTAACGGAATATCATCGTAACTAGTGCCGCTCATTATCCCAGACAAGTCTATAAAACTAACAATTCCGTTGCGAATTACCCTAATGTTTTCTAGGTCAGCATCAGGTCTTACTCCTCCCGCACTTCTAATCGCAGTAGTTAAAAACCGCTCAAAGGTAGAGTCACCATTTCTTTGGGTTTGCATATAGTTTTTTTGTTCAACGGAACGCTGGTTAATAGTTACACCGCCGGGAGAAAATACAGAGCCCGATACCAGTACCTTGATTGCCGACCACTGCTGGATTTTAAAGCTAACTAAAGCATTACTAGGATTGAGAATTTTCTGTCTTATTAGGTGTTGCGTCAGCTCATCCTCAACTTGTCTTACAGTTTTTCCAATTACTAATATGGGATCAACGTAGGGCAAGCTAAGTAAACCATCGATGTTTATTTCATAGACACCATCAAAAGTTTCATCACCAGCGATATTAACCACCAATCTATCACCTGGTGATAAGGTCAATGGTGTATAGCGGTCGACCTGATATAGCTCATCAGCAGGAGTATTTTCTACTTGAATCTTTCGTACTAATTTGGCTAATTCTAGATCGCTGTATTGAGTAGTCTGCCGATTTTTAAAATCTACTTTTGCGAAATTCGAGCAACCTAAGACACTAGTTCCAATTAGAATAAACAGTATTATTCGAAGAAACATCATTTCAGATACCTTGCGAATTGATTGCTGACTGAATTGATAAGTGTATTGGAATTGTTTTTTCAGAATAATTCGAGCGTATTAAGCTTCGAATCTTAGAGCTAGGATTAATTAAGACTAGCCAACCGTTCTTTGAACGTGCCAACTCTGCACACCGCTCAAGCAGTTTAAGCGCTTTTCTTCCTATCGAACTTATCTCGCTGATATCGATGACTAATCTACCAAAACCGCGGTTGATGATGAAAATCATTTCATCTTCAATCTTCAACGCCTCATTCGAAGAGAAGTCATCAACAAATTTAACTTGCTCTACTTTCTCTATAGTTCTATACATCATTAGCATTAGAATTCTCCTGTAGTCTATCGATTACAAACGTATTAGTTACTTTAGTTAATGCAAAACAAGAGCCAACTATCGATAAGTCTAAATAGTGATTACAATCAACAACTTACCAAGAGCACTTAAGAACAGCTAAGGTTCAATTCGCAATTCGCAACTCAATGTAGAGTTAGTAGAATTAAATTCCCATTTTGCGAAATAACAATTAATGCTACATAAAATAAGGTTGAGACGTTCTAAACTCTTAAATGAATAGTGTGAGTTAGCTAAGAAGAAAAGGCGTCACAAGGTATATCGACTTAAACCATTCTACGAGTTGGTTGAATACGTAAAATGGTTTAGAGTGGAGGGTATCAACTTAGTTGTCTTGAACAGTTAAGCGATTGAAAGCAGCTCATGAGATTCGTCCGTAGATTGAAAATATTTGCGACTGCTAGCAGAGTTTAAACGAATAGACTTCTTCCATTTACCATCTCGGTTAAAGGTTATCAGATAGTCTTTAGTCAGGATCGAGTTAGTAAGGTTGGTACTTGCGGGAATCTGACAATATGGACCAATGATGGAGTTTTCAATCGTGCAACATTCACCTATTACGCAGTTGTTTCCAATGATCACACTTTCTCCCAACTTAGTGCCTGAACCGATGATACAACCATTTCCTATTTGAGAGTTCTTTCTTCTCTTTAATCTAGAATTCGTTGGCGGGTAATTATGAGCTATCTTAGCTCTAGAACTGTGTGACATAAAGCTTGGCGATTCAGCTAACGGTTGCTGGCCGCAAAGCTGATTCTTAAGGGTTAAGTGGTTAATCTTCTTATAATCTTCTACAGTACCAATATCGAGCCATTGGTATGGTTGGTTGATTCCCATTACTCGCTCATTCTGTTGTACCCACTTGGGCAAAAGGTCACCTCCAATATCTAATCCATTTTCTAAAGGAATTTTAGACACCGATTTCGGACTAAAAATATAGACTCCTGTGTTTGCTAAACACCTTACTTCATCAACTATTTTCGGCTTTTCTACAAACTCTTTTATACAACCAGTCTCATCGATTTTTGCAACACCGTATTTATGTGCTAATGAAGCATCAATCTCCTTTAAGAGTACACTGACTAGAGCAGATGACTTTGAATGTGTATCCATGGCTTTTTGGATGTCTAAATCTATAATAGCATCTCCACAAAGCACTAAAACAGGCTGATCAAAAAACTGATAGAACTGTTGAGCTAGAGCAAGACTAGTCCCAGAACCTTTCGGTATTGCCCGATACCCTTCCTGAGACTCTATCATTTCTGGTAAGTAGGTAATCGATACACCAAACTGTTGTCCATCACCAAAACATTGCTCGATCATTTCCCCTTTGTATCCGGGATTCATCATGATTTCAGTAACACCTGAAGACGCCAAATGCTCGATGATATACTGTAATACTGGCTTATTTACTATTGGTAGAAGTGGTTTTGGCATCTCTGTTGTTAGAGGCCTTAACCGTGTACCTTCTCCCGCGATCAATATAAATGCTCTCATATTTCTACTCCTAGTTGTATAAACTTTTAATCGCTCTTTTATTAAAGCTACCAACTCAATCGGTTGGTACTTGAGAGACCGTTAATCTAGTAACTGCAAACATCAGGCCAAGTAAATCGTGCAAGTTTTGTATGAAGATACGAGTGCGTTAGGTATTATAGGGAAAGGTTTGTCGCATATTGCAATGCAGTTAGGAAATCGAGCTACCAATTCGCTAATAGTTGGTTTACGATAATCAACAACTCTTAACTAAGTATTGATCTTTAAGAGACTAATTATCGTAAATCACACAAGTATTAACGCTAAGTCCTATTTTTCCATTAAATGCTAGTAACGCTGAATTCAACGCGGTATGTAGATAGATTTGGTGTGAATATTGAAGAACGTTATTTTACTGCTGTGATTCGAAAATTATGAACTACTCAATGGTTGGCAAGAAAAAATACTAGAAAATTAATTTCACATAAATACCCATTTTTAGGGAAGACGTACTACCTCCTCTCAAAAAGTAAAAAATGGCTCAGCAATCTACTACTCACTTATCAGGCCAAGCTTGCTTTTTGCGATAAATGGTAGACGCACTAATTTCCAGAAACGCGGCGGCTTTTGGAATATTTCCTTCGCAAAGTTCGATTGCATGTTCGATGATTTCTTTCTCAGCTAACCATAACGGTCGGATTTCACCTTTGGCATTTCTTTCTTTCGATTCAAAATCAATGGTAAGCTCTTGAGCGAACTCATCATCCATTGGTTCAATTTGACTCTCACTATCTTCAGTTCTAGGTTCAATGACATCAACTAACTGTTCGTCAGTATCAATATTATTGTCACCCGCTTGTTCTTCAAACCTGTCCAAAGGAGCGGGCAACATATCTAGAGTTATACAGTTCGATTGATTTAACACAACAATATTTCTAATTACGTTGCAAAGCTGTCGAACATTTCCTGGCCAAGGATACGATAGAAATAGGCTCTTGACCGATGGGTCAATTTCACTAAATGATTTGCTTTCTTCTTCATTAATTTGCGTTAAGGTAGCCAGAGCTATTTCAACGACGTCTTTATTTCGCTTCCTTAAAGGCGGCATCTCTATCGGTATCACATTGAGTCGATAATACAGGTCCTCTCTAAAACGACCGTGACTAATTTCCTCCAAAGGGTCTCTATTTGTGGCGCAAATAATCCGTATATCGACACGAATTTCTTTGCTACTACCGACAGGCTGAAAGCAGCCCGTCTGAATAAACCGCAAGAGTTTACTTTGTAACGCTATGGGCATTTCACCAATTTCGTCTAAAAACAAGGTACCTCCATTGGCCAAGCTAGCCGCGCCCTGCCGCGCCGATGACGCGCCCGTAAATGCTCCTTTAAGATGTCCAAAGATCTCACTTTCCAATAAGTCGTTAGGAATCGCTGCACAGTTTAGAGCGATAAAGGCATGCTGAGATCGCTCACTACATTGGTGAATTGCTTCCGCACATAATTCTTTCCCTGTTCCACTTTCACCTGTTATAAAAACTGTCGCTTTACTTGTCGCGGAACTCTCAATAATGTTGTACACGTTTTGCATCGCTAGAGAAGAACCGATCATTTTTTTCAACCCATGGCGGTCACATGACTCTTCATATCGATTAACTATTTTCTTAAGCTCTCTTTCCTTCAATATATTATTAATGGTTACTAAGAGACGCGCTTTATCAAATGGTTTTGAAAGAAAGTCATTTGCTCCCATTCGAATCGCGTTCAATGCAACATCTACTGAACCATGTGCCGTCATAATAATGACTGGAATATCGGTATCTTTTTTTCTTATATTCTGAAGGACTTCTAAACCAGAAATATCTGGAAGCTGTATATCTAGGAGAACAAGTGCATACTCTTCTTTCGAGAAAAGCGAGAGAGCTTGCTCTCCATCATAGGCTATTTTTACATTATATTTTTCTGCTAGATAGCCTGAATAGACAACCACATTTGCATGGCTATCTTCTACTAGTAACAATGTTTCTTTGACGGTTTCTTTAGGCATCAATAATTCTCACTTTCTATTTTGGTTGTTCTCAAAAATCTGTTATTACAAATAACATACTTATGAAGTTGTTATGTCAAAGTCTTTATATTGCTCTATTGTCAATTTGGCGTATAAGAATGTTGATTCGATTAATGGAGTAATTTCATTCAATTCAACTCGCTCTTGTCTTGCCAAACTCTCCAACTGCTGAGTGATTAAATACAATTGAGTAGCACCAAAAGTACCTGAACAACTTTTGATAGCGTGAGCCTGCTCAACGACTTCATTCACGTCTCTCTCTAGGTGAGCTTGTTCAAGAGCTAAAGCTCTATTTTTTATTTCGTCACAGAATATTAGCAACATTTTTGGTAATGTTTCTATAGACGTGTCTTTGGCAAGCTGTCTAATCACATTTTTGTTGAGAATTTCCTGGCCGCTATTAGAATCCTTATTGGGCTCTTTATAACTAACTATTTCTCGGACTCCGTTTACTTGTTTTATATGTCGTACTGTTTTACTTGCCAAATTTGGTTTTGCTCGTCTTCTTTTTATAGAGGGCTTTTTAATATGCTGATTAATAATTAGTATTAACTTCTCAAACTCCACCGGCTTGCTGATAAATTCATTTATACCTACAGCCAAACAGCGCTCTATTTCGGATATTTCAGCGTTCGCAGTTAAGGCAATTATTGGAGTCATTGAATTCAATTTTGAATCACTTCTAATTCTAGATGTCGCATCGAGACCATTAAGAACTGGCATCCTCATATCCATTAGAATAGCGTCGTAACAGTGTTCATCCGCAAGATTTACAGCCTCTAGTCCGTTAACCGCTTCGTGTACCTCAAAGCCGTGCTCTAGTAAAATCTCTCTGGCAATCACTCGATTCACGTCGACGTCTTCGACCAGTAAAATCAATTCGTTATTGGCGGGAGTGAGTTTAATAGTTGGCTCCTCTGAGATCACCTCTAATGGCTTCTTCTTTAGAAGCCAGTTAGATATGTCGCGGTCAATTAACGGTTTCTCAAATATTTCGCAGGCAGAGTTTTCTATGTCAAAATCAGAGTCCCAGACACTGGCAACTATCGCAACTTGATCTTCACTTCTAGTTGCAAATTGGTTTAACACTTTGGAATCGGGCCATTTAGAATCTACAATAAAAAACTCTCCTTCGCATTCTACGGTAGGTACATCAATATGGTTTTCAGAGGAAACCACTATCAATTCAAAATTCTCACTCGTGACTTGACGCCTTAACATTCGGCGAATGAATTGAATCAATAACGGATTTTGAGAGAATAGGTAGATTTTACCTGTCTTATTACTGCGGATAGCGCTAGTTTCTGCTTCATTGTTTTCTATAGAGGCAGGTATCCCGACTTTAAATCGGCAGCCTTCGCCATATTGACTGGTGACACTAATATTACCTTTCATAGCTTCAACAAATCGCTTTGCAATCGCCAAACCCAATCCAGTCCCTCCGTAGCCGGTATCTCGTACCGCATCAACTTGCTCAAATTCTGCAAACACACTAGGCAGCATCTCTGATTCGATACCTATCCCAGAATCAACCACCTCAATATTGAGATAAGTATTTTCAGTACCTGAAGAATCGATACCCACCCATACTTCAACGCTACCTTGTTCAGTAAACTTAATCGCATTGTCCATTAAAATGGTTAGAATTTGACGAAGTTTTGCTTCGTCAACATCAATAGTCTCTGGCACTTCTTGGTTGACGTAACATAAAACTTCAACAGCCTGATTCATGCGTTTTGAATCAGCGACCGACAACAGTCTATGCAAACTATCGATTATACTCACTGGGCTTGTCAAAACCTCTAGGTGCCCAGCTTCAATTTTGGAAAAATCCAATATTTCATTAATCACTGAAAGCAAATTTTCTCCTGAGGAACGCGCTATTTGGAATAGTCGTAATTGTTCTGGAGTTTCAAGTCGATTGTTTAACAAAGCCAGTGAGCCTAACACTGCGTTTAAAGGAGAACGAATTTCATGACTCATATATGATAGGAATCGAGACTTTGTTTTTGATGCTGCCTCAGCCTTTTCCTTGGCCTCCAAAAGCTCAACTTCGGCTTTTTTTCTTTCGCTAATATCTCGAACAAATGCTGTAGCCAGCCTTTCTCCATCATGCTCGATAGCTACAAGTCCTAGTTCGACCGGGAACAAATTACCATCACGATGAAGCGCGTCAATCTCTACTCGCTTATTAATTAGTGGTCCTTCCCCTGTTTCCACAAAGGCTTTCATACCTTTCATGTGAGCCTCTCTGAGCGGAACTGGAACAATAATCTCGTTCATTGTTTTGCCCATTACTTCGTCTCTTAACCATCCAAACGTCGTTTCAGCAGCATTACTCCACTCCACTATTTTGTCGTGTTTATTAATGGTAATTAGAGCATCTAAACTAGCATCCGAAATGGCCGACTTAATTTTTAAGGTTTTTTTTACTTGAGAAGCCAGTTCTAGTTTTTCGGAAAGGTCTCTGAGAGTTACAACAAACCCTGTTTTTTCTTCAACCTGCGCGATACGTATTGAGATTTCAAGCGGAAATCTTGTCCCGTTTGAACGAAGGCCTGTAAGAGCGACTCTTGATTTTGAGAGGTTATCTTCTGGTGAACTGGAACATCCATATTGATTCACTTTTTCGATGTTTCGACGATAGTCCTCGTGGCTTTCCTTCGCCAATTGTTTTTCGAATGGTAGGTTCAGAAGTCGTTTTTCCTCATACCCAAAAATGTTATCAACAACACGATTGGATGTTCTAATATACCCCTGTTGGTTCAGTAGCAAGATCCCGTCATCTACAGCATCTAGAATAGCTTGACCTGTCTGCTCTGAAAATAGCTTAGCTTCGTTGCTATTAATAGAAATGCTCTTTTCGGACTTATCTTCTTTGCTGTTTTCCACCGTTTGCCTCTCTCGCTAGATCGCTCAATGTTAGTAACAACCGAAGAATTTCACATGGCTCTCAACGGTTTCACGCTGCTCTATCTAGAAACCCAACACTTGGTATAAATCCGGTTTCTTAATTTGCACAGTATTCTTGATTGCAGATTTGATACCAACTCTGCAATCTAAAGAATTTGCGGGGTTCAAACTAAGCTCTTTGAATTAAATCTAGTCAAAAATCCTCGTTTTATCTATGTTTAAAGCAATTTGATTTGCGAATTGATTTGCAAATTGCGAATAAGCGCCCTAATCAACTACTTTCTCCTTGCAAGTAGAACGGCCTCATAATTGCATTAGTTTAAGAAATGACCTTAGGAGAGCTATATTGAAGCCTATACAAATAATTCAACATGAGAGTCAAAATCTATCGAACCAACCAACAACAGACGGCTCTCCCTTAACTGCGGCCAAAGCGGCCGAAAATCACTATGACATTTTGATTGCAGAGGACTCCTTTCCAGAGCGAGTAAGACTTGTGGCTATTTTGCACAAGCTTGGCTACACATTGAAAGAGGTAAATAATGGTGCCGAAGCGATTGAGTGGTTACAAAAGGCCGACTTTAGCCTGGTTTTGACAGATTGGCATATGCCAATCATGTCTGGTCTGGAACTCTGCAAATCAATTAAAGAACTTGAGGATGCCAGTCCTTATGTACTTCTTTTGACTGGAAGAACTAGCATCTGTGATCTGGTTTCGGCCATGGATTCTGGCGCAGATGACTACCTTGTTAAACCTTTCAACAGCGAGGAATTAAGAGTTCGCATCCAAGCCGGTCTTAGAATAGTTGAGATGAGAAATAAACTAACCATTCAAAATCAAGAAATCCTCCAATCCTACCAACGGGAGCACGCCTTAAATGAGGCTCTTCAAGATGATTTAAAGGCCGCAACTAGACTTCAAAAATCAACACTGCCAAAAACAGACCAAACAATAAACAACGTTAGTTGTGCCTTCTATTTCAAACCCGCACTTGGTGTAGCTGGTGACAGCTTCTCAGTAATTCCTCTTGGAAAACAGCATATTTGCTTTTACCAAATTGATGTTGTTGGTCATGGTGTGCGTGCTGCAATGCTTTCATACGCGGTTAGCCGTTACCTTAAAGAACACTCTAGAACCCCGCCTACGGGGCCAAATTCCGTTCAAATGCACAGGCCAGAAAAGGTACTTGAAGCGCTCAATAAGGAGTTTATCTGCAATGACGACTGTGATGACTACTTTACAATTGTTTACGGTGTAATGGACACAAAAAGAGGAAAAGGAAGATTAGCGCAAGCTGGACATCCTCACCCAAAGCTAATAGACCGAAATGGCCGGATAGTTGACATTGGTTGTGGTGGGCTGCCTATCGGGCTGTTCGCTGAAGTAAAATTTGAAGCTGAGAACTTCAAACTAGAACCGGATTCAAAGTTAGTACTTTATTCCGATGGAATCCTTGAGTGCACTACCGATAAAGAGGAACCACTAAGTAATAAAGAGTTAAACAACCTGTTTAGCAGTCTCTCAGAATCAGAGCCAGCTCAAATTCAATCACTACTTCAAATCAAGGTCGATAAGCTATTGTCTGGCTCTAGCCCATCCGACGACATTAGTATCCTCTTCCTACAACGAAAGATTATGAAAAGGAGCAACTAATGAGTTTACCATTTTGCATTACTATTGAGCCAAATGTAGAAGAAATCAATAGAGTAAATTCTGAAATCTTTGAGCACTTAAGAATCTGCGGCTTTGATGATGAAGTGACTTTTCAAACAACTCTTTGCATCATTGAAGCTTTAAATAATATTGTGGAACACACAGACGTTGATGGCTCTACCGCTCAAAATACCATTACTATCGAGAGTTTGTTCGTAAAAAACATCCTGTTTATCAAAATATCCCATCAAGCCCCAGCCTATGAAGTGGTTGTACCAAGCCAAGAAGACTTACTCGCCACTTCTGGTAGGGGCTGGTCAATTATGAATAATTGGCTGGACATAGTTTCGTATCAGCACAAAGAAGGTGAAAACACTTTACTTATGGTTAAGCGCCCGCAATAGTAGACTATCTCAATTTAATAAATTCTAGCTTTGATACGTTTTAACTGTAATACATCAATACAATTGAATTTTGACTTTCTTATAAGTTGATTATTGCCAGTATTTTATCCTAAGGAACTATTTTCCTCATATTACATTTTGTAGCTACAACGTCCTAATTGCATTTCGAAAATGAGTTTGCGAACTAACTTTCGCAATTTAGAAATGACTTTCTACTTGCTCCCAAAACCTCAACGAGTTAGTTGTTAGCTTGCCAACCAACATGGCACGCAGTATGCATCTACTGATTTACAACATTAAAACAAGGATAAAATAATGCTTTCGCGGAATATTGATTTTTCAAAACCAATTTGCACTGTCAGCAATATTAATTCGAAACATAAAGTACTATTAGTTGATGACGACAATGCTACATTGGAAGTAACCGCTACATCTCTTCTAAATCAAGGTTTTGAGGTAACCACTACATCTAACGGATTTGAAGCCTTGTCTCTACTAATTAAGACCAAATTTAACGCTGTTATCGTAGATGCGTGTATGCCGATAATGGATGGATTTGAAGTTTGTAAAAGAATAAGAAAGAACCTAGACCACTCACAACTTCCAGTCATCTTGGCAACTGGACTAAAAAATTCAAACTCTATAGAACAAGCATTCAACAGTGGTGCTACTGATTACCTGGCTAAGCCAATTAATCTTCAATTACTTAGTAAACGTCTAACTCATATGTTAAATGAAATCGAAAAGCTTAACAGAAAGTCTGGCAACCCATTTGATACTATTAAGACACTAAAAAAAACTAATGAACTTGTCGTGCTCTTGGACTTACAAGGAAATCTGAAATTATCGAATCTCAATATCTCCTACAACTTAAGCAGGACACTACGAGAGCAACCAACTATTGATCATTTTCTAGAACGTTCGAATCATCGAGGCGAAGACCTTTTTAACAAATTGATAAAAGAACCTGACCACTCTTCATCTTGCTCATTTATTGCCTCAGAGTCACAAGACAATCAATCATATCGTCTTAAAATGCAACTTTTCAAAATCGATAAACATACTTTTTGCTTGACTATAAATGACCAAACTGACCAATTGACTTCTGAGCTTAAGCTCTACAACATTCTAAACTACGATACAGTAACGAACTTGCCTAACGCAAACCACCTCGAAAACTACCTCTCAAAGCTGGATATGGGTGGCCAAAAAAATATTCGACAGTTTGGCATCGCCACGATAGCCCTCAACAACCTTTCGCAGATAGAAAAGCAGAGAAGCCAAGATACTGTAAAATCACTCCTGTCATGCATTAAGCTGAGAATAAAACGTCTATTAAAAAAGAAAGGTTTAAATTACAGCCTTGCGAGATCCTCGTTTGAAAAACTAGTTATCACATTTGAACAATGCGAACTCTCTCAATTTAAAGGCATCTTAAAATCGATATTCAAGATTCTTTCCGCTCCTTTTGAAATACACAAATCAGAAATTATGCTTAGTATTGATCTAGGAGCAAGTCACAATTTCGAATCAGACTGCGAGGCAAAAGAACTTCACAAACAATCGGAAATCGCATTAGTTAATTCGAATCCCAAAAAAAATTCACCAGGATTCTACAATAAAGCTCTGGAACAAAGAATTTTCGATGATAATCGATTAGAAGAGTTACTAAAGGAGGACCTATCTGGGGAACTGTTAGATGTCCATTTTCAACCAAAATATGATACCCATAATTTATTCTTAAACGGTATGGAAGCACTTCTACGTTGGAACAATTACGAACTAGGCAATATATCGCCCAGTCAATTTATACCAATCGCGGAAAAATGCCACTTAATGAACAAACTGAGCAGGCTGGTCATAAAGAAGACATTACATCAACTATCCGACTGGAAAGCCATGGGATACCAGCTAGTACCAATATCAATTAATCTAGACGGTGATAATTTGAGCGATGCATCACTAATCAAATACCTAACCAATTTGGTCAGCGAGCTCGACATTGACTCCAAGTATGTTGAAGTAGAGGTAACTGAAAATATAATGGTTGAAGCGAGCAGTGATGCGATGAACAATATGAGGCTTCTAAAAGATGCTGGAATTAAAATCGCGATGGACGACTTCGGTACCGGATACTCTTCTTTTAGCTATCTGCGAAATTTACCATTAGATATCTTAAAAATAGACATGAGCTTCGTAAAGGACATCGAATCAGATAATAGAGCGAAAGCAATAGTACAAGCCATTATTTCAATCGGACATGAATTGGACTTACACGTAGTAGCGGAAGGAGTCGAAAATAGAGATCAGCTAAATAAGTTATCCAAAATGGGTTGTGATTCAATTCAAGGCTACTTAACTGGAAAAGCCGTAACCGCAAAACAGTTTATTCAACATTTCTAATAGGCAACGAGATAAGTCTCGATTCGATTATATTTAATGGGGTATTAATTTAATTAAAGGAGTCGAAGCAACTATAATCTCCTCGGAAGAAACCGATGTAACTCCATCCATCTATTGATTAATTAATGCAAGACCGCATTACTCCTACATTCCAAGTTCTAACTGCCACTAAATCGATTCCTTGAAATCTTTTAGATTATTTTGCAAATCAACAATTAGCAAAATGAGAAAGTCCCCTTAAGTTTTTTATCCTTATGCGTTGCAAATTGCATAAGCTAATCACTTATATCAAATACTTAGTCTTTTCTGAGCTTTATAGAGCAAATTATCTGGCACGATAATTGGATTAGTTAGCAGTAGACTCAAAATAATTTCCGGAGAGCATTATGCCCATTGAATTTCAAACATATCAAAAAGTAACAGTTGTAGACATTCCCAGTAGACTGGTTTATGCGAATGCTAAACAGATCAAAGAAGCTATATTTTCATTGATTGATAGCAACGCCAATAGAATAACCCTCAATCTAAAAAACACTGACTTTATCGACTCGAGCGGGCTAGCAGTACTGGTAGCAACCCTAAAGAGGGTTTCAAAACATCATGGCAAGGTCGCCCTACTATCCCCGACTAAAAACGCTAGGCTATTAATTGAGCTAACTCGACTTCATCAAATTTTCAAAATCTATGAGGACCGTGAGCAAGTAGTCGCAGACTTAAATAAAGCAGTGTAAACAAAGGCAACAAATTCTATTGCAAACTAAGACAGGCAAACTGAATTTTATGACTGTTATTTCAGTGTGATTAGAAAATAATAGATATTTATTTTTAACACAAAGAGATTCCTTCACAACAGGCGAGTAAAAAAGTACGCGCTTTATAATAGTTGGCCCGAATATTGAAACTCTTAAAGGAATCAAACTTAAAAAGGTTTAATTAATTTATGAATAACGTTACATCAAAGATGAATACTGAGCTTCAGCAAGAAAACGGTCTATCTCTAAACAGTAGTCTTCGTTCAAAGTTGCTGGGTGTTTCATTCGATAGTTTGACATTAAAGCAAGCACTCGAAAACATTGAGCTATCGTTAGGTCAACCCAAGAAAAGTAACTTATTCTTTGTCAATGCGCATTGTCTTAATGTCGCTTACATAAACGATAACTATCGTGAAGCACTGAAAAAGGCTGATCTAGTATTACCAGATGGCATTGGTGTAAAGCTTGGTTGTAAGCTCAAGCAAGCTAAAATACGCGACAATTTAAATGGTACAGACCTTTTTCCATACATTTGTAAGCTAGCGGAAAACAAAAAATCTCGAGTTTTCTTACTAGGAGCGAGACCCCAAACGGCAGAAAAAGTTGCCGACTGGATGACCGAAAAACACCCAAACATTCAAGTGGTCGGTTGCCATCATGGCCATTTTTCTGAAGAACAAAATAGCTCGATTATAGAGAGTATAAATAAGTCTCGTGCCGACATACTTATTGTAGCAATGGGAGTACCTAGACAAGAGTTGTGGATCGACGACAATCAAGCGAAATTGAATTCAACTCTAAACATTGCCGTGGGAGGATTATTTGAATTCTACAGCAACAATATTTCAAGAGCACCACTTTGGGTTAGAAGTTGCTCTCTCGAATGGATTTGGCGTCTAAAGGAAGAACCTAAAAGACTAGCAAAAAGGTATTTAGTTGAAAGCTTGCTATTCTTGAAAAGAGTGAGCGTAGAAAGTCTACTAGATAAAAAGGTAAAATTGGCTCCAATAAAACTCGCCAACGACTACCATTGGGTTGCGCTTAGATATCGAGTAAAACTACGTAAACAAAAATTTATATTCAGTCGCTGGTGGCATAAGAAATCGATTAGATTTTTTGACCTAGCGCTATCCCTTAGTTCGCTAATAATGCTTCTACCATTCCTGCCCTTGCTCGCTATCGTAATACGAATCGATTCACCGGGAAGTTTGTTTTTTACACAAAAACGAGTTGGTGAGCATGGCCGGCCTTTTGACATAATCAAATTTCGGTCGATGCATCTTGATGCTGAGGAACGTCTCGCAGAACTACAACACTTAAACGAAAAACAAGGCGGCATCATGTTTAAGATTAAAGACGACCCACGTATCACAAGAGTTGGAAAAATTATCCGAAAACTGTCTATCGATGAGTTACCTCAAATTTGGAATGTAGTTCGAGGAGAAATGTCGATAGTAGGACCAAGACCTGCGTTATACAAAGAGGTCGAACAGTATAATATCCTGCAAAGGGAAAGGTTAGAAATGAAACCTGGACTCACTTCAGAGTGGGTCATAAAGGGTCGAAACGATCTTACTTTTAAACAACAAGCTGAACTAGACATAGAGCACTATTATCGACATTCAGTCTGGCAGAATCTAAAGATAGTAATTAAAACAATACCAGCCCTATTGAGCGGTCGGGGTGCAAGCTAGAGCATTAGTTTGAACTGTAGTATCAAACTTCTTAATTACGGAGAACATAAAATGCATGTCGTTATATTTGCTGATAGGCCTGATTACCAAGAGATCTCACCTTTAAGAGGGATTAATCCTGCGATGTTACCGGTAATGGGTAGGCCCGTTATACAACACATTGTAGAAAGCTACCAACAATCTGGTGCTGAAAAAATCTGGATTGTCTTAGGAGAAGAAAATCGTAGAGTCCGTAAAGCCTTGGGCGCTGGACTAAGATGGAGCATTGAAATCGAATATGTTTATATAGCATCACAGCAGAGTTACTTGGAGTTAATTAATCAACTCGGAGATAACATACAGTACCCTTGTATAGCGAGTCGTGGCGATGTTATTTATAAACATTGGTTAAATGAATTACAATCACAACCATTATCCAAAAATATCCCAGCGTCTATTATCATAACCGATCAACTTGATCTTTCGATCAATAAAATAAATTGGAACTTCATAGAAAATGAAATCAATAACACGATTACGAGTAATATAAGTAATCCAAAAAACATCCGCGAACGTTTCGATTTTTTAGATTACTTTCCTCTTTTCAGTTTGGGATCATTCCATTCGCTATGTAACTACATTACCAATCAGTTAGAAAAATTACAGATTCAACACGGTGTTAAGAAAAGCTCCTTTGTTCGTCTGGGAGTGAACACCCGTTTTAACAACCGAAGCTTGCAGGGCGGTTCTGCCTATATCGATGACTACAGCGATATCCATGAAAGTGCTAAACTAAAAGGATGCTGTTACATCGGAAAAAACTGTATTATTGATAGAAATGCCGAACTCAAAAATTGTGTTGTTCTAGACAATACATACGTTGGCCCTGAGGTAATGATTAAGAATGCAGTAGTTGTAGAAAACACTATTCACAGGGTCGATCTTGCAACTAGTATCGAAATAGAAGATGAAGCTTTACTTTCTCCAATCGTAAAAGCTAAAAACTCGTCTTTAGTGGATAAACTGCTTGCATTGCTAATCATTCTGATAACAATCCCCGTCATATTACTGATAGCAGGCTATATCAAATATTTTAGGAAAAGGAGCCCGTTTACCACAAAATCTATTCTACTTAGTACTAATTTCTTCAACGGGCTAAGTAGTTCCGAACACACAGAAAGTGAAACACCGTCCTCCCCCGTCAGGATACACCTTATAAACTGTGACTCACCACTATTTGCTAAGCTCCCCTTATTTCTGTTAGTGCTAAAAGGCCATCTGCGACTAATTAGTAGCTCACCCTTACCTCATTTAAGCGAAGCTTTTTGTGAGAATCAGTATTGCTCCATTGCCAAAGACGTATTTTGTTTCAATGAGCCTAATCGACAATCTTTTATTGAAAGAGCACTCGAAAAATTCAGGACTTTAGAGTTTCGCGCATCAATCGAATTCGTAATGAGATACGTTCATCGTTTTCTTGCTGAATTATTCGCTAAAACTAAACTTCTGAAAAAGAATAGACTTTTTAAAAAGCTACGGAGATTACAAACATAGGATAATTCTATCTCTCAGTTTAATAGCAAGGGGTTTGCTAGAAAATGAGCTCCATAATTTAATACCTACCAAACCAGTTTTAGTTCTTCAACTAGAAATAACACGAGGAAATGCCTTATGAAAAGAGTCTCTGTTGTGATGCCTGTTTACAATGTTGAAAAGTACATAAAGTCGGCTATTCAGTCGGTTCTAGATCAAACTTATCAAAATTTAGAGCTTATAATCGTTAATGATGGTTCAACAGACAAGTCTGAAGAAATATACAGTCAATTTACTGATTCAAGAATAAAAATCATTAAACAACAGAACCGAGGTCTAGCCGGAGCTAGAAATTCGGGAATTCGCTCGTCTACAGGAGAGTATGTTGCATTTTTAGATTCAGATGATTTGTGGGCATGTGATAAGCTCGAAAGTCATGTTCAGCATCTAGACAACGATGACCAAATAGGAGTTAGTTATAGCCACTCCAAACTTATTAATGAATCGGGCGAGCCGATCGGAATTAGTCAGTCCTCTAAGGTAAAAAATATTGAACTGGGTGACATCATTTGCAGAAATCCAATAGGAAATGGTTCCTCACCGGTTATACGCAAAAGTCTGCTTGAGCAGACAAGCTTTCACAGTTCGATTCAAGGAAATTCCGAACTTAGCTACTTTGACGAAAGTTTCAGGCAATCCGAAGACATTGAATATTGGATCAGAATCGCACTGGTTTCTGAACTTAAATTCGAGGGAATACCGCGCCAACTAACTCTCTATCGAGTCAATGCATCCGGCCTTTCTGCAAACCTCAATAATCAATTTGAATCATGGTCGCGAGCGATGAATAAATTAGCTTTAATAGCTCCCAAAAGAATTTCAAAATTTCGGAGCTTGGCTGAAGCTTACCAATTGAGGTATTTAGCCAGAAGAGCTGTAAAAAATGGGAACTGTAAACATGCTATTAGGCTCGCATTAAGCGCTATACGATGTAATTATAGAATTATTTTTAGAGAGCCAGCAAAAACATCGATAACCATCCTGGCGTCAATCGGGATCTGGCTGATTCCGCGCTCAATCTTAGTAAGATGATCAAACATTAATTGATTAATAAGCCAAATCTATCACCACTGTTGTTACTTGCAACGGGAGCTAATTCTAATATGAAATATGGACTCAAGCAGCAAACGAAAATACTTCTAGTCACATGCTCGCTACTATTGATAACAGCCTGCTATCCCCCAGTATATAATCGGCACCTTACAAATGCTCAACCATCAATTAGTTGGTTGGGAGAACCTATGCAAAAATTAGTTCTCCATAAAGGTAGGCCAAATAGAATATATTTCTTGGGCGACACAAAGCAGTCGCTAGTTAGTTCCGAATTTTGGGCGCCAGAAATTGATCGATTTGAAACACTATACGAGAACTATGGTCCAATTTTCAACTTGGGCCATCATTCGAAAGTAAACCAAGACTTATATCAAAATGCCAACAGTCAAGGAGTATGGCTTTTTGTGTATTCTATTCCGATACAAAACTATCAACCTGGTTACAAGGAATGTACCGAATACTACCAAATTGACAACCATGCTATCGTCGTTAAATCCGGTCTTCTAACCAATACAATAGGAGCTCAAAAATTATGTGCCAGGTCTCATCCTAGACGATAAGAACTTGGTATGACAAACTATCGAACTTCAGGTAATTTTTTACTCTACATCCAGTCCAGATTTAAGCGAGTTGCTATTATCAGTGGGTTTGCTAGTATTTTCTCCCTCGATTCGCTCCCGAGGAATTTCTGTTGATAATCGTTCAGCTCCCCCCGTTTGACTTGACCGCGTCTCTTGATTAACCTGGAAAATTGCTCCAGCCGAGTTTAGATCTTTCTGATTAACTCCGGCAATCGTTTCACGATTTCCAAGGAACTCTTTCATTTCCGAGGTAATTTTGTCAAGGTCATCATCGGCTTTGTGAAGTTCTAGAATTCTTCGGTAGAACTCCAAATTATTAGAACCGCTTTCTGCAAAGCAACTAGTCACTAATCGACTGGTTAATATCCAAGGGGTTAGGCTAGAGCGAACTACGACATTTTCTGAACGAGTGCTGTCATGAATACCCGTACCGGTACTGACCTTAGATTCAGAATAAGTCCCATGACATTGGAAATACACGAGTAGGGATTCAAAGTGCATCTCTGACCAAAACACACGAGCAGAGTTACTAATAATCTGCCCAAAGACCCAAATGATCACTGGATAAATTAATGCATCGACCGCAGGGATCACTTGTTGATTAATTTGAGTGACTGGCTCTATGGCTAGATAGAACAATAGTGCTGCAATCGCTAACAAAGATTCACCCGCAATGGTGCCACCGATTCTCAACATTTTGAAAAGTGGTGTGATAGGTAAGCTCTTATAGACGGGCTGAGTTTCTTGTACCATTTCACCAGAAAACTTACCTTTGTCATTGCTACCCTGTTCGACTAATTGGGCATCAAAATCTCGATAGATTCGATTGGGAATTTCCTTATAACGTCGATTCGCCATCACGATATTTTCGAAATTAATGAAAATTTCCTGCGGATGAATGCTCTCTTGCCAATTGGTTCGAAACTCGGAAACGTCGGTTTTAGGGTTAGCCAATTTGGCTCTTAAAAAAGTTAGCCACAGGCCATAAACCGTCGCTACTGCGGCAAGAAAAGTCATAAAGCCAATATAACTTCCGGCAGAAAGCGGGATGGGTGGTAAAGGCGTCACATTATAGTGAAAATAACTTAAGGCAACCGGTGCTAAGATTGAAAACACTAACATCAATACCACACCTTTTGAACCTGCGGGTTGCACTGTTGCCCCTAATAATCTTTGTAAAGGCGAGCGTCGTTGACTCCAAACTAAAAACAAGTATCCCGCTAAAATAATACTTAACCAATCCAAAATCGGCGTATCGGCAATATTAGTTAATCCTGAACTACCAGAGAACCAAGCTAACCCATAACATAAGAAAGCCAGTAAGCTGTAGATCATTCCTGCGCCTAATTTTTGCGCGAGATTCCTGATCGGATAAGGCATGAATAAAAGCCGCGGCATAATGGTGTGCAACATGCGAGCGAGCCAACCGTCCGGCTCGACAAAAGTAGTGTTTTTGCGCCCCATGAGCATTTGTTCTAAATTCTTGTCACCATAAGCAATATAGGGTTCATTAACATGTGATTCACTTTTACCGACATTCTTTGCCAAACTAGCAGGAACACCACGTCCGACGTAAAAACGCATGACTTTGAATAGCCCTCGCCCCGTAGCGATAACGCCATTGCTCAAGAGTAGAATTCCAATGGCTAACGACAGCCACCCAGCTAACTTGGCCCCATTAGCCACTAAATCTTTTACCGCGAACAATGCGATAACACCAAGAATGGTAACAAACACCCCGCGCACAGTGAGGACAAATCCTTCAAACTTAAAGGGGTTCTTTATACCGAGGGTATCCGAGCCATACTCAAACGCCATTGTGATTCCTTAATTCTATTTTTGTAATAATGGTCTAGACTAAAAATTTTATAAACTGTTGGTTACGAACCTAACTTGTAAGGTAATCCCTTTTCTAACGCTCGCTGGTAGCTCGGCATTGATTGAATGCGCTCAAGAAATTCGTTGAGTTTTGGGTAACCTTTCTTCAGGTCAGTCCTAGCTGCAGCGGCTTCAATGGGAAAACTCATCATAAAATCAGCACCCGTCATTTCTTCACCCGCAAACCATTGATGTTTTGTTAGTTCGGCTTCCAAAAAATCGAGGTGATTCTTAACATTAGGAGTAATAAAGTTCTTAAAGGTTTTATTGGCGATCATCTTAGCGATCGGTTTAGCTAAGAAAAACATTGGTGCCGTTTTAATTTTGTTAAAGATCAACGTCAACAGCATAAATGGCATAATTGACCCTTCTGCATAATGCATAAGTTCTCGATACTTTATAAATTCTTTGGTATTTCGAGCCGGGACTAGTTCGCCCTCTCCATAGGTTTTAATTAGATACTCAACAATTGCTGAAGACTCAGCCATACAAATATCACCATCAGTGATTATTGGCGACTTACCCAAAGGATGAACTTCTTTAAGCTCTTTGGGAGCAAGCATAGTCTTGGGATCACGGCGATAATGCTTGATTTCATACTGTAAACCAAGCTCTTCTAATAACCAAAGAATTCTTTGAGCTCTAGAATTTTCCAAATAATGCAAAGTAATCATTGTAATACCTTAAATACTTAAAACACGAAAAGACTCTTTTACCACAGAGGCAAAGCTTGCCTCTGTGGTGAAGTCTTTTATCTTTTTCTTTTGTTGCTTAGTTTTCAAAACCGTTTTGTTTACGCCAGTCTTGATCCACAAATTTAGTTAAATAATTTCTGATCCCATCCGGTAAAATCACCACACAATTTTGACCTGCTTTTAACTGCGGCGCTTGTTGCATTAGAGCCATCATTGCAGAACCTGAAGAACCGCCAACCAACAGTCCTTCGTCTTTCATCAATTGGCGAGCATATTTGAATGAATCTGCGTCGTTGGTTTTAACCCACTGGTCAACTAAGTCGCGATCAAGTACATCTGGAATAAAGTCATAACCAATGCCTTCAACATGATAAGACTTAATTTCCTCAGGACCGGCAAGTAACGAGCCTTCTGGATCCGCGCCTACGATAATAGCGTTAGGATAAGTTTGTTTAATCCGTTTTGCGATACCGGTTAGCGTGCCTCCTGTACCGACTCCGATGACTACCATATCAACATCGCCATCCACATCGTCAATGATTTCCTGACCTGTCCCCTGACTATGTGCATTAGGGTTAGAAGGATTCGAGTATTGGTCAAGGATGTGTGCGTTAGGCAGTTCTTTTTGCAGTTTTTTAGCGATTTCAATATGTGATTCAGGATCATCCCAAGCTGCTTCAGTGGGTGTTCGAATGATTTCAGCTCCTAGTGCTTCTAGTACAACTTGTTTTTCTCGACTCATCTTTTCAGGCATAGTAATGATAATTTTGTAGCCTAAAGAAGCTCCTGCTAAAGCCATCCCAATGCCAGTATTGCCACTGGTCGCTTCAATTAGAGTGTCGCCGCGCTTGATTCGACCTGATGCTTCGGCATCCAAAATCATCTGACGAGCAATTCGGTCTTTAGTGGAACCACCAGGGTTCATAAATTCACATTTAGCAAAGACATTACATTCGAGATGGTTGGTGACTTTATTTAATTTAACCAATGGTGTTTTGCCAATAGTCTCAACGATGTTGTTGTAAAGCATAATAATTCCTATTCAATAGCTAGCGTACAGACGAATTGATTGCATTCTATCTGTAAATGCTCAGATAAAGAAGAGTCAATTACAAAGGAATCAACGACAAAAAAGCTTGAATTAAAGCATATTTGTCTAAAAAGCACTTGCAATTCAATTTTGGATCCCTATAATGACGATCCGTCACGTGACGATTCGTCATTTATAACAATGAGAGATATGTTTAATCTATGAGCCCACGTAGTATCAGCGAATTAGAGTTCCAACAACGCGAAAAAGAGCTCATTGAGCTTGCTCGTCAACTCGTTGAAAAAAGCTGCTTAACCACCTTAACTATCGACAAGCTAGTCGCTGAATCGCGCTATTCCAAAGGCACTATCTACAAACACTTCTTAGGCAAAGAAGACTTGTTGATGGCCATTTGCAATACTTGTATCGATGAGATTCAAGCGATTTTTCTACGCGCACTCAAATTTAAGGGTAATAGTCGAGAGCGCATTTTAGCAGTGATGGTGTCTTATCTGATCTGGGCAAAATTACACCCTTCTCAACTATTTATGGTGCTTTCAGCACATTCACCCAGCGTATCGGCTTGTTGCTCTGATTCTCGAAACCACACCCATGCGGAATGTGAAGGCCAGTTAATGGCTTTAATGAATAACGAAATTGAGAAAGCCATCAAAGCCGGTGATCTGACCTTGCCCGAACAAATGACCCTCGACCAAGTGACTTTCGCCCTTTGGTCGGCTCCTTGGGGCGCGATGGCATTGATTATGAGTAAGGGTGATTCGGTCAAATTAGGACCTATGGTGTTGGAACGAGAATCTTATACCAATACGCGATTAATTTTAGATGGCTTTGGCTGGAAACCGCTTTCTAAAGACTGGGATTACAAACAATCTGTCAGAAATATTATCGATGAATTATTTACTCCAGAAATTGAAACACTAGAGAAAATGGGTACCCCATTTGTTTATGTTTAACCATTTAGTAGATATAGGGCTAAATGAAATTCTTACGTAAAGAGAAAAATTATGAATAACTTCTCCAACAAAATAATTAACGCCAGATGGCTAATCATAGTCGCGACTTTCATCATTATGGGAGCGACCGGCTATGGCGCTCAGTTCATGACTTTTAAGAGTGACTACAAAACTTTCTTTGAAGAAGACAACCAACAACTGAATGACTTCCTCGACTTACAAAAAATCTATAGCAAAAGTGATAACGTCGCGATAATCGTTGCGCCAAAAGACGGCAATGTTTTTGATAAAGAAACCCTAACCGCTATTTGGGAATTAACCAATGAATCTTGGATGGTTACCTATAGCTCGCGAGTCGATTCGATTTCAAACTTCCAATATAGTTATGCGGAAGGTGATGATTTAATGATCGAGGATTTGATACTTGAAGCCGATGACCTTGATGATGAAGCTATCGCAAGAACTAAACGAGTAGCACTTGCAGAACCATTATTACAGAAAAAATTAATCGCTCTCAATGGTGATTCTGCGGTCGTGAATATAACCATTCGACTTCCTGGTGTTGATAAAACCAAAGAAGTTCCGATTGTTGCCGAATCAGCTAGAACACTTGTCAAAGAATTCGAAGCTAAGTATCCCAATATCGATTTTATGTTATCAGGCATGGTGATGATGAATGTCAGCTTTCCAGAAGCATCTAAAGCTGATAGCAGTATCTTAATTCCAATCATGTTTGTTGTGGTTGTTTTCGCAGTGTTGGGTCTTCTTCGTTCCGCGTCAGGTACTGTTGCTACCACCGTAGTAATCTTGGCAAGCATCATCACAACGATGGGTATTTGGGGATGGGCTGGCGGCTATTTGACTGGCCCATCCGCAGGCTCACCTGTGATGATTTTAACCCTAGCGGTTGCCGACTGTGTGCATTTACTCTCAACCTTTAATTACAACATGCGCCATGGCATGGAAAAACGTGCTGCGATGCTTGATAGTATCCGAGTCAATTTTCAACCGATCTTTTTGACTAGTTTAACCACTGCCATTGGCTTCCTAACCATGAACTTTTCCGATGCACCTCCGTTTGCTGACCTCGGTAATATGGTAGCTATCGGTGTGACATTAGCGTTTGTGTTTTCGGTAACGGTGTTTCCAGCAATTATGATGGTACTTCCAACTAAAATCACCGCAACTAAGGAACACAAGAAAGACTCGATGGAAAAACTCGCTGATTTTGTCATCGGTAATCGAAAGTGGTTATTACCCGTTTCAACCATCATCATCATTGGATTAGCATCGTTTATTCCTAGAAATGAATTAAACGACGACTTTGTAAAGTACTTTGATGAGTCGGTTCCCTTTAGACAATCAACCGACTTTATGAAAGATCATCTTTCTGGAATGACCACCATTGAAATTTCTTTCGACTCAAAGGTATCGAGCGGAATTAACTCGCCAGAATTTATCAAGTTTGTTGACGACTTTGTTTTGTGGTTGCGAGATCAGCCAGAAACCGACAATGTTAATAGCATTACCGATACTTTAAAACGTCTCAACCGAAATATGCACGGTGATGACCCAGCTTGGTACAAGCTCCCCGATGAGCAAGAATTAGCGGCTCAGTATTTGCTGTTGTACGAACTATCTTTACCTCAAGGTTTGGATGTTAATAATCAACTCAATGTGGACAAGTCTTCGACTCGAGTATTGGCAACATTTAAGAATTTGACCTCTAATCAAACCTTGGATGTTGAAAACAGAATCGTCGAACACTTTAATTCTCTTAATTCAAATTATGGTATTGCGCTAGCAAGTCCTTCACTGATGTTTGCCCATATAGGTTCAACGAATATCGTGAGTATGATTGAAGGTTCTTTATTCGCATTAGTCTTAATCTCAATTTTACTGGGCTTTGCGCTTCGCTCAGTTAAGTTTGGCCTGATAAGCTTGCTACCAAACTTAATGCCGGCGTCGATTGCATTTGGTATTTGGGGACTGGCAGTTGGAGAAGTTGGCCTCGGTCTATCGGTGGTAATGGGCGTAACACTAGGCATTATCGTCGACGATACTGTGCATTTCTTAAGCAAGTACATTCGAGCTCGTAGAGAAAAGAATTTAAGCTCAGAAGATGCTGTTCGTTATAGTTTTGCCAGTGTCGGTAAAGCCTTATGGGTAACCACAATGGTACTCGTCGCAGGCTTTTTAGTGATGGCTACTTCTAGCTTTAAGGTAAATGCCGATATGGGACTATTAACCGCTGTAACCATTTTAATTGCTCTTATCGTCGACTTTTTCTTCTTACCACCGCTGTTAATGCTGCTTAAGAGTAGAAAAGATAAAGAACGAGAGCAGGTTGCGATCAGTGACTCTAGCATCGCGACGGAAAAGGCTTAACAAAAAGCTGTCATTATTAGTCATGAATAACTATTTAGAATTATTTAATCAGGAACTTAAATTATGCAACCACTAAATAACCTAGTTGGTAACCTCACTTCAAAGTTGGCAATAGCTGCATTAGTAGCGTCCACTTTCACTTTTTCTTCGCTAGCTTCTGCAAGCGAAGCGGCAGAGAAAGGGTTGACGATTTCCAAAGAATCAAAGGCACGAGATATCGGCTGGACCGATTCGACCGCAGAATTGGAGATGACATTACGAAATCAACATGGCGAAACCTCAACTCGTCAAATGCGATTAAAAAGCATTGAACTGCTGGATGATGGCGATAAAAGTCTGACAGTTTTCGATTCACCCAATGATGTTAAAGGAACATCATTCTTAAGTTTTTCGCACTTGGAAGGCAATGATGACCAATGGCTATATCTTCCTGCATTAAAACGTGTAAAGCGGATCTCATCACGAAACAAGTCAGGTTCGTTTATGGGAAGCGAATTCTCTTTCGAAGACCTGACATCGTTTGAAGTCGAAAAATATACTTACGAGTATTTACGCGATGAGCCTTGCAACAATGAAACATGCTGGGTCATTGTTCAATATCCAGTAGACAAATACTCAGGCTACAAACGCCGAATTGTTTGGGTTGACCAATCTGAATACCGTGTGCAAAAGACGGAGTTTTATGACCGCAAAGATACTCTACTAAAGACTCTAACTTTTAGTGCCTACCGACAGCATTTGAATAAATTTTGGCGCGCCGACCAACTAGAAATGGTTAATCACCAGTCAGGTAAAAGCACTTTACTAAAATACAATGACCTTCAATTGAAAACTGGCTTGGACGACAAAGACTTTAACAAAAACGCATTAAAACGAGCGAGATAATGATCAATATAAAGAATAAATGGTTTCATCATCCTACGATGTTTTGCCTCCTTGTGGGGCATTTTTTTTCTGCGCAAGCTAATGAGTTTGAAGTTAGAGGAAATATCGAGGTACAAGGGCGATTTTTTTATGAGGACCCACTTTCCCCTGAACAACACGACAGCCAGCTATCAATGGCTGCCGCGCCAGAATTTTTCTGGAGTTGGAATGATAACCAAGATTCGTTAGAGTTTGTTCCGTCGGCACGCGTCGACCAACATGACGAAGAACGAACCCATATGGATATTCGTGAGCTTAGTTGGGTCCATGTCGGTGATGATTGGGAAACTCGAATTGGAATTCGTCGCGACTTTTGGGGTGTTACTGAGTTCCAACATTTGGTTGATATCATTAATCAAAGTGATTCAGTAGAAGATGTAGATAATGAAGACAAGTTAGGACAACCAATGGTTAACTTATCTCTTGTTAAGGATTGGGGAATTCTTGATCTCTATGTCATGCCCTATTTCAGAGAGCGAACATTTGCCGGTCCCGAAGGTCGTCCAGGTATTCCACGGGTGAATACCGACCGACCAATCTATCAATCTAACGATGAAGACAAGCATATAGATCTTGCTATGCGTTGGTCGCATAGCTTCGATGATATTGATGTAGCCCTTTCTTGGTTCGATGGCACTAGTCGAGCGCCTATTCTAACGCCTACGTTACTAAGTCCGACTGATTTTGAGCTTAGGCCATACTATCAACAAATAACCCAATTGGGAGTGGAGTTGCAAGCAAATCTAGAAGCTTCACTGCTAAAATTAGAAATGATCAATAATCAAAATGATCGAGAAGACTATTGGGCGTTGCAAGGCGGTATTGAATATAGTCAGTATGGTATATTTGACTCAAACGCTGATCTAGGTTGGTTGGTTGAATACGCTTGGGATGAGCGCGGCGAAGATGCCGATTCTACTTTCCAAAATGATCTATTTTTTGGAAACCGATTAGCACTAAATGATGTTGACTCTAGTGAGTTATTATTTGGGTTTAGCTACGATTTAGATCATCAATCAACCAGTGTGTTGATTGAAGGAAGCCGAAGGTTTGGACAAAGTGTTAAAGTTTCATTAGATGCTCGATTTTTTGAGTCTAGCGAAAACGAAGATCCCTTGTATTTATTTAGACGAGATGACCATCTGCAACTAACGGTCCAGTATTACTACTAAATTTAATTTTCCTAATTAAAAAACATTTTCAGGGAGTTAGCACAGCTACTCCCTTTTTATTATTCCCAATTAGGCAAGCTTTAACCCGCTTGCTTTTCAAACGCGACCCAATCTGGATGTTGATGATAAACCACACAAACATCGGTTGCTCGTTTCATGGCGGTTCTAGCCTGCTTTACATCATCTAATAAGTAAAATGCGAATGCCAATTTTGCCTTAGCCGAAGCTTCCATGTCTGCCGTCAAAAGCGGTTCTAACTGCTTATAGTCAAAACTAAATTCGGGCTCTTCAAAGTCACTCTGAGCTAATTGGGAAAGCTGCAGAATGTAATAAGCTTTAAACGCTTTATCAGCGAGAGTAAAATTTCCGCGCAGTTCTTCTCGGTGAATAATTGTGAGAGCTTTTTTATACGCCTCAACTGCGCTCGCGGGTTTAGCACTCAGCCTGTACGCATCACCTAAGTCCCCCCACATTTGATATAAACCACCAAACTCTTTGTCACTCATCAACGATAAGGCTTTTTCTTTGTTGATTACCGCTTTGTCATATTGCTTGGAAAATAAATAAGCTGTTCCCATGGTTTCATAGCCAACATAAGAATCCGGCCCTAGCTGGATCGCGTCTTGATAAAACCCAATCGCCTTTTCCAGATTACCTTGACAAAGGTTTATAGTCGCTACATTGGCAAACGCTAGCTCACTAGGATTTAGCACGGCAGATTTTTCAAATGCGAGAGCGATCATCTCTGTTTTCCCGGCCGTGTAGCTAAGTACACCTAAGTTATTATGATGTAGCCAAAAGTCAGGTTCTAGCTCCGTCGCTTTTTTAGCAAAGGACAACATTTTTTGCTCTGCGTTGGGGTACCCAGCTAATTGTTGCCTCACGGCGTCTCGATAGGCCATTGCAATACCTGAAACACTATCGACATTGTTGGGAAAATTTTCTAGTGCTTTTTGAAAGAGCTTTATGGCTTGCTCAACTTTTCCCGACCGTCGATATAAATACCCCATCATCGCATTTAGGTAGAAGTTATTCTTGTTCAACTGGTAACCCGCGTTACATTCTTTTTCCGCATACTCCAGACTATTTTTTTCGTGTTCTCGCCAGCTTTCTCTTAAATAGGCTTCGCAAAGTGCTGCTCTCGCATTTGCAAACATTGGGTATTGCGCAACCGTTGAAAGTAATATCGCCTGAGCTTTCTTAACATTTAATTCGGAATTGTGACCATCCAATAGCTCTCGAGCTTGTACATATTGTTGATGCGGTGTGAGCTCGGTTAAATTTCCAGCCAATAATTCAGAACGATAGGGTTTACTATTCATTCGATTAAAAGCACTGTAGACCTGCTCTGCCAAATCTGACGATTGATAAGTTAACTCAGCATTCGAAAAGCTGCCAGTCCAAACTAATCTATCAAGGTTTTGATAAAACAGGTAGGCTTGCAAAATTGTGTACCGCCCATGTGATTCATAGCGCAGAGTTAACACAGCATCGGATTGGAATTGCTCAGCAATATCGGTTGCCATAAAGTGCTGAGGAACTAAGCCCCTTTCACCGATCGTAGTTGAGTATTCAGCTAACAGCATTTCTTTCAAAACGTACGACAACTCATCTGTCGCAGAATCTTTACTAAAAATAATAATACTGGCATTTTCCGGGATACTGAGGGGGGTATTTTTCTGCGAGCTTTGGCCTAGCGTAATTGTTTCTTCAGAAGCTTGGAGAACTTGCGAATCATTCAGCTTCGGCTCTAACTGATTATCGGAGTCACTAATGTCTGTTAGAAAGCTCTTAATAATTCCAACCAATAGAATAGCAATAGTTACCCCTATCGCTAACTTAACATATGAAACGTTGTTGACAGGACGAATAACTCCGATTTGATCTAATTCTCTTTGGGCTTCTTCATTGCCACTAGTGCCCTCAGATTCAGAACTAGAAAGATCTGCGCTCGTTAATAGCTCAGGCTGGTGCACGTCAGTCTGTTCGAGTTGCTCCTTAGATGAGAGATATAGAGTATATGCATCGACGTTTAAGGCGTTTGCAATGCGCGCTATAGTGGCAGGAGAAACACTTTCCTGACGAAAAGCCCGATTGACGGTGTCCCTTGGTGGGCTAGCGAGACCTTCAAAGTCTGCAATTTTATCTGCTAAGGCGCTTTGCGTTTTAATACCCGCATCTAACATTGCGGCATGTAGCTTGGCTCGCGAAGCAATGACTCCGCGTTTTCGTGATTTGGCGTCCACTTGGATCTTTCTCCCTTGCGATCACTTTATTCTTTTTTCGATGGCGTCCTACCGCAAATTTTGCTTGAAAGCGCAAAATCAAAGAACAATCGCAGATAATATCAACTTACGCGGCTTCTAGGTAGACTCAAATCACATTTATTATATCGCGTTAATATACCTTCACAAATATCTCAAGATCGGGTGGTAACGGATCAAATACTGACGTATCGAACTGATCCAGCAGCCAGCAATGCTCGTATACACTCTTAAATGCGGCAAAACTAAGCCAGACAACCGCTGTCTGAGCCGGTGTTAGCCAAAGACACGGTAGAAAACTCCAACAGAAAGCAATATAAAGGAGAGTTGAAATGATTAAAGTAGGTATTAGTCAATGTTTATTAGGTGCCAACGTAAGATACGACGGTGGCAATAAGAATAATCGTTACTGCAAAGACGAGCTATCAAAGCACTTCAAATTTGTTTCGCTTTGTCCCGAAGTAGGCATCGGGTTACCTATTCCTAGAGAAACAATTCGACTGGTGGGTGATATTGATAACCCAAGAGCGGTTGAAAGCAAAGACTCTTCGATTGAATACACTGAGCAACTGGCTGGCTTCGCCGACTCCAATTATGAAACTATTTCGCAAATGAGTGGCTACGTGGTATGCCAAGCCTCTCCTAGCTGCGGCATGGAGCGAGTCAAAGTGTTTAACGATAAAGGCCAACCGGAGAAAAAAGGAGTCGGAGTTTTTACCGCACGACTCAGAAAGCTTTTTCCCAACCTTCCAATCGAAGAAAATGGGCGCTTAAATGATCCGCTTTTACGCGACAGCTTTATCAAAAGAGTATTCATTTACAACGAATGGCAGCAACTTGCCAAGCAAGGATTAACCGTTGATAAACTGCTTAAGTTTCATTCACGTCACAAAATGGTGTTATTAGCTCACAGTCAAAATCTATATCGCCAACTAGGCCCGATTGTTGCGCAAACCACCAAACTGAATATTGACGGTCAATCAGAGCTTTATATCCATCTAATGATGAAGGCACTTCAAAAAGCTTCGACACGTTCCAACAATACTAACGTTTTGATGCACATGCAGGGTCATTTAAAAGATCATCTCGACAGAGACGATAGGGCTGAACTTACGGAGTGTATCAAAGAGTACAACGAAGGTTTACAGCCTATCATGAGCCCAATAACCTTGTTAAAGCACCATTTCAAGAATAATCCTAGTCAATTTATTGCTAGACAATCTTATTTGGACCCCTACCCTAAGAGTATGTCTATTAGGGTAGCCATGCAATAATAAAACGTCACCAATTAAGTACGCTCATTTGAGCTTGGTGAATATGATCTATTATTAGCATAGGAAGCAATACGTTGAATCTAGTATGGTTTAGGAACGATTTAAGAATCCAAGACAATCCAGCCCTTTCCGCAGCCGCTGCCGATGAAACATCGCCAGTGGCTGCGCTATATTTGATCTGTTCGCAACAAATAGATTGCTACGGCATTGGAAAAAATCAGCAAGCCTATCTTTTCCAAAGCCTACAACTGCTTCATCAGGAATTGGCTAAAAAAAACATTCCATTATTTATCATTCCGAGTTCGACTTTTAAGTCAGTTCCTAATCAAATTAAGACAATTTGCGAGCAACTTGAAGTTGAAAAGCTCTACTTCAATATTGAGTATCCCATTGACGAACGAGTCAGAGACAGGCAGGTCGTTGAAGCCCTGGAAGAAACCGTAAAATGCTTTCGATTTGTCGGCGACTCTCTAGTCGCTCCTTGGTTACTAGTTAATGGAAGTGGCAACGGCTATAAAGTCTTCACACCGTTTAGCAAAGCTCACGCTAATATCTTATCGGATATGCCTGTAGAGTTGTCCAACCCAATTAAGCCTAGATCATCAGATAATCGACTCGCCATTGCTAAAATAGTAAGGAAAAATGCTGCTAGCCAACTTTCTGCAGAAGATTCTGATGAGGCTGATCAAAGCGATTTTGTTTTTATTACTAAACAGTGGCTAACTGATTGTTGTCCCAGCAAGTTAACTTCAATCGAAATCCCCAGTAGTAGCCATCAGCAATTAAAAAACCAGTTGGAAAACTTTTGTGAAGATAAAATCGTTGAATACTCAGAGCTCAGAGACTTTCCTAATATAGACGCGACATCGCGCATTTCCTCAGCACTAGCACTCGGCTGTATTTCCGCCAATGAGTGCTATCAAATAGCTCGCCAAGGTCATAATGAGAACGCATCCGCCTGGACGCGCCAGCTGGTTTGGAGAGATTTTTATCGTTCAGTCATGTGGCATTTTCCACATGTTTGTAAAGGACAAGCGTTTCTAGATGTTGATACAGCAATTAATTGGTCGCATGATTTGGTAGCCCTAAACAACTTCAAACAAGGTCAAACTGGTGTACCGATTATTGATGCCGCAATTCAACAGTTGTTAAAATCCGGATGGATGCACAATCGATTGCGGATGGTGGTAGCTAGCTACTTTTGTAAAAATTTATGGTTAGATTGGCGTATCGGCGAAGCCTTTTTCGCGGAACATTTATTTGATTATGATTTTGCCAATAACAACGGTGGTTGGCAGTGGAGTGCTTCAGTTGGCACCGACGCTTCTCCTTACTTTAGAGTATTTAACCCTCAAGCCCAACAGAAAAAGTTTGATAAAGATGGCGAATTTATTAGGCAATGGTTGCCGTCTCTTAGACAGGTTGAAAGTAACAAAATACATTCCTTCGAAACCAGCCAATTAGATAATTACCCTAAGCCACAGGTGGATTTAAAGTCATCGAGAAAACAGGCCATCGACAGCTTTAAGAATGCCAAACTTTCAAACGAAAATTTTGGTTAGTGTTTATTTGAACAATAAATTGGTGACTCGCAACAATAGCTAGATACCTTAACGGAAAAATTTTGATTGGAGAAACCCACTACTTAGATAACCACTTTCGCTCAACTTTAGAAGCTTCCTCAGCTTTCCCCCAATGAAAACCTTGGCCACGAAGAATACTGAGATTTTCGCAAAAATCAGCAGCTTGAGAGTTTTCGATTCCTTCAGCCACCACCGATAGACCAAGGGAATGTAACATATAAGCAAGCCCCTTCGTCATCGATTTCTTAAGTGTATGATTAGCAGAAGAATCAAATGTTGGCATTAATGATTTGTCAATTTTGACAATATCAATTGGAAACTCTAAGAGATAAGATATGGAAGAAAATCCAGTTCCAAAATCATCAAGCGCAATTAGGCAACCAAGCTTATGAATTTCATTGATGCTCTCTTGCTTTCTCTTATCGTCATTTAATAAAGCAGTTTCAGTGAGCTCAAAAATAATGGTTTTTGGATCGAGTTGATACTGTTCTATACACTCAGAAATATGAATCGCAAGAGTCGCATCCTGTAGCTGAACGGGTGATAAGTTAATTGACATGGTCAACTTTTCGTTATTTTTCAACTGCCAAACTTTTAGCTGTTGAAGCGCACTCTCCATTGCTTGTATACCTAAGTCTAAAATCAATTTAGACTCCTCAGCAATAGGAATAAACTCATCGGGAAAGATTATTTCACTTTCTCTACGCCATCGCATTAACGCTTCAAAACCAACTACAGATTGATCGTCAAGCTGAATGATTGGTTGATAATACATATCAATTTGATTTATTTCTATTGCTTTCCTAAGCCGGTCTTCAACTTCCGAACGATGATTAATTTCTTGTTGCATCTGCTTTTCGAAATAGCAAAAACTGCTTTTATCTTGTTTGGCTCTATAAAGCGCGATATCGGCCTCTTGAATTAAGTTTTGTTCGAAGGCTCGGTCAAAACGAGTTATCGCTATACCAATACTCACGCCGCAATTCACATCAACATCTACTTCGTTCAGTCGATAGAATTTCTTACTTACCCTTAAAATTCGCTTGGCCACTTGAGTGACACTTTGAACCGATGTGACATTTTGCAAAATGATGGCAAATTCATCCCCACCAATTCTGGAGAAACACTCATCACCTCTTAAGCAGGAACTGATCCTGCGAGTAATTCGTTTGAGTAGTTCGTCTCCAGATGGATGACCGTGATTGTCATTAACATATTTGAAATCATCAAGATCAAGAATTAGTAGTGCGACCCTATTGCGGTTTCTTTGGAATTCTTTATAAGCTTCCTTTAATCGTATTTCAAAGTAGTAACGATTGGAAAGCCCAGTTAATGCATCTCTTTCAGCAATGTTTTTGACACGCTCATAACTCTTTTGTAACTCTTGCTCTAGTTCAAATCGTTTTCTAGAATGCAAGATTGCCTTTCTTAAGGACTTGGGTTCAATCGCAGTTTTGGTTAAGAAATCGTGGGCCCCGGCTTGTAAGCATTCCAGTTGGCGCCCTTCGTCTTCAAGATTACTAACCATTACAATAGCCGTTGGACCAATCGATTCCATTGCTTTGATTTGCACTACCATCTCGATACCATCACACATCGGCATCAGATAATCTAACAGGATGACATCCACCGAATGCTCCTGCAGCAGCTTAATCCCCTCCTCGACGGTCGAAGCATGGTGAATGGTTTGGTACTCACCCGTTTTCTTTAGGACTCGTTCAATGAACTCCCTATCATCTTCGCTATCATCAACTATCAATGCATTAATAAACTCAGTTTCCATTAGCGCACCTTAATTAAAATTAACAATCCCTCGACACTTTTAATATCCTAGTCAACAAAATAGGTAATGTCCAAGCCATTTTCTAATTCATATTATTTCTATTTCAAGCTAACTCTAAGAAGAACAACCGTATTTCTTATTATCGCTGTTTTTACTTTTGCTTTGGTAAAATAGCGATTTCAAACCAATATTCTTTGAGCTGCTTGATTGCCTTAAAAAAGCCATCCAAGTCCACTGGTTTATGAATATAAGTATTCGCTCCATCTTTATAACACTCGTCGATATCTTTGGCATCATTCGAGGTCGTTAAAACGACAACCGGAATGTCTTTGACGGAATCATCATTTTTTATTTTACGCAGTACCATTCGACCATCAGTTCCAGGCATATTTAGGTCTAACAAGATAACACTCGGCATAGGGAATTCTACGCGATCTGTGAACTTACCTTGTCCATATAAATAGTCGAGAGCCTCATCGCCAGACTCACATCTTAGTATGCGGTTTTTCAGATTTCCCGATCGCTGTAATGCCCTAACAGTTGATTCATAGTCATCATCACTATCCTCTACTATTAATATAACTTGTTTAGTTGATTGTTCCATGTAGGTTCTCTCTTGTATTTATCTGTCTGCAAGAATTGAAAAATAAAAAATCGCACCATCTCCCTCCTTTGACTCCACCCAAACTTCGCCGAGGTGAGCTTCAACAATTTTTTGTACGAATGTTAATCCAGAGCCGGTTCCACCTCCGTAAGCATCGACCCTATGGAGGCGCTTGAAAATTCTAAATATTTCTAGGTGAAACTTCTTAGGAATACCAATTCCGTTATCTTTAATATAAAAAACGTATCGGCGCCCTCTTTCTTCGACTTTCTGGTATTCGAGCCCGATAGTAATTTCTTTTATGCTAGATTCATTGTACTTGATACTGTTGGAAATCAGATTATTAAATACTTCGCGTATACGTATTTTGTCACAGCGAATCACGGGAAGGGGTTTGGGGACAATAATGTGTACTGATTTGTCGTCTTTCATCAGTTCATTGATATCGCTTATCACTTCGTTCAGGTCGGTATCTACAACGGCTAACTCCACTCTACCTAAACGTGAATAGTAAAGTAAATCGGTTATTAGGCTTTCCATTCTTTTTGCTAATATGATTATTCGTTCAAGCTTATGGCTTGCTTTGTCATCTAAAATAGATTGGTGATCTTCTAGGAAAAAAGCTGCGTGATTGTAAATACCTCTTAGCGGCTCCTTAAGGTCATGAGAGGCAATATAGGCAAAGTCATCTAATTGCTTATTAGAAGCTAACAACTGCTCTCTAGATCGTTTTAGTTCTGTAATATCTCTTGCTAACCCCAGAATAAACACCTCGCCGCTAGTATCGTAAAAGCGCGATTTTTTAGTGTACAGAATTCGAGTAACCCCGTCTGGAAAAGTGATAGTTTCTTCAGTTTCGGAAAACCCTTCTTCCAGCGCAATTTTGTCAAATTTTAAAAAACGTTCACTTTCTTTTGGGGTATATTTTTCCAGCGTTGTAAAGCCTATTATTTTATCTTGCATATCCTCTGGGTATATAGCCAAAAAGGCATCATTGGCTCTGACAATTTCAAATTTGCTATTTTTTACGAATAATAAATCAGGCAGGTTTTCGATGATTTTCTCTTGAAACCGCATAGCTTCCAGCAGCTCGTTTTTATGCCGAGTTCGCTCTGTCAAATCACGGATGATTCCTGAAAAAAACACCTCCCTATTTAACTCTATTTCTGATACCGAAAGGTCAATAGGGATCTGCTTGCCAAACTTTGTTTGTGCTACTAATTCTCTACCAACACCAATAATATTTTTAATGCCGGTTTCGTGATAGTCGCTCAAATAGCGATCATGTTTATCGGCTATTTCAGTTGGCATTAACATCTTTATATTCTTACCAATTAGTTCATCAGATTGATAACCAAAAATTTCTAGGCAAGCTTGATTGGCTGTCTGAATAATTCCTTTTGCATCGATTGTAACTAGCCCTTGATTAACATTATCGACAACACTGCTCAAATAAAAATCTCTAAATTGATGGAAATCAAAAGTATTCTGAGAGAGTTCTAGCGCTCTTCGGTAGGCTTGCGCTAAATAATAGAATATGGCTAGTAAGAGCAAATTCACTAAAAGTCCGCCGACTAGAATGATCCACGCTTTATTAACCGGACGGGAATCATTAAAGAGCTTGTTACTCCAAATCTCGAATTTCCAAACTCTCCCGTAGAGTTCTATTCTCGCTACTTTCTTAAATTGAGGATTACGATCAAAACTTTGATTACTTGCAACGAGCTCATCAAACAAAACCTTGCCTTGATCAAGCACTCTAAAACTCACAGTACGATTCTCTTGAGCCATAGCCCCATGCATCAACTTTTCAACGATAAAAGGTGCATATACTAACCCCTTAAATTGCTTTTCTACTTGTTTTGACTCAGCTAATAATGAGTATTTGTAATATGGCATACAAAACAGAAATCCAGGTGTTTTTTCTTCATCTTGAACCAAGACAATTGGGGCGGTTATTTGCGGTAAACCTGTCTGTTTAGCTTTTAATGCGGTCGTATAACGATTTGCTTCATGCGCCATATCTAGACCAAGGGCTTCTTTATTATCTTCGAGTGGTGCAATAAATGAAACAGGCCAATAACTTGGCTGCTGATGCTCTGGAAAGACATTAAAATTGGGTTGTTCCTTGCGTCTTTTAGCAAGATATTTAGGCAGTTCCGCAGGTAATACCTCTTCAACTAATCCTAAACCGTTTATCCCAGGATAACGCTGGTCGATGTTGAGACTTTTAGTAAATCGTACCCACTGACTCAATGTCAATTTTTGATCGAGTGCGGTAATAGTAGCGACACCTGAACGCAACGCCTCTTCATATTTCTGCATGCGCTCAGTAATTAATTCGAGTGTTTGATTGACTTCAATATCGAAATCGACACGGTTTCTTTGTTGTTCCTGAGAGTGAAGAAAATACCACACCCCCAAAGTTAAACAAATTGAGATAGCAAGAACGGTCCAATGAATCCAATGGAGTCTAGCTGATTGCTCTAGTTCCTTGCGTTCAGATTCTAGGTTACTAAATAATGGACTGATCAATTATGACGCCCCAATACCTTAGCCCGTGTATTTTAAGGTCTATCACTGGGTCTTAAGAATCATCCGACCTTGCCAATAAGACGATTCAGTGACTAAAGAAACGCACCTATTAAGTTTAGTAGAAATTTAGGAGATTTTCCCAATATATGCCCCTAAGAATTCATCTATTAGCTGAAAGTTCGAGAATCAATGCTCTTGGTTATTAGGTTTCTTCGAAATACTCCATTTAATCACTAAATATCCAGCCACAGCAGATAGCAATGAACCTATTAAGATACCTAACCGATCGGCGCGAGCCTCACCAGCACCACCGTACTCAAACGCTAAACCACCGATAAATAAACTCATAGTAAATCCCACCCCGCATAGTATCGATACGGCGTAAAGATCGAGGAAGCTCGACTTTTCAGGCAACTTGGCGAGCCCAAGCTTTATCGCCAACCAACATAGGCTAAAGACGCCCAGTTGCTTACCCACAAACAAACTAACAATAATTCCCATTGGAATAGGATGTAGCAGCTTTTCAAAATTAAACCCTGTAAGCGAGACCCCCGCGTTGGCGAAAGCAAATAGCGGCAAAATGCCAAATGCAACCCACGGATGCAAGGAGTGAATCAAAGTTTTAGACGGGCTGTAATCTGGCTTGTTTTTAGCTCTGAGTGGAATAAACAAACCGGTAACAACCCCAGCAAGAGTCGCATGAACCCCAGATTTTAATACACAAACCCAAATAAATAGACCGACTAAAATATAAGCGGCAATACGGCTGACGTTCATTCTATTAAGTACAAAAAGGCCTAAAATCCCGATTAATGAAAGCCCCAGAGCGAGCATAGATAATTGAGAAGTGTAAAAAATAGCAACTACCAAGATTGCCATAAAGTCGTCAAAAATGGCTAATGCCATTAAGAAAATCTTTATCGACACTGGAACTCGATTACCTGCCATCGCCAAAATCCCTAAAGCAAAAGCAATATCAGTTGCAGTTGGAATTGCCCAACCGTGTCTTGAAAGCTCATTTTCCCAGTTAAAAACCAGATAGATTACTGCTGGAAAAACCACACCACCAACAGCCCCTATCAAAGGTAGCATCCGCTGTTCATTAGTTTGCAGGTGTCCCTCAATTAGCTCACGCTTTATTTCCATCCCCACCATCAAAAAGAATATCGCCATAAATCCATCATTTATCCATAAGAGCAACGGTTTGTTAATGCCTGCGTCTCCAACATTTATACCTATTGGCATCATCAAGAAACCTTGATATAGCTCAGTGAGTGGCGAATTTTTCAGTGCCATTGCAAAAAAGGTCGCGACGATTAGAAGAATTCCGGCGGACGATTCCAGTGATAAGAATCTACCTATAAATGAACTTTTATTCATTGTTCTCTCTTAAAATTATTAGATGACAACTTACTCTTGCGAGCATTGTTCAAGTTGAGCAATTTTTAACTCTATTTCTACAAATTGTTGCTGTAACTTGGACCACTCTTTGGTGTTCTCTTCAACACTACCGTCAGACAGTTGCAATCTTAACTTGTCGCGCTCAGCGACCAGTTGCTCTTTTTCATGTGCATCCTCGGCTTTATCAAAAATCTTTTCCTCTATTACAGTACTTGATTTGGTTGGAGCATCTGCCAAACTATTTTTCTTTTCTTTTGGGATAAAAACACTTTGCGAATCAAATTGACGGGTATTCATAAAGTTGGGAGAGACAATTTCTATTCCGGCAAGATGCAAATGCTGAAGAACAGCTTTGGCTAAATTAGACCGCCAAGTGACCAAGTGTTTTACTTCATTCAGAAATCCAGAGACTCGATAAACCACCGAAAAATCCCCCAATGACTTTACTAATACAAACGGTGTTTCAAGACCGATCGATTTAGCCGCAGCAATCAAATGTTGTTCTATTTTGTCTTTCGAAATATCGTAACCTAAGGACAAACTGCATGAAATAAGGGTACCGGTTTGTTGGATCACTCTTATAGGGTTTGTCACCAAAAATAGATTAGGGTAAGTGACCAAATCTTTCTCTTCATTTTGGACTTCAGTGTGAAATAAGCCTCGCTCAGTCACTCGGCACAATTGGTCATCAAAACGAATGTAGTCACCCGGCTTAAATGTATTGATCATCCGAAGCATCAAACCAGCCATCGCGTTAGCGACGAAGGTCGTAGAAGACAGGGCTATAATCGAGGTGATAACGATACCTAGCAGTGATAATACTTGCCCTCTAGTGGCTTCTTTTATCGGTAAAGCCAAAATAACGATCAACACGCAGACGATGGTGATTAAAAGCATCCACAATTGTCTTGGTAGCTTCTTTTCAGCACCTAATGCTGATTCTCGTTTTAAGAAAAACCATCTAAAAAAGCTCACGACAATAACGCAAGTTGCGACTGTCATGATAAGACCGATTTGCTCTCTAAATAGGGTTGCTATAGCTTCCATTGGTTAATACCTTGCTCGAATAACGGACATTAAAACCATCGTTTAACTTTGAATATCCAAATCTGCAACGCGACAATAGCCACTAACGCAATAGCAAAAATGGCAAATGCGTAGGGGTTATCAGCGCCTGGAATCCCGCCAACATTGATACCTAGCAAACCCGTGAGAAATCCCAGCGGCAAGAATATGGCGGCCACAATGGAAAGCACATACATACGACTATTTAATTGCTCCGATAGTCTATTGACTAACTCTTCTTGAGTCACCGCTGCACGATCTCGAGCGGAATCGATATCTTCGATGTAACGAGTCAAACGATCATTGGTCTCCCTCAAATGAATCCTGTCAGACGCAGTAAACCAACTAATTTTTTCGTTTTGCAGTTGTAACATCGCCTCTCTTTGAGGAGCCAAGTAGCGTCTAAGCGAAATCGCTTGACGACGCAGATTAGCGATAACACTTCGCAGTGTATAAGATTCCGTCTCTAAAATAGTTTCCTCGATTTCTGCAACCTGGTCTTCAATACTTTGAATGGTGTCATCCATTCTAGAAATCAACAGTTCGGTAAGTAGTGCAATAAATTCGCCTGGTGTTTCGGGTCCCTCCTTGGCGCATACAAGGTTGGCAATATCTCTAGCGGATAACGAAGAACGACTTCGAGTACTAATAATGTGCTTGCCATCACTCCAAAGTCTGATCGCGATCATATCTTCAGGATCGGCTCCTGGATTGAGGTTAACGCCTCTTAGCGAGATAAGCACGCCGTTACGCATGATGCTCGCTCGAGGTCTAGTTTCCTCATCGAGTAGCGCGTTTACAACAAAATCGCCTAACACTTCTTGCTTGCGGATCCAATCTTGTGTCATCTGATGTCGGTAGTTAAAGTGTAACCACATAGAGTCTGCACTATCGAGGTTTTCAGGTAACTGGTCAGAACGGATCTCGACTCCCTTGTTTTCACCATTGAGATAGTATCCATAGACCAACCCATCTTGCACGTTAGCTTTTTCTTCTGCAGCCATTATGACTTATCTCCATTGCTTTCGATGATATGAATATCTCGTTGAGGAAAAGGGATTTGTATGTTGTGCTCTCTGAAAACGCGATCAATTTCAAAATTTATTGCGCTGGTTGTTCGAGTTGTGGTTAAAATATCTTTAACAAACACTCGCAATTCAAAATCCAAACTACTATCGCCAAACCGCAAAAACAAAACTTCAGGGTCAAGGTATTCTTTGTGGCCAAGCACTACTTCAGGATTGTTACGAGCGATTTCAATCAATAAATCTTTGACTTTCCCCGTATCAGAACCGTAGGCAACTCCGATGGCGATTCTGATCCTTCCGACGGAAGTATTTAACATCCAATTGGTTACCTGGTTAGTGAGCAGCTCCGAATTCGGGATCAGAACATCGGCAAAGTCAAACGTTTGCACTTGGGTAGATCGAATATTAATATCTTTAACAAACCCTTGAGTATTACCAACAATGATCCAATCGCCGCGTTTTATGGGGCGCTCAAATAGCAGTATTAACCCTGAAATAAAATTGCTGACTATGTTTTGCAAACCGAATCCAATCCCTAATGACAAAGCTCCGGCGACCAACGCTAAACTTGATAGTTTGATTCCCGCTATGGATAAACTAAATAGGATGGCGATAACAACGATTGCATACCACATTAAGGATGCACTCGCTTCTCTAGCCCCTTTGGACAGTTTGCTCTTTAAAAACCACTTATTCTCGACTCTATTTTTGACCCACTGCCCCAGTTTTAAGCTAATAAAAAAGAACAGTAAACCCAGAGTGACATTCCATAAGCTGATAGTCACATCACCAACCGCAAATCCATCAAAGAATAGCCGTTTAACTGATTCAAAGATACTTTCTAATGTAGCATTGGCCGACGGCGTTTCAGCAGCCACAGGGGCAGAGTTTTCAGCTATATTACTTCCAGAAGAAGACTCTGCCAGGCTAAGCAGATTAACGAGCAGTTCAGTTGTTTTCATTGTTTTTACTCAAGCGTTTTATATTGCAGTGGGAAAAGCGTTATAGCAAAGCTTTGCGACAAGCCAGACTGCTTTACAGCCGCCTATAACAACCCCACCAAAGAGCGTTCTCACTAGTTTAATTGGGCTAGCACCAATTGTCATTAGATAATGATACCCGGCTTAACACTAAGTCGTTAACTACTCTCAATTGACTATGGGGCTTTATCAACCGCAATATTGACTTTCTAACACCACAAAACTCTTTACTTTAGTGACTGTTTGTCCGAAGCTAGTACTTAAATAGAGCACCAACTGTTCTGTCTTAATGATTAGTCTGAGCGCAGAGTTTCTGAATCGGGCTATTACTCTTTTGTTGGTGTTTTATCGATAATGGGTAGAGTATTGAAATCGAATGTTTGTTGCCTAGTGGCCGCAACTTAAATAGTGTAGTACTGCGATAAACTAGGACTATCGGCCTTCTTAATAGACCAGTTCGAAACCAGTTCTTTATCAATAATAGAGGCTAATAATTGGCCTTTTTTGAGGAAACTAATTAATGAAAAATGCACCTTTTGAATTAGCTGGTGTTACTGTTCAACCGGGAACCCAAGAAACTATAGAGATCCCTTTAGCGGCTATGGTGACCCATGATGAAACTAAGATGACAGTTCATGTTATCCATGGAAAAAAGCCAGGGCCCTGCCTATTTGTTAGCGCAGCAATCCATGGTGACGAAATTAATGGCGTCGAAATAATACGGCGATTAGTCAAACTAAAACAGATAAAGTCGATTAGTGGTACTTTGATAGCGATACCAATCGTGAACGTCCACGGTTTTGTCACATACTCAAGATACTTACCCGATGGTCGAGACTTAAATCGTTGTTTCCCTGGAAGCCGAAAAGGTTCTCTTGCAGGTCGTATGGCCAACACATTCTTTAAGGAAATTGTCCAAAAATGTAGCCATGGAATTGATCTTCACACAGGCGCAAGACATCGAGAAAACTTGCCGCAAATTCGCGCGGATATGTCTATTCAAGAAGTTAAGGAACTTGCCCTTTCCTTTGGGGTACCAGCAATTTTGGACTCTAAAATTCGAGATGGCTCCTTAAGAGGCGCTGGCGGTGATGCAGGTGTTAACATCTTATTATACGAGGCCGGTGAAGCTTTAAGATTCGATGAAGTGTCAATAAGAGCTGGAGTACGAGGGATTTTGAATGTCATGAGCGCGCTGAAAATGAGACCTCCCAAGAAAAAGCCGAAAGCTGAAAAGATAGCAATCATTTCATCAAATACAGCTTGGGTTCGAGCTCCTTACAGCGGCGTTCTCAGGGTACTGGTTCCAATGGGTGGAAAAGCTGAAAAAGGCTGCGTACTCGGTGTGATCTCTGATCCTCTGGGACAAAGTGAATATGAAGTCTTGGCTCCTGCGGACGGCGTAGTCATAGGTAGAACTAATTTGCCGCTGGCTCATGAAGGTGATGCATTATTTCATTTAGCTTACTATAAGAAACAAACAGATAATGTGGCAGAGCAGGTAGAAGATTTCCAAGAGCGATTAGATGTTGATTCTGCGGTGTATAAAGATATATCGATGACTTAACCAGTCACTGATTAATTTAAATACAACAAGAATAACTAGAATTAACAAACAGAATATGAAGTGAATTTAAGTAAAGATAAGCGTAAAACTGGACGATTTTTCAATACTCTTGATTTGCTTTTCTAGTTTTTCGAGGTTCGGTCTTATAGCTAAAGTCTACTTGACCGTTACCCCATTCCAAAAAGCTAACCTACCTTCTATTTCTTTTGCAGCGTCCTTAGTTTCAGGATAATACCAAACAGCATTAGTATTTAACTTTCCGTCAACTAAAAGCGAGAAATAACTAGCTTTACCTTTCCACGGGCAAAAAGAAGTATGTTCGCTTTCAACCAAATAATTCTTATTGACCGATTCGACAGGAAAGTAATGATTTCCTTCAGTATCGATGGTTTCATTACTTTCCGCAATCACTTTATTATTCCAAATCGCTTGCATAATTGATTACCTCAGGTAGGGCCTAATTAACCCACCAATTGATAATTGGACCGAAAGTCCCTGTAAACTTTAAAGGTGCATCAGTAATCGCTAGACAAACACAACCTTCATCACCTGCAAGCGGTTGATGCTCTACTGAGGAATCATTAACAATAAACTCACCAGTTCGATAAGTACCGTCTTTGTCACTAAAATCCCCTTCTAAAACCAAGGTATATTCACTTCCTGAGTGAGTATGTTTTGGAATTTTCGCTCGCGGTGCAAACTTTAACAGCTCCATCTGAAAGCGCGGGTCGTTCATCGCTACAGTCGCTTTCGATATATTCTTAGTGACTTTTTCCCATTGTAGATTTTCATAGTTTCTTTCACTAAGTTGCTGTACGAAAGGTCGATCCATTTCAGCAACAGCACACTCTTCAAAAGGAGAAATATTTTGTTCGATAGGAAGCTCTTCTACATCAGCCAACAACTTGTTAAAAAATTCATCGCTTACTGATTCTTCGGCAACGGACTCAAGTGTTTGGCCTCCGACATCTTCTAACTGAGAAACCTTTTCTCGACAACTTTCACAATCTTGTAAATGGACACCAATCGCAACCGACAAGGCTGGCTCTAATTGTCCGCTGGAATACTTTAATAAAAAGTCTATATCAGGATGATAATTCATAGTCTTGTACCTCCCATATGGGATCTTAAAATTTTCAATGCACTACGGATTCGAGATTTGACAACTCCTGGTGTCATATCTAATTCTTCCGCCGCAATTTGGTGGCTCTTATCTTCAAAATAAACTTTTTGAATGACATGCCGTTGTTCATCGTTTAACAGCTCAAATAAGTTGGAAATTTGCTGTTTAGTTCTTTCAGCATCAAGCTGCTCTTCAAATGCACTTTCTTCGTAAGACTCTGCGCAATCATCTTCATTGACTTCGTCAATTTTTTTCTTTCTTAAATAATCAATTCTTGAATTTCTGACTATCGTAAAAATCCAAGTGGAAACTTTTGCTTTTTCCGGGTTGTAGCTAGCGGCCTTTTGCCAAATCTTTATAAACACTTCATGCATCAGTTCTTCTGCTTTACTCGCTAACCCTTTTTGTAGATAAAAAGATTTAATCTTAGGAGCAAAATGAACATAAAGTGCTTGATAGGCGTTTTTATCTCGCTTTTCAGCCACTGCCAACAAATGATGTCTCCACCTTACTGGATCTTGCTGTAGCGATAAATTATTAGAGGAACTTTCACTAGACATAGTCTTAGTCTTTCCCTTCAAGTTAGTATTTTGCTTGGCATTGACTGGCCAATATACTAAATTATCGCTGTATTGTCTTTGAATTAAACCCATAATATTTCCTTGGTTTGGCAAACTGAGTGGAAATTCATACCAAGCAATTGTCTTCAATTACTTGGTACGTCCAACTCCTACAAATTAGAAAGTTTCGACCACGAAATCATCTAATAAGATTAATCCGAGAGGAGCTCCACCACCTTCCGCGTCTCTTGCAATCGCGGTGTAAACACCTGCAGCATCCAAAGTAATGGTAACTGGGCCAATAGCAGCGTCACTTGAGCCTGTGGCTGTCACAACAACATCATAAGAACCTGGCGCAACGGATAAGAAATCTGTATCGGCTAACAAAGCTACATCAGCTAAGGTTGGTGCGACTGTACTGATGTCTGTACCGACTTCTACTAAATAAATATCAACATTCGCCGCTGTAGGACTCGCGTGTACTATTCTAAGCTTGGACTCAGTGGCTACTCGACGGTTATCAGCAGTTAACACTAACGGTGCAATAGAAGCTAACTCGTTGGCTGCAATCACGTTATATGCTGTGCCAGCCATCAAATCTAAGTCTGCGTCAATCACCACAGGTGTTTCAGTTCCAGCTGGCACCACTTTGACATTGTAGCTGTCTGCCGCTAAATCGACATATCCAGCAAATTCGCCAAAGCCTAAATCTCCTATCAGTGGAGCTTCAAAATTGTCGTTGGCGATCACATCGACCGCTGGAGCATCAGCCGACGCATGCACAACTCGAACTTCTGCAGGTGTGTTTGTGTCAAGCAGCTCAGTTGCGCCACTCTCACTCACTAGCAATAAGTTAACTGGTTGAGCACCAGGACCGGTGTTTTCGATCGCTGCCACTAACCAGTCTGCGCCGCCTGGAAGAGAGATAGCTCCAGAGTCATACACCACACTATCTGAATCGCCGGCCAGAGTAATCCTAATTTGATAGTCACCAGCTGCAACGGTTGTTGCATCAAGACTGTCTTTAAAACTTGCCGTTACTAGTGCGCTTGATTGCTCCAGCTCAGCATCTGGCGCAGTGACATAAACATCAACCATTGGTGCCTGCGGTGCAGCATGAACAATCTGGACTCTGGCGTCTGTACTCGCAATTACTTCATCCGAACGCGTTAAAATAAGAGGCTCTATATTGGCTGTATCATTTACGGCTAACACGCTATAGACTAAATTTTGTGTTAGATCTGCAGTGACCGCGTCAAAAGCATCAATGGTGGTACCGTCAGGTAAAATAGCCTTAACTTCCGCGGTGTGGCTACCAGCGGCTAGTTCAGCGATACCAGTAGCTTGCTTGTAATTCACATCTGCAGCTATTTCAGTACCATCTAAAATCAAATTGACTAATGGTGCATCGGGAGATGCATGAACAACTTGAATCTTGGTCATTGCGACAGGCGCAGGGGGGGTTACTACGTCGTTATCATCATTGTCACTACTACATCCGACCATACCCAAAAAGCCAATCAGCATCCATGGGGTTAGTTTTTTCATCGGTGTTTCTCCGGGTTTTGTTAGTAAGTGATGAGATTTACGCACCCCTGATTCGATTGGATCGAATAATTTGAATTTATTTTTTTTGATCTGGTTAGCTTTGTATAGCGTAAAACAAAGCATCGACTCATAAAGGAATAACTATTAGTGAACAAATTACTTATATCTGCCCTGACAACTCTTTTACTAAGCGGTTGTTCAATAAACCCAGAGCAATACAAGAGCAATAGCCCTAGCTTGTCGTTTGCAGACTATTTTGAGGGAAAGCTTTGCGCTTGGGGTACCTTGAAGGGCCGCAATAATGAGGTGACTAGAAAATTTATTGCAAACATAGATGCTTTTAAGGAACAGTCGTATATTGTTCTAGACGAGCAATTTGTTTTCAGTGACGGTGAAAAGCAAACTCGGGTATGGAAATTCATTGAAAATGGTGATGCTATCTCAGGCACCGCGGGAGATGTCGTTGGAGAAGCTACAGGAAAAATCTTTGGTGATAGTCTGCATTTAACTTACACCCTGGATATACCTCAAGACGAGGAAAGTATTGAAGTTGAAATGGATGACTGGCTACACTTGGTTGATAGGGACACTTTGATGGGTACCACAAAGATGACTAAGTGGGGCTTTAATGTTGGACAAATCGATATCGTAATACAAAAAAGAAATGCTTCGACCGATTGTTTTGCGGGAACAGTTGTCCAGCAGGAATCAAATCCAACCGGAGACAAGAATGCTTCAATCTAAAAACATCGACAAGAACTTAATAAGCAAAATTGAAGCTTGGTTTGATAGTTCTGCATTAACCAGTAGCGATGGAGATTCAATTAGTTGGACTAGGATAATTCCCTTTATCATCGTCCACCTAGGTGTCTTAGGCGTATTTTTTGTCGGTTTTTCATGGTTTGCTTTTTGGACCTGTGTCTTTTTATACCTACTCAGAATGTTTGCAATCACTGGATTCTATCACCGGTATTTTTCACATAAGAATTTTAAAACTAGCCGTGTAGTGCAAATGATCTTTGCGGTGATCGGAGCCTCTTCTGCGCAGCGAGGACCATTATGGTGGGCCTCTCATCATCGCCAACACCATGCAAGTGCCGATCAAGAAAGCGATCCACATTCTCCCAAGTATAAGGGATTCTTATGGAGCCATACTCTTTGGTTCCTTTCTGACAAAAATTTTGAAACTAATACAAAACGAATAAAAGACTTCGCTCGGTTTAAAGAGCTGCGTTGGCTGGACCGATTTGATATTGCCGTTCCAGCGGCACTCGCGGTATTACTCTATGTAACGGGTAGCTTGCTGGAAACCTTTGCACCGGAATATAAAACAAATGGTTCGCAGCTATTGGTGTGGGGTTTCTTTATCTCTACAGTTATTCTTTACCACGCCACTTACACTATTAACTCGCTTGCTCATCGCTTTGGAACAAGGCGTTTTGAAACTAAAGATGACAGTCGTAATAATGCTCTTTTGGCTTTAATTACTTTAGGCGAAGGCTGGCACAACAATCACCATTACTACTCAGGAACTGTAAGACAAGGTTTCCGCTGGTGGGAGATAGATATCACATTCTATATTTTAAAATTGATGAGTTTTTTTGGTCTGGTTTGGGACTTAAAACCCATTCCTGAAAAAGTAAAAATTCAAATGAAAGGTAAATTGTCATGATTGTTGAACAATTTAAGTCCACTTATCAAAATATGAACGCGTCGAACATTGCCTCGATTGAAGGTCTTTATGCAGAGCAAATTGAATTTAACGACCCGTTCCACAAAGTCATAGGTTTAAGAGCGCTTAAAAGCTACTTTGAAGAGCTCTATGAAAATGTAGATTCCGTCAGTTTTTCATTTGGTGAATGCATTAACCAACATGATCAATACTTTATAGAATGGGAAATGACGGTTTGTCACCCGAAGTTAAACAAAGGCGAACCAATTTTGGTACCTGGAGCTACCCTTTTTAAAGTAGACCAGCAAGAAAAAATTATTTTTCATAGAGACTACTTTGACGCAGGAGTAATGCTTTACGAACACATCCCACTTTTAGGTCGGTTGATTAAATGGGTAAAAGGAAGAATCTAATGAAATATGATTTCAATGAAAAAGTTGTATGGCTCACCGGTGCTTCAAGCGGTATTGGAATGGAGCTGGCTAAAGAACTACTAGAAGCCGGTGCCAAAGTAGCTGTGACTTCAAGAAATAGAGCGAAACTCGAAGTCATTTTTGGCCGCTACCCAAAAGCCTTAATAGCTCCGGGAGATTTAACTGATTACGGTGACAATTCAAGAATCGTAAAACAAATTACAGCCAAATATGGCACTTTAGATTGTGTCATTTTTAATGCTGGCAATGCAGAATACATCGACATAAAGAAATTTTCACATAGGCCTTTTGCTAACATGATGGAAACTAATTTCTTGTCGATGGTTAAAGGAATCGAAGCTTCGCTACCAGCACTCAGAGAGTCTAAAAATCCTTACTTAGTTGGCATGAGCAGCAGCGTCGCATGGCAAGGATTGCCACGAGGTCAATCTTACTCAGCTAGCAAAGCGGCTATCAGAAATTTGTTCCAAGGTTTAAAAATTGAATTGGCTAGTGAAGACATTGCAGTAAGTTGGATTTGTCCTGGATTTGTAAAAACACCGCTTACAGACAAAAACACGTTTGATATGCCGGGAATTATCAGTGTCGAAGATGCCGCAAAAACAATTTTAGCCAAGCTACAAAAACAAACCACGGAAATTCATTTTCCAAAACGATTTACATTATTCCTCAAAGGAATTTCGATGCTTCCTGCAGGTTGGGCAGCAAAACTACTTAAAGGGACGGTACCTCAATCATGAAAATAGCAATCGTAGGCACAGGGATCGCTGGCAATGTTGCCGCTTACCACCTAAACAAAAAACATGACATTACAGTTTATGAAGCGGCGGATTATGTCGGTGGACATACTCACACTCACGATATAGAGCTTGATGGGGAAAAGCATAAAATTGATACTGGATTTATTGTTTTTAATCATAAAACTTATCCAAACTTTATCAATTTGCTTAAAGAGCTGAATGTTGAATATCAGCACAGCGATATGAGTTTTAGTGTGCAAGCAGAGGCCAGTGGACTCGAATATAACGGGAATACGTTAAATAGCCTATTTGCTCAACGTTCCAATTTATTCAAACCAAGCTTTTATCGAATGATCAAAGACATCCTGCGATTTAACAAGGAAAGTCTAGAGTTGTTAGAAATTCAATCTGAGTCAATCACATTGGGTGATTACCTTTCTATCAAAGGCTATTCTCAACAGTTTGTTGATCATTATATTGTGCCGATGGGAGCCGCTATCTGGTCCACCGATCATCAAAGTATGATGAGTTTCCCGGCTCGATTTTTTGTCCAGTTTTTTCATAATCATGGCATGCTTAGTGTCGACGACAGGCCTCAATGGTATGTGATAAAGGGAGGTTCTCGCTCTTACTTAGAACCGCTGATAGAGAGTTTTCGCAGCAAAATTAGATTAAATTCTCCCGTTGAAAAAATAGAACGAGAAAAAGACCATGTGTGGATAGAATCTAACGGTACGCGAATGAAATATGACTATGTCTTTATTGCCAGTCATAGTGACCAAGCGCTCAACATGTTGCAGCAACCTACTCCGCTTGAAAACAAGGTGCTTGGCGCAATTCCATACACCGCTAATCAAGCGGTATTACATACCGACCAATCGATCCTACCAAAGAGGAAGCTGGCTTGGGCAGCTTGGAACTATCATTTACTTAAGCAAAAACGCGAGGGAGTTGCACTGACCTACAATATGAATATTCTTCAACGTTTGCAGAGCAAGAACACTTTCTGCGTATCCTTAAATTACCAGGATCACATTGACCCACAACATATTATCAAGACACTCGACTACACTCACCCATTCTTTAGTCAAGCGGGTGTAGATGCTCAAACAAAACATAGTGAGCTGAATGGACAAAATCGAACTTTCTATTGTGGAGCCTATTGGCGGTATGGCTTCCATGAAGACGGTGTTGTCAGTAGCCTGCGCGCGCTCAAAGACTTCGATCAACACTTAAAAAGTCAAACAGGAAACTTGGAAGGTTTATCAAACGTAACGGAAATTGATTATGCAAAGCAAGATATACTTTGGTCGCGTTCGGCATAGCCGAAAGTCGCCTAAAAGCAATCAGTTTAATTATCGGATCTGCATGTTTTACATAGACTTGGATGAACTTCCAAGTCTATTTGATCGCTTCTTATTTTGGTCTTTAGACAAGTTTAACTTAGGAAGTTTCAATAGTAAGAATTATATTGGAGCAGGTAAGCAATCGATAAAATCGTCTGTCGAGTCGAAAATAAATGAAAAGTTTGATTATCAGCATGATGGGCCAATTCGAATGCTGACACACTTAAGCTACTTCGGCCATTGTTTTAACCCCGTGACTTTTTATTATTGTTTTAATAAGAACACAAACCAGTTAGATTTTCTGTTGGCCGAAATTAATAATACTCCCTGGGATGAGCGCTTCAGCTATGTGTTTGACAATCGAAAAGGGCAATTGTTAAGCAGTAATAATCATTCGATTGAAATGAACTTTAAGAAAGCTTTTCACGTTTCACCATTTTTACCTATGAATATGGACTGCTATTGGCGTTTTTTGATCCCAAAAGAAAAACTAACCGTATATATGAGAAATGATATCGAGGATAGGGAAGTTTTTAATGCTTCTCTCAACCTTGAGGCGAAACCAATCAATAGTCGCAGTCTAAATAGAGTGCTTTGGGGCTATCCATTAATGACCATAAAAGTCGTCACTGGAATATATTGGCAAGCCCTTAAACTCTGGTTAAAACGAGTCCCTTTTTTCGGTCATCCTGGCCCAGAAGAGAAATCTGACTTGATATCAGCCAAACAACATACAGTTAACTCACACAAAGGATAATTATTATGAGTAATAGTATTTCTGTTAAAAACTTAGTAGAACAGCTTGAGTCAAAAACTCAAGCTAGCATGAGCCGTAAAGTCAGCAGTAAAAAATCCTTAAGTTTTTTACAAAAATCGATTTTCACTCGTTTACAGGAATTAACATACGGAAGCCTCAAACTAGTCGATGGAGAAATCGAAAAACAGTTTACTGGAACCCAAATGCCTGAGTTGGTTGCAGACATAGAAATCCTCAACCCACAGTTTTATTGGTATATTGCTCTAGGTGGCAGCTTAGGAGCGGGGGAAGCGTATATTAACGGTTATTGGAAGTCGAACGATCTTACTAAAGTGATTCAACTATTTGCTATTAATCAAAGTGTGATGGACTCGGTAGAGGGTGGCCTCGCGCGAGTGACCACTCCTCTAAAAAAGATGTTTCATTGGCTAAACAAAAACACCCGCGATGGTAGCAAGAAAAATATCGTTGCACACTACGATCTAGGTAACCCATTCTTCTCTGAGTTTTTAGACCCTACTATGATGTATTCCTCTGGCATTTTTTACAAACCGACTGATTCGATGGAGACCGCATCCTACAACAAGCTAGACCGAATATGCCAGCGCTTGCGCTTGACCGAAGACGACCATTTAGTAGAAATCGGTACTGGCTGGGGTGGCTTTGCCATTTTCGCAGCCAAAAATTATGGTTGTCGAGTTACAACCACAACCATTTCCGAAGAACAATTTGCTTTCGCTGAAAATAGAATAAAGCAAGAAGGCCTTCAGGACAAAATTACTTTACTTAAAAAAGACTATAGAGAACTTGAGGGCAAGTTCGATAAGCTTGTTTCAATCGAAATGATTGAGGCGGTTGGTCATCATTTCTTCGATACTTTTTTCAACAAGTGCAGCGAATTACTAAAGCCAAATGGTGAAATGCTATTGCAAGCAATTACAATTGCTGATCAACGCTTTGAAAGCGCCAAAAAGGAAATTGATTATATAAAACGATATATTTTCCCTGGTAGCTGTATTCCTTCGGTCGACTCTATTAGTCGAAGCGTGACTAAATCAACCGACATGAGAGTTTTGAATTCCGAGGATATTGGGGTTCACTATGCGATCACTTTACAGAAGTGGCGAGAACGATTCTTCGAGAATATTGAATCGATCAAGGCACAAGGATTTAGCGATGCCTTTATTAGAATGTGGGAGTTTTACCTTTGCTACTGTGAAGGCGGTTTTAGGGAACGAGTGATCAGTGATGTGCAAATGCACTTAGTGAAGCCTGTCGCCAGAGTGCCAATGGATATAGAGCCATTATCACATTCAGTAACTAGCTCATTAAGCAGCCCAGCGCGCTAGGAGTTGGGTGATTAACACTCTCTTTCATATTATATTTTTCGAAGTCTGCTGGGCGCTATCGATAATTTACCATGACAGTGTTTTGTCGTGGCTGGTGATACCCTTGGTAGCGGTCTACCTCTTGGTAGAACGAAAATTTGAAAGGCCTCGGCCGAACGAGATGATTTTACGTTTGTCATTAATCGCAGTCGGCTTGTTAATGGAACTTTCGTTTCGCTACTTGGGCCTTTCTAACTACCCGTCTCCTGACTACCTTGTTCCTTCTTGGTTGTTTCTGGTTTGGCTAAGCTTCGGACTAACCTTCAGTGGTTGTTATCGCTGGTTAAGCCGTTATTCAATCTGGTATTCGGTACTACTAGGTGCTGTATTTGGCCCCATAACCTATTGGATAGCAAGTCGAATTGCTCCTTTCGAAATATTAAAACCCATCGGCTTTACCATTATCAGTAGCGTCTTTTGGGGCGTATTGTATGGGGTTTCAATTAAACTTTCTAAACCCGCTTCTCAAGAGTCCCTGCAATTAATAGAGAATACTCTCAAGTCTAAATAGAAAACGTCTAAGCGCTGCTTATTTGCTATTGACGTAACCGCCGAGGTTAACTTTGACGAATATGCTCGGTCATTTTCTCGATCAAAGTCAATTAAAAAAACATCGTTCTTAAAATTGTTAGATACATTAACTGTAAAAATGACCTATCTGAAAAACTAAAATAGAGTAGTTATTGTTAATTAGCACCTCTCTCAATGATATAATATTTGGTAATATATCGTTCAACCAGGCTCACTCAACAGTATAAGTTGCAGAGATAATTGAAAAGAGACAAACGGGAAACGTTGCCTCTTTTATGACTTACCAAAACTCAAAAAGAAGAGAACAAATGAAAAAACTAATTACTCTATTTGTAACAGCTATATTTAGCGTTACGGCTATTGCCGACGAGGGAATGTGGCAACCGCATCAATTACCTATTATCGCTAAGCAGTTGAAGAAAGCTGGTTTAAAACTAAACCCTAACGATTTGACTGATTTGACAGGCTTCCCAATGGGTGCAATTGTTTCTTTAGGCGGCTGTACAGCATCATTTGTTTCCGATAAAGGATTGGTAGTCACCAATCATCATTGCGCTTACGGCTCTATTCAGTACAACTCAACAGAAGAAAACAATTTATTGGAACAAGGCTTTCTAGCCAAAAAATATGATCAGGAATTACAAGCGGCACCAGGAAGCCGCGTTTACGTGACTGAGAGCATCACAGAAGTTACTAGGCAGATGAAGTCTGGTCTTAAAGATGATATGACGGGTAATCAACGTTATCAGCATATCGATTCGCAATCCAAGAAATTGGTGGCTGAATGTGAAAGCGATAAAGCATACCGATGTTCTGTGGTTAATTTTCACGGTGGCTTAGAATATTACCTGTTCAAACAGCTCACAATTCGTGATGTCCGAATTGTTCACGCTCCGGCCAAAAGCATCGGAAAATACGGTGGTGATGTGGATAACTGGATGTGGCCACGCCACACTGGGGACTATGCTTTCTATCGCGCCTACGTCGGTAAAGATGGCAAGCCTGCTGACTACAGTGAAGACAATGTTCCTTATGAGCCGAAGCATCACTTAAAAGTCAATGCTAAAGGCGTTGATGATGGCGATTACATTATGGTGTTAGGTTACCCTGGCAGCACCAACCGCTACCGTACTTCTGAAGAAGTGATTAACACTTTTACTAAGAGCTATCCTTTAACAAAAGAGCTAATGGGCTCGATGATCCAAGATATCAAAGATAACTCAGCCGTAGGAAGTGAAGCACGAATAAAGTACGAAAGTATGCTGGCAGGTCTTTCTAACTACGAAAAGAACAGGGGTAGCATGATGGAAAGCTACCAAAAAGGAACAACCGAAGAACGTAAAGTTAAACTGAACAAAGACCTACGTAAATGGGTTAAGGCAAAAAAATCACGACAACAACAATTCGGCAATTCTATTGAGAAATTGGACGAATTAGTCAAGCAATCGGAAAAAACAGCAAAGCGCGACACCTTGTTAGGTTACATTAACTATGCATCGCAGATGATGAGTACAGCTTCTCGCTTACATCGTCTAGCGGTTGAAAAACAAAAAGAAGATATGCAACGAGAACGCGGCTATCAAGAACGCGATATGAACCGCTTTACGCAAGGTATGAAACGTATCAACCGTCGCTATGACGCAAAAGTTGAAATGCCATTGGTCTTCAACCTAATGAATCGTTATGCTCAGTTACCAAACGACCAACGAATAGCCGAAATTGATCGTTTCTTTAGCCTAGACGATGGTTACAACCCAGATAAGTTAAAATCAAAATTGGCCGATATGTATGAAAAAACCAATCTTAGTGATGAAGCAGTTCGTTTAGCTTGGATGGAAAAATCAGTTGAAGATTTTGAAAAAAGTAACGACCCTTTTATTCAATATGCGGTTAAAACTTTTGATGCCCGTCAAAAACTAGAAAAACAAGGTAAAGAGGAATCAGGGCAATTTAATGCCGTTCGGCCTAAATACATGCAAGCTATCATTGCCTATAACAAATCAAAAAATCTACCTGTGTATGCCGATGCCAACAGTACGCTTCGAATCACTTACGGCAATGTAAAAGGTTACTCTCCGGCAGATGGTATGCAGGCTATTCCTTTCACAACACTTGAAGGTATCACTGCAAAGGACACCGGTATTTGGCCATTCAACTCACCAAAGAAACAACTAGAGTTGATAGAGCAAAAGAAATACGGCAAGTACACTAAAAAATCATTAGGTTCCGTACCCGTAAATTATTTAGGTACATTAGATATTACTGGTGGAAACTCAGGCTCTCCAACTCTAAACAATAGAGCAGAATTAGTCGGTTTAGTGTTTGATGGAGTCTATGAAAGTATCATTGGCGACTGGGATTACGATTCTTCGCTCAACCGCTCAATTCATGTTGATTCACGATATATGCTTTGGGTTATGGAGCATGTGGATGGCGCAGATAATCTGATTAAGGAAATGGATATTGTTCGATAGTTTGCTTATTAGTTAAATTGATTTTTAAAGCCCCTTATATGGGGCTTTTTTTGTGTTCAACAAGAACACCTTAAATATCAATCAAAGACTATTTAACTCCACCATCATAAATCGCTAGTAACTCTTTTGCATTACCTCGATTCGCTCCGTCTCGACTAATGAAACGCCTGACCGGAAACGATTCTATTTCCGCATCCTCATAGATCGAGCGAGTAATCGCATTGTCATGATTAGATATCACCACCTTCACGCCACGATTGGCTAAATGTTGTGCCCGATAAGCTAACTCAACTTGTTGATCATAGCTAAATCCCTGTTGTGCGTAACTGGTGAAACTGGCGGTCGGTGAAAGCGGCACATAGGGTGGATCGCAATAGACCACATCACCTCGCCTAGAGCGATTCATTAGCGAGGTAAAATCGCCACAAACAAACTTGGCATTGCGCGAATGGGAAATAAAATGCAGCATTTCTTTTTCTGGAAAATAAGGCTTTTTATACCGACCAAAAGGCACGTTAAATCCACCCGATTTATTGTAACGACAGAGGCCATTGAATCCATGTCGGTTTAAATAGACGAACAACGCTGCACGTCGCCGGCCTGTAGCACCATTATTAAACTCTAAACGAAAGGCAATATACTGAGACTGGTGATTATTTTCAGCAGTAAAAAAGCTTTGGCAGTATTTGATGAATTTACCGCGCTCTCTTTTGAGGTGCCCATAAAGATTGATTAAATCAGGGTTAATGTCACCAAGTAAGTACCGTTCAAACGCAAGGTTCAGAAATACTGCACCGGAACCAACAAACGGTTCGATTAACTTACTGCCTTTAACATGTGGTACAAGTTTATCGAGCACTCGATACTTGCCTCCCGCCCACTTCAAGAATGGTCGAGTGCGATCAATTTGCATGATGGTATGAGGTTTCTTCAATCAAATAGAAACCGAATTCTACGGAATAAATGTGCAATAGGAAATGTTTTTAAGCAAAAATTCGATTTGAATAATATTTAGAAGATAATTGTTTTAACGCTATACACGAAAAGAACGGGATGGGTTTTCCACGACATCAAGCGCACCGGAACCGGCAATTCGCTGATTGAGTTGTGCAGCTTGCCTTCTTGCTTGCACGGGATTCAAATTTAACTGATTTGCACTGCTATTACCCCTAAATGCTTCAGGGCTCGCTGATGACAGCTTGGCAATATCAGCATCCTCAGCCGTATTCAAAATAGTTTGCTCAGTATTTAAGTTTGAATTCGATGATGCGTTATCGGAAGTCAGCTTTGTGGAACCGTCTGTTGATGACTTAAGTTCAGTATTCTCACTAAGCCGCTCACTGCGGGCTTCTTTCTGCTCTTGGGCTTCTTGTAATCGTTGTACATTTAGCTCAGCCCTTGCCTGATTTTCCGATGCTGCCGCTTGTGCTGCGACTCTCACATCTTGAGACGAGGGATTCGCTGGAGCCAAAGCGGCTCGTTGAACTTGCTCCAATTTTCGAATAGTCGCTTCTGGGTCGTTCGCTACTTTGGAAATATCAATCGAAACATCACCTGAGACAGCATAGCGTTTACCATCGGGACCAGTGGTGAAATTAAGGTTTGGGGCGCCCGCTAAAACTCCACCAACTGAAGCATGGGCCTGTTCATGCGCCCTAACTTCTCGATCACGATTTCTTAATTTTTGAATTTGGGCGAGTTCTTCCGCTTCGAGCTGCTCTTCACTATTCGATTGGTTAGAAGATTGACCGTTTTGTTGTTGCTGCGAAGATTCTTTCTCTTCGATAGATGGATCTTGCTCACCATTAGCATCTAACGGCAACGAACCTTTGGGTTGCTCGTTAAACTCTGTGGAGTTTTTACTACGTGAACCTTCCGACGCCGATGGTGGTTGCGGAATTTTAGGCCGCTGTGCCGCTTCTGCCGCCACTGCTTCAGTGGGGACATTAGCGGTATTAACCGGAATGACTATTGGCGCCGAAGTGATTAACATAACGAGTTTTTTACTAAACCTTAATGTCGATGATTGAGCCCAATACATCTGAGGCTGTTTGAATCACCTTAGCGTTAGCATTGGCATCAATTTCAGCCGTTTTAAGCTCTACCAAAGAATTGACTAACTGATTGTTCTGTTCAGTTTGCTCCGGCGTTCTGGCAGCCGACTGAGAGGCTATCTCGGTTGCAGCCTGAGTAGCTCTGGACTGAGCATTTTGAAAACCTTGCACACCGATACTCAGTGCGTCATTTATTTGCATATTATTCTCCTAATTGATGGCATTTACGAGTCACCTAACGAGTCCTAACTCCGATAGCCATCATACAAAGCATCATTAAACTGGTACTAGACAGTGTTTTATCGGCCAAATGTACAAAAAGTTTAGTAAATAGTAGCGTGAAGACCGCTAGATTACTGAGAAAAAGTCCGCAGAATTGATTCTGGCGAGTTTAGATAACAACCAGCAATAAAAAACACATTTTTAATTGCTGGTTGCAAGGTTGGAGTTAGAATTACCCTTTTAGCTCGTCGTTTATTGCTTTATTTTAGCCCAAGCTGTCAGTCAGCCTGAAGACTGATCTATTTTTTAAATTTAGAAACGAGTAATTCAAAACTTATTTTCAGCTAGATCGAATAATCGACCACCGGATAACCTAGCGCTTCTAGCTCAGGTTTAAGCTTTTTCGCGTCACCAACAACCACCATGATCATTTCCTCAATATTTAAGTGCTCTTGGGCTAACTGATTAATCTCTTTTGTTGTAATTTTCTTTACTATCTCAGATTGCTTATCAACAAAACTTGGAGTGAGATTATGCTCTAATATTCGCGCTAAAAAGCCCAGTTTTGCACCAGGTGTTTCATATTTTAGTGCGTCTCTTTGGTTAATCGCATTACGCATAAACTCTAACTCTTTTTCAGTAATCCCCTTCTCTCGATAGTTTTTAATTTCGTTGACTATCTCAATAATCGACTTATCGGTCACATCCGCTCTTACTTCTGCAGTTGCAGTATAACCACCGGCTAATTGATTTCCCCAAAAATAGGAACGAGCACCATAGGTATAACCTTTGTCTTCGCGCAAATTGAGGTTTATCCGGCTATTAAATGCTCCACCAAGCGGGAAGTTCATCAAATAGGCTCGGTAAAATTCGCCAGTGATATCTTCTTTTAAACCGCGCTTGCCGATACGAATGGCAGATTGAGCGGCGTCATCTTTATTGACTAAATAAATAACACCCGGCTTAGTTTCAGGAATAACAACATCTAAATTCAGCTTAGGTCCTTCTCCCTTCCATTCGGTAAGAATATCCAGAGCCGCGGTCAGCTGCTTCTCATCTCGATCCGAAACCACAATCAAATTGGCACCTTTGGGTTTCAAATGATTTTGATAGAAACTTTTAATATCCTCTAAGCTTATGCTTTTAACTGATTCTTCCGTGCCACCGGCAGGTGTCGCAGCAATATTATCGCCATTCAATAATTGACGATACGCTGTCCTTGCTAAGTAACCAGCATTTTTCTTGTTGTTTGCGATGCCTTGAATCGTATTGTTTTTAATTCTCGCAAATTCACTCTCAATAAAAGCAGGCATTAGCAGCTTTTCTCTTACTAATTCCATCGTGGCATCGATGTTTTTAGTCAACGCATTGACATTAATATTTATATATTGACTATCCGAACCGATGGAAACACTACTGCCTAGTAATTGCAGCGCTTTACTCATGTCTTCGCCACTTCGCTTAGTCGTCGATTCGTTTAACATGTTAGCAAGTAGGTTCGCGACTCCGGCTTTCGCTTTAGTTTCATAATAATGACCGGCAGGAATTTTTAGAAGTAAAGAAGTGGTTGGTGTTTCAATGCTCTGAGCACCAAGCACCTTGATACCATTAACCATTTCTTGTTGCCACATTTGCGGAACTGAAACCGGAGAATTAGCACCAGCTACAGGAATTTTACTTCTATCAAATGTATCTTTTGCTCGTCGAATTGCTAGGTCATCAGCCGAGGTGTTCTCCTCTTCTACCAGTTTACGAATAGGCGCTTGAAAATTATCTTGTTTAGCAATTGCATCAATTTTTCCATTTGGCACAACGCTCATGACGACTGCTGGTTTGGCTTTGATATACTGTTTAAACACTCGGTCAACATCTTCTTTGGTAACATTGGCATAACGCGCAATATCTTGCTCAATGTAGTTCGGATTCCCAGAGAAAGTTTGGTTAGCTGCCAATTGACTGACTTTACCGCTAACACTTTGCAAACCAAATACAAAATTCGCTTCCATCTGTGCTTTCGCCTTAGCCAAATCATCAGGTTTAACACCGCGTTGTTCAAATTCATCTAAAGTGTCACGCATGATTTTTTCTAAATCAGCCAGTGTTTTACCTGACGCTGGATGAGGTAATGCATAAAGGTTGAAAGTACAGGCCAACTCAGCACAAGGATGAGACACACTGGCTTGCACCGCAAGTTGATTCTTAACCAGGTTCTTATAAAACAAAGAGGTTTTTCCGCCGCCTAATATCTGAGCCAACAAGTCCAATGGCGCTTCGTCCTCATGACGCAAACTTACCGTCGGCATCGACATATAAACTAATGGCAAATGAACATTATCTTCCATTGAAATATAGCGATCTTTGTCCAATGTAACCGCTAGCTTTTCAGGCATCCCTACTTCGGGACCTTTTGGAATAGGACCAAAATACTTCACCAATAATTCTAATGTTTTCTTTTCTTCGATATCCCCACCAATGGTGACTACCGCGTTGTTAGGTCCGTACCAATTCAAAAAGAATTTCTTTAGATCATTAACATTAGCTCGATTTAGATCTTCCATGTATCCAATGACCGGCCAAGAATACGGATGCCCTTCAGGATAAAGCGCCGCCGAAACCCTTTCGTTTAAACGACCATAAGGCTGGTTATCAACACGCTGCCCTCTTTCATTTTTTACTGTTTCTCGCTGAACTTCGAATTTCTCTTGAGTTACTGCGTCCACTAAAAAACCCATACGATCGGATTCTAACCAAAGCATTTTCTCTAATTGGTTTGCAGGTACCGTTTGAAAGTAATTCGTTCTATCGGTGTTGGTAGTACCATTCATTGTACCTCCAGCCTCTGTAACCAACTTGAAATGTTGCTCGTCAGCTACATTTTCTGAACCTTGAAACATCATATGTTCGAAAAAATGGGCGAAACCTGATTTGCCAATATCTTCACGACCCGAGCCGACGTGATAAGTCACATCGACATGAACTAGCGGGTCCGACTTATCTTCATGAAGAATAACCGTTAACCCATTATCAAGAAGGTACTTTTTATAAGGAATTACGGTTTTACCAGGCTGAGCTGTGACTTGCTCTACTAAAGTTACTCCTGCTACTTGGCTAGTGACCGCCTTTTCATTAGCAGCTTCATGAGGTTTGTCAGATGGACTACAGCCGACTAAAAGCGCAGCCATTGCAGTGATCAGTAATCGATTCAAAATTGGTTCTCCTAAGTTAATTCTTGGCATTATTCTGAAACCATTAAGATGGTTACATCTCGGAATACGCCGCTTGCGGCGACTTTAAACTAAATTAGTCGACATTAATACCCAATTATTTACGTGTTAGATTCTAGTTGAGAGTATAAATCGGCGGGATGGAGGCTTGTTATAAGCGTTTTAGCCTCAATCAGAGACTCAGTGGTTAGAGTTGATCAGTTAAATAGGATCAAACTCCAAATGACCAGCAAAAGTATCAAGGCAACAAACACGATTGCGGAGCCGATGTCTTTGGCTCTGCCAGCCAACTCATGATGTTCATCACTGATACGATCTACGACGGCCTCGATGGCAGAATTGACTAACTCAGCCATGACCAGTAAAAACAATGGTAAGATCAACCATAACAATTCATAGGTGTTTTCAGCTAACCAAACCGCAATTGGAATTCCTATAAGTGCTAATAGCAATTCCTGCCGAAACGCCGCTTCATTTTTCCAAGCCGCTTTTAATCCTTGCCACGAATACTGAGTGGCATAAACAATCCGTAATAATCCTTTTCTTCCTGGTTTAGCCATTTATTGAGACTTTTCCAACGAGTTTTTTCTGGCGGCCTTTTCATTCAAGACAATTTTTTTAACATCTTCGAGAAGTTGTTTAGCGTCATAAACAATACCGTCTTTAATGGTGTACTTCACCCCGCCAACGGTAACTGGTTTGTTATTGTCATCTAACTTGACGTGACCAGTACCATACAGTGTTTTAAAGTTCCTCAATGGATTTTCTTTAACCACCACTAAATCCGCAAATTTTCCGACTTCGATAGAACCAATTTGCGAGTCCATTCCCAAAGCTTGAGCACCATTAATAGTTGCCGACTTAATCACTTCCAAAGGATGAAATCCCGCTTCCTGTAACAGTTCAAGTTCGCGAATATAACCGAAACCATATGTCTTATAAATAAAGCCCGAGTCACTACCGGTAGTCACTCGTCCACCATGATTCTTATAATCGTCAATAAACATCATCCATTTTTGATAATTTTTCTTCCAGTTAATTTCATCTTGAGTAGTCCAGTCAAACCAATAAGAGCCATGAGCGTATCGACTGGCTTGAAAGAAGTCCCATAAAATGGGTGAGGTAAATTCTTTATGCCAATCAGCGTTTCGCTCTCTCATAAGATCTCGGCTTGCTTCATAGATGGTCATGGTTGGGTTAATGGTAAAATCTAACGCGATTAACTCATCGCGAACCGCGTTCCATTTATCACTGCCAGGAGCCGCTGCTTGTTGCCATAGTTTTCCGGCTTCTCCAAATCGATGTTGCTCATTGTTGTAGTTATAATCTAACGGGTAATCTTGGATAATTTGGTTTTCAAACATCGCTTCAGGCAAACCATACCAATGCTCCATGGTCGTCAAGCCCAAACGTGCGCTATCTAATGCGTTGAGATGAACTACATCTAACTGTGCATGATGCATAGCGGTTCCCATATCGTGCTTTCTAGCTTCGTCGATTGCGGCTTTAAATATGGCCGGATTGGTACCACTAAACTTGATCCCTCTAGCGCCTTGTTTAGCCGCTTTTTTGACCCAAGCTTTCGCTTCTTTTCCTGTTTGAAACGACTTATTCCAGCCCGAACCAAAACCGAAATAGGGGATAATTCTGGGCGCGGCGATAGTATTTTTTTGACTCGCTTTAACATGATGCATAACAAATTCTGCGCCATTAAAACTGCCTGGTTCGCGCACCGTTGTGATACCGTGAGCGAGCCAAAGTTTAAGCGAATATTCTGCGGTTGACATTTGATGAGAGCCACCGATATGACCATGCATATCAACGAAGCCTGGCAGAATGTAATGTCCAAACAATTCAATTTCTTTGTCGCCAGCCTCAGCCATTGGACGCTGTTTTACAATCGGCACACCAGGATGACCAACATCGACAATCTGAGTAATTTTGTTTCCTTCAATGACTATGTCAACTGGACCGCGAGCTGGAGCACCCGCGCCGTTGATAAAGGTCGCACCACGTAAAATCAATTTGTTAAACGGCCCTTCACCTCTCACTCTTTCCGGCGCTTTTTGAGGTGGAGCGGCAAAGCTGGTAGATACTAAACCAATTAAACTTACCCAAGTAATAGCAAAGATGAAACTGAATTTTTTCAACATAGTCGGTTCTCGAATGATTTATTTTTTAAGTAGTTGAATGCCGCTTTTTTCGATTTTTATTTGTCGATTCTTGTACATTTTGCCAATGGTTGCTTTAAATACTTTTTTACTCACACCAAAGGTCTTGTAGATAATTTCGGGTGCCGTTTTGTCATTGATAGGATATTGCCCATTGTTGTCTTGTAGCAACTTAATGATTTTAGATTGCAGTGAGCTGGCCTCTCCCGAACCTTCCGGTGCAGTCAAACTCATATCCACTCGCCCGTCGGGACGAACATTCTTAACATATGCTGTTATCGCTTGTCCGTATTTAAGCGATTGGAACACGTCACTAGAATGCAGTACACCCCAGAATTTGGAATTTAGAATCAACTTAAAACCTAGATCGGTTTTATCACCAACTAAGGCTTTTACTTTTTGACCTATTTTTAAACCAGAGGTTTCCGCTTTTACAAATCGATTGAGTTTGGAGCTGGCAGCAATTCTTCCTGTGTTATCTTGATAAACGGCAACGATGTGTCGCTCACCCACTTTCATTGGGGTACTTTGCTGACCGAAAGGAGCGAATAGATCCTTGGGCAGCCCCCAATCCAAAAACGCTCCTACTGAATTACTCGAAATCACCTCAAGACAGGCTACTTCGCCGACGCTGGCACGTGGTTTCTTGGTGGTTGCAACCGCCTCATCATCGGAATTGCGGTAAACAAACACTTCGATTTTGTCACCGGCTTCACAAAAGTCGGGAGTTTGCCCTTTTGGCAGAAATAACTCACCGTGTTGGCCGCCTGCTAAAAAGGTGCCGCGACCGGTTTTTCTGACGATTTTTAGAAAATTGTACTGGCCAAAATTAACCATTTGAATAGATCTGCTTAGAATTGAATTAAATTAAGGTCGATATATTAACATAGCTACTGGCTGTTTGAACGATTTGGCTGTTTCTCTGTTGCGGGGTCAGTTTTTCAGCCGATTTGATATGTGGAATGACGCCTAATAATGGGGCGTCGATAGCGCCAGTGAGGAAATCGATATTCTGCTGATATCGTTCCATCTCTTGTTCCACTGAATTAGCAATCCAGCCTATCAGCCTTAATCCTCGCGATTTAATCGACTCTAAGGTTAACAATGCGTGATTTATACAGCCCAGCTTCATACCGACGACTAATATCACATCTAGGTTTTCAGCCTCGACAAAATCAGCATAAGTTTGTTCTGAGTTAAGTGGAACTAACCAGCCACCCGCGCCTTCAACTAAAACAAAATCACTCTCAAATTGTGCTAGATGACATTGTTGACTGAGTTGCTCTACAGTGAGTGATTGCGCTTCCTCCTGAGCAGCTATATGCGGAGCGATGGCGGCTTCAAGGGCAATTGGGTTAATACGTGAGTAGTCAGTAGTCTGGTGCAAATGTTGCTGCATTTGCAATGCGTCAGTATTTTTTAACTGGCCATCAATTAGTTCGCAACCTGCAGCCACCGGTTTAACTGCCATGACCGACTGTTGAGCTTGTTGTAGCTGTAATATCAGAGCACAGGTGGCAACCGTTTTACCGGCATCGGTGTCAGTACCAGTAATAAAAATTCGTTTTTGGGTGGCGCGGCTCATTATTTTATCTGCTTAGTAGTGGTTGGGTCGATCAAACATAGAATTATTCGGATGGCTTTTGAATATCAACTTTGTAAGTATGGTAATCACCTTTGGGTGCTTCATGCTTTTTCCAAGCATGCCCATAGACCACTTCATAAGTCGCAGGTAGTTGACCGTCTTGCCAGCGATAGCTTTCATAAGTTTTTTCAAGTGTGCGAAATTTTTGCTTTCCCATTAAACCACGTGGTCGTTTATCGTCTAAGTTATGCGCGCCAATCGCTTTTAAATCTTTCATTAATCCCATCATGGTTTGATAGGTCATAGTAATAATGTCTCGATCCATGACAGTGTTTTCAAAATGCGCTGAATGAACACGATCACCGACAATATGCATGTCGATAAAGTCATTCACATGCACGTCTTTATCGACTTTTTGCCAGCTTTCTTTTAACTCGATTAAAGTGTCTGGCCCCAAGGTAGAAAAGATTAACAATCCACCTGGTTTTAACACCCGATTTAGTTCTTGAAACACCGTTTTCGATGAAATTAACCACTGCATAGTGAGGTTTGAAAAAACCAATTCAAAGCTATTATCCGCAAATGGTAATTGCTCAAGATCGGCCACTTGATAATCTACTTTGTTAAAAAAACTGTTTTGCGTTTTAGCGTAATCAATCATTCCTTGTGCAATATCGACCCCAAAAGTCTTAGCTTTGCCAAACCGTTTATTTAAAATTCGGCTGCAATGGCCAGTACCACACCCTGCGTCGAGGATATTTGTGGGCGCAACATTCATAATTTCTAGGCGCTCTAGCAATCGACTGGCGACTTCTTTTTGCAAGAATGCCGCATCATCATAGCTGATAGCGGCTTTGCTAAATGAGTCTGCAATGGCTTGTTTGGGTATCGACATGATTAATTAGTACTCTTCACAATCTTTTAATCGTATGGGTTGTTGCTATTATTGCTAACTAGGATTGAAGCTTTAGACGTCACTGGGTTTAAGAAGTCTAACACTTCTGCGATAAATAAATCGGACTCAGATAAAAACGGTGCATGACCAGATTTTTTAAAAGTAACTGCTAGGCTATTCGGCGAATATTCTGCTACTTGTTTTGCGGACTTAACAGGAACTAAGGTGTCTAAACGACCATACATTCTCAATAGCGGCATTGGTAAGTCGGCTAACACAGGCAGCAAATTAACTTGGTCTAATAATTCCAAACCGCCTTTTAATGCCAATTCGCTGGGCATTCCGATCTCAAATACGGTCTGTTTCAACTGAGCAATATCTTGCTTTTGGGTTGGGCTGCCCATGGTTTGAATACTCAAGAACTTGATTAATGTACCTCTAAAGTCCTTGTTTAAATAGTCTATAAAACTAGTAAGAACATCTTGATTCATGGCGTGCGGCCAGTTCTCATTAGCCACAAAGCACGGACTAGAAGCCACGGTAATTAATTTTTCGACTCGCTGCGGATATCGATTGGCAATTGCAGTTGCGACCACGCCACCGAGTGACCAACCGATCAAGTTAAACGATTTTGGTAGCGCGCTTGCGACTGATTCAACAAGAAACGCTAAGTTATAATCCATTGGACCTTGTTGTTTTGCTTCAACCTGTTTCTGTAGATGATTCAAAGGCTCTGCACTTCGACCAAAGCCCGGTAAATCAACATTGTATACCGTAAAGTGTTTTTCTAATTCAGGCAATACTGTTTGCCAAATGCCACCATGCAGCCCCCAACCATGCAGCAACACTAAGTTGGGTCCCTTTCCTGAAACTGAAACAAAAACCGACTCATGAGGAGTCGCTCGTTTTTGGTTATTAGTTAATTCGAACATAGATTAAAGTTCTTTAGGATGTTTTTGCTAACAGGTTTAATCATTGATAGATGAATTTAATTGTTCAATTAGGCCTTTGATTTGCTTTTCAGTATGTTGTGCACTCAAAGTAATTCTCAGCCGATCAGTTTTTACGGGTACCGTTGGCGGCCTGATTGCACCGACCAAATACCCTGCTTTTATTAATTGCCGATTCAGCTCAACCAACTTGTCTGAATCACCGACCACAATCGGCTGAATGGCTGTATCTGAAGCCAGTAAGTTTAACCCAGCCTGCTCAGCCAGCAACTTAAATTTGGTTATATTTTGCTTTAATCGCTGCATAAGACTAGTGTCATTTTTGATTAACCGTAAATTGTGTAAATTGGCCGCGGCCAAAATCGCAGGCATTGCTGTGGTGTATATGTAGGGTCTGGCAAATTGAACCAAGTAATCAGTCAACTGCCGACTGCCTGTTACAAAAGCACCGAAACCACCGATCGCTTTGCCAAAAGTGCCCATCAATACCGGCAGCTGATTTTGATCGAGGTTAAAAAATTCTGCGCAGCCTTGCCCCTGCTCGCCGACGACGCCAACACCATGAGCATCATCAACAATTAAATTAGCTTGATACTTTTTACACATTCCAGCGATTTTATCTAGCGGCGCTAAGTCACCATCCATACTAAAAACGCCATCGGTAACCACCCACTTTTGCGGTGCTTCAGATATCAGTCTTTTTTCTAACGCCGACATATCGCAATGCTGATACCTGACTGAGTTGGCGTTGGATAATTTTGCTCCATCAATTAATGATGCGTGGTTAAGCTTATCAGCAATGATTAGCTCGCCCTTTTTCGCTAAACTTTGCAGAATTCCTAGATTTGCCATGTAACCAGTGGAAAAAGTCACCGCTGAATCGCGTTTTAAAAATTTGGCTACTTCTTTTTCCAATGACTGATGAATTTGGTGATGACCACTGACTAAATGAGATGCACCTGAACCAACCCCTAAGCTATCGAGTTGTTGATGGACACTTTCAATGGTGGATAGGTTACTGGCTAAGCCTAAATAATCGTTGGATGAAAAATTAATCAGCTTAGTATCATCAACCACTAACTCTGCGCTTTGCTTTGATTGCAGTAACAATCGTTCGCGCCACTGAGAGTCCGATTTCCTCAGTTGTAATTGGGTGCCAAGCTGTTTTTCAAATGGATTCATTGCAACTCAAGCGAGCCATTAGGCTAATGGATTTATACTGAAGAATAAATGTTGATACCGTTATCGGCAAATAAAAAGCTAATTTGGCGACTTAATCAAAAGCAGCCGTTAAACCGCGGCGGCATTGTGGTATAGCTTTTTAGTTGGATTCTCGGGCAAGTAACTCGTGCTACTCACATCGGATGAATCAGACTGATCGTTGGCATTTGCGGGCTCCGAACCTTCAGCCGTGATGCCTAAACGCTTAAACAATTGAATGTCGCGATCGACTTCTGGGTTATCGGTCGTCAACAGCTTATCACCATAAAAAATCGAATTAGCACCAGCAAAGAAACACATGGCTTGCATTTCATCGGACATATTTTCTCGACCAGCGGATAGACGAACATAAGATTCTGGCATCATGATTCGAGCCACCGCAATCATTCGTACAAAATCAAAACTATCGATTGCTTCAGCATCTTCTAAAGGCGTACCTTTAACCGCGATCAATTGATTAATCGGTACACTTTGTGGGTGCTCAGGTAAATTGGCGAGCGCCTGTAACAAACCAAGCCGATCATTAACTGATTCCCCCATTCCCAAGATCCCGCCCGCACAAACTTTCATGCCCGCGTCTCTAACATGGGCTAAAGTCTGCAAACGATCTTCGAACGTTCGAGTGGTAATAATTTGGTCATAGTACTCTTCTGACGTATCTAAATTGTGGTTGTAGTAATCTAAACCTGCCTGTTGTAACTCATTAGCTTGCTCTCCGGTTAACATGCCGAGGGTCATACAAGTTTCCAAACCGAGTTGTTTGACCGCTTTAACCATTTCAATCACTACTGGAAAGTCTTTACCTCTCGGCGAGCGCCACGCGGCCCCCATGCAAAAACGAGTTGCTCCAGTTTCTTTTGCCTGTTTTGCTGCAGTGACAACCTTGTCTAGCGCAACTAATTGCTCTTTAGAAAGACCGGTATTATGGTGACCACTCTGCGGGCAATAAGCGCAGTCTTCTGGGCAAGCTCCCGTTTTAATGCTCATTAGAGTTGAAGTTTGTACTTGGTTAGGTTCGAAGTGTTGTCGGTGAATCGTCTGCGCTTTAAATAACAAGTCATTCATTGGAAGTTGGTAAAGCTCCCGAATTTGCGAAATCTGCCAATCGTGCCTAACACCAAGCCTACTCACCTTTTGAACAGATTGATTTTGTTCATTGTGTGTTAAGTCCGGGGTGGTTTTGGCTTGTATCATATTAATTTCGCTCGTATTATCACTAGTGACTGGAATTTTTGTGCTCAGCTGGAAGCCTACAATGTTAGCGCGCGATATTAATTGAGCCAGCCGAAACGTCAAGCAACATAATATGACCAGTTTACTTTTGGTTAATTATTAACCAGCAAGACTTAAAATGGCTTCAATTACTGACTTACAGAGGGAGTTTAGTCTCAGGGAACCCTTAAATGGATTTATTTGAACACTTTAGAATAACTACTGAATGCGTATTGTGCGGATGTAAGGTTAACAACTCTGACCAGCTAACGACGAATAAGAGCATAAACTCTTCAAGTAGCAATTCGAGAATAATTTGCCATTTTTGCCATTCCAAAATGCCTTTGAGTCAGTCAAGTTGTTTTACTTGCGGTTTGCCACTTTTTAGCAAGCGGGATTCAGCTGAACAAGCTGCATCTATAGGGAATGATTGTGGCAGCTGCTTGGCGAATAGTCCTAACTACGACCGCACCGTCAGCGCGTTTCATTATGAATACCCAATCAATAACTTTATTTCTCAACTAAAATACGGTGCCCAATTACAGTATTTACCAATTCTTGCTGACTATTTATTATCCGTGATTCGCATGCATTACCTAGCGACCGACTATCCTTTGTTAATTATTCCAGTACCACTTCACCGAGCCAAACTGGCCGATCGAGGTTTTAACCAATCTCGACTATTGGCAAATAAACTCTCTAACCAATTGTCGATTAAAGTTTTGAACAAAGGAATCCGCCGAATCAAATCGACTCAGGCGCAATCTGGTTTAGACTCCAATGAGCGTAGAGTAAACATGAAGAATGCATTTCAAATCGATTCTCAGCTTCCTGCCCATGTAGCGGTTGTAGATGATGTGGTTACTACAGGAATGACAGTGAGCGAACTCACTAAGCAAGCGAAGTTGGCAGGAGCCCAAAGAGTAGATATTTGGTGCCTCGCGCGCGCCTTTGATTATTAGCGAACGTAAGTCTATTTGGCGACAATGTTTTGTAACACTCTGATTAAGTAGTTCATCAATTAGCTGTTATAATCAATTCCCTCATTACCTAGAATAACTATTCGACAGCTCTGCAACCATAGGAAATTCGTTTTTGGTACCTCGTGAACGTTCGACTCAAATATTTCAGATAGCTCTACCAATCATTGGTGGAATGATGTCTCAAAATATTTTGAATCTAGTAGATGCTGGAATGGTTAGCCAACTAGGTGAAGCTGAATTAGCAGCAGTTGGCCTAGCCAGTTTTATCAATTTTGTTGCTGCTGCCATTTTTATGGGCTTTTCATCGGGTGTTCAAGCGACCGTTGCCAGACGAATTGGTGAAGGAAATTCTTCAATTGCCGCCAACCCGTTGAACGGAGCTTTGGTGCTCATATTCTTCGCTACCATACCAACCAGCTATTTCTTAATGAGTTATAGCACCGAAATCATGGCTGCACTTAATAGCGATCCAAAAGTTATATCAGAAGGCGCTAAGTACTTAGATGCAAGACTCATCGGGATTATGGCGATCGGAATGAACTTCAGTTTTCGTGGCTACTTGAGCGCTATAAAGCTGACAAAGTTCTATTTTAAAACGATTGTTACCATGCATATTCTTAATATCTTTTTGAACTATGTATTAATTTTCGGTAACTGGGGATTCCCAGAAATGGGTACAGAAGGCGCAGGGCTAGGCACAACAATTTCAATGTTTGGTGGCACCCTAATGTATTTATGGCTAACCATGAAGCATACCAAGCATTTTGGCTTTGGCGCTCATTTACCATCAATGCAAACGATAAAGCAGCTGATTAAGATTTCATTGCCCGCGTCCATGCAACAATTGTTTTTTGCGGTGGGTTTCACTCTGCTATTTTGGATCGTTGGAAAAATTGGCACTACCGAATTAGCTGCGGCTAACATTTTGACCACCCTGACCTTAGTCGCCATATTGCCATCTATTGGATTCGGAATGAGCGCTGCGACCTTGGTTGGTCAAGCTTTGGGCAGAAAAGAAATTGAAGATGCTTATCAATGGGCTTGGGATACATCCAAAATAGCGGCTGCATCTATTTTACTATTAAGTCTGCCGATGCTAATGCTCCCAGAATTAATTCTATCAATATTTTTTGATAACCCTGCAACCATCGAATTGGCGAGAGTTCCACTTCAGTTAGTGGGTATTGCAATTGTTATCGATGCTTACAACTTAGTCTTGATGTCCGCGCTGCAGGGTGCTGGTGCTACTCGAATAACGATGATTGTCAGCATAGTGTGCCAATGGCTTATCTTCCTGCCGTTGGCTTGGATAATTGGTCCCTATTTAGGTATGGGGCTGACAGCGATTTGGTTGACTCAAGGTTTATATCGACTGTTTCAAGCTTTCTGGTTTGCCTCGCTTTGGCGCAAGCGGGAGTGGAGTAAGATTAAAGTATAGGGTTGTTTTTTGTCTATAGCGGACGATTCTTATCCTTCTTTTTTAAGAACCAAACATAAAGTCAATGCTTCGAATTCGCTCAGCAACCCTTTGTTTCGCTTCGCTTGCGTGCGAGTAACTTTTGGCCAAAGCACCACCAAAAGTAGGCGTTCTTAGACGAAAGTAACCAAAAGTGCTTTTCGCTGAAGATAACTCATTGTTTACGTATTGATAGTTGTTCTCAGCCTTTACAGTCCTTATTTGTTGACAGAGAGTCAGCGGAAGAAAAGAGCTCGCTCACGCTCATTTACTTTTATTGTCTACCCGCTGCCTCATGAGTTTCACTTCCCCGTTATAGCCGCTAGGCGGGTAAAACTTTGGCAAAGATATTCACGTCACAAATTACGTGTAAAGAAAGAATGAGCGAAGTCAGGAGTGTTGGGATGGGCCACACAGACGAACAGGTGGTGGGCGTCCCTTAGAAACCAAAGGCAAGCACTAGGCCAATTTCGGTCGCCCAGTGCGCAACGTCAAGGGCATTTTTGCGTTCTTTTGTTGCTCTTGACAAAAGAATGTCGCAGTCAGAGCGCCAGCGCTGCGAAACGCCTTTAACCTTGTTTTTAGTTCTTTAAATAGAACAACGAGAATGTCTACTTTGGGAACGGTGCAGTCTTCAATATTCCCTAAACTCACTCAATCCAAACACAAAACAATCAAAATAGCATCGCAACTAAAAACTACCTACGAATATTAGATAAACCCACTAACTCAAAAAATTTGCTATCATGGATTTTTAAAATCCACCCCCTCCCTTTTTTATGACTCAAAATGAAATTCAATCATTTTTTAATCTCACACCAGACGGTGTACTAGATGCTATCGAGTCAGTAGGAATCGAACCTCAAGCCGCATTACTAGCCCTCAACAGCTATGAAAATAGGGTTTATCAATTCAGAGATTATGATGAACAAAAATACGTGGTTAAATTCTATCGTCCGAACCGCTGGAGCGATGAGCAAATACTTGAGGAGCATGACTTTAGTTTAGAGCTAGCTGACAGTGAAGTACCGGTGATCCCACCACTCAGATTTAATCAACAAACCCTGCTTAAATCGAATGGTTTTAGATTCTCAATTTTTGAATGTAAGGGCGGCAGAACGCCAGAGTTAGAGGATGAAAAAACCCTTGAATGGATCGGTCGTTTTATTGGTCGAATTCATTTAATTGGCGAAAGTAAACCCTTTGATAAAAGGCCTAGGGTTAATGTTGAATCTTATGCTCAGGATAGCCAACGTTTTTTGTTAAAAAACGATTTTATTCCATCGCATATTCTTGACGCCTATACCGCGCTTACCGACCAGCTTATTGAAATTTGTCTAGAACGTTTTCAACAACTGGGTGAATATCAGTCACTGAGACTTCACGGCGACTGCCACCCTAGCAATATATTGTGGACGGATGATGGGCCGCATTTTGTCGATTTCGACGATTCTCGAAACGGCCCAGCGATTCAAGATCTTTGGATGTTGATCAATGACGCATCTGATAGAAATCTGTGGAACAAATTATTGCAAGGTTATGAAGACTTTTTTGAGTTTGACGACCGACAATTCAAAATAATGGAACCACTAAGAACCATTCGCATGATCCATTATAGTGGCTGGTTAGCTCAGCGATGGGAGGATCCGAGTTTTAAGCATAACTTCCCATGGTTTAACACTACCCGCTATTGGGAAGACAATCTGCTATCTCTAAAAGAACAATTAGCGACTATTCAGCATAGCTCCTACTAAATCAGCCACTTCAAAGAGCATTCTATTACACCTTTTTTGTTCAGTTTTCATTCAGTTTACATATCGGATAATTGCTTCCAAGGTGACTATTCTAGTCAATATTGAGGGAGCTAGCCATGACTAATCAACGTGAAAAATTTAAGCACTTTGTTCTGGCTGCCCTTTTCTTGCTCAGCTACATCGGAGCACAAAATATAGGCATTTAGGCTATAAAATATTGGTTTAATTAGCTTCATAAAAAATTCACTTCCCTGCCGGCTGGTGTCCCATTTGACCAGTCGGTTTTTTTTGCTTGCTTATAAGTTATCTCATTGGCCTTGGATTTTGCTAAACGCTCGGCCAATAATTTTGTTACAATAGTTCATCGACAACCTAATTATTTTCTACCTGCCCACAAAAATTTATGTCTAATCTGCTTTTTAAGTTAAATGGTGTACCTGAAGATGAAGCTGAGGATATCCGGGATATTCTAGAGTCTGCCGAAATCGAGTGGTATGAAACTGATTCTGGGCGCTGGGGTTTAGGCTACGCTGCAATGTGGACTCGTGAAAAAGAAAAGGTCGACCGAGCAAAACAACTCATAAAAGAATACCAGATTGAAAGATATCAAAATGCAAAATCCGAACTTGAATCCCTTGAACAGACCGGTGAAAAAATTAGCCGGTTAGAGTTTTTTATGCAATCACCAATCAAATTCGCGATGTTGTTAATTTTCGCAGGGTTGCTAGGTTACTTTACCGTAGTCCCATTTTTTGGCTAACCAACTAGCTTTGAGTTAAAATCGTACGAGTAAATGACTATGCAAACGGATCCCGACAAACTGATCAAATCCCATCAAAAACTAAATCATTCCGAAATGAAAAAAGTGGTTTCCCATACTCAAAGAGAAAAAGATGATTGGTTTATCAATTCAATTATGGTTGAAGGTTGCGATGTTCCGTTTAAATACAAACGAAAGACTAAGTACAAACAGCTGAATAAAGGTCAGCGAGTGAATCTAACTTACTACCCAGAAACGGAAGTCGTTGCAGGGTTGGAGTTCGAAACAATGAAAGTTGTGAGGATTAAACTTTCGTGAACCACTTTTAACCCAACTAGTCGTTTTTCAGTTTGCTAACTAATTGAGTTAAAAATATTTTTATTGGTTTTAACTAAGCAGAAATCTTAGTCACTTTCTCATCTTCAGTCACTTCCTCATCCGAATCATTATCTTCCAGTAAGATCTCTGGACGAGCTTTAAGTGCTTTTGCTAATACTTCCTTGTTTTCTGCGACCAACATACCAATGCTTTCAATTTGCTCTTCAGAAAGCCCTTCGATTGATTTTTCCATCCACAAACTAACATTTTCAGCTAGCTCGAGCATTTTGTCATAGTTGTCTGCGGATTTTTTATCGGTAAAGGTTTGATTAGAGTCGCGATCTGACATATATAAAGTCACCACTGCCATAGGAATGCTCCCATTGATTAAAAAGTTAGTTGAGTGCAGCAAAGCTGAAAAGTTGATGGTCAACAAGCCGCGAAATAGGTTTCGCCAACAATACTACCTGTATGAGTAGTGTTTGGCAAGCAATAGATTTGGAATAGTCGCTAACTTTGTCGGAGGCAGCTTGTCAGCCTGAAGACTGACCTACAAAATATACTTTTGTCCTTTCTCTACCTCACTCTCTTTGGAGAAGGTTTTAGAGCATATTTATTGTTCCTACAACTAGAAACTAGCAACTCTATCTGAACACATAAAAAAAGCGCCGGTATTACTACCAACGCTTTTTAAATTCTTGATCTTGAGTTTTTGGTTTATATAAAAATACTTAACCTACGATTTCTAATAACTCAATGTCAAAAACTAAAGTCTCACATGGACCAATTGCTCCACCTGCACCTTGCTCGCCGTAAGCTAGCGCGTATGGGATAGTCAGCTTCCACTTAGAGCCCACAGGCATTAGTTGTAGTGCTTCTGTCCAGCCAGCGATAACACCGTTAACTGGAAACTCTGCAGGCTGCCCGCGATCATAAGAGCTGTCGAAAACTGTTCCGTCGATTAATGTGCCGTGGTAGTGAGTTTTAACAGTAGAGCTAGCAGTTGGAACGTCACCAGAACCTTCAGTGATCACTTCGTACTGTAGACCAGACTCAGTAACAGTGACGCCATCTTTAGCAGCATTTTCTTTAAGGTGGTTTTCACCAGCTTCAATAGCACCTTTTGATTTTTCAGCAGCTTGTTCCTGCATTTTTTTGGTAATGTGATCGAATGCAGCTTGCAAGTCTTCTCTGGCAACCGCTGGCTCAACGTGCATAAATGCATCTTTGATACCTTGTGCTACTGCTTCAATTTCTAATCCGTCAAATGATTGGCCTAGTAATTGGTGGCCCATATTCATTCCGATCCCGTAACTTGCTTTTTGCTCAAAAGAGTCATAATTGCTCATGCATTCACCTTAATTTTGAAAATTTCAGACTTTTATTCGGGGGCGAGTATACCGAGATTAATAGGCTATGCAATCATTTCCTGAGCTTTCATCCACGTATAGCAGTCTTTGAGCATGGTTTTAAGAGGAATGTCGACACGATAATCCAGCTCATCTTGTGCTTTTTTGCTACTGACATGAAGCACTTCACTGACTATCAACACCTTTTCTGGGGTCATATTAGGTTCTTTACCGGTAAATATCGCAAAGAACACCGATACTTGCCCAACGATTTTAAGCAACCAATGAGGAGTGGCCTTGGCTGGCACGTTCTTGTTCAGCAGTTTGCCGATTTCCGTAACAAATTCTACAAATGATGCATCTGCTCCAGACAATATATAGTTTTCGCCTTTCTTGCCCTTTTCAGCTGCAGCCCAGTGAGCTTTGGCAACTTCTTTAATATGGCAAAAGCTGCCGTGCCCAGGAGGCACTCCGGGTAAACTATCTTCTGCCACCATAGTGAGCATTTGTGACCAATTGTGCGAATCCCATGGTCCAACTAAATGACAGGGATTGAGAATTACCGCATCTAAATCGCCGTTGGCGACCGCTGCCTTGACGAGTTTCTCTGAAGCCAACTTAGTTCGATAATAGTTAGCAAAACATTGGTCACCGATTTGCTCAGTCTGTTCAGTGATCACTTGCTCATGGTGAATACCATAAGCCGCAATACTAGAAGTGTGGATCAATCGTTTGGCATGCTTAGATTTCGCTATCGCTATGATATTGGCAGTACCATTGAGATTAATTTCGGTTTGTTTGGCATTATTACGCGACCACATACTGGTATCGGCGGCCACATGGAAAATATAATCGACATTGTCAGGACAGGCTTTTTCTAATAAAGCTTTGTTCAAAACATCACCTTCGTACCAATTAATAGGCATTCCTTCAAAGGCATCAGTATTTGAACTTGGACGCTTAATGGCAAAAACCTCAACCCCTTTTTCGACTAAAAGGTGTACTAAATTAGTTCCTAAAAACCCTGTCGCGCCGGTGATAAAGACTTTCATTTGAGTTCCTATGAATGGTTAAATCTATTTTAGAATTAATTATTTTGCTAAAATTAAGCAGCTTGTTTGAGGAGTATCATCGCATTTAGTCAAGGCTTCGACAAGCTCAGCAGGCTTGGATATATTAGGAAGCTTAGCTGTTTTGGGCAATTGTGTTTATTATTGAGCTGGTTCTTTACTCACGGCTATTTGTCAGCCTGAAGACTGACCTACAGAGTGGCGCTTATTCCCTCTCCCGAAGAGAGAAGGGATCAAAAAACTAAACAAGATTTTTTCTTTCTCTGTGTTCTCTGTGGTGAATATGTTTGTCTTTTAGTTTTTTTCTTTGGCCGCATTCCGCGCCTCAAAAGCCGCCATTTGTTCCGGTGTCGCTTTGCTTTGGTGATTGGCTTTCCATTCGGAATATGGCATACCATAAACAAGCTCTCTAGCCGCTTCATAATCGATTGATTCACCTTGTTCTTCTGCTGCGGTAACATACCATTTGGAAAGGCAGTTTCTGCAAAAATCCGCTAAGATCATCAAATCAATATTTTGTACTTCTTTATGGTCGTCAAAGTGTTTTAGTAGCCGTCTAAAAACTGCGGCTTCTATGGCGTTTTGTTTCTCGCTGTTCATACGTTTAACTCTTCAATAATAAATTTACGAATTTGTTTTAATCGGGGAGCCTACTTTAGATTTACGAGCACTTGGAAAAATCATTCGCTTCAACCATCCAGGAACATCCTCAACCAATGAAATGGTTGCTGGTAAAAACAGCGTGGTTAACAAAGTAGAAACCAACAGTCCGCCAATAATGACATAGGCCATCGAGTAATAATAGATGCCTCCAAGTGACGGTTTTTGAATGATGATTGGCACCAGTCCAACCAAAGTAGTTAATGCCGTCATTAAAATGGGTCTTAAGCGATCCTTACCACCCTGAATCATTGCTTTATGTCTAGCCCAACCTTCTCGCCGATAGAGATTAATATGTTCCACCATAACAATACCGTTATTGACCACTATCCCAAGTAGTAACAAGACAGCTATCGAAGCTGGTTGGTCAAAATCAACACCGGCTAAAAACAAGGTCCAAAAAGCCCCTGCCAATGCAAAAGGCAGCGAGATCATTAACGCAATGGCTTGTTTTATCGATTCAAACAAGCTGGCCATCACTCCAAATATTAACCCCAAGGCCAAGAACAGATTGAGCATAAATTCATCTTGGCTTTGTTCCGCTCCGCGCCAACGATTATTAAATTGCCACTCATATCCTTCGGGTAGATTCATTTGCTTCAATGCATCGGTCATCTTTTTTGTGTATTCATTTCGTTGCCCAGAATCAAAACGCGCGCCAATGGAAATACTGGAGATTTTATTCTGTCGATTTATCCGGCTTGGGCCTTTTTGGGTGGAAAACGATGACACACTTTCCATCGCTATAGCGGAGCCATCATCTTTAATCAAACTAAGATTTCTAAGATCGGAAACACTGGTATTTTGGTTGTCCCCCAAAGTTAAATTCATTTCAACTTCACCATCCTCGCTTTTGTAGCGAGGTAATCGACGTCCTCTGAAAGTCATTTCTACTAGGCTAGGTGGTTCACCGCTAGCAATTCCATAAGCAGACATACGATCTCTATCCAGCTCCGCTTGAAGCTCCAATTGACCTCCTTCTGCGGTTGAATAGAAATCAAACAGCCCTGGAATTTTCTCAATGATGACCAGCGCTTGTTCACCTAACTCTCCTAAAGTTTCAGAATCTGGCCCTTGCAATTGCATCGAGACTCTTTTACCACTATTGCGCCGCCAGAATGGCCCATTGTCCTGAACTTGAATTTTCACCCCCGCGATCACCGGCAATAAAGGACGCAACTCCTTTCTAACTTTATTCATAGCTTCTTCATTTTGAAACCCGGGTTTCATATAGAGTCTTACTATTGAGCGATTCTCACTCCACCAACTGTAGATGGATTGAACATTGAATCGCTCTTTGTAGGGCACTAATGAGTTTTCAATTTCGCTGATCAGTTGCTCCTTTTTCTCTAATGATGCAGCCTCGCTAAAATCAACTCGTAATCCGATAAACATTTCCGTCGGCGCCGCGTCAAAATTAAAATTCATTTTGCTAACAGGGTACATGGTGGATCCTAACAAACTAAGACCAACCACCACGGAAATCCAACGATGGTGTAGTGTGAACTGAAGTATTTTATGGTAGCGCGATTGCAACCAATCCATCACTGGTGTCGAAACTTTCTTTTTCGGTTTCTTAAGTAGTTTTCTTGCCGCCAGCGGAATCAGAGTTTGGCTAACCAATAATGAAGCGAGTAGAGTAATGACGATCGTCATACCTAACTCTTGCAAAATGACATTCATATTAGTTGGCTTAGTAAATATCATCGGCAGAAAAACAATGATAGATGTAAGCGTTGCGGTTATCACGGCAATCGACACTTCCTTTGAACCTAAAATTGCAGCCACTCTTCCGCCATAACCTTTCTTTTGATAACGATCAATATTTTCCATAATGACTACCGCGTTATCGACTAGCATTCCAAGACCTACAATTAAACCAAGCAATGAAATAGTGTTTAATGATTTACCCTGAAGCCATATAACGCCACAAGTAACAATTAACGAGAAAGGTATACAAGAAACCGCCACTAAAGTTGTCGTCACTTTTCGAAGAAATATAAACAAAACTAGCGTCGCTAATATCGCCCCAAAAAAACCAGTCTGCTGCAGGTCACCTAATGTATTTTTAATTTCTTTTCCTTGGTCTTGCCAAACTAAAAAATTAATACCATCCAGCTCTGGGTCATCTTGCATTGCCGCTATGCGTTGATGAACAGCTTGAGTAATTTCAATGGTGTTTGCGGTCGACTCTTTGGCAACATTTAGGCCTATGGCAAAATCGCCATCTAAATGACGCCCATATTCTAGAGGGGGTTCAACGAAGGTAATTTCGGCAATATCTTGCAGTTTGAGATTACTATTAAGAATGGGAAGCTGCTTAATTTCTTCGAGCGAAGTCAATGCACCTAACGCTCGAAGTGAAATCTTAGTTTGATCAGAACGCAGCACCCCGAGAGCACTATTTTTATTGTTCAACGCAATACTTCGTTGCACATCCCTTGGATCGATTCGGTGTTTTTTAATTCGTTCTAGATCCAAATTAATTTTGACTTCGCGAGGGTTAACCCCGTCAAGAGTAACCACCGCCACCCCAGCGATTCGTTCTAACGGTCTGACTATTTTTCGTTCTAATAATTCGTAACTTTTACTCAGATCTCGTCCTGAAGCAATCCTAGCTTCTAGTATTGTCTCGCCTGTTTCTCTAGGATTCCAATTTCCAGAAATAATAATTCGGTCGACATCTTCGGGGAGTTCATCGCGAGTTCGATCGATACGTTCTCGGATTTCAGCTCGAACTAAATCCATATTGGTATCGAAATCAAAATTAAGATTGACCCGTGCTCCGCGATGATCGCTATTGGACCACATGTGCTCGAGCCCGTTGATAGAGGCTAGCGATTCTTCCAAGGGTTTTACGATCATTCGCTCTATCGCTTTGGGCGAAGCGTTTTGATAATTCACAACAACGAATAACTGCTTCCTTTCAGCTTCTGGCATAAACGCTAACTCTAAACGTGTTAACGCGATCAGGCCCAGCACTAATAAACTAATTAACGCCATCAAGGTCGCTATTGGCCTTTTTACGGCAAGTTCTGGAAGTGTCATAACTTTTCTCCGGCTAATCCAAAGCTCATAGATTTAATCTAGCGCTTGGTGATGACTTTCGGTCTCTTCCGCCACTTCAACTCGACGGTTTAGCTCTTCTAATTCCTCATCAGTGGTAATTTTTGATGGCACAATATAATAAGTGGCGGGAATGATTAATAAAGTAAGTCCCGTAGCCACCACCAAACCAAATGAAACGACTACCGCTAGTGGCGCTCGTAATTCTGCACCTTCACCAAAACCAATCGCCATAGGCAATAACCCCAGTACCGTAGTGAAAGTGGTCATTAAGATAGGTCTTAATCGAGACTTTCCAGCTTCAACGATCGCTTCTAATTTCTCTAACCCAGCACGGCGAGCTTGATTAATCGCATCCACCAACACAATGGCATTATTCACTACGACCCCAACGAGAAAGACAACACCGATCATTGAGATGACGCTAATGCCGTAGCCGCTTATTAACAATCCAAGAATAACTCCAACCATCGCCAAGGGAATAGTGAACAAAATCACAAAAGGATGTCCAAGATGTTCAAAAGTGGCTGCCATGACTAAGTAAACTAAAAATATAGCTAAACCAATGGCAAAATACATGCTGTTGAACGACTGTTGCATTTCTTTGTTTTGCCCACCAAATTCAAAATTTAGTTGCGCAGGTGGTGGGTTTTGTTCAATCAATTGCTGGATATCTTTGGTCACATCACTAAGACTTCGACCTTTTAGGTTACCGGCTATTATCGCCACCCGCGACTGTTGAATACGGTCAATCGCTGCAGGGCCTTGCAATGCTTCAATTTTTGCAACAGCTTTTAATGTGACTGGTCTACCATCTGCTTCACCAATGACAATATTTTCCATATCGTTGACGCTATCTCGGTCGATTTCACGATTTCTTAGACGAATATCTATCTGTCGGTCAGGTTGCTGAAATCTCGAAACAATGGTGCCATTCACACGTTGATTGATTGCCTGTGAGACACCCTCGATATTAAATCCGAGTCTGGCTAGCTGATCTCTATCGAATTGAACCACTAATTCTGGATTACCAGTTTCCAAAGAAGCTCGTACATCGATTAAGCCCTCGACTTTGCTAATTTTAGGCAGTAGTTGCAATGTATATTCCTTCATTACCTCTAGCTCTTCACCAAAAAATAAAAGTTCCATGGGAGTCTTTAAACTAAAAAATGAAGGTCTACCAAACTGGGCATCAGCCTGCGGCAAATCACTATAGGCGGTTCTTAGTTGTTCAATCACTCGCTGTTCCATGTCTGAATCCGAACGATCTTTGATGACGATACTAATTTGAGCGAGGTTTTCATCTTTTGTTTTTAGCGACAAACCGCCACTCACATTACGACTACCTACCGAGACATAAACCGAATCGACTTCAGGATTTTCTAAAGCGATCCTTTCCATTTTTTCCATCACTTTATTGGTGGTGGGTAACGCAGTCCCTTCTGGTAAACTAACATCAAAATAAAATTCGCCTTCACTGAGTTGCGGGATCAATTCGGTCGGCAGTTTAGAAACTAATGTCAGTGATAAAAAGAAAATAGCGAATGCGCTAGCCACTGTAGCCCACTTGAATTTAAGGACTGATCTGAGTATTTTTTCATAGCTTTCGGAAAAGCGTCCAAGAGAATTGAAACTCGATGGTGCGTTGTCGATTTTGCTTTTCTTCGATTTACGTCGTCCTAATGAAGCCAACATTGGAATCAACGTAAATGACACAATAAGCGACATAATCAAACTAAACGTCACAGTTAACGCTTGATCTCTAAATAACTGTCCAGCAATTCCTTCGACAAAAACGATGGGCACAAATACGGCAATGGTGGTTAGAACGGATGCCGTCACAGCACCGCCGACTTCGCTAGTCCCTTCAATCGCTGCATCGAAGATCCCCAAGCCTTTCTCTCTTTGCCGATGGATAGATTCCAGCACCACAATCGCAGAATCCACCAACATACCAACTCCGAGAGTTAGACCTCCCAAGGACATAATATTTAGTGAGACATCAAAGCGGTACATAAAAATAAATGATGCCACAACAGAAAGCGGGATGGCGGTAGTAATAATTGCGGTCAATCTAAAGTCACGTAGAAAAATCCAAAGTACGCAAATGGCCAACAACCCACCAAATAGTAGCGACTGTTTAACTTCATTAATAGACTGTTCAATAAATCGGGACTGATCAAATTGGACTGAAACTTTCACGCCTTTAGGTAGTTTTCTTTGCAGTGTTTGTATTTGTTGCTTAATAGAATTAGCAACTTCAACAGTATTGGCGTCTCCTTCTTTATAAAGTGAAACTAAAATGCCCTCTTGGCCGCCAAAACGAGCGATTTCCTCTTTGTCTTTGCTGGTCCACAAAACATCAGCGACATCCCCTAACCTGACTACTGGACTATTGGGTGGAGTGATCCGAAGATCGCGCATTTCTTGTAAGTCATCGTACTCATTTAGTGTCCTGACCAACAGTTGAGTTTGCTCATTCTTCAGTGAACCACCGGGGCGATTGATATTGGAATTGCTCAGTAGCTGGCTCAGTTCATTCGGTTCAAGCCCCATTGCTGCTAATTTGCCCTGATGGATATTGATATGAATTTCTTCCTCTTCACCACCTTGAATTTTCGCTGAAGCAACACCTTCAATTCTTTCTAATGTCTCCTTTACCAGTTTATCGCCTAGAAGACGCATTCGAGTTAACGGATAATCTCCACTCAAACTCATTTTCATAATAGGATCGAGCGCAGGATCATATCGCAATACAATGGGAGTATCCGCATCAAGTGGTAATTCTAAGCGATCGAGTTTTTCCCGTATGTCCATCGCCAATGTAGTCATGTCAGCTTCCCAGCCAAATTCCAGTGTGACCTCGGAAACACCGGAACGCGAGACTGAATGAATTTGCTTAAGCCCTTTTAAAACCCCAACAACTTCTTCCACAGGACGAGTAATAAGTTGTTCGACTTCTGCCGGTGCAGCATTCGGAAATTCGGTCTGAACGGTCAATGATGGATAGCTTAAAGAGGGTAATAAATTAATCGGTAACCGGGTAAAACCAACAATACCAAAAGCGACTAGCGCGATTGATACCATTAAAATAGTGACTTTTCGTTTAACCGAAAACTCGACAGCTTGTCGAATCATGAGTCAGCTCGCTTTTTCTTGTTGGCTTTTTTCTTTTGAGAACCTTCGTTTGCTGGTTTTGTTTTCTCAGAGACTGTTGCTACACCATTCTCAGCAAGCACTTGAACTTTGACATCGTCATT
>JBDVOJ010000039.1:0-2177 GCA_039969155.1 Kangiellaceae bacterium
TAGTTCTGATTTCCAGATTGCTCGATTCCTGCCGCCGCTGTTATTCCTTGTGTTCGAGTGAAGTTAAGGTTACTGACACCGCCAATAGCCCCGGAACCGTAGTAACTGGAAATTGGGCCTCTAGTGATTTCAACATTACTAAGTAATAACGGGTCAATAAATGAAGCTGCAACTCCTGCACGCCGATCGTTAGCGATTTTTACACCTTCAATTAATGTAAGAATTCTTTGACGTGATACACCGCGGATCGAAACTACTTGAAAAAGTCCGGGCTGACTATTTTCTGCAACACCCGGTGTCCCTTCGATTAAGTCAGTCAGCGTTGTAGGAATCGCAATGCTTTCGGAGGGGGCTATCTGAGTGGTTGCTTGACTGGTTGGACTAAGTCCCGCCAATGGAGATTTTCGTTGGGTAATGATTAAGATTTCATCGCTGCTTTCACTGCAATGCTCTTCGTTCTGTACTGGATTAGTTTCACAATTAATCGGCTCATCATTTTGTGCCAAAGCGGTTGAAGTATTGACTAGCGAAAGACTACAAATAAAGGCTATAAAGGTACAGCGATTGATCATTAAAGGGATTCAGTTGACAACATAAAGTGCGCAGGATAGCAGGGCACAGCGGGATCTGCTAGTGCAAAAATTACTAAGCCACTATTTGTTTTAAAATTACCTTCATTTAAGCAGAATGATGCCTTTTTAATATTAATAATAGACATATGACGACAGGGCTAGATGGATTGAAGTAAACCATGTAATATTTGAGCTGACCTTTCCAATTTGCGGAGTTATAGTCATGAACCGATTAGAGTTGATTGAACTACAAAAACAATTAGATGAGCAGTTATCAAATGAGCACCCATTGGATGATTACCATCAGCAGAAAGCGGCAAATTTGAGCAAGAAAATTACTCAGTTACTCAATAAAAAAGAAGAAGATTTATCCGCAGACGAGTTCTTAGTACACAAAGTCAAACAAGCAATTGATGATTTCGAGATTAATCATCCTCAACTTACCACTATTATCGGTCGCATTTCCGACCTGCTCGCTGCCGCTGGAATATAGAAAAACAGAGTTTAATTTCGTATAAGGATGTCAACATGGAGCAAACACAATTATTTGATTTGGTTTACGCTGGAGCGGTGTTGGTTGGGTTTTCTGAACAACAAGTCAAAGCGAACTTTGCAAAACATCTTAAGCTCACGGAAGAAAAAGTCGATAAGCTTTTTACCGGCAAGCGAGTGACTCTTAAAAAAGCTATTTCTAAAGAAAAGGCTGAGCAGTGGCAACAAAAGCTACTTAAGATTGGCGCTGAAACGGTTTTAGTACCCGCTTTGAACAGCGCACTAATGAGTAGTCGAAATAGCTCTGCTAAGACTGCATCACTGTTTGAAGAGTCAACTTATAACGACGGGCCATCAGCGACGGGTTCGAAAGCTAGTGGAGAGACAAAACAGTCTGTCAGGCAAAACACTAGCCCCCCTCAAAATCCTGATCTTGGCAATAGTCAGCAAGAATACGATGAAGACATGCAGAAACGAATTGCCAGAGCTCAAGCGCTAATCACTGCGCAACAAATGGAGCAGCAAAGTGGTGCGGGTAAGAAAGATGACTCGATGAAACGTTTATGGGTTTTTTCTGTGGTATTAATTGCCGCAGTCTTATTATTGTATTTTTACGCTGAATCAATTGCTTAGTTTCTTTTGCTAGAAGTTACTTTAAATAGAATCCAAATTAATTTAACTCTCAAAAGAATAATCCCGAGATTGTTCTAAAATTCTGACTATACTTATTTTCTATCAGTTAACTTTGTGACATGCAGTTGGGAGCATCGATGGAATTTGAGGACTATTTAAGAATATTGGCGGAGAAAGATGGCTCCGATTTGTTTCTTTCGACGGGGGCTCCGCCAAGCGCCAAATTCCATGGAAAGTTGATGGCGATCGACCGTAAGATTATGCATCCGGGGGAAGTTGAAGCGATCGCAAATCGAATCATGGATGAAGACCAAAAAGCTGAGTTTGAGCGTAAACCAGAAATGAATTTGGCGATCTCGCAAACCAATGTTGGTCGTTTTCGAGTCAATATTTTTAAACAACGAAATCAAGTGTCAATGGTCATTCGAGCGATTAAGGTCGATATTCCGAATTGGCGCTCTCTTAATCTGCCCGATATTC